>NZ_JBHVVE010000029.1:0-105521 GCF_042883725.1 Kitasatospora sp. NPDC058184
TCCAACTCGCCGGTGTCTTCCGGGGTTTGACGCCCTGTCCGACGTTTCAAACTCTAGCCGATCCCCGCTCCGAAAAGCGAATCCGACCGCAACCCAATAAACATGCACACCGAATGCGCACCAGGCCGCGACGCGAAAACGACGAAGCGACCCGGCCTGAACCGGGAAGTGGTGTTTCAGAGGATTGGCCACCCCGGGACCGTCCGCGCGGCTGCGTGTCCGGTGCTCCCTGTCAGGCGACTAGGAGACACTACTCCCACTCCGGGCCCAAGCCAAATGCCCCTGGTCCCGCCGTGGGCCCCGGCCCGCCGGCCCGGCCCCCGGACCCCGTTAAACGGCGGCGTTCATCGTTTGTCTACCGCCTTCCGCCAAGGTCGTGCCACACCGCGCCCCGAGGACCTGGCGGGCGCGAACGCACGAGAGAACCACGAGGCACGGGTACATGAAGACGACGAAGACCCTCCGGCAGATCGCCCTGGCCACCGCCACCACCGCGCTCGCCCTGGCCGGGACCGTGGCGTCGACCGGTACCGCGGAGGCCGCGATCGAGCGGGCCGTCGACCACGTCTCCATCTGGGACGACGAGCCGCTCTACCAGGGCTGGTACATCGAGTCCGGCTCCACCCGGATGATCATGCAGCCCGACGGCAACTTCGTCGTCTACCAGTACGGGACCCAAGTCAAGATGGCCAGCGGCACCGTCGGCTGCGGCTACAAGGCCGTCATGCAGGTCGATGGCAACTTCGTCGTCTACTCCGCCAACGGCGCCGCCTGCTGGTCCTCCGGCACCTACGGCCACCCGCACGCCAAGCTGACCGTCACCGCCAGCGGCACCTCCGGCGTCTACTGGGGCGGCAACGACATCCCGCGCATCCCCCACTCCTCCAACCCCGGCCCCGTCCCCGGCGCAGTCCTCTTCTCCTCCGACCTCTACTGAACCGGCCCCGGTCACCGAGAAGGCCGGGGTCGCCGGGAGAGCCGGCGTTACTGGGCCCGCCCCGGCCCGTCGGCCCGCAGGGCGAGCCACCGCACCAGGTCGGCCACCGACCACTGCGGCCGGGAGGCGAGCCGCTCCGCCGCCGTGCGCAGCAGGACCGGCAGGTGGCCGCAGAGCGCGGCCACCTCGGCCACCGCCTCCGGCTCCCGCCGGACCCGGTCCGCGCCGGCGATCCGGGCCAGCAGTTCGTAGGCGTCGTGCGGCTCCAGCGGTCCCACCGCGAGCCGTACGGCGCCGTCGGGCAGGGTGCCCGGTTCGGCGCCCGCCACCACCGCCGCGCAGCCGGGCACCGACGGCAGCAGCACGCCCGGCTCGGCCACCCCGTCCAGCAGGACCAGCACCCGGCGCCCGGCGAGCAGCCCGCGGTAGCGCGCGCCGAGCTCCTCGACGTCCGCGCCCGCCGCCGGCCGGTCCCCCAGCGCCCGCAGGAAGCCGGCGAGCACCACACCGGCCCCGCCGCCGCCCGCGTACAGCCGACCGTCCGGGAAGGCGTCCTGGACGGTGTGCGCCACGTGCACCGCCAGCGCCGACGCGCCGCAGCCCGCCGGACCGGACAGCCCCAGGACCGGCGCCCCGGCCGCCCGCAGCACCCGCTCCGCCTCCCGCACCTGCGCCGCCCGCCCGACCAGGTCCGGGATGTCCGGCGGCAGCTGGCTCGGCCTCGGCAGCCGCCGCAGCAGCACCGGGGCCTCGCCGCGCCGGATCTGCCCGGCCAGCTCGACCAGTGCCGGGGCGGGTTCGAGACCGAGCTCCCCGTCCAGCCGCTCACGCAGCGCCTCGTACCCCGCCAGCGCCTCCGCCGTCCGGCCGCAGCGGTGCAGCGCCAGCAGGTGCAGCCGGTGCACCTCCTCGTCCTGCGGGTGCGAGGCGGCCAGCCCGGCCAGCGGCTCCAGCGCCTCGGCGTGCCGGCCGAGCGACAGGTCCAGGTCTAGCAGGGTCTTCACCGCCGCGAACCGCCCGGCCGCCAGTCGTTCCCGGACCCGCTCGGCGAACGCCCCGGGCACCCCGTCCAGCGCCCGGTGCCCCTCCCAGGCGCCCAGCGCCCGCGCCAGCGACTCGCGCGCCCGCAGGGGATCCTGGTGACGCAGCGCGACGGCCTCCGCCACCTCGGCCTCGTAACGGAAGAGGTCCACCGCCGTGCGCGGCGCCTCCAGCCGGTAGCCGCCCGCCGCTCCGACCAGCAGCCCGGGCTCGCCCAGGGCCCGCCGCAGACGGTGGACGTGGGTGCCGATCTGCCCGACCGGATCCTTCGGCCAGCGGGTTTCGTCCGCCCCCCACAGGTCCTCGACCAGCCGATCCGTGGACACCAGCTGCCCCGGCGGGACCAGCAGGGCCGCGAGCACGGCCCGCTGCTGCGGTCGGCCGAGGTCGAGCTCACGACCGTCGTGCCGGGCCCGCAGCGACCCCAGCAGGCTGAAAACGAGCCCCACGGCCCACCCCTCGAAGCCCTCGATCCGGTGCACAACCTGTGCACGATCCGGTGCACAATCTGTGACAGAGCATAGGCCGCCGGGGTATGGGGGCCCACCGTCCGGACGGAACTGGCGGGATCCCGGCGCAGGACGACTTTCGGGGACGGGTAGATGGGTGACATGGGGGGTTCCGGGCTGCGGTTCGGACTGCTGGGACCGCTGCGGGCCTGGTACGGGGAGCTGGAACTGGAGTTGGGCCGGCCGCAGCAGCGGGCCGTGCTCGCCGTGCTGCTGGCCGCCGCCGGGCGCACGGTGTCGGTCCCGGTGCTGGTCGAGGGGGTGTGGGGCGGGGCCGCGCCGGCCGACCCGCGCAAGGCCGTCCAGCTCGCCGTCTCCCGGCTGCGCACCGCGTTCCGGCCGTACGCCGGGGACGACCCGGACCGGATGCCGCTGGTGCGCGTCGGCGACGGCTACGCGTTCAGGGCGCCCGGCAGCGAGGTGGACGCCGCCGCCTGGGAGGCGCTGCTGGCCGAGGCCGAGCGGCTGCGCGAGGCGGGCGCCCCGCCGCGGGAGGTGCGGGAGGTGCTGCGCCGCGCCCACCGGCTCTGGGTCGGCGAGGCGCTGGCCGGACTGCCCGGGCCGCACGCCGAGGCCGTCCGCACCCGCCTCACCGAACAGCGGGTCTCGGCCAAGGAGACGGAACTGGAGCTGGACGCCGACCTCGGCGACCGCACCGACCTCACCGCGGCGATCGCCGCCCTCGCCCTGGAGCACCCCGGCCGCCCCCGGCTCACCACCGTCCTGATGCGCGCCCTCTACCAGGCCGGGCGCAAGGCCGAGGCGCTCGCCGTGTACGAGGACGCCCGCGCCTCGCTCCCGCCCGGCGAGGACGCCCCCGCCGAGCTCCAGCTGCGGATCCTGCGCGAGGACGCCGCCCTGCTGCCCGCCGGCGCCGCCCAGGCCGGGCCCGCCGCCGACGCCCCCGGCGCCGCCGACACCTGGCGGGCGCCCGACCAGCTGCCGTCCGGCCTGCCCGACTTCACCGGCCGCACCGAGGAGGTCGAGGCCCTCACCGACCGCCTCGCCGGCGCCGGCGGACGGGCCGTCGTGGTCTCCGCTCTGGACGGCATGGGCGGCGTCGGCAAGACCACCCTCGCCGTGCACGTGGCCCGCCGGACCCGCGACCGCTTCCCCGACGGGCAGCTCTTCGCCGACCTGCGCGGCGCCGACCGCACCCCGCCCGACCCCGGCACGGTGCTCGCCGGCTTCCTGCGGGACCTCGGCGTCGCCCCCGGCGAGATCCCCCCGGACACCGGGGAGCGCAGCGCGCTCTACCGCTCGGCCCTGGCCGGGCGGCGCGTCCTGGTCGTCCTCGACAACGCGGCCACCCCCGGCCACGTCGAACCCCTGCTGCCCGGCTCGCCCGGCTGCGCCGTCCTCGTCACCAGCCGCCACCGGCTGGCCGGCCTCGCCGGAGCCCACCAGCTGCGCCTGGACACCCTGCCGCCCGGGCAGGCGCTGGAACTGCTCACCCGGATCGTCGGCGCCGAACGCGTCGCCGCCGAGCCAGGGGCCGCCGAGGAGGTCGTCCGGGCCTGCGGGCTGCTGCCGCTCGCCGTCCGCATCGTCGCCTCCCGGCTCGCCGCCGACCCCGCGCTCACCCTGGCCACCCTCGCCGAGGGCCTGCGCCGGGAGCACCGGCTGGCCGAACTCAGCGACGGCGAACGGACGGTGGAGGCCAGCTTCGCGCTCTCCTACCACCGCCTCGACGTCGAACTGGCCCGCGCCTTCCGGCTGCTCGCCCTGCCCGACGCCCCCGACATCCCGCTGCCCTGCGCCGCCGTCCTGCTCGACCGCACCGAGGCCGAGACCGACGAACTCCTCGAAACCCTCGTCGACCTCAACCTCCTGCAGTCCCCCCGCTTCGGCCGGTACGGCTACCACGACCTGGTCCGCGCCTACGCCCGCGGCCGGCTCGCCGCCGAGGACGGCCCCGCCGAACGCACCGCGGCCACCGGACGGCTGCTCGACTTCTGCCTCGCCACCGCCCGCAACGCCGACGTCGCCGCCCGCAAGCCCGACCCGGTCGAGCTCAGCCTGCTCGACGTGCCGGTGCCACACCCCGGCCGGCCCGTCGCCGACGGCACGGAGGCCGTGCGCTGGATGCGCGAGCAGGCCGAGGTGCACGCCGCCGTCATCGCCCTGAGCTGCGCCGACCCGGCCCTGCCGCTCGACCGCGCCGTCGAACTCGCCGACCGGATGGGCGCGGTGCTCGCCGAACGCACCCAGACCACCGTCATCGCCGACCTCGCCGAACGCCTGGCCGACGAGGCCGAGGCACGCGGCGACCACGGCCCGCTCGCCCTCGCCCGGTACGTGCGCGGCAGCATGCTCTGGCACGTCAACCGCTACGCCGAGTCCGTGGAGGAGATCCGCCGGGCCGTCGAGGTCTGCACCACCACCGGCACCGACCGGGTGCTCGCCAAGGCCCTGCTCACCCTCGGCGGCAACGCCCGCGTGCACGGCCGCTACGCCGAGGCCGCCGAACACGCCGGCCGGGCCGCCGGGCTGTTCCACCGCCTGGGGGCCGGACGCTCCGAGGGCAGCGCGCTCGGCGAGTTCGCCTTCAGCTGCGCCCAGACCGGCCGGCTCGACGAGGCCCGGGAGGCCGCCGAGCGCAGCGCCCGCCTGATGCGCGACTCGGGGCCGGTCTCCGCCGCGATCGGCCGCTACTACCTCGCCCGGGTGCTGCGGCTGTGCGGCGACCCGGAGGCGGCGCTCGACCACGCGGTCGGCGCCCGCGACGAGTTCACCGCCCTCCAGGTCACCGTCTTCGCCGCCGCGTCCGGCGACCTCGCCGCCCGCATCCACGCCGAGGCCGGCCGCTGGCTGCTCGCCGTCGACGCGGCCGAGGCGGTCCTCCCGCTCGCCCGGCGCACCAGCCCCGCCCTGGAGGGCGCCCTGCTGCGCACCCTCGGCACCGCGCTCACCGGCCTCGGCCGCCCGAGCCAGGCCCGGGCCTGTCTGACGGACTCCCTGGAGGTGTACGAGCGGCTGGGGCTCACCGAGGAATCGGCGCAGGTCAGGGCCCTTCTGGCGCGGTAGACACGGCATCAACGGCGGCACCGGCCACGCGTGTTGACCGGCCGTCTACCGCCGTGCAGGAACGTCTCTCTCGTCAGGCCCCGGGCCGCAGCGGATGCGGCCCGGGGCGACACCACAGACGAGAGGCGCCACCATGCCCACGCTCCCGCAGCACGGCCAGACCTGGACGATCAAGTCCGCCAACGGAACCGTCGCCGACGTCCGTTCCAGCCAGACCGCCGCCGGCACCGCCGTCCAGTCCTGGGGCTCCAACGGCACCACCGCCCAGGGCTGGACCTTCTGGGCCAAGGAGAACGGCAGCTTCCTCCTGGAGACCCAGCTCACCACCGGCAAGCACGTCGGCGGCCAGGCCATGGTCATGGACTTCAACTACTCCACCGGCCAGGCCTGGCTGTACAACGAGCACAACCAGCCCAACCAGCACTGGTGCTTCGAGCCCCTCGACAACGACTGGGTCCGCATCCGCACCACCCGCACCAACGAGGGCATGCTCTACCTCACCGCGGCCGCCCCCGGCTCGCCGCTCACCCTCTCCAGGCAGGACGACGGCAACCCGGCGCAGCGCTGGCAGCTCGTCCCGGCCGGGGGCATCAGCGGCGGCGGCGGCCAGCAGCAGCCCCAGCCCCAGCCGCAGCCCCAGCCCGGCGGTGGCGGCGGCGACTTCCGCTCCGAGATGCTGAACGCCGTCAACGCCGAGCGCGGCCGGGTCGGCGCCCCGCCGGTGCGCCTGGACGACCGCCTCAGCGCGGCCGCCCAGCGCCACGCCAACGACATGGCCTCGCACGACCTCACCCAGCACAACGGCACCGACGGCAGCTCCCCCTGGGACCGCATCGCGGCCGCCGGCTTCGTCTCCCGCTCCTCCGCCGAGAACGTCACCCCGAGCAACAGCGTGCCGGAGGCGATGCAGATGTGGATGAACAGCCCGGGCCACCGCGTGAACATCCTCAACCCCGACTACAACTACATCGGCATCGGCTACGCGCCCCGCCAGCGCGGCAACTGGGGCCGCTACGTGCAGACCTTCGGCAAGGCCTGAGACCCCGACCGGCACCCTTCCAAGAACAAGGAGTCCACACCCATGTCCTCGAACGCGGCGGACCTGATCCGCATCGCCCGAGACGAGGTCGGCTACCACGAGGGTCGCAGCGGCGGGCACTGGAACAACATCCAGAAGTTCTCCCCCGCCGTCGCCGGCCTGGAGTGGTCCCAGGGCGAGGCCTGGTGCGCCACCTTCGTCTCCTGGTGCGCCGAGCAGTCCGGCAACGCCGGGCGCTTCCCGGTGACCGCCTCCTGCGCGGAGGGCGTCGCCTGGTTCAAGGAGCGCGACCGCTTCACCGAGTACCCGGTGATCGGCGGCCAGGTCTTCTTCGGGCCCGGCGGCGGCAGCCACACCGGCATCTGCATCGCCTACACCAGCTCCACCATCACCACCGTCGAGGGCAACACCAACGACGGCGGCAGCGCCGAGGGCGACGGCGTCTACCTCAAGACCCGTGAGCGCCGCTCGGACTGGGTCTACGGCTACGGCATCCCGGACTTCGCCGAGGGCGCGGTCCTCGCCGACCCGGAGTGGAAGGACCGGCCCGGGGCGCTCTACTTCGGGCAGGAGGCCTCCGCGGAGGACAGCCCCGACGGCGGGGCCCCGTCCGGCGGCGGCGCTCCGGCGGGCGGCGGCGGTGACGGCGGCGACGGCGGCGACGGCTACGAGCCCTTCCCCGGCGCCGACTTCTTCCACGACGGCCAGAACAGCGACGTCATCACCCGGATGGGCGAGCGCCTCGTCGCCGAGGGCTGCTCCGCCTACGCCGAGGGCCCCGGCCCCGAGTGGTCCGACGCGGACCGCGAGTCCTTCCGCAACTGGCAGCACAAGCTCGGCGACTCGGGCGCGGACGCCGACGGCGTCCCCGGCCCCAAGCAGTGGGCCGCGCTCGCGGTCCCGCGCGGCTGAGCCGGCCCGCCCACCACACCAGAAGGAGAGACCCGATGAGAACCACCACCCGTACCCGCAGGCTCCTCGCCTCGCTCGGGGCCGTCACTGCCGTCGCGGGGGCGGTCGTGGCCGGCGCGCCGGCGGCGCAGGCGGCACAGGCCGGCGCCTGCGACCTGTCGCCGTCCGTGGGAGCCTTCGCGGCCGTGAACAACGGCTCCGGCGCCGGAGCGCTCGACCTCTTCCACAACGTCGAGGCCAACGGTCAGCCGATCATCGTCTGGCCGGCCAACCAGTCGCCCGCGCAGACCTGGTCGTTCTGGAAGTACTGCGACGGCACCACGGCGATCGCGCACGGGCAGGGCAAGGTGATCGACCTCGACACCGGTTCGGGCGCCGTCCACCTCTGGGACACCCCCGGCGGACTGGACGGCCTCAACCGGCCGGCCGGCGACTGGATGCCCGCCAACCAGAAGTGGCGGCTGACCGACGAGGACCACGGCTGGTACCTGGTCCGCAACGCGGCCACCGGGCAGTGCCTCACCTCCAACGGCGGCGGCCAGGCCACCGGGGTGGCCTCCTGCGACCCCGCCGCCCCGGCCCAGCGCTGGCTGCTCGGCTGACGAACCACCGGGCCCGGTCCGCTCTCCAGGCCGAGCGGACCGGGCCCGGTCTCCTCCGGGTGCCCCACGGCCCCCCGCGCCGACGCCGGTCGGCCCCTCGCCGGCCCCCCGTCCGGGCGGCTGATCACGACTCGGCATCCCTTGTCACGGTGGCGCGAGGGACTCGTCACGACCGTGTCAAGGACGCGTCGAAGCCATGGCCCCGCTCGTTCGCGCTGCGCTATGAACGTCCCTCAGGAGGACCACCGGCACCGGGGGTCCGCTACCACGGGGGACATCACGTGAAGCCCATCCGCAGCAGTCGTCGCGCCCTGGCCCTGGCCTCACTGGCCGCGGTCGGCGCGCTCACCCTGACCGCCTGCAACGACGACGCCTCGTCGTCCGACACCGCCAAGACCCCGCCGGCGACCGGTGCGCCCGCCACCCAGGCCGCCTCGCCGAGCACCGCGGCCACCACCCCGGCCGCCTCCGGTTCGGCCTCCGTCCCGGCGGGCGGCGCCGGGTCCGGTTCGGCCACCGCGCCCGCGCCGGCCGGCAGCGCCCCGGCGGCCGGGACCACGCTGAAGCTCGGCGACGCCGCCACCGTCCCGTTCAGCTCGGGCAGCACCAAGGGCACCATCGCGCTCGCGGTCACCTCGATCGAGAAGGGCGACCCGGCCGACCTCGCCCCGCTGAACCTGGGCGACAAGGCCAAGGGCCTGGTGCCGTACTACATCCACTACAAGGTCACCAACGCCGGCGGCACCGACCTCTCCTACACCAGCGTCAGCCACATGAAGGGCCTGCTGGCGGACGGCACCGAGGCGCAGGAGCTGATGGTCATCGGCTCCTTCGCCAAGTGCAAGAGCGAGTCGCTGCCCAAGGGCTTCACCAACGGCCAGTCCGCCACCTCCTGCGCGGTGGCGATGTCCCCGGAGGCCTCCAAGGTCGCGGGCGCCGAGTACTGGGGCGAGCCGTACACCCTCGGCAAGGGCCTCAACTGGAAGTGATCCGCGGGTGGTCCGGGCGGGAGCGGCCGGCCGCTCCCGCCCGGGCGGGCTCAGCCCCGTGCCGCCGAGGACGCCTCCGCCGCCTCCGGCGCGCCGTGGATCCGCAGGAAGGCGTCCACGCCGGCCGTCGCGATCCGCTCGACCTCCTCGTCCGCCACCGGGAGCGCGCCCCAGAAGGAGCGCTCGGCGACGCCGTGGAAGGTCAGCAGGGTGAACTGCTCGGCGGCCAGGGCGGCGTCCTCGACCGCGAGCAGCCCGCGCCCGGCGAGCGCCTCGACGTGCTGCGCGAGCGCGCGCTGGGAGGCGACCGGGCCAGCCTCCAGCCAGGCCTCCAGGACGTCCGCCGGGATGTTGGCCACCTCGGCCCGGATCGCCCGGCCGAGCGCCCCGTGCTCCCCGGCCGACAGCACGGCGCGGGCCCGCTCGACGGCGAAGTCGATCAGGTCCCGGCGCAGGTCCACCACCCGGCCGAGGTACGTCGCCATCAACCCGTCGATGCGTTCGGTCAGTTCCGCCGAGGTCCGCAGGGCCACCGACAGGAAGAGGGTCTCCTTGTCACCGAAGTGGTTGTAGACCGTCCGCTTGGACACCCCGGCCTCGGCCGCGATCGCGTCCATGCTGGCCCGGACGTACCCCTCGCGGCCGAACACCACCGTCGCGGCCCGGGTGATCGCCTCGCGCTTCTCCGGCCGTCCCGCTCCGCCCGTCGTCGCCACGGCCCTCTCCTCTTCCGTCGGCGCACCGGCCGACCCTCTCAGAAACTGCCCGGTGTAGTTTATCCAGGCCACGGAAGACCCGGACGTCCCGCCGAACGGACGTGCTCTATGCTGCGTACGACTTCTACACCCGTGTAGAAGACATTGGGAAGCGCCTCCCCCGATCACGGGTGGCCGGACCCCCGCACGGGAACCGGCCGACCGGCAACCGGCGTCCGGAACTGGCAGCGCCACGAACAGAGTTCCGGACCGACGAAACCGACGGACGGCACGCGGCGCAGGCGCCACCATGGCGCGCGGAACACGGGAACACCGGGGTGAGGGCGTGGCGGGGCAGCGAGGACGGTCGGCCGACCAGCGGACGCGCCGACGGGCGGCGGACAAACCGGCCGGGCACATACGCCCGCTGCCCGGCGGCCCCGCGCTGCCGGCGGCCCTCGCCCTCGGACTACCGCTGGCCGGCGCCGCGGTCGACGAGCTCTCCGGCCCCGGCATGGGCCTGGTCTTCGCCGTGGCCGCGGTGCTCGGCACCGGCCTGGCGGCGGCACTGAGCAGCCGCAACGGCTGGTGGTGGGTGCTCGCCACCTCGCCGCTGGTGGTCCTGGGCGTGACGGCCGTCGTCGAGTTCACCGCCCACCGCGACCGGTACCAGGGCAAGGGCCTGGCCACCGGCGCCGCGAAGTGGGTGGTGCACGGCTTTCCCGTGATGGCCGAGGCCGCGGCCGCGGCCGTCATCGTGATCGCGGTCCGGCTGGTCCGGGCGAGGAGGAGGCAGCATGGCTGACAACCCCGGGACCGACGGCGGCGCCGAGGCCCGCCGCCCCCGCCGCCCCTCACCCGCCCTGGTCGCGGGCCGGGTGGTGGCCTGCACCGTCGGCCTGGCGGTGTTCGCCGCCAGCGGGGTGGTCTGGTACGAGTACAAGCAGCTCACCGACGGGATGACCACCTCCGGCGTCATCGCCGAGACCAAGAAGGACGCCCCCAAGCACCTCGACAACTCGGTCAACCTGCTGCTGATCGGCCTGGACAGCCGCAAGAACATGGACGGCACGGACCTCCCGCCCGAGTTCGTCCAGGACGAGCTGCACGCCGGCCACAGCTCCGACATCGGCGGCTACAACACCAACTCGCTGATCCTGCTGCACATCCCGGCGAACGGCGGCAAGGTGCAGGCCGTCTCGATACCCCGCGACGACTACGTGATGACCTACGACGCCAACGGCTCCCAGATGGGCATGGCCAAGATCAAGGAGGCCTACGGCGCGGCCAAGGACAAGGCCGACGCCGGTCTGCGCGCCAAGGGCCTCAAGGGCGCCGACCTGGAGAAGGCCGGCCGGGACATCGGCCGCGCGGCCACCATCCGCACCGTGCAGAAGTTCCTCGACCAGCCCATCGACCACATCGCCGAGGTCAACCTGATGGGCTTCTACGACATCGCCAAGGCCCTCCAGCCGATCGAGGTCTGCCTCACCCACGACACCAAGGACCCGGCCATCGAGGGCCAGGGCTCCGGGGCCGACTTCCACAAGGGCGTCAACAAGCTCAACGCCTCCCAGGCGCTCTCCTTCGTCCGCCAGCGCCACAACCTCGACGGCCCGGACGGCAACACCGGCGACTTCGCCCGCACCCACCGCCAGCAGGCCTTCATCTCCTCGGTGGTGCACAACCTCAAGCAGAAGGGCGTCATCGGCGACCTCGGCAAGATGCAGGAGCTGATGGGGGTGATGCAGAAGGACCTGGTGATCGACAACGAGTGGAACGTGCTCGACTTCGCCCAGCAGGCCCCCAACCTCACCGGCGGCAACGTCGAGTTCAACACCCTGACCTTCGACGGGTTCGGCACCAAGAACGGCCAGGACGTCAACCTGGTGACCCCGGCGAAGGTCCAGAAGGTGGTCAAGCAGCTCTTCGGCTACGCCGACGCCGCCCCCGCCCCGGCCGACCCGGCCGCCCCCTCCGGCGCGCCCGCCACCCAGGCCCCCGCCGCCACCACGCCCCCGGCCGCCGCCGGGCCGGTCACCGTGGACGTCTTCAACGCCTCCTCCGCGGCCGGGGTCACCTCCGCCGAGGAGGCCAAGGCCCTGGCCGGCCTGGGCTTCAAGGAGGGCCGCACCGGCTCGGCCGCCACCCGGCCGAAGACCACCACCGTCACCTACGGCAAGGGCGCCAAGGAGGCCGCCGAGCAGGTCGCGGCCCGCTACGGCGTGACCGCCACCGCGTCCGCCGCCACCGCCGCCGACCACGTCGTCGTCACCCTCGGCACCGGCTTCACCGGCGTCGCCGCCGACAAGCCCGCCGCCCCCGCCGGCGGAGCCCCGACCGACCCGGCCGCCAACCTGCCGATGCAGGGCCCGGCCGTCGACGCCCAGTCCGACGGCGGCATCCCCTGCGTCTACTGACGCGCGCCGCACCGGCCTCGCCGACCTCCTGAGGGAGGCTCCCCCGCCCGGGGAGCCTCCCTCCGTCGTTTCCGGCCCCGTCCCGGATTCCCGTGGAGACCCCTGGCGCAATTCTCCGTACTATGTATAGTGTACTTCGTACGGGATAACCGTGCGATGCCGACGAGAGGGTTCTCCGCCTTGCAGATCACCACGACCGCCGTCTCCCTGACCGTCGAGGACGTCACCACCTCCGCCGCCTTCCTCCAGCGGCACTTCGGCTACACCGAGCAGATGTCGGCCGACGGCTTCGTCTCGCTCGCGCACGCGGGCGGCGGGGTCAATGTCGTCTACCTGCGGCGCGGCCTCGAAGTCCTGCCCGAGGACCAGCGCCACCGGATCGCGGACGGCGTGATCCTGGCGTTCGTCGTCGAGGACATCGCCGCCGAGGAGCGGCGGCTGCGCGAGGAGGGGGTCGTGATCACCCTGCCGCTGCGCGAGGAGCCGTGGGGCGAGAAGCTCTTCCAGGTCGTCGACCCGAACGGGGTGGTCGTCGAACTGGTCGAGTGGGCCGAGCGGCAGTAGCGGTAGGAGCAGGCGACGACGCCCCCTGTCCCGGTCGGGACAGGGGGCGTCGCTCGCTCCGACGGGACGGTCGGACGGTCAGTCCACCGTCCAGGTGTCGTGGCCGGCGAGCAGCGTGGCCAGGTCGCCCGGGCCGCGCCCGTCGGTGGCGGTGGCCAGCTGGCTCGCCATCAGCTCGTCGTAGACCGGCCGTTCGACGCTGCGCAGCACGCCGATCGGCGTGTGGTGCAGGGTGTCCGCGTCGGCGATCCGGGAGAGCGCGAAGGCGGTGGCGGGGCTGGCCGCGTGCGCGTCGTGGACCAGGACGTCCGCCTCGTTGTCCGCCGTGACCGGGGCGGTGAACAGCTCGCCGTCCGGGCCCCGGAAGACGCCGTTCGCCAGGTCCGCGCCGAAGCGGGCGGCCTTCCCGTGCTCCAGCCGGATCAGCGCCTCGTCCCGGCTGCCCGGGTCCTTCAGCACCTCGAAGGCGCCGTCGTTGAAGATGTTGCAGTTCTGGTAGATCTCCACCAGCGCCGTGCCCTGGTGCTCGGCGGCCGCCCGCAGCACCGACTGGAGGTGCTGGCGGTCCGAGTCGATGGTGCGCGCGACGAAGGTGGCCTCGGCGCCGATCGCCAGCGACAGCGGGTTGAACGGCGCGTCCAGCGAGCCCATCGGGGTGGACTTGGTGATCTTGCCGAGCTCACTGGTGGGCGAGTACTGGCCCTTGGTGAGGCCGTAGATACGGTTGTTGAACAACAGGATCTTCAAATTGACGTTCCGCCGCAGGGCGTGGATCAGGTGGTTGCCGCCGATCGACAGCGCGTCGCCGTCACCCGTCACCACCCAGACGCTCAGGTCCTGGCGCGAGGTGGCCAGCCCGGTCGCGATCGCCGGCGCCCGGCCGTGGATCGAGTGCACCCCGTAGGTGTTCATGTAGTACGGGAAGCGCGAGGAGCAGCCGATGCCGGAGACGAACACCGTGTTCTCGCGCCTGATGCCCAGCTCCGGCATGAAGGACTGCACCGCCGCCAGGATCGCGTAGTCCCCGCAGCCCGGGCACCAGCGCACCTCCTGGTCGGTCTTGAAGTCCCGGGCGCTCTGCGGGCCTTCGGCCTTGGGCACCAGTCGCAGGGACGGGAAGCCGCTCTCGCTCATCGGTGGTCCTCCTCGTCCAGGGTGCCGATCGCGGCCCACAGCACGTCCGCCAACTGGGCCGCCTTGAACGGCAGTCCGCGCACCTGGTTGTAGGACTCGGCGTCCACCAGGTACTTCGCCCGCAGCAGCAGGGCCAGCTGCCCCAGGTTCATCTCGGGAACGATGATCTTCTCGTAACTCCGCAGCACCGAGCCCAGGTTGGCCGGGAACGGGTTGAGGTTGCGCAGGTGCGCCTGGGCGACCTCGCCGCCGTCCGCGCGCACCCGGCGCACCGCGGCGGTGATCGGCCCGTACGTCGAGCCCCAGCCGAGCACCAGCACCCGGGCGTCGCCGCTCGGGTCGTCCACCTCGACCGGCTTCACCGTGATGCCGTCGACCTTGGCCTGCCGGGTGCGGACCATGAAGTCGTGGTTGGCCGGGTCGTAGGAGATGTTGCCGGTGCCGTCCTGCTTCTCGATGCCGCCGATCCGGTGCTCCAGGCCGGGCGTACCGGGCAGCGCCCAGGGCCTGGCCAGGGTCCGCGGATCACGCAGGTACGGCCAGAAGGCGCCGTCCTCGCGGTTCGGGCCGGTGGCGAACTCCGGGTCGATCTCCGGCAGTTCGTCGACCTCGGGGATCCGCCAGGGCTCCGAGCCGTTGGCCAGGTAGCCGTCCGAGAGCAGGAACACCGGGGTGCGGTAGGTGACCGCGATCCGGGCCGCCTCCAGCGCCGCGTCGAAGCACTCCGCGGGCGTGGCCGGGGCGACGATCGGCACCGGCGCCTCGCCGTTGCGCCCGAACATCGCCTGCAGCAGGTCCGCCTGCTCGGTCTTGGTCGGCAGGCCGGTGGACGGGCCGCCGCGCTGGATGTCCACGACCAGCAGCGGCAGTTCGAGCGAGACGGCCAGGCCGATCGTCTCGGACTTCAGCGCGACACCCGGCCCGGAGGTGGTGGTCACCCCGAGCGCCCCGCCGAAGGCGGCGCCGAGCGCCGCACCGACACCGGCGATCTCGTCCTCCGCCTGGAAGGTGCGCACCCCGAAGTCCTTGTGCCGGCTCAGCTCGTGCAGGATGTCCGAGGCCGGGGTGATCGGGTAGGAGCCCAGGTACAGCGGGAGGCCGGAGCGCCGCGAGGCGGCGATCAGCCCGTAGGACAGCGCCAGGTTGCCGGAGATGTTGCGGTAGCGCCCGGCCGGGAGCCTGGCCGGCGGCACCTCGTAGGAGACGGCGAAGGACTCGGTGGTCTCGCCGAAGTTCCAGCCCGCCCGGAAGGCGGTGATGTTCGCCTCGGCGATCTGCGGCTTCTTGGCGAACTTGGTGCGCAGGAACGACTCCGTCCCGTGCGTGGGCCGGTGGTACATCCAGGACAGCAGGCCGAGGGCGAACATGTTCTTCGCCCGCTCGGCGTCCTTGCGGGCCAGGCCGCTGTCCTTGAGCGCCTCCAGGGTCAGCGTGGTCAGCGGCACCTTGTGCAGGTGGAAGCCGTCCAGCGAGCCGTCGCCCAGCGGGTCCGCCGGGTAACCGACCTTGGCCAGCGCCCGCTTGGTGAACTCGTCGGTGTTGACGATGATCTCGGCACCGCGCGGCAGGTCCGGCACGTTCGCCTTCAGCGCGGCCGGGTTCATCGCGACCAGCACGTTCGGGGCGTCGCCCGGGGTCAGGATGTCGTGGTCCGCGAAGTGCAGTTGGAAGGACGAGACGCCCGGCAGGGTGCCGGCGGGCGCCCGGATCTCGGCCGGGAAGTTCGGCAGCGTGGACAGGTCGTTGCCGAACGACGCCGTCTCCGAGGTGAAACGGTCACCGGTCAGCTGCATGCCGTCACCGGAGTCGCCGGCGAAGCGAATGATCACCCGATCGAGTCTGCGGATGGGCTTGCCCGGCTTCACCGGAGGGCCGCCCGGGCCGGGCGGTCCGGCGGACGCGTCCGCACCCGCGTGCGCCTCTCCGCTCCCGGCGCGGGCCTCGTCGCCGTCCGGGCCGTCCACTGCCTCTGACTGATCGACCTGACTGGTCACTGCCGCGGACCTCCTCGTGGGCGCACCACCGCGGGCGCGGCCCCGTGCCCCGTCCGCCTGGTGCACCTCTCGCATCCTATGCGGGCCGACCCGACGGCGACCGGAAGCACGGCAGTTATTTCACCGGCCCGCGGCTGCACCGCACATGAAGGTCAACGCCCGCCCGCCGGAGATCATTCCGGCTCGGACGGGCGGGCGCGAGCACCTCACGGGCGCATGGCCGAGATGCGCTCCCGGGGGCGCGCCCCGGGCGCCGGGGCGACGGAACCGGAGGGCGTCAGGAGTTGAGGTAGGTGAGCACGGCCAGCACCCGGCGGTGGTCCTCGGCGCTCTGAGCCAGTCCCAGCTTGAGGAAGATGTTGCTGACGTGCTTCTCCACCGCGCCGTCGGAGACCACCAGCTGCTTGGCCACCGCGGCGTTGGTGCGGCCCTCCGCCATCAGCCCGAGCACCTCGCGCTCGCGCGGCGTGAGATTGGCCAGAACGTCGCCCTTGCGGCTGCGGCTGAGGAGCTGCTGCACCACCTCCGGGTCCAGCGCGGTGCCGCCCTCGGCGACCCGGACCACCGCGTCGGCGAACTCGCGCACCTCGGCGACCCGGTCCTTCAGCAGGTACCCCACGCCCCGGGTCGAGCCGGCCAGCAGCTCCGAGGCGTAGCGCTCCTCCACGAACTGCGACAACACCAGCACACCCAGCTGCGGGTACCGGGCGCGCAGTTCCACGCAGGCGCGCAGGCCCTCGTCGGTGTGGTTCGGGGGCATCCGCACGTCGGAGACCACGACGTCCGGCAGGGCGTCGGCGGCCGCCAGGTCGTGGATGGTCTTCACCAGGGCGTCTCCGTCACCGACCCCGGCGACGACCTCCAGGCCGCGATCGGTGAGCAGCCGGGTCAGTCCCTCCCTGAGCAGTACGGAGTCCTCGGCGATGACGACGCGACGCATAACGACCTTCCGGGCAGGCGTGTGCTGACGGAAGTCAGTCTCCCCCATCCCGGGGCGGGCGGAGGGTCCGGGACGGGCCACCTCTCGGCCCGGCCCGGACGGCTCCCGGCGGTCCCGCCCGGAGCGGGGTCCCCCATCGTGCGGGGCCTCACCCGGAGCGGGGTCCTCCCCGGAGCGGGGTCCTCCCCGGAGCGGGGTCCTCCCCGGAGCGGGGCCTCACATCGTGCGGATCGCCACCGCGTCGCAGAGGCCCTCCAGGGCGGCCTTCGCGGCGCAGTCCGGCAGCGGCGCGAGCAGCGCCCGGGCCTCCTCGGCCCGGCGCAGGGTCTCGGCGCGGGCGCGCTCCAGCGCGGGGTGGGCGCGCAGCAGGCGCAGCGCCTCGGCGTGCAGGTCGTCGTCGGAGAGGTCCTGGTCGAGCAGTTCGCGCAGCCGGGCGTCGTCCGGGTCGGCCGGGTCGGCGGGCATCTGCTGCAGCAGCAGGGTCGGCAGGGTCGGCACGCCCTCGCGCAGGTCGGTGCCGGGGGTCTTGCCGGACTCGTGGCCGTCGCTGGCGATGTCGAGCACGTCGTCGGCCAGCTGGAAGGCGATGCCGATCCGCTCGCCGAACTCGCCGAGGGTGTCCACCAGCTCGCGCTCGGCACCGGCCATCAGCGCTCCTATCCGGCAGGAGACGGCGATCAGCGAGCCGGTCTTGCCCTCCAGGACGTCCAGGTAGTGCAGCAGCGGGTCCATGTCCTGGCCCGGGCCGCGGGTCTCCAGGATCTGGCCGGTGACCAGCCGCTCGAAGGCCTCGGCCTGCATCCGCACGGCCTCCGGGCCGAGGTCGGAGAGCACCTGGGAGGCGCGGGAGAACAGGAAGTCGCCGGTGAGGATGGCGACCGAGTTGTCCCAGCGGGAGTTGGCGCTCGGGGCGCCCCGGCGCACCGGCGCCTCGTCCATGACGTCGTCGTGGTAGAGCGTGGCCAGGTGGGTCAGTTCGACCACCACGGCGGCGGGCACCACGCCGGGCGCCCCCGGGTCGCCGAACTGGGCGGCCAGCAGCAGGAGCAGCGGGCGGAAGCGCTTGCCGCCGGCCTCGAGGAGGTGACTGGCGGTGACGGTGATGAAGGGGACGTCGCTCTTGACGGCCTCACCGAGCGCCGCCTCCACAGCGTCCAGTCCGGCCTGGACGTCCCGGGTCAGGTCGCGGTCCTGCACGCTGAGCCCGAAGGGTTCCACGACGGTCACGAAGACCACTCCTCTGTCCCTGGTCGATCTAGCGGCCTGGTCCCTGAGTGCCGCCGCTGGCCATACAGGCAGGGTATCCGGTCGCGAGTGGATCACTGCACGGGCGTGCGGATCCTGTCATGATCGGGCTTGATGCCCTGGTCAGGGCGGCTGCGCGGGCCGGACGGCGGTGGGGGGCGAATTCGGCTGGTAATAAAGGTGGGAGAGCCCCCGGAACTCCCCCGGCCCCGGCACCCGACACAGACCCGTCCGGGCCGCGCGGGCTGAGCGCGGCCCGGACGGGGCCCTGGTCGGGAGCGGTGGGCGTAAAGGTCAGCGCACGAACAGCGAGGCCTTGGAGGCGAGGTCGAGGAAGTACTGCGGCAGCAGTCCGAGACCCAGCGTGACCAGCACCCCCACCCCGATCGCGGTCGCCGTGAAGGCGCTCGGCACCGCCACCGTGGGGCCCCCCGGCTGGGGGTCCGAGAAGAACATCAGCACGATGACCCGGATGTAGAAGAACGCGGCCACCGCCGAGCTCAGCACACCGACCACCACCAGCGGGGTCGCCCCGCCGCTGGCCGCGGCCTGGAACACCGCGAACTTCCCGGTGAACCCGGAGGTCAGCGGAATCCCGGCGAAGGCCAGCAGGAACAGCGCGAACACCGCCGCCACCAGCGGCGAGCGCCGCCCGAGCCCGGCCCAGCTGGACAGGTGGGTCGCCTCGCCCTTGGAGTCGCGCACCAGCGTCACCACCGCGAACGCGCCGAGCGTCACGAAGGAGTACGCCAGCAGGTAGAACAGCACCGAGGAGATGCCCTGCTTGTTGACGGCGATCACGCCGGTCAGGATGAACCCCGCGTGCGCGATCGAGGAGTACGCCAGCAGGCGCTTGACGTCCTGCTGGGTCACCGCGAGCACCGCGCCCACCACCATGGTGAGGATCGCGACGCCCCACATCACCGGCCGCCAGTCCAGCCGCAGGCCCGGGAAGGCCACGTAGAACAGCCGCAGGAAGGCCCCGAAGGCCGCGACCTTGGTGGCCGCCGCCATGAAGCCGGTCACCGGGGTCGGCGCGCCCTGGTAGACGTCCGGGGTCCAGGAGTGGAAGGGCACCGCGGCGACCTTGAACAGCAGGCCGACCGCCAGCATCGCCAGGCCGGTCAGCACCAGCGCGTCGCTCTGGGTGGTGCTCAGCTGCGCGGGGGTGGTCATCGCCTTGCCGGAGATGACGTCCCCGATGTCGCCGAGCTTCACGCTGCCCGCGTAGCCGTAGAGCAGCGCGGTGCCGAACAGGAAGAACGCCGAGGCGAAGGCGCCGAGCAGGAAGTACTTGACCGCCGCCTCCTGGGACAGCAGCCGGCGGCGCCGGGCCAGCGCGCACAGCAGGTACAGCGGCAGCGAGAAGACCTCCAGCGCCACGAACATGGTCAGCAGGTCGTTGGCGGCGGGGAACAGCAGCATGCCGCCGACCGCGAACATGGTGAGCGGGAAGACCTCGCTGGTGGCGAAGCCGGCCCGGACCGCGGCCCGCTCCTGCTCGCCGCCGGGGGTCGCGGCGGCCTGGGCGGCGAAGGCGTCGGCGGGCAGGCCGCCGGCCTTGGGCTCCAGCCTCCGCTCGGCGTAGGTGAGCACCGCGACCACGGAGGCCAGCAGGATCACGCCCTGGAGGAACAGCGCCGGGCCGTCCATCGCGACGGACTCCATGGCCAGCAGGTCGATCCGGGTGAAGCCGTGGCTCTGCACGGCCAGCACCACCACGGCGACGAAGGCGCCGACCAGCCCGGCCAGGGCGAGCGTCACCTGGGTCCAGTGCCGGTACCGGCGGGGCACGAAGGCCTCCACCAGGACGCCGGCCACGGCGGCCGCGAACACCACGAGCATCGGGGAGAGCTGGCCGTACTCGATGTGCGGCGCCGGGATGCTGGGGGTGTTGCCGCCGGCGGCGGCGAGCACTGCGGTGGCACTCACTTCTGCTCACCTCCTGAGGTGGCGGCGACCGGGTGGGCCGGCGCCGGGTCGGTCTGGTGGACCTGCGAGAGCGTCGCGTTCACCGAGGGGTTGACCAGGTCGGTGAGCGGCTTCGGGTAGACGCCGAGCAGGATGGTCAGCGCCACCAACGGGCCTACCACGGCGAGTTCGCGGGCCTTGAGGTCGGGCATCGTGCGCACCCCGTCCTTCACCGGGCCGGTCATGGTGCGCTGGTACAGCAGCAGGGCGTACAGCGCGGCCAGCACGATGCCGAAGGTGGCCACGATCCCGATCGCCGGGTAGCGGGTGAAGGTGCCCACCAGGACCAGGAACTCGCTGACGAACGGGGCCAGCCCGGGCAGCGACAGGGTGGCCAGACTGCCGATCAGGAACGTCCCGGCCAGCACCGGGGCGACCTTCTGCACGCCGCCGTAGTCGGCGATCAGCCGCGAGCCGCGACGGGAGATCAGGAAGCCGGCCACCAGCATCCACGCCGCCGTGGACAGGCCGTGGTTCACCATGTAGAGGGTCGCGCCGCTCTGGCCCTGGCTGGTCAGGGCGAAGACGCCCATGATGATGAAGCCGAAGTGCGAGATCGAGGCGTACGCCACCAGCCGCTTGATGTCCTTCTGGCCGATCGCCAGCAGCGCGCCGTAGACGATCCCGATCAGCGCCAGGACCAGGATCGCCGGGGCGAAGGTCTTCGAGGCGTTCGGGAACAGCCCGAGGCAGAAGCGCAGCATCGCGAAGGTGCCGACCTTGTCCACCACCGCGGTGATCAGCACCGCGGTGCCGGCGGTGGACTCGCCCATCGCGTTCGGCAGCCAGGTGTGCAGCGGCCAGAGCGGGGCCTTCACCGCGAAGGCGAAGAAGAAGCCCAGGAACAGCGCCTTCTCGGCGGTGCCGGTCAGCTGGAGCCGGCCGTCGGCGATCGCCGAGGTCAGGGTCGGCAGGTCGAAGGTGCCGAAGCCCTGGTCCTGCGCCGTCACGTACAGGCCGATCACGGCGGCCAGCATCACCAGGCCGCCGAGCAGGTTGTAGAGCAGGAACTTCACGGCCGCGTAGGAGCGCTGACGCGCCGACTCGGGGCCGCCCGCCCGGTCGCCGAAGCCGCCGATCAGGAAGTACATCGGGATCAGCATGGCTTCGAAGAACACGTAGAACACGAAGACGTCGGTGGCGTAGAAGGAGACGACCACCATCGCCTCCACCGCCAGGATCAGGGCGAAGAAGGCCTGGGTGCGGCGCTTGTTCTCGAAGGTGCCGTCCGGCCCGGCCGGCGCCGGGTCGGCGTCGTGCCAGGAGGCGAGGATCACCAGCGGCACGAGCACGGCGGTGAGCAGGGCGAGCACCGCGCCGATGCCGTCCACGCCGAGCGAGAAGGTGATGCCGAAGGAGCGGATCCAGCTGTACGACTCGTTCAGCTGGAAGCGGGCGCCGTGCGGGTCGAACCGGGCCGCCACCACGGCGGCCAGCACCAGGGTGACGGCCGAGGCGCCCAGCGCGACGGCCTTGGTGGTCCTGCGCCGGCTCTCGGAGGACCCGGCGGGCAGCGCGGCCGTCAGCACCGCGCCGGCCGCCGGGACGGCGCAGGTGGCGGTCAACAGAAAGCTCATGGCCTGGCCCCCCAACGGATATCAGGACGAGTCATCACGTGGACCTCATCAGGAGAGTCATGGCGACCAGCACCAGCGTGCCGCCGAACATGGAGAGCGCGTACGAGCGGACGTAGCCGTTCTGGACCCGCCGCAGCCGGCCGGAGAGCCCGCCGATCCCGGCGGCCAGGCCGTTGACCACGCCGTCCAGGCCGCGGCTGTCGAAGAAGACCAGCGCCGCGGCGAGCGCCGAGCCCGGCCGCACCAGCACCGCGTGGTTGAAGTCGTCCTGCAGCAGGTCGCGGCGGGCGGCCCGGGTGAGCGGGGAGCCGACCGGCGGCACCACCGGGACCGGCGAGCGCCC
The DNA here is from genome assembly GCF_042883725.1 of Kitasatospora sp. NPDC058184. Taxonomy (NCBI): domain Bacteria; kingdom Bacillati; phylum Actinomycetota; class Actinomycetes; order Kitasatosporales; family Streptomycetaceae; genus Kitasatospora; species Kitasatospora sp. NPDC058184. The sequence goes on from NZ_JBHVVE010000029.1 coordinate 21,940, forward strand.
GTACACCAGGTACGCCAGGCCGACGCCGGCCAGCATGCAGGCCGTGGTCAGCAGGGTGACGGTCAGCGGGGCGAGCGGGGAGTTGCCCTCCTCGTGCCCGGTGACCGGCTCCAGCCACTTCAGGAAGGAGTCGTTGAAGGCGAACAGTCCGCCCGCGAAGACCGAGCCGAAGGCCAGCAGGACCATCGGGACGGTCATCGTCCGCGGCGACTCGTGCGGGTGCGGGGCGTTGCCCTCCGCGTCCGGCTGCCAGCGCTTCTCGCCGAAGAAGGTCAGCACCATGACCCTGGTCATGTAGAACGCGGTGACCGCCGCGCCGACCAGCGCGCACCCCCCGAGGATCCAGCCCTCGGTGCCGCCCTTGGCGAAGGCCGCCTCGATGATCTTGTCCTTGGAGAAGAAGCCGGACAGGCCCGGGAAGCCGATGATCGCCAGGTAGCCGAGACCGAAGGTGACGAAGGTGACCGGCATGTACTTCCGCAGGCCGCCGTAGTGACGCATGTTCACCTCGTCGTTCATGCCGTGCATGACCGACCCGGCGCCGAGGAACAGCCCGGCCTTGAAGAAGCCGTGGGTCACCAGGTGCATGATCGCGAAGGCGTAGCCGATCGGGCCGAGCCCGGCCGCCAGCACCATGTAGCCGATCTGCGACATCGTCGAGCCGGCCAGCGCCTTCTTGATGTCGTCCTTGGCGCAACCGACGATCGCACCGAACAGCAGCGTGACCGCGCCGACCACCACCACGGCGGTCTGCGCGTCCGGCGCCAGGTCGAAGACCGCCGAGGAGCGGGTGATCAGGTAGACGCCCGCGGTCACCATGGTGGCCGCGTGGATCAGCGCCGACACCGGGGTCGGGCCCTCCATCGCGTCCCCGAGCCAGGACTGCAGCGGCACCTGCGCCGACTTGCCGCAGGCCGCCAGCAGCAGCATCAGGCCGATCGCCGTCAGCTTGCCCTCGCTCGCCTGGTGGGCACCGCCGAAGACCGGGTCGAAGGCGAAGGAGCCGAACTCGGCGAACATCAGCATGATCGCGATGGACAGGCCCATGTCGCCGACCCGGTTGACGATGAAGGCCTTCTTCGCCGCCGTCGCCGCACTCGGCTTGTGCTGCCAGAAGCCGATCAGGAGGTACGAGGCCAGGCCCACGCCCTCCCAGCCGAAGTACAGCAGCAGGTAGTTGTCCGCGACCACCAGAAGCAGCATGGCGGCCAGGAACAGGTTCAGGTACGCGAAGAAGCGGCGCCGGCGCTCGTCGTGCGCCATGTAGCCGACCGAGTAGAGGTGGATCAGCGTGCCGACACCGGTGATCAGCAGGACGAAGGTCATCGACAGCTGGTCGAGCCGGAAGGAGATATCGGCCTGGAAGCCGTTCACCGGGATCCAGCTGAACAGGTGCCGGGTGACCGCCCGGTGCTCGGCGTCACGGCCGAGCATGTCCGAGAACAGGGCCAGGCCGAAGCCGAACGAGAGCGCCGCGAGCGCGGTGGCCAGCCAGTGGCCGAAGCGGTCCAGCGCCCGGCCGCCGAGCAGCAGCAGGGCGGCGCCCGCCAGTGGAGCCGCCACCAGCAGCGGAATGAGAGATTTCACCGAGGGCCCTCCGCCTACAGCTTCATCAGGTTGCTGTCGTCGACCGAAGCGGAGTGCCTGGTCCGGAAGATGGAGACGATGATGGCGAGGCCGACCACGACCTCGGCCGCCGCGACCACCATCGTGAAGAACGCGATGATCTGGCCGTCCAAGGTCCCGTGCAGCCGGGAGAAGGTCACCAGGGCGAGGTTCGAGGCGTTCAGCATCAGCTCCACGCACATGAACAGCACGATCGCGTTGCGTCGGACCAGCACTCCGGCCGCTCCGATGGTGAACAACAGGGCCGACAGGTAGAGGTAGTTGACCGGGTTCACTCCGCGCCCTCCTCGTCGGCCGGGTGCTTCACGTTGTTCGCCGTCACCGCCCCGCCGTTCGCCGGCAGCGGGGCGCCGTTGGCCGGCACCGGCTCCAGCGACTTGCGCGGGGCCTTCACGGCCGGCCGCTCCGAGGACGGACGGCCCAGCCAGTCCGCCGTGCTGTTCTCCAGCTCCGCCATCCGCCGCAGCATCGCCTGGCTGACGTCCCGGACCTGGCCGCGCTCGCGCAGCGTCGCCATCACCGAGTCCTCGGCGATCGTGCCGTCCGGCAGCAGCCCCGGCACGTCCACCGCGTTGTGCCGGGCGTACACGCCCGGCGCCGGCAGCGGCGGCAGCTGGATGTTGTCCACGACCCGCTGCGCCGCCAGCTCGCGCTGCGTCTTCGGCGCCTTCACGTGCTCCCGGTGGGTCAGCACCATCGCGCCGATCGCCGCGGTGATCAGCAGCGCGCCGGTGACCTCGAAGGCCCACACGTAGCGGGTGAAGATCAGCCGGGCCAGGCCCGGCACGTTGCCCTCGGCGTTCGCCTCGGACAGCCCGGTGAAGTGGTCCAGCTTCGCGTTGGCGATCCCGGCGATCAGCAGCACGCCGAAGCCCAGCCCGCACAGCGCCGCGGCGAACCGCTGGCCCTTCAGCTGCTCCTTCAGCGAGTCCTCGCCGGTGACGCCGACCAGCATCACCACGAACAGGAACAGCATCATGATCGCGCCGGTGTAGACCACGATCTGCACCACGCCCAGGAACACCGCGCCCTGGGCCATGTAACAGACCGCCAGCGCCATCATGGTGGCCGCCAGGCAGAGCGCGCTGTGCACGGCCTTGCGCATCAGCACCATGCCGAGCGCACCGCCGACCGCGATCACCGCGAGCACCCAGAACTGGACGGCCTCGCCCGTCGAGGTCGTCCCGGTCGCCTCCGCCAGCCGCGCGATCACTGCTGCACCTCCTTGTCCCGCTCGGTGCGCTCCTGCTGGACCGTCCCCGGCGCCGCCGAGGTGACCTCGCCCCGGTAGTACGCGCCCTCGTCGGTGCCCGGGAAGATCGCGTGCGGGGTGTCGACCATGCCCTCGGACAGGCCCACCAGCAGCTGCTCCTTGGTGAAGATGAGGTCCCGCCGGGAGGAGTCGGCCAGCTCGTACTCGTTGGTCATGGTCAGCGCCCTGGTCGGGCAGGCCTCGATGCACAGCCCGCACAGGATGCAGCGGGCGTAGTTGATCTGGTACACCGCGCCGTAGCGCTCACCCGGGGAGTAGCGCTCCTCGTCCTGGTTGTCCGCGCCCTCCACGTAGATCGCGTCGGCCGGGCAGGCCCACGCGCACAGCTCGCAGCCGACGCACTTCTCCAGGCCGTCCGGGTGCCGGTTCAGCTGGTGGCGGCCGTGGAAGCGCGGAGCGGTGGGCTTCTTCTGCTCCGGGTACTGCTCGGTGAGCCGCTTCTTGAACATGGCCTTGAAGGTCACGCCGAAGCCGGCGGCCGGGCCGAGGATCGACGGACGGTCGCCCCGTTCGGCGTGGCCCGTTCGATCGGACTGGTCGGACATCTCGGTTCAGCTCCCTTCGGAATGGTCGGCCCCGTTGAGGGCGTCCTGGAGTTGCTTCGGGGCACGGCTGCGGCGGCGCGGCACCGGCGGGAGCACCTGGCCGGGCAGCGGCGGGACGGGGTAGCCGCCCGCCATCGGGTCGAACTCCCCCCCGTCCTTCGGCCGGGCCGGGCCCGCACCGGGCGGGGCCTCCCCGGACTCCGGCTGCTTCCTCAGGAAGTCCCGCAGCAGCGCCAGCAGCAGCACCGCCCCGACCGGGGCGCCCACGTACAGCACCACCTGGCCGAAGCCGTAGCCCTCGTTGCGCAGCGCCCGCACGCTCGCGATCAGCACCAGCCACACCAGCGAGACCGGGATCAGCACCTTCCAGCCCAGCTTCATGAACTGGTCGTAGCGGAGCCGGGGCAGCGTGCCGCGCAGCCAGATGAAGAAGAACAGCAGCAGCTGGATCTTCAGCGTGATCCACAGCATCGGCCACCAGCCGTGGTTGGCGCCCTCCCAGAAGGTCGTCACCGGCCACGGGGCCCGCCAGCCGCCCAGGAAGAGGGTCGAGGCCACCGCCGAGACCGTCACCATGTTCACGTACTCGGCCAGCATGAACATCGCGAACTTCAGCGAGGAGTACTCGGTGTTGAAGCCGCCGACCAGCTCGCCCTCGGCCTCCGGCAGGTCGAACGGCGCCCGGTTGGTCTCGCCGACCATCGCGATGATGTAGACGATGAACGACACCGGCAGCAGCGCCGCGAACCAGGTCGGCTGCTGGTGCGCCACGATCTCCGAGGTCGACATCGAGCCCGAGTAGATGAACACCGCCGCGAAGGACAGGCCCATCGCGATCTCGTAGCTGATCATCTGCGCGGACGAGCGCAGCCCGCCCAGCAGCGGGTACGTCGAACCCGAGGACCAGCCGGCCAGCACGATGCCGTAGATGCCCACCGAGGCCGTCGCCAGGACGTACAGCAGCGCGACCGGGAAGTCCGTCAGCTGGAGCGGCGTACGGGTGCCGAAGATCGACACCTCGTTGCCGGCCGGACCGAACGGGATCACCGCGAAGGCCATGAACGCGGGGATGGCGCAGACGATCGGGGCCAGGATGTAGACCACCTTGTCCGAGCCCTTGACCACCAGGTCTTCCTTCAGCGCCAGCTTCACGCCGTCCGCCAGCGACTGCAGCAGGCCCCACGGGCCGTGCCGGTTGGGCCCGATGCGCAGCTGCATCCAGGCCACCACCTTGCGCTCCCAGACGATCGCGATCAGCACCGTCAGGACCAGGAAGGCGAAGCAGAACACCGCCTTCAGCAGCACCAGCCACCACGGGTCCTGCCCGAAGAAGTGGAGCGTCTCGTACGGCTGCGACGTCATCGGTCCTCCCCTGTGCCGTCGCCGGCGGTCTCGTCCGCGGCCCCGGGTTCGGAGCCGGCCCCGGGTGCGGGTCCGACTTCGGGTCCGGGTCCGACTTCGGACTCGGGTTCTGACTCGGCCGCGGCGATCGTGACCAGGTGGCCGACGGTGGTGCCGAGCGCGCGGTGGGCGCCGCCCGGCGTGGAGTCCAGCGGGACCCAGACCGTGCGGTCCGGGATCGAGTCGGTGACCTCCAGCGGCAGGGTCAGCGATCCGGCCGAACCGGTCAGCCGCAGCTCCTCGGCCGCCTCGGCGCCGATCTCCTTGGCCGTCTCCGCCGAGATCCGGGCCACCGCCCGGTGCCGGGTGCCCGCCAGGTGCGGGTCCCCCTGCTGCAGCACGCCGTTGTCCAGCAGCAGGCGCCAACCCGCCAGCACCGCCTGGCCGGTGGCCGGTCGGGGCAGCAGGCCCGGGTGCGCCGCCGGGTCGGCCGTGCGGTCGCCCTCCCAGGGGGCGAAGCGGTCCAGCTCCAGCCGGGCCGCCCGGACGTCCGGCAGGCCCAGCCGGTGGCCCAGCGCGTCGGCCAGCATGCCCAGCACCCGCAGGTCCGGCTGGAGGTGGCGGCCCATCTGCTGGTCCGGCTTGAGCGCCGACTCGAACATCCGCACCCGGCCCTCCCAGTCCAGGAAGGTGCCGGCCTTCTCCGCCACCGCCGCCACCGGCAGCACCACGTCGGCCCGCGCCGTCACCGCCGAGGGCCGCAGCTCCAGCGACACCAGGAACGGCACCGCCGCCAGCGCCTCGTCGGCCAGCGCCGGATCCGGCAGGTCGTCCGGGTCCACGCCGCCGACCAGCAGCGCGTCCAACTCGCCCGCCGCGGCCGCCGCCAGGATCCCGTCGGTGTCCCGGCCCGGCCGGGACGGCGGCTCGGCGCCGCCCCACACCGCGGCCGCCTCCGCCCGGGCCGCCGGAACGGCCACCGGACGCCCGCCGGGCAGCAGGCCCGGCAGCACGCCCGCCTCGACGGCCCCGCGCTCACCGGCCCGGCGCGGCACCCAGGCGAGCCTCGCGCCCGTCGCGTGCGCCAGCCGCAGCACCGCCGTCAGCCCGCCCGGGACGGCGGCCAGCCGCTCGCCCGCCAGGATCACCGCGCCCGGGGTGCGCAGCAGTTCGGCCGCCCGGCCCGCGTCGTCGTTCAGCGGCTCGTCCGCCGCCAGCGCCGCGAACCACTCCGGCTCGGTGCCGGGGGCGGCCGGCAGCAGCGCCCCGCGCAGCTTCGCCAGGCCCCGGGAGCCGAACGCGGCCACCGAGAACACCTTCAGGCCCGTCGCCCGGGTCGCCTTGCGCAGCCGCAGGAAGACGATCGGCGACTCCTCCTCCGGCTCGAAGCCCGCCAGCAGCACCGCCGGCGCCCGGTCGAGGTCCTCGTACGACACCCCGGTGCCGTCCACGTCGACGCCCCGCCCGGCCACCGCCGCGGCCAGGAAGTCCGCCTCCTCGCCGCTGTGCGGGCGGGCCCGGAAGTCCACGTCGTTGGTGCCCAGCACCACCCGCGCGAACTTCCCGTACGCGTAGGCGTCCTCGACCGTCACCCGGCCGCCGGCCAGCACCCCCGCCCGGACCCCGCGCAGCCCCTCGGCCGCCCGGGCCAGCGCCTCCGGCCAGGAGGCCGGCACCAGCTCGCCGTCCACCCGCACCAGCGGGGCGGTCAGCCGGTCGCGCTGCTGGGCGTAGCGGAAGGCGAAGCGGCCCTTGTCGCAGTTCCACTCCTCGTTCACCGCCGGGTCCTCGCCCGCCAGCCGGCGCAGCACCTTGCCGCGCCGATGGTCGGTGCGCTGCGCGCAGCCCGAGGCGCAGTGCTCGCACACGCTCGGCGAGGAGACCAGGTCGAAGGGGCGCGAGCGGAACCGGTACGCCGCCGAGGTAAGCGCGCCCACCGGGCAGATCTGGATGGTGTTCCCGGAGAAGTAGGACTCGAAGTCGTCGCCCTCGCCGGTGCCGACCTGCTGCAGCGCCCCGCGCTCCACCAGGTCGATGAACGGGTCCCCGGCGATCTGCTGCGAGAAGCGGGTGCAGCGCGCGCACAGCACGCAGCGCTCGCGGTCCAGCAGCACCTGGCTGCTGATCGGCACCGGCTTCTCGTAGGTGCGCTTCATCCCCTCGAAGCGGGAGTCGGCGGCGCCGCTGCTCATCGCCTGGTTCTGCAGCGGGCACTCGCCGCCCTTGTCGCAGACCGGGCAGTCCAGCGGGTGGTTGATCAGCAGCAGCTCCATCACGCCGCGCTGGGCCTTCTCGGCCACCGGCGAGCTGAGCTGGGTGCGCACCACCATGCCCTCGGCCACCGGGATGGTGCAGGAGGCGACCGGCTTGCGCTGGCCCTCGACCTCGACGATGCACTGGCGGCAGGCGCCGGCCGGGTCGAGCAGCGGGTGGTCGCAGAAGCGCGGGATCTGGGTGCCGATGGTCTCGGCGGCCCTGATCACCAACGTTCCCTTGGGGACCCGCACTTCGACGCCGTCGATGGTGAGCGTGACCAGTTCGACCGCTGTCTCGGAGGCCGTTGGCTCTGTGATCGTCACGCGTGCACCTCCCTTTCGGTGGCGGACTGGTGGCCGGGGCGGGGGCCGTCGGCCCAGACGGTGGAGGCGGCCGGGTCGAACGGGCAGCGGCGCTCGGCCAGGTGCTGCTCGTACTCGGCCCGGAAGTGCTGGAGCGAGGAGACGATCGGACTGGCCGCGCCGTCGCCCAGGGCGCAGAAGGACTTGCCGTTGATGTTGTCGGCGATGTCGAGGAGCTTCTCCAGGTCCCCGTCGACGCCCTGGCCCGCCTCGATCCGCTTGAGCAGCTGGACCAGCCAGTAGGTGCCCTCGCGGCAGGGGGTGCACTTGCCGCAGGACTCGTGGGCGTAGAACTCCGTCCAGCGGGTGACGGCCCGCACCACGCAGGTGGTCTCGTCGAAGACCTGGAGCGCCTTGGTGCCGAGCATCGAGCCGGCCGCCCCGACGCCCTCGTAGTCCAGCGGGACGTCGAGGTGCTCGTCGGTGAACATCGGGGTGGAGGAGCCGCCCGGGGTCCAGAACTTCAGCCGGTGCCCGGCGCGGACGCCGCCGCTGAGGTCGAGCAGCTGGCGCAGCGTGACGCCGAGCGGGGCCTCGTACTGGCCGGGGTTGGTGACGTGGCCGGAGAGCGAGTAGAGCGTGAAGCCGGGGGACTTCTCGGTGCCCAGGGCCTTGAACCACTCCTTGCCGCGGGACAGGATCGGCGGCACCGAGGCGATCGACTCGACGTTGTTGACCACCGTCGGGCAGGCGTACAGGCCGGCGATGGCCGGGAACGGGGGCCGCAGCCTGGGCTGGCCGCGGCGGCCCTCCAGCGAGTCCAGCAGCGCCGTCTCCTCGCCGCAGATGTAGGCGCCGGCGCCGGCGTGCACGGTGATGTCCAGGTCGACGCCCGAGCCGAGGATGTTCCGGCCCAGCAGCCCCGCCCCGTACGCCTCGGCGACGGCCGCGTGCAGCCGGCGCAGCACCGGGACGACCTCGCCGCGCAGGTAGATGAAGGCGTGGTCGCAGCGGATCGCGTAAGAGGCGATGATCATGCCCTCGATCAGCGCGTGCGGGTTGGCGAACAGCAGCGGGATGTCCTTGCAGGTGCCCGGCTCGGACTCGTCCGCGTTGACCACCAGGTAGTGCGGCTTGCCGTCGTTCTGCGGGATGAACTGCCACTTCATCCCGGTGGGGAAGCCGGCGCCGCCGCGGCCGCGCAGGCCGGAGTCCTTGACCAGGGCGATCACGTCGTCCGGCGGCATGGCGAGGGCCGCCTTGAGGCCCTCGTAGCCGTGGTGGCGGCGGTAGGTGTCGAGCGTCCAGGGGCGGCTGTCGTCCCAGGAGTCGGACAGGACCGGGGTGAGCAGCTTCTCGGCCGGCTCGGCGGAGGTCATCACGCTTCGCTCCCTTCCTGGCCGTTGCCCGCTTGGGTGGTGCCCGCTTGGCCGTTGGCCGCCTGGCCGTTGCCTGCCTGGCCGTTGGCCTCGGGGCGGGGTGCGTCGGAGCGGGGTGCGTCGGAGCGCGGGGATTCGGGGCGCGGGGCGACCACCTTGGTGCCGGGGGTGCCGGGCAGCGCCTCGCCGCGGGCCAGCCGCAGGCCGGCCAGGGAGGGCGCGCCGCCGGCGCCGGACTCGTCGTTGGCCCCCGGGCGCTCGTCGGGGAAGCCGGCCAGGATCCGGGAGGTCTCCTTGAAGCCGCACAGCCGGGCACCGCGGGTGGGGCGGACCTCGCGGCCGGCCCGCAGGTCGTCGACCAGCTGCCGGGCGCTGTCCGGGGTCTGGTTGTCGAAGAACTCCCAGTTGACCATCACCACGGGCGCGTAGTCGCAGGCCGCGTTGCACTCGATGTGCTCGATCGAGACCTCGCCGTCCTCGGTGGTCTCGTTGTTGCGGACGCCCAGGTGCTCCTGGAGCTCGGCGAAGATCTGGTCGCCGCCGAGCACCGCGCACAGGGTGTTGGTGCAGACCCCGACGTGGTACTTCCCGGCCGGGCGGCGCCGGTACATGGTGTAGAAGGTCGCGACCGCGGTGACCTCCGCGGTGGTGAGGTCCAGCTGTTCGGCGCAGAAGCGGATCCCGGTCGGGCTGACGAAGCCCTCCTCCGCCTGCACCAGGTGCAGCAGCGGCAGCAGCGCCGAGCGGGCCTGCGGGTAGCGGGCGATCAGCTCGGCTGCGTCGGCGGCCAGCCGGGCACGCACCTCCTCGGGGTACGGTGCGGCCGGCAGTGCCGGCAGTCCGAGTTCGACGTTGGTCACCGGTCCACGCCTCCCATCACCGGGTCGATCCCGGCCACCGCGACGATCACGTCGGCCACCTGGCCGCCCTCGCACATCGCCGCCATCGTCTGCAGATTGGTGAACGACGGGTCCCGGAAGTGGACCCGGTACGGACGCGTCCCGCCGTCGCTGACCACGTGCACGCCCAGCTCGCCCTTGGGCGACTCGACCGCCGCGTACGCCTGGCCGACCGGGACCCGGAAGCCCTCGGTGACCAGCTTGAAGTGGTGGATCAGGGCCTCCATCGAGGTGCCCATGATCTTGCGGATGTGGTCGAGGGAGTTGCCCATCCCGTCCGGGCCGACGGCCAGTTGGGCCGGCCAGGCGATCTTCTTGTCGGCCACCATGACCGGGCCGGGCCGCAGCCGGTCCAGGCACTGCTCGACGATCCGCAGCGACTGCTTCATCTCCTCCAGGCGGATCAGGAAGCGGCCGTAGGAGTCGGCGCTCTCCGCGATCGCGACCTCGAAGTCGTAGTCCTGGTAACCGCAGTACGGGTCGGTCTTGCGCAGGTCGTGCGGCAGGCCGGTGGCGCGCAGGATCGGGCCGGTGGCGCCGAGGGCCAGGCAGCCGGGCAGGTCCAGGAAGCCGACGTCGACCAGGCGGGCCTTGAACACCGGGTTGCCGGTGGCGAGTTTGTCGTACTCGTGCATCCGGGAGCGGAAGACCTTGACCGCCTCGCGGATCTGGTCGACCGCGCCGGGCGGCAGGTCCTGGGCGAGGCCGCCGGGGCGCACGTACGCGTGGTTCATGCGCAGGCCGGTGACCAGCTCGAAGACGTCCAGGATCAGTTCGCGGTCCCGGAAGCCGTAGATCATCAGGGTGGTGGAGCCGATCTCCATGCCGCCGGTGGCCAGGCAGACCAGGTGCGAGGCGATCCGGTTGAGCTCCATCATCATCACCCGGATGACGTTGGCGCGGTCCGGGACGTCGCCGGTGATGCCGAGCAGCTTCTCGACCGCCAGGCAGTAGGCCGTCTCGTTGAACAGCGGGGTCAGGTAGTCCATGCGGGTCACGAAGGTGGTGCCCTGGACCCAGCTGCGGAACTCCATGTTCTTCTCGATGCCGGTGTGGAGGTAGCCGATGCCGCAGCGGGCCTCCTTCACCGTCTCGCCGTCGATCTCCAGGATCAGCCGCAGCACGCCGTGGGTGGACGGGTGCTGGGGGCCCATGTTGACGATGATGCGCTCGTCGTCGGCCCGGCCGACCGCCTCGACCACCTCGCCCCAGTCGCCGCCGGTGACGGTGAAGACCCGGCCCTCGGTGGTCTCGCGGGCGTCGGCTTCCTCGGTCTCTCCATAGTGCTGGGTGTTCATCAGCTGTACGACCTCCGCTGGTCGGGAGCCGGGATCTGGGCGCCCTTGTACTCGACGGGGATGCCGCCGAGCGGGTAGTCCTTGCGCTGCGGGTGGCCCAGCCAGTCGTCCGGCATCATGATCCGGGTGAGCGCCGGGTGGCCCTCGAAGACCAGGCCGAAGAAGTCGTAGGCCTCGCGCTCGTGCCAGTCGTTGGTCGGGTAGACGCTCACCACGGAGGGGACGCGCGGATCGGCGTCGGGCGCGGTGACCTCCAGCCGGATCAGCCGGCCGTGGGTGATCGAGCGCAGGTGGTAGACCGCGTGCAGCTCGCGGCCCTTGTCGCCGGGGTAGTGCACGCCGCTCACCCCCAGGCAGAGCTCGAAGCGCAGCGCCGGGTCGTCGCGCAGGATCCGGGCGGTCCTCAGCAGGTGGTCGCGCTCGATGTGGAAGGTGATCTCGCCGCGGTCGACCACCGTCCTCTCGACCACCTCGACCGGGTCCAGGCCCTGCTCCTCCAGGGCGCCCTCCAGCTCGTCGGCGACCTCGTCGAACCAGCCGCCGTACGGGCGTTCACTCGGACCGGGCAGCACGATCGGGGCGGCCAGACCGCCGAAGCCGGAGGTGTCGCCACTGCCCTCGGCACCGAACATGCCCTGGCGGCGGCCGACCACCTCGACCGGGATCTCGCGGACCGGCTGCTCGCGGCGGGTCTCGGGTACCTGCTCGTTCATCGCAGCTGCCCCCGCATCTCGCTGATCGGGGTGGCCTTGAGGGCGAGCGCCTCGCCGAGCTCCTCGGCCCGGCGCCTGTTCACGCCCAGCGGCTCGTGCTGGATCTTGTCGTGCAGCTTCAGGATGGCGTCCATCAGCATCTCCGGACGGGGCGGACAACCGGGCAGGTAGATGTCCACCGGGACGATGTGGTCGACGCCCTGGACGATCGCGTAGTTGTTGAACATCCCGCCGGACGAGGCGCAGACACCCATCGAGATGACCCACTTGGGGTTGGGCATCTGGTCGTACACCTGGCGCAGCACCGGGGCCATCTTCTGACTCACCCGGCCCGCCACGATCATCAGATCGGCCTGCCGGGGGGAGCCCCGGAAGACCTCCATGCCGAACCGGGCCAGGTCGTAGCGGCCCGCCCCGGTGGTCATCATCTCGATCGCGCAGCAGGCCAGACCGAAGGTGGCCGGGAAGAGTGACGCCTTGCGCACCCAGCCGGCGGCCGTCTCCACGGTCGTGAGCAGAAAGCCGCTCGGCAGCTTCTCCTCGATTCCCATCAGATCCCTCTCAATGCCCTCAAGTCCTCTGATACGTGGGCCGGTTCTGGCTTGTCCGCTCGTTCACAAGCGGGTGCTCAGCCGGCGGACGGGTGGGCCACCACCCCGCGCTCTGACCACCCCGCGCTCAGTCCCACTCCAGACCGCCGCGCCGCCACACGTAGGCGTACGCGACGAAGACGGTGGCGATGAACAGGAGCATCTCGACCAGCCCGAAGATCCCCAGGGCGTCGAAGGTCACCGCCCAGGGGTAGAGGAAGACGATCTCGATGTCGAAGACGATGAAGAGCATCGCCGTCAGGTAGTACTTGATCGGGAACCGACCGCCGCCCACGGGCTGCGGGGTCGGCTCGATGCCGCACTCGTACGCCTCCAACTTGGCCCGGTTGTAGCGCTTGGGGCCGGTGAGTGAGGCCATCACGACGGAGCCGACCGCGAACGCCGCCGCGATGGCACCGAGTACGAGGATCGGCGCGTAGGCATTCATAGCCCCCGCTCCCTCCGTCCAGTCGTCCTTGACTGCAGATCGGAACCGGCAGGTCACACTGAGGTGAACCCGCGTTCCGGTTCCCGAGATCCACCTCATGTGAGGCAGTTCACAAAGCCTGGAACGAGCGCATCTTATGCCCGTCGGCTTGTGATCTGCGACACGCAGTTCAACGCCATCTTTGTGATCTACGACACCCTGTAAATGGGGTCGAATGTGAGCATGCCCAGATTTGTCGACGCAAAGCAGTCAAACGATCACAAGCGGTCGCATTTACTTGTGAAGTGGCAGGTCAGGGGCATGTTCCTATATCAACTATGCGTCGTAGGGAGCAAATTTTCAGACGTCATGTTGACGTGTTATAGCGGCTCACTCGCAGGGGTGGCGGGGCCCGAACGCTCGCTTGACCCTTCGTTCACAAGCGCGCGAGCCTGCCGTCGGGCGGGGTTCCCTTCCCCCTCTCCCGCGCGCCCGCCGTCCCGCTCCGGCGGTGCCCGCCGGGGCCGCGGGCCCTCGTGCTCCGGGACGGGGCCCGCTACTGGCGGCCGGCCGTCTGCTCCCAGACCCAGGCCGCGATGCCCACCCGGTTGCGGGCGCCGATCTTGCGCTGGACGTTGGCGAGGTGGTTCTTCACCGTCCCCGGTGAGATGAACAGCCCTGCGCCGATCTCGGCGTTGGTCGCACCGTCTGCCACCAGCTCGGCGATCTCCCTTTCTCTCGTGGTCAGTTCCTCCGTCGGCCCGGCTGTCGGCTGCGGAGCCGCCGCGGCCGCCTTCGCGCCTGGCCCCGACTTCAGCGCCGGCTTCGACTCCGCGCCCGGGAGTGCCATGTGCCGCAGCAGCCGGACGGTGACCTGCGGGCTGATCAACGCGTCCCCGGCCATCGCCGCCCGGACCGCCTCGATCAGCAGCACCGGCCCCGAGCGCTTCAGCAGGAACCCGGCCGCTCCGTGCCGCAGCGCCGTGTGCACGTACTCGTCCAGGTCGAAGGTGGTCACCACGATCACCTTGCACTGGTCGGCCAACTGGCGTGTGACCTCCAGGCCGTCGAGCTTCGGCATCCGGATGTCCGCGAGCACAACGTCCGGCCGCAGCCTCCGTGCCTCCGCCACCGCCGCGGCGCCGTCCGCCGCCTCCGCGACCACCACCATGTCCGGCTGAACGTCCAGGATCATCCGGAACGCGCTGCGGACGTCCGCCTGGTCGTCCGCGATCAGGATCCGAACCGGCCCTGTGCCACTGCCCATGTCCCGCACCTCTCCCCGTTGCCGACCTTCGTCGGCTCCTACGATCACGCCGGCCCCGTGCCGGCCTCCTCCAGCGGCAGCACCGCCGTCACCCGCCAGGCCTCCCGCTCGTACGGACCGGCTTCCAGCGAACCGCCGAGGGCCTCCACCCGGGCCGCCAACCCCGGCAGTCCGCTGCCGCCGCCCCGGCGCGGCCGCCCCGCCGGGCCCGGTGCCCGACCGTCGTTGGTCACGGTCAGCTCCAGCCGTCCACCGCTGCGGCGGGCCCGGATCTCGACCGCCCGCGCGGCCGGAGCGTGCCGCCGGACATTGGTCAGGGACTCGACCACGATCCGGTGGACGGTGCCCTCCACCTCGCGCGGCACCGGCTCCTCCGGCAGCTCCAGGCGGACGTTCACGCCGCCCGTCGCGGTGAACCGCTCGGCCACCTCGGCGAGTTCGGCGAGTCCGGGCTGCGGACCGCGGCCGCCCTGCTCCTCGCTGCGCAGCAGCTGTACCGTCCGGTCCAGCGAGGCCAGCGCCCGCTGCCCGGCCTGCTCTATTCGCTGGAACATCTCGGCCGCGCCGGCCGGATCGATCCCCGCCAGATAGGCCCCCGCCTGGGCCTGGGCGACCATGCCGCTGACATCGTGTGCCACGAAGTCGTGCAGGTCATGGGCCAGTTCGAGCCGCTGCGCCCGTCTGGCCTCGGCCACCGCCTCGTGGCGCCCCTCGTCCAGGCCCCGCAGGTAGAGCCCGACCAGGACGGCCGGCAGCGAGAGCATCGATCCGAACCCGAAGAGCGTGAGTGTGTCCGCGGGCCCCTCGACGAACGCGAACCGGGACGGCCAGAGGGCGACCGCTCCGCAGGCTGTCCAGGCCGCCGCCGCGCACCGCGGGCCGTCCTCGGCGCGCAGGCTGACGACCACCGACAGCAGCAGGACGGCCAGCTCGACCAGGCCCGCCAGCCCGGCCCACCGCTGCCCCTCCGTCCAGCGGCCGAGGAGCCAGACGGCGACCGTGACCACGACCGACGCCGCCCCGAGCGCCATGGTCACGGCCGCCGCCCCGTACCGCCCCCGCGCCACCCAGGCCGGCGGCGCCAGGACCAGGACGATCCCGGACAGGATCTGAGTCATCGTCATCACCCCTTCTCGACCCTTCGACTGCCGTCACACTACGACGCCGCCCGGGCGGCGCGCCTGTGCCGATCGGCATATTTCAAAGGCCGGTTGAGCAGGAGGAACAGCCCGATCGGCATCTGCCGCGAACCCCTGGCGAGCCTCCAGTCTTGAGTCATCGCACCGGCCACGGAGGCCGGAGCCGAAGGGAGTCCACCACCATGTCGAAGCTCGTGATCACCGCCCGCGGCACCGCCCACCGGGCCGCGGCGGCGGCCCCGAACGTCCCGCCCGCCCCGCGCTGGGCCCGGCTCGCCGCCGGGGCCGCAGTCCTCAGCACCATCCCCTCGGGGCTGTGGCGGATCGCCTTCGGCTTCGGCGTCCCGGTCGGCTTCTCCGGCGCGACGGCCGCGGTGTACGGCGCGCACCAGCCGGGCTGGGGCACGGTCTACTGCGTGGCGCTGAGCGCCCTGGCGGAGGCGCTGGCCTTCCTGACCCTGGGCCTGGTCCGGCCCTGGGGGCTGGTGGCGCCCCGGTGGATCCCCCTGATAGGCGGCCGTCGGGTCCGGCCGCTCGCCGCGATCGTCCCGGCGCTGCTGGGCTCGGCGGTCCTCACCTACGTCGGCACTGCCGCACTGCTCGGCGGCTGGGCGCACAACCTGGCCGAGCCGGATTCCCCGCACGGCTTCGCCGCCGTGGTGATGACGCTCGCCTACCTGCCCCTGGTCGCCTGGGGCCCGCTGCTCGGCGCGGTCGCCCTCGACTACGCCCGCCGGACGCTGCGGCCGCGCCGGTGACGAGGACGACGGGTCACACCGCGGCCGGCTCCGAGCCCGGCCCCACCGCGTCGGCCCCGCTCTCGTCCTCGCCCCCGGCCGGGCGCGGCGCCGGGGCGGGGGCGACAGCCGGGGCGGGGGCGGGTACGGGGGCGGTGCGCCGGCCCCACTCGGTCGCGACCAGCACCAGGGCTCCGCCAAGCAGGGCGAGCGGGCCCATGCGGTTCCCGGCCACGGTGATGCCGAAGACGGCGGCCCAGAGCGGCTCGGTCCCGAGCAGCAGGCTCACCCGCGAGGGCGAAGTGGCCCGCACGGCCCACATCTGGACGAAGAAGGCGAACAGGGTGCAGAACAAGGACAGGTGCAGCAGCCAGCCCCACTGGCCGGCCCCGTACGAACGCGCGACCGTCCACGGCGCGGGTCCGACCAGGAACGCGACGGCGGCGAACACGCCGGTGGCCACCGCGAGTTGGACCCAGGTGACGGCGAGCACGTCGGTGTCGCGGACGGCCCGGGTGCGGGCCATCGCGAGGACGTACGCCGAGCGGACGAGGGCGGCGCCCAGCACCAGCAGGTCACCGAGTGCCGGAGGGCGCAGCCCGCCGTCCCCGGTGAGCAGAGCGACGCCGAGGACGGCCAGCCCGGCGGCGGCGAGGAAGGCCTTCGGCGGTGCGGTCCGGGCGAGGGCGCTCTCGCCGAGCGGCGTGAGCACCATCGCGAGGCTGATGATCAGCCCGGCATTGGTCGCGGAGGTGTGCACAGCTCCGTAGGTCTCCAGCAGGAAGATCCCGCTGAGCACCAGCCCCAGTGCGGCGCCGCCGAGCCACTCGGCGCGGCTCAGCCTCCGCAGGGCACGCCAGGCGACCAGCCCGAGCAGCGGCAGCACCAGGCCGAACCGCAGCACCAGCATCGCCACGACCGTCCCGGGCTCGGCCACCCGCTGGACGGCGAGGAAGCTCGATCCCCACACCACGGCCACGAGCAGGACCGGAAGATCGCGAAGGACCGACGAGGACGAACCCTCGGACGGGTCGGACAAGGAGGCTGGCATGCGAAAGATCCCTCCGAACGGACGGAACCGGCGGGCGCGAGTACCGTACGGCGTCGGACGGACCCAGGAGCCGGGCGGAAGGCCTGGCAGTGGACGGGGCGGTGCGCGGAGCAAGGGGGCGCCATCTTCGCGCACCGGGCCCCCGATGATCAATGCCCTCCACGGGCACGGTTGGGTCAGGCGGAGAGCAGACCGTTCGCCGCGGCGATCGCCTCGATGTCGGCCGGGGTGCCGGACATGATGGCGCGGACGTGCTCGGTGACCAGCTCCACCGGCCAGTCCCACCAGGCCGCACGGAGCAGGCGCGCGATGTCGGCGTCGTCGAAGCGGCGGCGGATCGGGCGGGCCGGGTTGCCGCCGACGACGGTGTAGGGCTCGACGTCGGCGGTGACCATCGCCCCGGCCGCGATGATCGCACCGTCGCCGATCCGGACGCCGGGCAGGACGGTGGCCCCGTGGCCGAACCAGACGTCGTTGCCGACCACGGTGTCACCCCGGCTGGGCAGGCCCGTGACGATGTCGAGGGTCCGCTCGGTCCAACTGCCGCCGAACATCGTGAAGGGGAAGGTGGAGACGCCGACGGTCGGGTGGGCGGCGCCGGCCATCAGGAAGCGGGTGCCGGTGGCGATCGCGCAGTACCTGCCAATCACCAACCGCTCGGGGCCGTACGCGTAGAGGACGTTGCGCTCCTCGAAGCGGGTGGCACCGTCGGGGTCGTCGAAGTAGGTGTACTCGCCGACCTCGATCCGCGGGTCGGTGACGAGCGGGCGCAGCAGGACGACCCGGTCGTGGCCGGCGAGCGGGTGGAGGGCGGTGGGGTCGGGAACGGCAGTGGCGGACACGCGGGCTCCTCTCGTAATGCGACGTAAGTCGCATTACGATGAGCATGGCACGGCCGCCACCCCACAGTAAGCCTTAATGCGACTGGAGTCGACTTTGACTGGAGCAACCCACCCCGCACCGGAGCCCCGCACCCCCACCCCGCGCCCGGGCGGCCGCAGCGCCCGGGTCCGGGCCGAGGTGGTCGCCGCCACGCTCGCCGAGGTCGCCGAGAAGGGGTACGACGGGCTCACCGTCGAGGCGGTCGCCGCCCACTCCGGCGTCCACAAGGCGACCCTCTACCGGCGCTGGGGCGGAGTGGACGGCCTGGTCGCCGACGCCCTGACCGCCTCCGCAGACCAGCCCTGGCCCCTGCCCGACACCGGCGACCTCCGGCAGGACCTCCACCGGATCACCCAGGAGGTGTTCAGCGTCTTCACCGATCCGGAGCTCGGCCCCACGCCCACCGCACTGATCTCCGCGGCCCAGCGCTCGGACACCGGCGCGGCCGCCCTGCGCGCCTTCTTCGCGGCCCGCCACCGCCAGGCCGCCGAGGTGGCCGAACGGGCCGTCGCCCGGGGCGAGCTGCCCGCCGGGACGGACGGCACCGAGGTGGTCCGGGCCGCCACCGCGCCGCTCTACTACCGCCTCTTCGTCTCCGGCGAGCCACTGGACGCCCGCACCGCCGAGCGGGCCGCCGACGCCGCGGCCATGGCCGCCCGCGCGGGACTCTTCACACCCACCACGACCACCCCGGAGCAGAACTGACAAACCATCACACTGTCGCCGCCCGGGGAGCCACGGCCGCCCCAACCCCTACCGCATCCCCATCCGGCCGTGGATGATGCACCCATGACAACACCGCCGTCCACCACCCCCCGGAAGGCCCGTCACGTGAAGCGCAAGCACTGGGCGCTGGTCGCCGCCGCCACCGTCCTCCCGCTCGTGGCGAGCACCGGCACCGCCATCGCGGACACCCCCGCGGCCGCGACCCCCGCTACCGGCTGCGCCTACACACCGGCCGTCCCGGCCGACAACTTCAAGGGCATCCCGGTGTTCGACGCCAAGAAGGCGGCGAAGCCCTACCGCGCGACACTGCGGACCAGCCAGGGCCAGATCAGCTTCGAGGCCCTGACCGACAAGGCGCCCTGCACCACCTTCTCGTTCCGGTTCCTCGCCGAGCACGACTACTTCGACCGCAGTCACTGCCACCGCCTCACCACCCAGCGGATCTACGTCCTCCAGTGCGGCGACCCGACCGGCACGGGCAGCGGCGGTCCCGGCTACTCGTTCCCGGACGAGAACCTGACCGGCGCCACCTACCCGGCCGGAACCGTGGCCATGGCCAACGCCGGCCCGAACACCAACGGCAGCCAGTTCTTCTTCGTCTGGAAGGACACCAAGCTCTCCCCCGCCTACACCCCCTTCGGCCGGATCACCGGCGGTCTGGACGTGCTCCAGAAGATCGCCGCCGGCGGCGAGGACGACCAGAACAACCCGGGCGACGGCTTCCCCAACCTCCCGGTGAACATCCGCAACGTGAAGATCAGCGCCCGCTGAGGCTGCTCGTCCCCGGCGGGCCGGACAGCCCCGGCCCGCTCCCGTACGGTGGCAGCACCAACGACACCGCGTGGGAGCAGGAGCAACGCCGCATGGACAGCCGGATCTGGGAGAGCGTCGACGACCTGGTCGCACGGCTGGACGAGCAGAGCACGCAGTCGCCCCAGGAGGAGCGACTGCTGCGGATCCTCAAGCTCTCCGAGGAGGTCGGCGAGGTCGGTGCCGCGGTGATCGGCGCCACCGGCCAGAACCCGCGCAAGGGGGTCACCCACACCTGGGAGGACGTCCAGCACGAGCTCTGCGACGTCGTCTTCACCGCCCTCGTCGCCCTGAGGACCCTCACCCCCGACGCGGCCCGGATCTTCGACGAGCGCCTCGCCTACGTCGAGCAGCGCTCCGCCGCCTCCCGCCGGGCGCCGGAGGCACCCCGGACGGCCGAACAGCCGTAGGGCCGGCGGGGACGGACATCCCCACCGGCCCCAACACCCGGTCCGCGCCAGGCGTTCGGCGTCCGGCCCTTCGGCGTCAGCCGCCAGGCATCAGGCGCCAGAGACCAGCCGTCAGGCACCAGCCGTCAGGCACCAGACACCAGCCGTCAGGCGTTCGGCGCGACCCTGGCGAGGCCGTTGATCACACGGTCCATCGCGTCGCCGCCCTGCGGGTCGGTGAGGTTGGCGAGCAGCTTGAGGGTGAAGCGCATCAGCATCGGGTGGGTGAGGCCGCGCTGGGTGGCGATCTGCATCACCTTGGGGTTGCCGATGAGCTTCACGAAGGCGCGGCCCAGCGTGTAGTAGCCGCCGTACACGTCCTTGAGGATGCGCGGGTAGGCCTGGAGGGCGCGCTCGCGGCCGCCGTCGGTGACCCGGGCGAGGGCCTGCACGATGACCCCGGCGGCGATCTGCCCGGATTCCATCGCGTAGGCGATGCCCTCGCCGTTGAACGGGTTGACCATGCCGCCCGCGTCGCCGACGAGCAGCAGGCCGCGGGTGTAGTGCGGCTGCCGGTTGAAGGCCATCGGCAGCGCGGCGCCGCGGATCGGCTCGGTCATGTTCTCGGGGGTGTAGCCCCACTCCTCCGGCATGTTGGCGCACCAGGCCTTGAGCACCTCGCGCCAGTCCAGCTCACCGAACGCCGGCGAGGAGTTGAGGATGCCGAGGCCCACGTTGGAGGTGCCGTCGCCCATGCCGAAGACCCAGCCGTACCCGGGCAGCAGCTTGCGGTCGCCGTCGCGGGTGTCCCACAGCTCCAGCCAGGACTCCAGGTAGTCGTCGTCGTGGCGCGGCGAGGTGAAGTAGGTGCGGTAGGCGACGCCCATCGGGCGGTCCTCGCGCCGGTGCAGGCCCATGGCGAGTGAGAGCCGGGTGGAGTTGCCGTCGGCGGCGACCACCAGCGGGGCCCGGAAGGTGACCGGCCGCTTCTCGTCGCCGAGCTTGGCGGTGACGCCGACGATCCGGCCGGTGCGCTCGTCCAGGACCGGCCCGCTGACGTTGCAGCGCTCGTAGAGCCGCGCGCCCGCCTTCTCGGCCTGACGGGCCAGCAGCTCGTCGAAGTCGGCACGCTTGCGCACCAGGCCGTAGTCGGGGAAGGAGGACAGCTCGGGCCAGTCCAGCTCCAGCCGGACGCCGCCGCCGATGATGCGCAGGCCCTTGTTGTGCAGCCAGCCGTTCTCGGTGGAGACGTCGATGCCCATGTCCACCAGTTGCTTGGTGGCGCGCGGGGTCAGGCCGTCGCCGCACACCTTCTCGCGCGGGAAGGCGGTCTTCTCCAGCAGCAGCACGTCCAGCCCGGCCTGGGCCAGGTAGTACGCGGTGGTGGCGCCGGCCGGGCCCGCGCCGACCACGATGACGTCGGCCGTGCTCTCGACGGGGCTGTCCGGCTTCGTCAGATCGGCTGCGGTCTCGGACACGTGGACACACTCCTGGAACTGCGGCGGGGGACGGCGGCTTTGTCTCCGGCAGTCTAGTTCCGCTCACGCCACCGGATGCTCCCCCGCCCCCGACCTCCGGCTCCGCCCGTCAGCCCCGACCGCCAGCCCCGACCGCCCCGACCACCAACCCGAGCCGAGCAGCCGGGCGGCCGAGCGACCGGGGCGCGGGCCCACCGAGCCCGCCGAGCCCCGAGCCCGCCGAACCCGGCTACGCGATCTTGTACGCCCGGTGCAGCGCGACGATCCCGCCGGTCAGGTTCCGCCAGGCGACCTTCGACCAGCCGTTGTCCTGGAGCTTGGCGGCCAGCCCCGGCTGGTCCGGCCAGGCCCGGATGGACTCGGCGAGGTAGACGTACGCCTCCGGGTTGCTGCTGACGGCGGTCGCCACCGGCGGCAGCGCGCGCATCAGGTACTCGGTGTAGACCGTCCGGAACGGCGTCCAGGTCGGGGTGGAGAACTCGCAGATCACCAGCTTGCCGCCGGGCTTGGTGACCCGCTGCATCTCGCGCAGCGCCTCGTCGGTGTCCTGGACGTTGCGCAGCGCGAAGGAGATCGTCACCGAGTCGAAGGTGTCGTCCGCGAACGGCAGCCGGGTGGCGTCGCCGGCGGTGAGCGCCAGCTCGGGGTGGCGGCCCTTGCCCTCGGTGAGCATGCCGACCGAGAAGTCGCACGGGACGACCTTCGCCCCGGCCTCGGCGAAGGGCAGCGAGGAGGTGCCGGTGCCGGCCCCGAGGTCGAGCACGAGGTCCCCCGGCCCGGCGGCCACCGCCTCGGCCACCGCCCGGCGCCAGGCGCGGGCCTGGCCGAGGGAGAGCACGTCGTTGGTGCGGTCGTACTTGGCCGCGACGTCGTCGAACATGGCGGCGACTTCGTGCGGCTGCTTGTCCAGAGAGGCTCGGGTCACGCCCCCCATTGTTCACCCTCGCACGGACACCCCGACCAACGGGGCCGCGCCCACGGACCTCACCGGCCGCCCCCCACGGTCCTCACCGGCCGGGCCGTACCCGCACGCCCCCGTCAGTGCTGGGCGCGCCGCCCGCCCGCTCGGCGCCGCCGCCGGGACCGCTTGCCGTGGGTTATCGCGGGCATCCCGTCCGCGAGCGCCCCCGCCGCCAGCGCGAGGTTGGCGGCCAGCGCCCCCTGCCCGCTGCGGACCGCGAGGGCCTTGTGGTGCCGACGGATGCGCAGCACGCAGATCACGAAGAACACGAGGGCCACCGGCACGCTGAACCGGGCCAGGCCCACGCCGACCGGCTGCGGGTAGGTGTCGCCGCAGATCCGTACCGCGCCCGGGTCGTCGGCGGCGTGCTCCAGGCAGACCGCGTCGCCGACCTTGGCGCTGTCCGAGAGCGGCAGCGCGGCCGCGGTGTGCGGCTCCCCGTCGGCCCGGTAGCTGACGGCGCTGTAGGTGCCGCCACCGGTCGGGAGCTGGGTGACGACTCCTTCGACTCTCACCGGGTGCGCCTCGATCCGGTCGGCCTGGTCGGCCTGGCGCCAACCCAGCAGGCACATGCCGACGGCCAGCACTGCGCTGAGCACGGCGGCGAGGTACCAACCACGGCCCATCCGCGGGGTGCGCGGCGGGGGAACGGTCGCGGTTCGCATGGTTCCTGTCCTGGCTTGCCTTCGGGGCCGGGGACACGGCCCCGCCACCCGCGGGCGCGGGCGGTGGTGTGGTGAGGGTACGGAGTGGGTGAGCTGTCCGGGATCGTATCCGCTGGCGGGCCCTCAGGTCACGATGAAGGGACAATCACTCTCCGGTACCGGCCCCGGAGTTCGGGTGCACACGAAGGAAGTCCCGTGCGCCACAAGGAAATCCGGCTACTGACGAGTACGTCACACCCGCCGTGACGCCCGTCTCAGCGTCGGCGGTACACCAACCGCCCGCCCAGCACCGTGGCCAGGCACCCGCCCGCCACCGGTTGCGCGCCCCCGTCCCCCGCGACCGCGGCCGTCGCGAACACCGCGAAGTCCGCCCGGCCCCCGACCGCCACCCGCCCGTACACGGCCTCGGCGAACGGCAGGACGGCCAGCGGGTCCAACGGCCGCGCGCCACCGTCCTGCGGCCCGCTGCCCTCCGGCCCGCCGTCCTGCGGCCCGCCGCCCACCCCGCCGGACGACACAGCGGACGACACGGCGGAACCGGGCAGCCCCACGACCCCCGACCGCGCCACCGCCGTCCGCACCGAGGCCCGCTCGAAGGGCCCGGCCACCGCCGTCACCCCGTACCCGAGCATCCGCTGCAGCCCCCGCCGGGCGCTGGCCCCGCACCGCGCCTCGTCGGTGGACCCGGCCAGCCCGTCCGCCACCGGTTCGACGCCGACCTCCTCCCGCGGATCCGGGTGGTACGCGCGTTCCAACAGCCAGTGCCCGTACGGATTGCGCAGCCCGGGGGCGAGCACGGCCGCCCCCCAGTCCCGCACCCGCGCGCCCGGGTACCCGGCCGCCAGCTCCCCGTACGGCCCGACCGCCTCGACCAGCTCGCCACGCACCACCACCGCCCCGTCGGCGATGGACGGGGCGGTGGGATCGGCCGGGTCGGGCAGCACGAACGCCGCCCGGTGCAGAGTCAGCACAACAGCGCCTTCGACTTCGACAACAACGGCAACGGCAACAGCGCCGACGCCGGCACCGCCATCAGCGGCACCGGCACCGGCACCGGCACCGGCACGACAAGAAGGGAGGAGGAACGAGGACTCAGTTGTCCAGGATCTTCAGCTCGGGGTGCGCGGTGCCGCCCTCGATCGCCGTGGAGGCGATGTGCGAGGCGACCCGCGGGTCGACCGGGTCGTTGGCCGGGTCGTCCAGCACCCGCAGGTGCTCGTACGTGGTCGAGCGCTGCGCCGGGACGCGGTCGGCGGCCCGGATGAGGTGGATCAGCTCGGTGAGGTTGGAGCGGTGCTTGGCGCCCGCCGCCGAGACGACGTTCTCCTCCAGCATCACGGACCCGAGGTCGTCCGCACCGTAGTGCAGCGACAGCTGGCCGGCCTCCTTGCCGGTGGTGAGCCAGGAGCCCTGGATGTGGGCGACGTTGTCGAGGAACAGGCGGGCGATCGCGATCATCCGCAGGTACTCGAAGACGGTGGCCTGGGTCGAGCCCTTCAGGTGGTTGTTCTGCGGCTGGTAGGTGTACGGGATGAAGGCCCGGAAGCCGCCGGTGCGGTCCTGCACGTCGCGGATCATCCGCAGGTGCTCGATCCGCTCGGCGTTGGTCTCGCCGGTGCCCATCAGCATGGTGGAGGTGGACTCCACGCCGAGGCCGTGGGCGATCTCCATGATCTCCAGCCAGCGCTCGCCGGACTCCTTCAGCGGGGCGATCGCCTTGCGCGGCCGCTCCGGCAGCAGCTCGGCGCCGGCGCCGGCGAAGGAGTCCAGGCCCGCCTTGTGGATCCGGGTGATGGCCTCCTCGACGGAGACGCCCGAGATCCGCGCCATGTGCTCGACCTCGGAGGCGCCCAGCGAGTGGATCACCAGCTGCGGGAAGTCGGCCTTGATCGCCGAGAACGCGCGCTCGTAGTACTCCACGCCGTAGTCCGGGTGGTGGCCGCCCTGGAACATGATCTGGGTGCCGCCCAGCTCGACCGTCTCGGCGCAGCGGCGCAGGATCTCGTCGAGCTCGCGGGACCAGCCCTTGTCGCTCTTCGGCGGCACGTAGAAGGCGCAGAACTTGCACGCCGTCACGCAGACGTTGGTGTAGTTGATGTTGCGCTCGATGATGTACGTCGCGATGTGCTCGGTACCCGCGTAGCGGCGGCGGCGCACCGCGTCGGCGGCGGAGCCGAGCGCGTGCAGCGGCGCGGAGCGGTAGAGCTCCAGCGCCTCCTCCGGGGTGATCCGGCCGCCGGCGGCGGCCCGGTCGAGCACGGCCTTCAGGTCGGTGCTGGACGCATCGAGGGTGGTCGCTGCGAGCTCGGTCACCTGGCGGCCTTCTCTCTCTCAAGTGCTACTCGGGTACGGCCGAACCAGCCTACGCCAGCACATTCCGCCGCCCGCGTCAGCCCGCTGAACAGCGCGCGGAGCACCCCGGAGCACCCCGGACCCCGACCACACCGGACCGCCCCGGACCGCGACCACGCCTCAGCCGTTCGCCCTGCGCATCGTGCCCGCCGGGTTCCCGGCCGGCGGGTCGGCGGAGGTGAACCGGACCGTCCCGTCGGACTGGAGGGTGAGCGTCTCCGCGTTGGAGCCGCCGGTGCAGGCGCCGGGGATCGAGGAGCGGACCAGCCGGGACTGGAACACCAGCGCGGTGGCGGAGGCCGACCTGAGCGTCCAGGCGCCCTCGCAACTGATCGAGATCAGCCCGGAGGCCGCGTTGCGGCTGGTGGTGCTCTCCTGACCGATCGCCGCCGGACGGACGGTGAGCGTGGTGGTCCCGGCGGGCAGCCCCTTGTCGGTGACCATGTCCCCGCTCCAGGTGCCCAGGAAGGCGGCGGGCACCACGCTCGGCCCGCCCGTCCCGGGTGGCACCGCGCCCGGGGCGGACGACGTCGCGCTCCCCGGAGCACCGGGGGCCGACGCCACCCCGGAGCCGAAGGCCCCGCTCGGCAGGACGGCCTGGCTCGGATCGACCGACACCTCCGGCAGCGGCCCCACCGTCGGCGACGGCCCCGAGGCCGCCGGTTCGGCCCGGTGCAGCCACTCGTACAGCCCGTACCCGCCGCCCCCGAGCACCGCGAGCGCCGCCACGGCCGCCGCGACCGCCACCCCGGTCCGGACCCGCCGCGGCCGCGCCCCCGCCGGCTCGTCCCAGACACCCGAGCACAGCGGCTGCCGATCCCCCTCGCCCTCCGGCCCGCCCCCGGATGCGACGGTCGGAGTCCGCACCACCCCGGAAGCACCCGCCTCCGGAGCCGGCTCCCCCGAAGCCCCCGGAATCCCCTCCGGGTCCGAGTCCGGGTCCAAGTCGAGGTCCAGGTCCAGCAGCCCCACCGCACTGCGCCCCACCCCCGCCGCCAGCTCCGCCGGCAGCCAGCCGCCGTGCGACAGCCGGGTGGCGGCCGTGCCGTCCGGGTCCAGCCGGTCGTGGAGCTGCCGCGGAGTGGGGCGGGCGGCCGGGTCCTTGGCCAGGCAGGCGAGGACGGTCCCCCGCAGCGGCTCGGGCAGTCCGGCCACGTCCGGTTCCTCGTGCAGCACCCGGTAGAGCAGCACGGCCGCGCTGACCCCCTCTCCGAAGGGGTGCACGCCGGTCCCGGCGAAGGCGAGGACGGCGCCGAGCGAGAAGACGTCCCCGGCCGGCCCGACCGCCTGCCCGTTCGCCTGCTCGGGTGACATGAAGCCGGGCGAACCGACCACGTAACCGGAACGGGTGAGACCGCCGGCGGCGTCCAGTGCCCGGGCGATCCCGAAGTCGATCAGCCGGGGCCCGTCCAGGGTGAGCAGCACGTTGGAGGGTTTGACGTCCCGGTGCACCAGGCCGAGCCCGTGGACGTGGGCCAGCGCCCCGGTGAGTCCGACGCCGAGCGAGCGCACGGCCGGCTCGGGCAGCGGCCCGTACGTCCGGACGGCCTCGCCGAGCGCGGGGCCCGCCACGTAGCCGGTGGCGACCCAGGGCTGCCCGCCCTCGGTGTCGGCGTCCAGGACCGGCGCGGTCCACGCGCCGCCGACCCGCCGGGCGGCGGCCACCTCCTGCCGGAACCGGGCGCGGAACTCGGCGTCGTCCGCGAGTTCCGACCGCACCACCTTGACGGCGACGGTGCGCCCGCCGGCCGTCCGGCCGAGGTAGACCCGGCCCATCCCGCCCGCGCCGAGCCGCCGCAGCAGCCGGTAGCCGCCCACCTGGCGCGGATCGTCCGACTCCAGTGCCCGCATCCCCGTACGCTCCCTCGCCCGCTCGGCCACGCGCGCCGCCGACCGCCGACCGCCGGGGGCCGAGCGGCCACCCGGCCGGCCGACCGACCGTCAGCCGGACGCGCCTCGGGTGCAGACCGTACCGGGCCCGGCCGGGCCCCGCCCGGCCCGCGGACCGGAACGGGGCCAGGAGCCGGACCGCGCGCCCCCGGGGGCCGTCGTCACACTCCCGTCGCCCCGCGGGCGGGGGCGAGGACGGGCCCTACGACCCCAGCGGCAGCGCCGCCGGCTCCAGCAGCCGCACCGCGACGTCCGGGGCGAACCCGCTGTCGTGCGCGACCCGCCGGGCGAACTCCGTGACCCCGGCCAGCTGCCGCTCGCCGAGCGAGAAGTCGAGCGCCTCGCTGAAGTACCGCTCCAGCACGTCCGCCCCGATGGTCTCCCAGCGGGCGGCCTGCTCGGCGACCTTGGTGGCCTCCACCAGCGACAGGTCGCGGGACTCCAGGAAGGCCCGGTGCACCGCGGCGGTCATCTCCGGGGCGCGCTCGGCGAACTCGCGCCGCACCGCCCAGACCGCGAAGACGAAGGGCAGTCCGGTCCACTCCTTCCACATCTCGCCGAGGTCGTGGACGGTCAGCCCGAGGTCGGCGGCCTGCCCGAGGTAGGCGCGCAGGGCCGGGTCGCCGATCAGGACGGCGGCGTCGGCCTCGGCGAGCATGGAGCCGAGGTCCGGCGGGCAGCTGAAGTAGTCCGGGCGCACGCCCTCGCGCTCCTCCAGGAGCAGCCGGGCGAGCCGTACGGAGGTGCGGCTGGTGGAGCCGAGGGCGACCCGGCGGCCGTCGAGGTCGGCGAGCGGCACCTTGCTCACGATCAGGCAGGACATCACCGGGCCGTCGCTGCCGACCGCGATGTCCGGCAGGACGAGCAGGTCGTCCGCGTTGCGCAGGTACTCCACGCAGGTGATGGGGCCGATGTCCAGGGCGCCGTCGACGAGCTGGTCGCTCAGCTTCTCCGGGGTGTCCTTGGTGAGATCCAGATCGAGCAGGTTGCCGGTCCTGGCGAGCCCCCAGTAGAGGGGGACGCAGTTCAGGAACTGGATGTGGCCGACCCGCGGCCTGACCGGGGTGTCCTGCCGGGGCTCCCGCGTCCGCGCGTCCGGTGTTCGTGCTTCCGGTGCTGCCACTGCGCCGCTCCCTTGCTGTTCGTGCCTCCCCGCAGCGTATGCCTGCTGTCGGCGGTGGCTCGCACCGGCCACCCGACACGCCTTCACGCGCCGCCGGCGGGCCTTTCCGCGCCCGCCCCCACCCTGACGAACGGCCTGACGCACACCCTCCCGACCGGCCGACGGCCACCCGGCAACCGACCCGGCGAACACCCGCAACAGCCTTGCGCCCGGCCCCTGTGAGCGCCTCAGGACCGCCCTACGACACGCGCCTTCCACGCCGTAAGTGACCTCTGGTCGTCACAGCGGCCGCATGCTAGCGTTGCCCTCAGTTGCAGTTTGATTCCCCTTGCAGTACTTGAAGCCTGCGGAGCATGTAACCGCAGGCTTTTTGTAGTTTTTCAGCAATATCGAAAAATTTCGGACACGTCCGGAGGCAGGGCGATCAGCGCAGCGGACCGGGTGCCACACGGTGTGGCCCCCGACACGCCTCGCAAGGAGAACGGCATGGCCACGGGAACCGTCAAGTGGTTCAACGCTGAGAAGGGCTTCGGCTTCATCGCCCAGGAGGGCGGCGGCCCGGACGTCTTCGTCCACTACTCCGCCATCAACGCGAACGGCTTCCGTTCGCTGGAGGAGAACCAGGCGGTCACCTTCGACGTCACCCAGGGCCCGAAGGGCCCGCAGGCGGAGAACGTCACCGCTGTCTGACCATCCTCTGATGATCTGATCGCTCGTGGACCCCGACGGGTCCGCCGGCGGCTCCCGACAGCCGCCACCATGAGCACAAGAGCAGTACCCAAGGGGGCCCGCCCGTCCGGCGGGCCCCCTGCCTTTTCGAACGCCTTCCGGCCGAACTCCACTCGAACGTCACTCGAACGTCGAACGGGTGGTTCGGGCCGGGAAGTTCGGGTGCGGAGAAAAGGAATGCGGAAAGGGCCCTCCCCCGTCACCGGGAGAGGGCCCTTTCCGTCCGGTCGATCGGACGTCCCCTCTGGCGTCCGATCGGGCATTCGGCCTCCGGCTGAGCGGCCGGACCGGAGGCCGAACGAGCCTCAGGCCGCGGCCGTGGCCGCTCCGCCCTGGGCGGCGACGACGGCCGGCTTGGCGTCCTCCTCGTACAGGTCCCCGGACGG
Source organism: Kitasatospora sp. NPDC058184 (assembly GCF_042883725.1). Classification (NCBI taxonomy): domain Bacteria; kingdom Bacillati; phylum Actinomycetota; class Actinomycetes; order Kitasatosporales; family Streptomycetaceae; genus Kitasatospora; species Kitasatospora sp. NPDC058184. Next base: position 51,174 of record NZ_JBHVVE010000029.1, read on the forward strand.
GTTGTTGTACGCGGCGACGTCCAGGATCTTCTCCCGGGCGGCGACCACGATCGGCACGACGACCTGGCCGGCGACGTTGGTCGCGGTGCGCATCATGTCCAGGATCGGGTCGATGGCGAGCAGCAGGCCGACGCCCTCCAGCGGCAGGCCCAGGGTGGACAGGGTCAGCGTCAGCATGATGATCGCGCCGGTGAGGCCCGCGGTGGCGGCCGAGCCGACCACCGAGACGAAGGCGATCAGGATGTAGTCCTTGATGCCCAGCTCGATGTTGAAGACCTGGGCGACGAAGATCGCGGCGACGGCCGGGTAGATCGAGGCGCAGCCGTCCATCTTGGTGGTGGCGCCGAACGGCACGGAGAAGGACGCGTACTCGCTCGGGACGCCGAGGCGCTCGGTGACGCGGCGGGTGACCGGCAGGGTGCCGACCGAGGAGCGGGAGACGAAGGCCAGCTGGATGGCGGGCCAGGCGCCCTTGAAGAAGTGCAGCGGGTTGAGCCCCGCGGCGAAGCGCAGCACCAGCGAGTAGACGACGAACAGCACCAGCGCGCAGCCGAGGTAGATGTCCAGGGTCAGCGTGGCGAAGGGCTTCAGCAGGTCCCAGCCGTACTTGGCGACGGACTTGCCGATCAGGCCGAGGGTGCCGAGCGGGGAGAGCCGGATGACCCACCACAGGGCGGTCTGGGTCAGCTCCAGCACGGACTCGCTGAGCTTGAGGACCGGCTCGGCCTTGGCGCCGAGCTTGATGATCGCCGCGCCGACCACGACCGCCAGGAAGACGATCTGGAGCACGTTCACCTTGGCGAACGAGTCGACGATGTTGGTCGGGAAGATCCCGGTCAGGAAGTCGATCCAGGTGCCCTTGGAGTCGAGCGCCTTGAGGCCCTCGGTCTTCAGGTTGGTGCCCTCGCCCGGGTTGGTCAGCAGGCCCAGGCCGATGCCGATGCCGACCGAGATCAGCGAGGTGATCATGAACCAGAGCAGCGTGCGGGTGGCCAGGCGGGCCGCGTTGGTGACGTTGCGCAGGTTGGCGACGCTCACCACGATCGCGGTGAACACCAGCGGCGGGACGGCGACCTTGAGCAGCTGGACGAAGATCTTGCCGATCGTCTCCAGGGTGGTGGCCAGCCAGGAGATGTCGGCGGCGCGGGCCAGGTAGCCGAGGCCGACCCCGAGCACGAGGCCGGCGACGATCTGCACCCAGAAGGGCGTCTTGCGGATGCGGGCGAGCACGGACGGCGACGAGGTCGCCTCGGGCGCTGTGGACATGGGGGAGCGTCTCCGGGGGAGGGCGTTGCTGACGGTGAGGTGGGGGCGGAGCAGGCGGCACGGCGCGGGGCCGGACGAAGGGGTCGGCCCCCGATCAGGGGCGTGCCGCCGCGGTACAGCTCGGGGCGGTACAGCGCATGGCGCGGCAACGGCCCATGGCGCGACAACGGCGCGGACTGTCCACAGCACCGGTCAGAGCACACGGGCGGGCGGCGCCGGGCAGCGGGCCCGGGCCGTGCATCCGCAGTGCGTCTGAGGCTGTCATGGCCGATACGTTAGCAGCAAAGGTTTGAGATGTTCAAAGTACTTGTTTGAGGTCACGGAGAGTTCCTGCCCACCCGAACCCCGCCGCGAACCCGCGCTCCGGACACGAACGAAGCTGACGCCCCATCAGGACGGCTCGACGGTCCGATTGACCACTGAAAGGTTATACGTATAACTTTGGCGGCGTCCCCGCCCCTGCCTGCCCACCCGGAGAGGACGCCGATGGGCTACCTCGCCCTGCTCCGTGCCCCGCACGTCACCCGCCTGCTGTTCGGCACCCTGCTCGGCCGCCTGCCCGCCGGCATGACCGCCCTCGTCATCGCCCTCGCGCTGCGCGACGCCGGAGTGGCGTACGGCCGGGTCGGACTGGCCACCTCCTGCTACGCGATCGCCGCCGCCGTCGGCGGGCCGGTGCTCGGCCGGATCATCGACCGCACCGGACAGCCGCGCGTCCTGCTCGCCTCCGCCGTGGTGGCCGGCGGCGGGTACGCGCTGCTCGCCCTCGCCCCCGGCTCCGCGGTCGGCGCGCCGGTCGGGGCCGCGATCGCCGGCCTCGCCATGCCCCCGCTGGAGCCCTGCCTGCGCTCGCTCTGGCCGGACGTGGTCGAGGAGAAGCAGCTCGACACCGCGTACGCCTTCGACTCCGCCTCCCAGCAGATCCTCTACGTGGCCGGCCCGCTGGCCGTCGCCGCCATCTCCGGACTGTTCAGCCCGGTCGCCGCGCTCTGGGTGGCCGCCGGACTCGGACTGGCCGGCGCGCTGATCGTGGCCACCACCGGACCCGCCCGGTCCTGGCGGGCCCCGGCCCGGGAACAGTCCGCCGGACTGCTCGGACCGCTGCGCTCCCCCGGGCTGGTGCTGCTGCTGGTCGGACTGGCCGGGGCCGGCTGGGCCGTCGGCGCGCAGAACGTGCTGTTCATCGCCTACGCCGAGCGGAACGTCGGCGCGCTGCCCGGCGGCGGAGGCACCCTGCTCGCCCTGGCGGCGCTCGGCGGCCTGCTCGGCGCACTCGCCTACGGCGCCGTCAGCTGGCGGCAGACCACGGCCACCCGCACCTGGATGATGGCCCTCGCGATGGCCGCCTCCTACCTGCCGCTGATCGCCCTGCCCGGGCCGTACCCGATGGCCGCGCTGGCCTTCCTCTCCGGGATCATGCTGGCCCCGCTGCTGGCGGCGGCGTTCGTACTGGTCGCCGAACTGGCGCCGACCGGCACCGTCACCGAGGCCTTCGCCTGGCTGGTGACGCTGTTCGCCACCGGCAACTCGCTCGGCTACGCCGTCTCCGGCAAGCTCGCCGAGGACTCGCTGCGCCCGGTGGCCCTGTGCGCGGTGGGCGGCATCGCGCTCGGCGGGCTGCTGCTGTTCGGCGCCCGGCGCTGGTTCCACCCGGCGCCGGTCGCCCCCGCCGAGCAGCCCGTCCCGGTGGGCTGACCCGCCCCCACGAACGACCGCGCCCGCCGGTGGTCTGGCCGGCGGGCGCGGTCTTTGTCCTTCCTGTCCTTCACCTACGGGTGATCAGCCACGCGCGGTCAGCTGTGGCGGCCCCGACGGCGCCGGGCGACCACCGTGAACAGCACGCCGAGGCCCAGGGCGGCGGCACCGAGAGCGGCCGGCAGCAGACCGGGCCCACCGGTGTGCGGCAGCTCGCCGCCGCCCCGGTCCGGGGACGGCCGCTGCGGATCCTGCGATGGCGCGCCGGGCTCACCCGTGCTCGGGGGCTCGCTCGACGACGGGCCGTTCGAGGGGCCGTCCGACGGACCGCCGGTGGGGCCGCCCGACGGCGAGGTCGAGTCCGTCGGTGCCGGCGAACCGGTGGGCGTACTCGTGGGCGAACCCGTGGGGGACGGCGAGTTCGTCGGAGTCGGCGACGAGGTCGGCGTCGGCGAACCCGTCGGAGTCGACGTAGGCGTCGAAGTCGGGGTCGCAGTCGGAGTAGGCGTAGGCGTCGGCGTCGGCGTCGGCTCGTCCGCCGGCACCAGCCCCAGGTCCAGGCTCAGGTCCCGGGCCCCGCCCGACAGCCGTACGGTCTGGGTGGTCCCGGTGGCCGGGTCGGCGTCCGAGTCCCGCGCCGGGTCCTTCCCCGCGTGCCGCGTGGTGGCCCTGGCGCCCGCCGGAGCGGTCGTCAGGTCGAAGCGCACCGCGTACTCCCCGTCCGGCAGCTTGTCGAACAGGTAGTTCCCGTCCGCGTCCGTCACCGTGGTGACCGGCTTGCCCAGCTTGTCCCGGACCGGCTGTCCGGTCCCGTCCAGCAGCTCGACCCGGACGCCGGGGACCCCGTTCTCGCCGGGGTCCTGGACGCCGTTGCCGTCGCGGTCGGCCCAGACGTGATCGCCGAGCGCGTTGTCCGGCGGCGCGGGTGCCTGGACGCCGACACCGACCTTGGCGGGCTCGGCCGGCAGCAGCGGGCTGCCGGTGGAGTCGGTGGCGGTGTAGGCGAAGCTGTTCCACGCGAAGTCGGCGTTGCCGGCGTCCACCGAGGCGACCATCGGCCAGGTCAGGGTGAACAGTCCGCCGGACGGCAGGGTGCCCGGCCGGCTGACCTTGAACCAGGTGGTGTTGCCCGGCCCGGGGAAGTCGGTGCTCCACTTCGCGTTCGCGTCGCACGGCCCGGGCACGGTGATCGGCCCGGTCGGGCAGGGGTTCGGCGAGGTGGTGTACTCGATCGCCACGGTCGGGTCGCTGGACGTCAGCGGCCGGGTGAGCGAGGGCGTCCAGGCGGAGCCGCGCGGGACGTCCGGGCGCAGCAGGTAGGAGTCGCCGGGGGTGGGCAGCTTGTCGTACGCGACGAAGTCGGTGACCGGGTCCGGCGAGTCGTTGCGGACGGTCAGCCGGTAGGAGAGGCCGCCGCCGGGCGTGGTGGTGCCGGTGGTGGCGTAGTCCTGGTCGAGGTCGCCCTTGACCTCCTTGAAGGAGCGCAGCACGGCCGGGACCTGCACCTCGACCCGGGAGGAGGCGTGGCACATGGTCTCGGTGGTGTTGCCGTCGCCGTCGAGGTCGTGGGTGTCCGGGACACCGCTGTCGGTGCCGAAGTAGGAGCAGGCGACGGGTTCCCCGGCGCCCTCGGTGGTGACGTACGCGTCGTTGGTGAGGGTCCCGGGCCTGGCGCTGCCGGCCACCTGGACGTCGATCAGGGTGCGGTAGGCCCGGTGGTCGTTGAGGTACGTCATGTCGGGCGCGCCGGCCGGCCAGGTCAGCTTGAGCAGTTGGCGGCCGTCCGGTCCGGGCAGCACCTGGACGGAGCTCGGGGCGACGGACTCCGGGTAGCCGGGGTCGCGCCGGGCGCTGCCGTCCTGGTAGACGAGGCCGGGCGGCAGCAGGTCGTACATCACCAGCGGGGTGCCCAGGGTGCGGCCGGTGCGGTTGTACGGGGTGAGCTGGAAGGTCGCGATGCCGCCGGGGGCGAGGACCTCGCCGGAGACGGTGGTCTTGGCGGCGCCCAGGTTGGTGGCGGCGGAGACGGTGGTGTCGGCGCAGGCGTTCGCCGAGGCGGTGGCGCCGGCCGCGTCGGTGCCGGTCACGTCCACGCAGTTGTGCAGCGGGCCGGGGGCGGTGCGGCCGTCGTGGCCGGGGGTGACCACCTGGGAGAGCACCTGGACGGCGTTGCCGGGGCTCCAGCCGGTGGGGACGGGGCCGTTCCACTCGAAGCGCAGCCCGTCGAGCCGGCGGCCGGCCGGGAGGCCGAGCACGTCGTTCGCCGGGTTCCCGGCGCCTTCGGCGAAGGTGATCCGGCGGCTGCCCGAACCGTCGAACGGCTTGCCGGGGGTGAAGGTCCGCCAGGTCGGGTCGCCGTCGAGCCGGTACTGGAGGGTGAGGCCGATGGTGGCGGGGTTCCAGGCCTCCAGCTGGATGGACTGGGGGATCAGCCAGTTGTAGAGGCCGGTGGTGGTGCCGCCGCCCGGGTCGGTCATCACCAGGCGGGTGACGGGGCCGGCGGTGTTGACGGCGTGGAGGCTGAAGGAGGCGATGTCGCCGGAGACCACCTGGTCCTGCCAGACCTTGGAGGCGGTGACCTGGATGCCGGTGGTCGGCGGCTGGAAGACCGGGGACACGGCGGTGGCGTCGGACAGGTCGCGCATGCCCTCGGGGCCGAGCGGGTCGCCCTGCAGGACCACCGAGTTGGTGGAGGTGGTGCCGCTGGGGAACGCCGGGTCGGGGTAGTTGACGACCAGGACGCCGGGGTTGCGGCAGCCGGCCTGGCCGTTGCCGGCCCGGAAGGCGCCGATGTCGAACACCCAGCGGTCGGGGTTGCCCGGGTCCTGGGTCCAGCCGGGCGAGCGGCCGGTGTCGACGACGGCGCCGGGCGGCAGGGTGTCGACCAGCCGGCTCGCGTCCAGGTCGACGTTGGGGACGCCGCTGGTGGAGCAGGCGCTGAACTGGTAGGTGACCGAGCGGCCGTCCTGACTGCTGGTCTGGACTCCCTTGGTGACCTTGTAGTCGGGCTGGACGACGGCGCCGGTGGTGGCGGAGCCGGACTGCTCGGGCTCGCCGTCGGCGGTCAGGGTGGCCGAGTTGACGGCCTTGGTGCCGTTGGGGGTGGTGAAGTTGGGGAACCTGAGGACGACCTTGACGGTCGCGGTGGTCCCCGGGGTGAGGGTGAGGAGCCTGATGTCGAGGGTGCCGCCGACGGTGCCGGCCGCCGGGACGGTCGAGCCCGCGACGTCGACGGTGCTCGCGTCCGGGGTCCAGCCGACGAACTCCATCCCGGCCGGGAGGGTGTCGGTGATCCGGCCGTTGGCGCAGTCGGTGACGGAGCAGGTGTAGCGCAGGGTGTAGGTGACGTTCTCGCCGGGCGCCGCCGTCGGCTTGTCCACCGTCTTGGTGAAGCCGACGGCCGCCTGGGCGGTCGGGACGGTGAGGGTGCCGGTGAGCAGCGTGCCCGCGAAGAGGCCCAGGGCGGTGGCCATCCGGCCCGCCTTGGACGAGGGTGAGGGTATTGATCGGAGCGTCCGCATCCTGGAATCTCACCCTCTGTTAATCCGAATGGAGGTACGGCGCGAGAGTAAATGAGGATTATTCACCCGATTGGAGCAATTCTGAACGCATCCGAGGGGCATCTGTGAGCCACCTGAGGGCCATACGGGGGCAATCCGGACGGAGCGGCGCCACCCAGTGGTGACGGACCGTGATCAGCCCGTCGAAGCCGAACCGGCCGGCGCCGTGGAGGAGCGCAGCACCAGCGAGGTCGCCAGCGGCGCGACCGGCGCCACCCGCTCCCCGCGCAGCAGGGCCGCCAGCGCGGCCGCGCCCGCCCGGCCCAGCTCCTCGCCCGGCAGGTCGACGGTGGTCAGCGGCGGGGCGAGCAGCGCGGCCACCGCGACGTTGTCCATGCCGACCACCGACAGGTCCTCCGGCACCCGCAGCCCCAGCTCCGCGGCGGCCTGGTAGACCCCGGAGGCGACCACGTCGTCGTCACAGAGCACCGCGCGCGGCCGGTCCGCCCGCTCCAGCAGCCGGCCCGCGACGGCCCGCGCGGCCCGATGTCCGTCGTTCAGACTCACGCCCAACTCCACCACGTCCAGGCCGAGTTCACGGACGGCCTGCTCGAAGGCGGCCTGCCGGACCCGGAAGGTGTACGCGGAGTGGCTGGAGCGCAGCCGGCCGATCCTGCGGTGGCCGAGCGCGACCAGGTGCTCGACCGCGGCGCGCATCCCGCCGGCCACGTCGAGTTCGACGGTCGGACGCGCCCGGTCGGTGCCGGGGTCGGCGTCCAGGAAGACGGCGGGGGTGTCGGCGGGCAGCTCGCCGAGCTGGCTGTCGTCCGGGGAGCAGATCAGCAGGCCGTCGAAGCGGCCCGCGGTGGCGGCCTCGGCGAGGGTGGCGCTGCCCCAGCCGGAGCTGACCACGACGGCCAGGCCGTTGCGGCCGGCCTCCTCGTGGACGCCTTCCAGCACCCGGCCGAAGAACGGGCCCTGGAGGTTCGGCACGGCCAGCAGGATCATCCCGCTGCGGCCGAGCCGCAGCTGCCGGCCGGCCGCCTGCGGGCGGTACCCGAGGCTGCGGGCGGCCTCCCGGACCCGCTCCCGGGTCGCCTCGGAGACCCGTCGGCCGGCCTCGGCGCCGGAGAAGACCAGGGAGACGGTGGCCTGGGAGACCCCGGCGAGCCGGGCCACGTCCCGGCCGGTGGGCCGGCGGACGGGGGCCGGCCAGGTGCCGAGCGCCGCCTCGACGGACGGCTGCCCGGCGGACGGCGGCTCGGCGGAAGGCGGCTCGGACGGCTCGACGGACGGCGGCTCGACGGACGGCGGCTCGGCGGAAGGCGGCTCGGACGGCACGGAGTCTCGGGTGGCGGGCACGGCGGCTGCGCTCGCGGGCGGGGCCGGGGTCAGCTCTGGCCGGCGGTGGCCGCGCGGGCGGCGTCGTCGGCGGCGTCCTCCTCGGCGTTCTGCGCGGCGATCCGCTCGGCGGTACGGCTGCGCATCCCGGAGACCTTGCCGCTGATCTGCTCGGACATCGCGTCGCGCTGCCTGCCCAGCAGCGCGTAGCTGAGCGGCGCGGAGGCGAGCGCGGCCAGCAGGAAGAGGAAGATCATGCCGGCCTCACCGCTGACCGGGATGACCTGGAAGTGCCCGAGCAGCAGGGCCACCAGCAGGCAGCCGAGGAAGATGCTGACCCGCATGGAGGTGTAGCGGAGCGTGGCGTGCGACTTCTCCGGGCCGTTGCTGGTCACTCGACACATCCTTCTTCGTTGCGCTGGGGCCGGTCCTCCAGTCAAGCATGCCTGACAGCCGGAACGGGGCACGGGGCACCCGGTCCGGCCCGGACGGCCCGACCGGGGCCGGTGTCAGCGCAGGTCGAGCCACATGGTGATGTCGTCCCGGTCGTCCCCGGGGGCGACCCGGATCGCGGCCGGCACCCGGCCGACCTCCCGGTAGCCGCTGCGGGCGTAGAACCGCTCCAGCCCCTGGCCCCCGCGCGCGGTGAGCCGCAGCGACTCCAGGCCCCACTCCCGGGCCACCCGCTCGGCCTCGGCGAGCAGCCGGGCGCCGTGGCCGAGGCCCTGGAAGTCGGGGTGCACCATGACCCGCTTGAGCATCCGCCAGTGCTCCATGAGGTCGAAGCGCATCGACTCGAAGAACAGCACGCCGACCAGCCGACCCGTCCCGCTCTCGTGGGCGACCAGCAGCCGGTCCGGACCGTCCGGCGCGATCCCGGCGAACTGGTGGTCGGCGGTGTCCCAGACCTCCTCCTCGGTGACCGGCGCCACGAAGCCGACCGCCCCGCCGGCGTTGGTGACGTCGACCCACAGCCGGACGATGTCCGTCCGCAGGTCCGGGTCGGGCTTCGGGTCCAGGGTGAAGGTCAGGGCGGCCATGGACCGGAGCCTAGACCTCCGGTACGACAGCCCCGCCGGGGGCACCGACCGTCACCGGAGCCCGCCGGGAGCACCGGCCGTCACGGCAGCGCCGGCACCGCCCGGTCGGTCCGCCCGGTGCGCAGCGCCAGGCAGAGCCCGACCGCGACCGCGCACAGCCCGCCGGCCCCGTACCAGGTGAGGTCGTAGTTGCCGAGCGCGTCGCGGGCCAGGCCGGCCAGTCCGGCGACGACGGCCGCGCCGATCTGGTGGGCGGCGAGCACCCAGCCGAAGACGATCGGGGCGTCCCCGCCGAAGTGCCGGCGGCACAGCGCGACGGTCGGCGGCACGGTGGCCACCCAGTCCAGCCCGTAGAAGATCACGAAGGCGAGGATCGGCGGCTGGAGCGTGCCGGCCATCAGCTGCGGCAGCAGGAGCAGGGACAGGCCGCGCAGCCCGTAGTAGACGGTGAGCAGCAGCCGGGAGTCGACCCGGTCGGTGAACCAGCCGCTGGCCACGGTGCCGACCACGTCGAAGACGCCGATCAGGGCGAGCAGGCTCGCGGCGGTGGTGACCGGCATGCCGTGGTCGTGCGCGGCCGGGATGAAGTGGGTGCCGACCAGGCCGGCGGTGGTGGCGCCGCAGATCGCGAAGGAGCCGGCCAGCAGCCAGAACGCCCGGGTGCGGGCGGCGTCCCGGAGCACCTTCAGCGAGCGGGTCAGGGCGCGGCCCTCGGTCACCGGCGCGGGCGGGGCCTCGGTCGCGCCGTACGGGAGCAGGCCGACGTCGGCGGGCCGCTCGCGCATCAGCAGCAGGACCGGGACGGCGACGGCGCTGGCGGCGAGCGAGACCACGACCACGGCCGAGCGCCAGCCGTGCTGCTCGACCAGCCAGGCGCCGACCGGCAGGAAGACCAGGTTCCCGGCGGCCCCGGCGGCGGTCAGCACCCCGGTGACCAGGCCCTGCCTGGCCTGGAACCAGCGGCCGGTGATGGTGGTGGCGAAGGCGCCGGCCATCGAGCCGCTGCCGAGGCCGACCAGCACGCCCCAGCAGAGCACCAGTTGCCAGGGCTCGCGCATCAGCATGGTCAGCCCGGCGCCGACCGAGATGGTCAGCAGCGCGCAGACCACCACCAGGCGCACCCCGAAACGGTCCATCAGGGCGGCGGCGAACGGGGCGGTGAGGCCGTAGAGCGTCAGGTTGACGGAGGTGGCGCTGGAGATCGTCCCGAGCGACCAGCCGAACTCGTTGTGCAGGGCGTCCATCATCAGGCTCGGCGTGGAGCGGAAGCCGGCCGAGCCGAGCAGGACGAGCAGGGAGACGGCGGCCACCACCCAGGCGTAGTGCACCCGGGGGCGCTTGGCCGGGGCGGGCGGTCCGGAGCGGGAGGCGGGGGCGAGGACACGGCGTTCGGTCACGCGAACGAGTGTTCCGGGCCGCCCGGCGCCGGACGAGTGGCCTGAATGACAGCTTTCGCAAGAATCGGGCCAAGGTCCGACGTAGGCTGGCCCGGACCCACCGACATCCGAGGGGACGGCATGGCACACCTGGTCGCGGTACTCGCCCTGGAGGGCGTGATCGCCTTCGAACTCGGCATCCCCGCCCGCATCTTCGGCGGCGCCAAGGACCCGGCCGGGCGGCCGCTGTACGAGGTGGCCACCTGCACCCTGGACGGGCGGCCGGTCGCCACCAGCGCCGACTTCCGGATCGTCGTCGACCACGGGCCCGAACTGCTGGAGCGGGCCGACACCGTGGTGATCCCGGCCTCCGCCGACTCCAGCCCGGCCGTCGCCGACACCTGCTTCACCCCGGCACTGGCCGCCGCGCTGGCCCGGATCCGGCCCGGCACCCGGCTGATGTCGATCTGCACCGGCTCCTTCGTGCTCGCCGCCGCCGGCCTGCTGGACGGCCGCCCGGCCACCACCCACTGGCGCTACACCGAGCGCTTCGCCCAGCTGTTCCCCCGGGTGCGGCTGGATCCCGACGTGCTCTACACCGACGACGGCGACGTCCTCACCTCCGGCGGGGTGGCCGCCGGGGTGGACCTCTGCCTGCACGTGGTGCGCCGCGACCACGGCAGCGCGGTGGCCAACGCGGTGGCCCGCAACTGCCTGGTACCGCCGTGGCGCGAGGGCGGCCAGAAGCAGTACGTGGAGGCCCCGAGCCCGGTGGACCCCGGCGACAGCGGCACCGCCGCGGTGCGCGCCTGGGCGCTGGAGCACCTGGACCGGCCGCTGGTGCTGCGGCAGCTCGCCGACCGGGCGGGGATGAGCGTACGGACCTTCACCCGGCGCTTCCGGGAGGAGACCGGGGCCAGCCCCGGCCAGTGGATCACCACCCAGCGCACCGAGCGGGCCCGCCAGTTGCTGGAGCGGACCGACCTGACGATCGACCAGGTCGCCCGGGAGTCCGGCTTCGGCACCGCCGCCTCGCTGCGGCTCCAGCTGCGCGGCCGGCTCGACGTCGCGCCGAGCGCCTACCGGCGCACCTTCCGTGCCCTCCCCGAAAGCAGCGCCCTTCCCGAAAGCAGCGCCCTCCCCGAGAGCGGCACCGGCCACGAGAGCGGCACCGGCCATCAGAGCCCCGCCGTCGCCGAAAGTCCTGTCCGGCGGGCTTCCTGAGCGAAGTCTGGGAACGGACCGACCGGTGGCCGGATCCCGTCGCACGGGGGCGACGCATTGGATGGCGGCAGGCCGAGCGCACTGCGAGCACGGCACGGCAGGCCGCCATCCAACCGCGGCGCGCGAGCCCTGAGTCCGCGCCACACCCTCCGCACTCGCCAAGGAGCGGCCCGTGGCCGACCGTCCGCGATCCCCCCTGCTGGCACGAATCCCCTGGACAGCAGCACCGCGACGGTGGACGAACGTCCCCTCGGCGTCCCCTCGCAACGGAGCGCCGCACCCAAGAGTGATCAGTCGGATACGTCACGTCAATGGGTAGTCCGAAATTCGGAATGGTTGCGTCACCTTTCGGCCGGTGATCAGCACCGGTGATCGGCACCCGCGGACGGCCGCCGCGAAAGCCGCTATTGCGCCAAAGCCGCCCAGTCCACGTCGGCCAGCGGCTCGGTCGGCCGGGCGTCACTGCCGATCTCGCACCAGACCCGCTTGCCCGAGCCGTCCGGGTACCAGCCCCAGCGCTCGCAGAGCAGCTCGACCAGCTCCAGGCCGCGCCCGTTGGTCGCGTCCTCGTCCGCGCCCGCGTGCCGCGGGGCCGGGGGGGCCTGGCTCGCGTCGGCGACCTCCACCCGCAGCGGGGCGGCCGGGCCGCCCTCCTGCGGGCCGTCGGCCACCGGCAGACAGAGCCGCAGCACGGCCGGACAGCCGGTGTGCACCACGGCGTTGGTCACCAGCTCCGAGACCACCAGCACCACCGTCTCGGCCATCGGCGCGTCCGGGTCCACCCCGTGGTTCAGCAGCCGCGAGCGCACCCACCGGCGGGCCCGACCGACCTCGGCGGGGTCAGCCTGCACCGCCAGCTGTACCTGAAGAACCTGCACCGCTCCACCACCCGCACTCGCAGTTCGGCTGAGTCCCGGTCGGGCCGGACCGGCCGGCGGGCCCGAGCCCGTCGCCCGGTGCCGCCCGAGCCGTGCCCGGGCGCCCGCGCGATCCGTTCGCCCGCGCCCGTTCGTCCGCGCCGTCTCGTCGGTCGGGCACCGGCCGCGACACGAATACGCCTCAGGATGGGCGGGGGGACGGAACGCAGCAAGCGCTTCGGGCATATTCCGGCGATCGGGCGACAGCGCGGTGCATACTGTCCCGCTCACGCTCGCGAGCCTCGTACCGGTGATCGTCCGACCCGGGCCGACCTGCCGGTCCCGCGGTCGGGAACCTACCGCCGCGCGCCCCGGGCGCCCCGCCCGCCACTCGCGAACCACCCGTGCGGCGCGTGTCCGACGGTGCTCGTACGGCGGCGCCGACGGACGCCCCCGCCGCCCCTGCCGTCACATCGACCGACCGTCGCACCATCCGACGGTCCGGTCCCGGAGGACGGCGGCCCGTCCCGGAGGACGACGGTCCGGCCCCGGGGTCGGCGGACCGGACCGGGGAGCACGTCCAGGAGGACGGCGATCCGTGGGGAACGGTTCCGTTCTTGCCGGAATCGCCCCCGGCACCGCCCGGCCGCGGGATACCGTTGGGTACGCCAGCGAACCCGTCAGGAGGGTGGTTCCCGATGGCCACCCCGGAGCGGACCCCGCGCTGGGACGAGCAGTTGCAGCGCCGCCTCGCCCGCGGCGAGGAGACGGCGCTCGGCGAACTCTACGACCAGCTCGCGCCGATGGTGCACGGCCTGGCCGGGCGGATACTGGCCGACCAGGCCGCCGCCACCCAGCTCACCCGGGAGGTCTTCGCCCACGTCTGGGAGCACCCCGAGGACTTCGACCCCGCCCGGGGATCGCTGCGCTCCTGGCTCGGCGCGCTGACCCACCACCGCGCGGTCGAACGGCTGCGGGCGCGGCGGGCCGCCGACCGCGGACCGGGCGCGGAGGCCGAGATCCGCGCCGTGGCCACCGCCGCGCGGATGCAGTACGTGGTCGACTCCCTGCCCCAACCCCTGCGTGAGACCATCGCGGTGACCTACTACGACGGTCGCACCTACCACGAGACGGCCCGGCTGCTCGGCATCAGCGAACAGGTCGCCAAGCAGCGGATGCGGCTCGGTCTGGAGCTGCTGGCCACCGAACTGGCCGAGGAGCGCGCCCGCCAGGACGGAGCCGGGGACGGAATCGGGCACGGGGACGGGGAGACGTGAGCAGCACTGAGGAGCAGCACGACGCCCTGCGCTCGCTGCTCGGCGCGTGGGCCCTCGGCGCCTGCCCGGCCCGCGAGGCGGCCGAGTTGGAGCAGCACCTGCGCGACTGCCGGGAGTGCGCCGAGGAGGCGGCCCGGCTGCGCGAGGCGGCCGGCTGGCTCTCCCTGGACGAGCCGCTGGACCAGCCCGGCTCGCTGCGCCAGCAGGTGCTCGACTGGTGCCTGGCCCGTCGGCCGGCCGAACTGCCCGTCCCCGTCTGGGGGATGCCGTACACGGCGGAGACCGCCAAGCTCGACGCGCTGCTGCGCGACCTCGGCCCGGAGGAGTGGCAGGAGGTGGCCGAACTGCCCTGGCACGGCGGCACCGAGTGGCTGCGCCCGGCCGAGGTGCTCGGCCATCTGACCGCGGTGGACGGCTTCCTGGCGCTGGCGCTCGGTCTGCCCGACCCGGTGCCGGCCGCCCCGGGCCTGCCCGCCGCGCGGATCGGGCGGCGGGTGCCGCCGCAGGAGCCGGCCGCCGGTCCGGCGGTGCCGCGCGTTCCGGCGCAGGGCGGTCCGTACGCCGCGATCACCGCGCGCACCGCCCGGCTGGTCGCCGACCAGCGCGGTCTGGCACCGCAGTCGGTGCGCTCCCGCTGGCGGCGGCAGGCCCACGACCTGGTGCGCGGGGCCGCGCTCCGGCCGCAGGGCAACACCCCGGTCGACTACGGCTTCACGGTGCTGCCGCTGCGCGACGCCTTCGTGGACCGCGCCTTCGAGTGCTTCGTGCACGGCGAGGACGTGGCCCGGGCGGTCGCCTACCCGTACGACCCGCCGGCGCCGCAGCACCTGCGGCAGATGGTGGAGCTGGTGGTCCGGCTGCTCCCCCGGGCGCTGGCCGGGCTGCGCGCGGCCCGCCCCGAGTTCGCCGGGGTGCCGGCCGCGCCGGTGGGCGGGGTCAAGGCGGCCCGGCGGGTGCGGCTGATGGTCGACGGCCCGGCGGGCGGCGAGTGGCTGGTCCCCCTCGACGGCGACGGCTTCCGCACCGACGGCTCCGACAGCACCGACGGCAGAGCCGGCAGAGACGGCACCGAGCCGGTGGCCTCGATGGTGCTGGACGGCCTGGAGCTGTGCCAGCTGGCCGCGGCGCACCGCGACCCGGACCGGCTGCCGGTCGGCACCCACGGCGACCGGGCCGCCGTCCGCGAGGTGCTGCACGCGCTCCCGCTGCTCTCCAGGCCGTAGCGGGCCCCAGGGCCCCGGCGCCGCGCCGCGCCTCAGGCGAAGACGACCGTCCGGGTCCCGTCCAGCAGCACCCGGTGCTCGCTGTGCCACTTCACCGCGCGGGCCAGCGCCTGGCACTCGACGTCCCGGCCGAGCGCGACCAGCTGGTCGGGGCTGACGTCGTGGGTGACCCGGGCGACCTCCTGCTCGATGATCGGGCCCTCGTCCAGGTCGGCGGTGACGTAGTGGGCGGTGGCGCCGATCAGCTTCACGCCGCGCGCGTGCGCCTGGTGGTACGGCTTGGCGCCCTTGAAGCTCGGCAGGAAGGAGTGGTGGATGTTGATCACGCGGCCGGACAGCGCGGTGCACAGCTGGTCGGAGAGCACCTGCATGTAGCGGGCCAGCACGACCAGTTCGACGTTCTCCTCGGCGACCAGGTCGAGCAGCCGCTGCTCGGCCTCGGCCTTGGTGTCCTTGGTGACCGGGATGTGGTGGAACGGGACCCCGTAGCTCTCGGTCAGGTCCTTCAGGTCGGTGTGGTTGGAGACCACCGCGGCGATCTCCACCGGCAGGGCGCCGATCCGGGTGCGGTAGAGCAGGTCGTTCAGGCAGTGCCCGAACTTGCTGACCATGAGCACGATCCGCATCCGCTGCTCGGTCGGGTGGATCTGCCAGTCCATGCCGAAGGAGGCGCCGATCGCGGCGAAGCTGGCCCGCAGCTTGTCGGCGGTGACCGGCTCGGGGGCGGAGAAGTGCACCCGCATGAAGAAGAGCCCGCTGTCGCCGTCCCCGAACTGTTGGCTGTCGATGATGTTGCAGCCGGTCATGAAGAGGTAGCTGGAGACAGCGTGGACGATGCCCTGCTTGTCGGGGCAGGACAGCGTGAGGACGTACTGGGCGCCGGCCGGCTGCTGCACTGGGGGTATCCCGTTCTAGGTCGTGACGTGCGTGGACGGTCCAGCGTGTCACATCCCGGACATGCGCCGTCCCGCTGCCCGTACTGCGGGACGGCTGCTGCCGCGGGGCGGCTGCTACTGCGGGACGGCGGCGCCCGGCGGTCAGACCCGGGTGAGGATGCGCAGCACGTCCAGCGACTTCGGCGGCGCGTCCGGGTCGTCCCCGTCGCCCACGGCCATCGCGACGTGCGCCTCGCGGGCGGCCCGGACGGTCTCCGGCCAGCCGGGGTGGCCGAGGTAGGCCGAGGCCGGCGCGTCCGCACCGACCTCGTGCAGCATCTGCACGGCCCGCAGCACCGCGACGTCCACCAGCGCGGCCTCGGCGGCGTCGCGGAAGATCGTCCCGACGTACTTCTCGGCCGACCAGTGGTCCAGCCAGGTGTCCTCGACCAGCCGGTAGACGGCGTCGGTCACGTCGCCGTACCCCTCCCGGCCGGTCAGCCAGGCCTCGTGCTGGAAACCGGGGTCGGACAGCATGTGCAGCGCCGAGCGCATTCGGGCTCGCCAGCGCCACCAGGGCAGGTCGTTGAGCGGCATGCCGCCCATCGTGCTGGAGCGGTGGCCCGGACGAGAAGGGTTTCGGGTGGACCGATACGAAGAATCTGTGCTGGCGGACATGGTGAACGATCGTACGTTCCCCGTCTGTTCGTGCTCCACTCGCGATCTACACGCGTACCGCCCCGGATTTCGGCGTCCGTTTGCCGTCCGTTCGCACTTCGGCCCTCTCGGCTTGCGGCGCCGGGGCTTGGCTTGCTCCGGTGCGCCGGAGGGCGCCCCAGAGAGGGAAAACCGATGACCAGCCGAAGGGACTCCTTCCAGGCCCGTCCCCCGATCGTGCGACGCCGCCGCCGACGCCCGATCGCAGCCGCCGCCACCGCCGCGGTCCTGCTCCCCACCCTCTTCTCGGCCTCCGCGTGCGGCGGATCGGCCGATGCTTCCACCAGTGGCAGCGACCTGACCGTGATGACCTGGGCCCCGGCGGGCACCGGCTCCGCCGACCGCCCGGGCATGACGGCGCTCGCCTCCGCCATCGGCCAGGACGTCAACACCAAGGGCGGACTGAACGGCCACCGGCTGCGCGTGATCACCTGCAACGAGCACAACACCGTGGACGGTGCCCGCGCCTGCGCCCAGCAGGCGGTGGACGCCAAGGCGGTCGCCGTGATCGGCTCGTACAGCCAGTGGGGCGAGGCGTTCATGCCGGTGCTGGAGCGCGCCGGCATCCCGCTGATCGGCGGCTACGGGCTCTCCCAGCCGGAGTTCGCCAGCCCGCTGTCCTACCCGGTGGACGGCGGCATGCCGGCGCTGATCGCGGGCAACGGCCGCCAGCTGGTGGACGCCGGCTGCAAGTCCGTCGCCCTGGTCCGCCCGGACACCCCGGCCGGCGACAACCTGCTCGGCTACCTGGGCACCGCGCTGCGGCCGGCCGGGATCCGGCTGACGGACGTCAAGGCGCCCGAGCAGTCCTCCGACTACACCCCGGTGGTCCGCAAGGCGATCGGCAAGGACGAGCCGGGCACCTGCGTCACCAGCGCCCTGGCCGCCGAGCCGACCGGCAACCTGCTGGACTCCTACCGGCGGCTGAACCCGAAGAACACCCGGATCGCCTCGATCATCGGCAGCGTCCAGCAGTCGGTGGTGGACTCCACCGGCGGCGACTCCGGCCCGCTCGGCGGCGCCTACGTCACCAGCTGGTACCCGCCGGAGTCGGCGAAGATCTGGGACGGGCTGCGCGCCGTGGTGCGCACCGACACCACCAACGGGCACCCGATCGACGTCTCCGACCCGGGCGTGCAGACCACCTGGGTCGCGTACGAGGTGTTCCGGACGGCGGTGCAGAAGCTGGCGGAGGCCGGCAAGCCGGTCTCCTCGAAGGCCGTCTCCTCGCTGCTGGACGGCGGCGAGGTCATCGACGTCGGGATCACCCCGCCGCTGAACTGGGGCACCACCAACATGCTGCCCAGCAGCGGGTCGCCGCGGCTGGTGAACACCTGGGTCACCTACCAGGTGGTCAGGAACGGCCGGATGACCCTGCAGCAGCCGGGCTTCGTGGACATCCGCTGGACGCTCACCGGAGGCCGTCCGCCGGCCTGACGCGCGCCACCCGGAGCGGAGCGGGGACGGGCCCTCGGGCCCGTCCCCTCCGGTCGTTCAGGGGCCGCCGTCGCTCAGCGGGCGCCGCCGCTCAGAGGTCGCCGTCGTTCCGGTTGGGCAGTCCGCTCTGGGCGGCGATCGTGTTCCAGAGCGTGGCGGCCTGCTTCTTCGCGGTGGTCGCGGTGCCGCTGGCCTGGACGGCGTTCTTGTAGTGCGGGTTGTCCTGCTTCTTCGCGTCGCAGCCGCCCTGGGCGTCCTGCGCCCAGGCCGCGTACTCGTCGTCGGCCTGGGCCGAGGCCGTCCAGGCCGCGTTGAGCTGGTCGACCAGCTGCTGGCCGCCGGGCAGCTTGTCGGTCTTCAGCTGGCCGAGCTTGCTCTGGAGCTCGCGCCTCTTGCCGGCCGCGGCGGTCAGCGCCTGCTGGGACTCGGGCAGCTTGTCGCACTTCTGCACCGAGGCGACCGCGGAGACCACCGAGCTGCGGCTGTCGCTCGCGGTGCCCAGCAGGTCCGACAGCGGCTGCGCCTGGGCCTTGACGTCCGGGTCGACGGCCGCGCCGGAGCCGCTCGCGCTCGCCGTCCCGGGGGCGCCGGTGCCGGTGGCGCCGGCGGTGGCGGCCACCGGGCCGGTCTTCTTGGTGTCGTCCGTGGGCTCGCTGCCGCCGTTCATCAGGACGGCGACCAGGATGCCGGCCGCCGCGCAGCCCGCCACCACACCGCCGATGATCAGCTTGTTGGACGGACGCCCGCCCCGCCCAGAGCCACCCGCCTGGGTCGCGTCGAAGCCCTGGCCGTAGTCCTGCCCCTGCTCCGGGGCGTAGCCCTGGTGGTAGTCCTGCGCCGGGTAGGCAGGCTGCGGCTGCGCGGCCGGCGGGTAGGCCTGGTACCCCGGCGCGGGCTGCGGCTGCGGGTAGCCGGGCTGGGCCTGCGCCGCCGGGTAGCCGGCCGTCTGCGGGTCGCCGCCGGGGTACGGCGGCAGGTACTGGGTCTCCGGGGCCGGATCGGGCTGCGGCGCACCGTACCCGGGCTGCGCGGCGCCGTAGCCGGGCTGCGGCGCGCCCCACGGGGCGTTCGGCGCGGGCATCGGCTGGCCCGCCATCGACTGGCCGGGCATCGGCTGCGCGGGCATGGCCTGGGTCGGCAGCGCGTGCGCGCCCTCGCCGAGGTACTCCGGCTGCCCGGACGGCTGTCCCACCGGCGGCACCGCCGAGTGGGCCTGCGGCGGGCCCGGCTGGCCCGGCTGGCCCGGCTGGCCCTGGGGCTGGCCGGGCTCGGGGCGGAACAGGTCGTCCAGGTTGAAGTCACCGGAGTTCGGGTACGAGCGGCGCTGACTCAACGCGATTCCTCACCTGTGCAGGACCGCGCACTGACGGCGGACCACATCTCGTCGGTTCTTGGGAGCATCACAGTTCCATTGGACGTCGCGCCCACGCTACCGGTTCGCCTCACCGGGTGACCACGTGGGCGGGACATCCGTCACGCTCCCTGCACAGACGATCCGCGGCGGCCCCTGGTTAGGCCGCCTCGGCGTCGGCCCGGGCGTGGAACTCCCGGACCACCCGCTGCTCCCGGTAGGGCTCCAGGCGGCGCCGGAACTCGTCCAGGTACTCCACGCCCCGGTTGGAGCGCAGCCCGCTCAGCAGCCGGACCGCCTGGGTGCCCGTCTCGCAGGCGCGTTCCAGGTCCCGCTGCTGGAGCTGGGCGGTGGCCAGCAGGACGAGGTCCACCGCGCGGCGCCGGACCCGGGTCGGCGGGTGCAGGTCGAGCGCCCGCCGGGCGTAGTGCTCGGCCGGGCCGGCCTGCTCCAGGTCCCGGTGGCAGTGGGCGAGCTCGTCCGCGAGGTAGGCGTCGTCGAAGTGGGCGATCCAGTCCGGGTCGTCCTCCGGGCGGCGCTTCTCCATCGCCTCCAGCGCCCTGGCCGACACCGTCTCGCAGGAGCGGGCGTCGCCGAGCAGGGCGTGGCCGCGGGCCTCGGCGGCGTAGAACATCGCCATCGCCGTCGGGGTGGCCACCGAGCGGGCGCCTTCCTGGGCGGCGCGGGCGAGTTGGGCGATCTCGCGCGGGTTGCCGAGGGTGGCGGCCAGGTGGCTCATCGAGGCGGCCAGCACGTAGCCGCCGTAGCCGCGGTCGTCGGCGGCCTGGGCCAGCCGCAGCGCCTGGATGTAGTAGCGCTGGGCGAGCCCGGGCTGTCCGGTGTCCACCGCCATGTAGCCGGCCAGTTCGGTCAACCTGGCCACGGCGGCGAAGAGTTGGCGCCCGGTCTCCTCCCGGTAGGCGCCGCCGAGCAGGCCGGAGACCACCGAGTTGAGGTAGTGCACCACCACCGGGCGCACGTGGCCGCTGCCGAAGCGGTGGTCCAGGTCGACCAGCATCGCGGTGGTCGCCTTGATCGCGGCCACGTCGGTCGGACCGACCCGGGGGCCGCCGGCCCGCGCCACCACCGGGTCCGGCGGGGTGATCAGCCAGTCCCGGCTGGGCTCCACCAGCGCGGAGGCGGCGACCGTCGCGCCGGTCAGGAAGTCCCGCCGGCCGACGTCACTGCGCCACAGCTCGCACACCTGCTCCAGGGCGGCGCCGATGGTCGGCGCGAACTGGAGCCCGATGCCGGAGCTCAGGTTCTTGCCGTCCGCCATGCCGATCTCCTCGACCGACACGCTGCGGCCGAGCTTGCGGCCGAGGGCCTCGGCGATCACGGCCGGCGCCTGCCCGCGCGGCTGCTGCCCGCGCAGCCAGCGGGCGACGGAGGTCTTGTCGTACCGAAGGTCCAGCCCGTGCTCGGCGCCGCAGAGGTTGACCCTGCGGGCCAGGCCGGCATTGGAACAGCTGGCCTCCTGGATCAGTTGCTGCAGACGCTCGTTGGGCTGTCGTGCGACGAGTGGTCTCGCGGCCATTGGGCTTCGCCTCCCCACACCCTCCGGTCCCGGCCGGCGGGCGACGATTCTGCTGATCTGTTGCCGACTGTCCGACCGTCCAAGGAATCTGACACCAGGTTAGCGATCAGCAACGCCAGCGGGATACCCACGGTGACGAACCGCACCCCCCTTGCGCCCTGGTAAATGCTCCTGTGCGCCCCCGCTGCGCCTGCCCTCGGGCCCTTCAACTCGGTCGACTAACCGGAACGGGTGACATTGCCGCGATGCACCCAACCGGGCGGCTCCGGGCCGTAACCAGCCTCACGCACGGTAGTTGAGCACCCCGTGGAAGACATCCCCGACGCGGACCGGAACGAGAAGGCCGCTCCGCCCCCCTTACTCATCGAAGCCGTCGGCTACGCCGAGACCCGCCACTGGGAGGTCGCCCCGGGCGCCTGGCTGGTCGACGACGGCGACGGCGGCGTCCGCTGCTCCTGCGGCGACCGGCGCTGCACGCTGCCGGGCGCCCACCCGCTGGACCCGGACTGGGCGCGGCAGGCGAGCGCCGGCCCCGGCGCGGTGCGGAGCTGGTGGACCGAGCGGTCGCAGGCGTCGATCCTGCTGCCCACCGGGCGCTCGTTCGACGTCCTGGACGTCCCGGAGACGGCCGGCTGCCTGGCGCTCGCCCGGATGGAGCGGATGGACCTCCAGCTCGGCCCGGTGGCGGTCCAGCCCGCCGCGCCCGGGCGGATCGGGCGGCGGCTGCACTTCCTGGTGCTGCCCGGGGTCGCGGCCAGGCTCCCGGAGATGCTCCGCCGGCTCGGCTGGCCGCCCGGCCGGCTGGACCTGGTCGCCCGCGGCGAGGGGGACTGGACGGTGGCCCCGCCGTCCCGGATCGGCTCCCTCGGGTACGCCCAGTGGGCCCGCTCCCCCACCGCGCTCAACCGCTGGCTGCCGGACGCCGCGGAACTGATCAGCCCGCTCGCGTACGCCTGCGGCCGCGAGGCGCCCTCGGTCCGCACCGCCGGGGCCGCCCAGCCCGCGCCGGTGGGCTGAGCCCGGGCCGCTCCCCCGACCCGCTCCGTCCGAGCCGCGCCATCCGACCTGCTCCGTTCGGCCCCGGGCGTGTCGGACGCCCCCGAGACCAGCCGCCCTCTGCCGATCGGGTGAGGGCGTGCTCCGCGCGACACCACGCGCGCGAGTGACGGGCCTTGTCCCCCACCGGGGACGGGGCCCGTCATACGCATGTCCGGATAAGGCCTCCGTGTACCCGCTGGTCAACCGGCAAAGCCCCTCGTACGAGTGACAGCACTCAAGGATTGCCATGATCGGCCGAGGGGAGGAATTGCGATGTGTGGGGACGCCGGCAGGGGCGCTCGGACGGGGAAGCCGGGCGGCGGCGACGGAGGGGAAGCGGGAGGGAACAGGAGGGGACGGAGGGGATGGGGAGGACGAAGGGGCCCGCTGCACGGGGAGCAGCGGGCCCCTTCGCCGTACCGGAGCACCCGGCGTACCGGAGTTCTCAGGCGCGGTACGGGCTCAGGCCTGGGCGACGAAGACGTGCTGGGCGATGTCCTTGCCCAGCTCCGCCGCGTTGTCCCCGGTGCCGACCAGCACGCCGCCGACGCCGGCGCTCACCTTGACCGTGGAGCCCGGCCGGACGCCGGCCCGGCGCAGGGTGCTCATCAGCGCGCTGTCCGTCTGGATCGGCTCGCCGATCCGGCGGACCACGACGTCGGCCCCGGCCTCGCCCGGCTTGACGGTGTCCAGCGGGACGAGCCCGGCGTCGAAGCCCTCGCCCTCGGCCTTGGTGTCGCCCAGCTCGTCCAGGCCCGGGATCGGGTTGCCGTACGGGGACTGGGTGGGGTGGCCGAGCATGGCGAGCACCTTGCGCTCGACCGTCTCGCTCATCACGTGCTCCCAGCGGCAGGCCTCCTCGTGCACCTGCTCCCACTCCAGGCCGATCACGTCGACGAGCAGGCACTCGGCGATGCGGTGCTTGCGCATGACGCGCACCGCGAGCCGGCGGCCCTCCTCGGTCAGCTCCAGGTGGCGGTCCCCGGCGACCTGGAGCAGCCCGTCGCGCTCCATCCGGCCGACCGTCTGGCTGACCGTGGGACCGCTCTGTTCCAGGCGCTCGGCGATGCGGGCGCGCATCGGGACGATGCCCTCCTCCTCCAGCTCCAGGATGGTGCGAAGGTACATCTCAGTGGTGTCGATCAGCCCAGACATCGCCGCTGGCTCCGTTCTTCGGTGTCCTCACCGCCAATTCTGACGTACCGGACCGACAACCGGGTCCGCCCCGGGGCTCCGGGGACCCGTTTTGTTCCTGTTGACAACGATGCCGCCGGGGCGCGACCGTGCTCGCCGAAGCTTTCTCCACCGGCGGTCTGGACCACCCGGACCACCCCACCCGGCCGGATCCCCCACCGGCAGAGAGCGAAGGCAGCAGATGAACGACCTGGTCGGCCGGTACTTCGACGCGGCGATCTCCCACCTCCAGCGGGTCCGCGAGGAGGAGGCCGACACCATCGAGGCTGCCGCCGCGCTGCTGGCGGAGGCGATGACCGAAGGTCGCCGGGTATTCACCTTCGGTGCCGGGCACTCCGCGCTGCCGGCCCAGGACGTGGTCTACCGGGCCGGCGGGCTGGTCCCGGTGAACCTGCTGAACGTGCCCGGGATGGCCGGGGTGACGGTGATGCCCGCGCCGCTGTCCAGCGCGCTGGAGCGGGTCTCCGGGCTGGCCACCGCCACCCTGGACCTGACCCCGGCGACCGCCGGGGACCTGCTGTTCGTGATCTCGCTCTCCGGCCGCCAGGTGATGCCGGTCGAGCTGGCCCGGTACGCCCGGGACCGCGGCCTCAAGGTCGTCGGTGTGACCTCGCTCGCGTACCCGCGGGAGGTGCCCTCGGCGCACCCGACCGGCACCTACCTGAAGGACCACTGCGACGTGGTGCTGGACAGCAAGATCGCGGTCGGCGACGGCGAGCTGACCCACCCCGGCGCCGAGACCACCTTCGGCCCGGTCTCCACCATCGTGACCAGCGCGCTGATGCAGGCCGTGGTCGCCTCGGCGGTCGGCCGGCTGGCCGACCGGGCGGCCGCCGGGGAGTGCCCCGCGCCGCCGCTGTTCCGCTCCGGCAACGTCCCGGGCGGCACCGAGTGGAACGCGAAGCAGATGGCCGAGAACGCCGAGCGGGTCTTCTACACCTACTGAGCCGCACTCCCGCCCGGGTGAACCCGCCGGTCCGCACCGGCAGGTCGCCCGCGCACACCCGTCGGCCGCCGCACGCCCCCACCACCTCCCGCACGCTGGGTGCCGGACCGAACACGGGGAGTACCGGACAACCACCGGGTCTTCCCGGCCACATCCGGCCGCCCCGGCCGTCACCAGGCGTACCGGCGAGCCGCCCGGGGCAGGAGAGCGGTGCGACCGGAGCGACTGGTGGGGGCCGAACATGGCGTCTGTTGCGGGACGGACCGGGTGGGTGCGTGAGCGGGACCTGCTGCCCGAGTTCTTCTGGGCCGCCGACGCGGCCTCACTGCGCGGGCAGCGGCGCTCGGTGCTGCTCTCCGCCTGGGAGCTGGTCCTGCTGGTGGTCGCCGCGGCGACCGGCTCCGCCGACGGCGAGCCCTGGGCCTGGCCGGCGGCGGCCGCCTACCTCGGCGCGATCGCGCTGGCCGTGGTGATCAGCCGGCAGAACCCGCAGGGCCTCTGGTACGAGGGCCGGGCGGCCGCCGAGTCGGTGAAGACGCTGGCCTGGAAGTACGCCGTCCGGGCCGACGCCTACCAGCCCCCGCCGCGCCCCCTGCCGGACGCCGAGGGCCTGTACCGCTTCCAGCTCGCCCGGGTGCTCGGCGCGTTCCGGGAGACCCCGGTGGGCGTCCCGGACGCCGGGGTGGAGATCACCCCGGCGATGCGCGACCTGCGCGGGCAGCCGCTGGCGGTGCGCCGCGAGGTGTACCTGGCCGAGCGGATCCGGCTGCAGCACGACTGGTACCGCGCCAAGGCCCGCTACTGCGCCCGCGCCGGGCACTGGGCCGGGGTGCTGGGCGTGCTGCTGCCCGCGCTGGGCCTGGTGCTCGCCGTCCTGCGGGCGCTCGGCGCGTTCGGCTACGACGCGCTGGGCACGGTCTCGGCGGTGGCCGCCTCGGTCGCCGCCTGGGCGCAGCTGCGCCAGTACCGGCCGCTGGCCGCCGCGTACGCCCTGGCCGCCGAGGAGCTGGCGCAGGTCCAGCGCCAACTCGCCCAGCTGGACCTGGAGTCGATGGAGGCCGAGGAGGTCTGGGCCCGCCTGGCCCGGGACGCCGAGGACGCGATCTCCCGCGAGCACACCACCTGGCAGGCGCGCCGGGAGGTGCGCACCACCACCGACCGGGAGCACGCAACCGACCCGGAGCACTGAGGAGGCCGCAGGTGTCGTTACGGACGGTCAAGACGGCGGACGACCGCGCCCTCGCCGTGGAGTCCCTCGGCGACCCGCGCGGCCGTCCGGTCTTCCTGCTGCACGGCATGCCCGGCAGCCGGGTCGGCCCGCACCCGCGCAGCACCGTGCTGTACCGGCTGGGCGTACGGCTCATCTCGTACGACCGGCCCGGCTACGGCGACTCGACCCGGCTGTTCGGCCGCCGGGTGAGCGCGGCGGCCGCGGACGTGCGGACCATCGCGGACGAGTTCGGGCTGGAGAACTTCGCGGTGCTCGGCCGCTCCGGCGGCGGCCCGCACGCGCTGGCCTGCGCGGCGCTGCTGCCGGAGCGGGTCAGCCGGGCGGCGGTGCTGGTCGGCCTGGCCCCGCGCAACGCGACCGGTCTGGACTGGTACGCGGGGATGACCCCGTCCAACGTCCGCGCCTACAAGGAGGCCGAGCGCGGGCACGGCCGGATCGCCGACGCGATGGAGTTCCGCTCCCGGCAGATCAAGGACGACCCGGTCCGGCTGCTGAACGGGCTGCGCACCGAACTCTCCGCCGCCGACCGGGAGGTGGTGGCCGACAGCGGGCTGCGGCGGATGCTCCAGAGCAACTACCGGGAGGCGTTCCGGCACGGCGCGGACGGCTGGATCGACGACGTGCTGGCCTTCACCGCCGACTGGGGGTTCGAGGTCGGGTCGGTCCGGGTGCCGACCTGGCTCTGGCACGGCGCGGACGACCAGTTCTCGCCGGTCGACCACTCCCGCTGGCTGGCCGACCACATCCCGGACGCCGAGCTGTTCCTGGAGCCCGGCGCCGCGCACTTCGGGGCGTTCCGGGTGATGACCACCGCGCTGGCCTGGGCGGCCGGCTGGGGTGCCCCGGGGGGTTCGGACCTCCACCGGCGTCCGGGGCGCTGAGCGGCCGTCAGATGGGCTGGACCACCGGCGTCAGCGGCGCCGAACCGCCGAGCACCGCCAGCACGTTGTCCACCGCCAGGCCGCCCATCGCCTGCCGGGTGCGGACGGTGGCGCTGCCCAGGTGCGGGGCGAGCACGGCGCGCTCCTGGGCGAGCAGCGCGGACGGGACGGCCGGCTCGCGCTCGAAGTTGTCCACGGCGGCGGCGAACAGCGCGCCGGACTCCAGCGCGGCGGCCAGCGCCTCCTCGTCCACCACGCCCGCGGTCATGCTGACCACCACCGCGCCGCGCGGCAGCAGGGCGAGCCGGCGGGCGTCCAGCAGGTGCCGGGTGTCGGCGGTGAACGGGCAGGTGACGACCAGCACGGTGGAGGTGGCGAGCAGTTCCTCCAGCGGCTTCCAGTCGGCGCCCCCGGCCTGCTCGGGCGGCAGTTCGCGGCGGTTGTGGTAGCCGACCGGCATGTCGAAGGCGCGGGCCCGGCGGGCCACCGCCTGGCCGATCCGGCCCATGCCGAGCACGCCCAGCGGGGTGCCGGCCAGCTCCATGCCGAGCAGGAAGTTCGGCGCCCAGGTCCAGGGCGCGCCGGAGCGCAGCAGCCGCTCGCCCTCGCCGAGCCGGCGGGTGGCGGCCAGCAGCAGCGCCCAGGCCATGTCGGCGGTGGCGGTGGTGAGCACGCCGGGGGTGTTGGTGACCAGCACCCCGCGTTCGGCGCAGGCGGCCACGTCCGCGTTGTGGTAGCCGACGGCGTGGTTGGCGACGACCGCCAGCCCCGGGCCGGCCGCGTCGAGGAACTCGGCGTCCACCCGGTCGTCCAGGGTGGTGATCACGGCCCGCCGGCCGCGGACGGCGTCCAGCAGGGCGGCCCGGTCCATCGCCAGGTCGGAGTCGTGGCAGGTGACGGCGTGGTGCGCGGTGAGCCGTTCGATGACGCCGGGGGCGAGGCGCCGGGTGACCAGGACCGGGGGCGGGGTGCTCATGGTCCGGCAGCGTACCCCGCCCCCTGCCCGGTCAGACCGGCTGCGGCTCCAGGTCCCGGTTGATCCGCTTCCAGCCGCGCGCGGCGACCGTGTTGGGGTGCTCCTCGCCGAACTGCCGGATCAGCTCGGAGATCGCCCGGGCCCGCAGTTCGGCCGCCTGGGTGTGCCGCCCGCCCGACCGCAGGGTGATCGCCAGGTTGGCCTCGCAGGCCACCGCGTCCGGGTGCTGGGCGCTGTAGCGGTCGCAGAGCCCCTGGTACGCGGCCCGGCCGAGCCGTTCGGCGCGGTCCAGCTGCCCGTCGTCGCCGTAGGCGTTGGCCAGGTTGATCATCGCGTTGAGGGTGTACGGGTGCTCGGGCCCGACCGAGCGGGTCAGCCCCTCGAAGGTGATCCGGCCGCGCTCGATGGCGCCCGGGACGTCGCCGCTGCCCCGCAGGTAGATGCCGAGGTTGTTGGCGCAGGCCAGGGTGAACGGGTGCTCGTCGCCGAACAGCCGCCGGTGGCCCTCGAAGACGGTGGAGCAGAGGTCGCGGGCGGCCTCCTTGTCGCCGGAGGCGCTGTGGTCGGCGGCCAGGTTGAGCGCGCAGGCGAGCGCGTCGGGGGCGTCGGCGCCGTAGCGCTCCAGGTAGCGCTCGTAGGTCTCCTTGGTGATCCGGCGGGCCTCGGCGAGCTGGCCGATCCGGCGCAGCGAGACGGCCAGCGACTTGGCGTTGCGCAGGTTCTCCGGCAGGTCCGGGTCGAGCACGTCGCCGAGGTCGGAGGTGACCTCCTGGAGCAGGTCCACCGAGCCGCGGTAGTCGCCGAGTTCGCGCAGGTCGCGGGCCAGGTTGGACTTGGTGGACAGGGTGTAGGGGTGCTTGGGGCCGAGGACGGCGGTGCGCCGGTCGAGGGTCTCCTGGTCGAGTTCGCGGGCCGCCTCGCTGTCGCCGACCAGCCGGTAGTCGATCGCCAGGTTGTTCGCCATGGAGAGCGTGCGCGGGTTGTCGTCGCCGAACAACTCGCGGAACTGGTCGAGGATTTCGCGGTCGAGGTCGAGGGCGGCCTGGAACCGGCCGAGCGCCCTGCGGTCGGCGCCGAGCGAGCCGGCCGTCATCAGGGTGTACGGGTGGTGCTCGCCGAGCAGGGCCCGCTGGCGCTCCAGGGTGTCCTCGTCCAGGGCCAGCGCCTCGCCGTAGTTCCCCTGGGAGCGCAGCACGTTGGCGAGCTGGAAGCGCAGCAGCAGGGTCTGCCGGTCGTCCTCGCCGAGCTTGCCGGTCCACTCCACGTCCAGGGCGTGGCCGAGGTCGCGGGCGCGGTCGAGCTCGCCGCGCTTCCACAGGTAGCGGACCCGGTCGATGAGCAGCTGGCGGGTGTCCGCCTCGTCGCAGTTGTGCGCCTTGGACGGCGACAGGTGCGGCCAGATCTCGTCGAAGGCGGGCCAGTTGGCCGGGTCGTCGGTGTCGCCGAGGACGGGCCGGGCGCCGGTGAGGATGCGGTGCACCTCGTGGACGGCGACCTCCTGCTCGTCGGCGGTCATCCCGGCCCGGATCACCGCCTGGACGAGCCGGTGCACCTGGAAGCTGTTGCTGCCGGCGTCGACCTTGGCCAGCGCGTACCGGCCGATCGCCTGGATCACCTTGCCCAGCATGAACTTGTCGCTGAGGTCGGCGTCGAACCGCACCAGCGCCCGGATCATCTGGTCGCTGTAGAAGAGGTTCATCGAGATCGGCTCGGGCGCGAAGAAGGCGCAGAGCTGGAGCAGCCGGACGGCCGCCGGGGACTGCTGGCGCAGCCGTCCGATCGACACGTTCCAGGTCGCGGCGACCGGGGTCGGGTAGTCGGCCGGGCGGCCGACGGCCAGCGCGCGGGCGGCCTCGGCGTGCAGCTGGGAGACGTAGGTCTCCACCGGGGTGCCGGTGGTGTCCAGCCAGGCGGCGGCCACCTCGACGGCCAGCGGCAGGTCGCCGACCGCCTCGGCGACCCGGTCGGCGTCCGGGCGGGAGAGGCTGCGGGCGCGCCGGCACAGGTGCTCGACGCTCTCCCCGCGGGTGAAGACGTCGACCTCCAGCGCCTCGGCGTGCCCGGTCCAGGCCTGGTTCCGGGAGGTGACCAGGATGTGGCCGGAGCCGCCGGGGAAGAACCGGCGGATCTCGGCGGGCTCGTCGGCGTTGTCGAAGATCAGCAGCCAGCGCGAGGTGGGCACGCCGCGCCGCAGCGCCTCCCGGGCCGCCTCGGCGGCCTCGGTGACCGAGTCGCCGACCCGCAGGCCGAGCCGGCGGGCGAGTTCGGCGAGCGCCGGGGCGACCAGCTCGATCTGCTCGGCGTCGATCCACCAGACCAGGTCGTAGTCGGACATGAAGCGGTGGGCGTACTCCAGGGCCACCTGGGTCTTGCCGACGCCGCCGAGCCCGTACAGGGTCTGCGGGGTGGGCAGCACGGCCGCCATGCCGCCGCGCAGCTGGTTGCGCAGCTGCTCCAGGACGGCGGCGCGGCCGGTGAAGGAGGGGTTGCGCGGCGGGACGTCCCACACCGAGGGCTTGCTGCCGGGAAAGCGCGGGCCGCCGCTGGGCGCTTCGTCGAGCGGGGAGTCGCCGCGGCCGAGCGCGCGCAGCAGGCTCTGGATCGACTGGGTCTCGTCGCGGCCGACCAGGTCGACCGGGTTGCGGTTGCTGAACGGCGCGGTGAGCCGGACGTCGCCGACCCGGACCGGCAGCAGCTGGCGCCGGGTGCCGGAGGGGTCGGAGCTGACCACCGACTCCCACAGCGCCCGCGCCTGCGGGGAGCGCTGGTAGGCGGGCGAGAGCACGGCGACCGTCCGGTACGCGGAGTCGATGCCGCGCTCGGTCTCCTCGCGCGGGTCGGTGCCGGCGCTGAGGTCGCGCGGCAGCACCCGGAAGCCGGCCCTGGTCAGGACGGACTCGATCCAGTCCGCCCACATCCGGTCCTCGGGGACGTAGGACAGGTAGAGGTCGGCGGGCACGGACGGGCGGCGGCGGGTGAACGCGTCCACGTAGCGCAGCCGCACCTCCTCGTCCATCGGCGGCAGGCCGGCCGCCCGGCCCTCGGTGATCATGGAGGTGAGCCGCTCGCAGGCGGCCAGCATCGAGGTGGGCGTGCCGGTCTGGTCGCCGAAGGTCGCGAGGATCTCCTCGTAGGCGTAGAACGGCCGGTACGGGATCTCCACCGAGCCCCAGTACTGGGCGAGTTCCTCGCCCTCGAAGCCGGTCGGCAGCCCGTCGAAGCGGACCCGGGCGAGGGCGCGGCCGGCGTCCGCCTTCTCCTTCTCGCCCTCGTCGATGCGCATCGGGACGGGCAGGATGCGGATGCCGCGCTCGCGGTAGCGGTCGTGGATGTGCTGGGCGATCCGGGAGGCGCCGTCGATGGACTGGTCGCTGAGGGTGAAGCAGACCACCAGGTCGTCGGGCATCTGGACGGTGCAGATCTCGGCGATGTCGGACAGGCCGGTGCGGGAGTCGATCAGCACGTAGTCGTAGCGCTTGGCCATGTCGGCCTTGAGGGCGTCGAAGAACTGCCCGCCGTCGAAGCGGTCGTAGAAGATGTCCCAGTCGAGGTGGGTGACGGCCTCGGAGTAGTCGCGGTTGAACTGGCCCGCGGAGAGGAAGTCCAGGCTGCCGCCGGCCGGGAAGTGCGGCCAGATGAGCGAGAGCGCGTGCGGGTGCACCCGGGCGAAGTCCAGGTGCCAGCCCTCGGCGTGCTCGACCGGGCGCAGCGCCTCCTCCCGGTACTCGGCGATCAGGTCCATCATGCCGGTGGTGCCGGCCAGCGAGGCCTGGTCGAGGAACGGGTGGAAGAACTTGGCGAGGCCGGGCGCCTCCAGGTCCCAGTCCACGGTGAGCACCCGGAACCCGTTGGCGGCCAGGATCCAGGCGGTGTTGGCGAGCGCCATGGTGCGGCCGGTGCCGCCCTTGTACGAGTAGAAGGTGATGATCCGGCCGTTGCGGTCCTGCTCCGCCGCCTGCCGCTGGGCGGCCAGGTCGGCGGCGGTGAGCCCGCCGAGGCGCAGGTTCCTGGTGACGTTATCGCTCATGCGGCCACCTCGCTGCGCTCGGCGGTCGCTTCGCGAGACACGCACCCTCCGATGATTCGTTCGCTTCGCTCACTCATTGCGGTCCTCGTCCTCCCAAGGGCGCCATCCCGTCATCGGGTTCATCGCCGTCGTCGCGGTACGGTGCGTGCTCGCGGTGCGGGTCGTTGCCGTTGTTCCGACTCCGGTGCTGGGTGCGGCCGTTGCCGTTGCTTCTGCTGTCGGCGGGGTCGTCCCCCTGGTCGTCCCCGAAGGGGTCCGCCGAGGCTCCGTCCGACCCGTACCCGCCCCCTGGGCGCCGGAACGCGTCCCGCAGGCTCGGCCGCGGTGGCGGCGGTTCCTCCGGTTCGGCCCGGGTGCGGCCCTCGAAGGCGTACTTGGCCTTCATCGCCGCCCGGGGCAGCGCGTCGTCGAAGTCCTCCAGCGTGTGCAGCCCGGTCGGGCCGGTCGCGCCGAGGAAGCTCGGCCGGCTCGCGCGCCGGGTGATGCGCAGCGCATCGTCGCTCAAGTCGCCGAGTTCGTCGGAGCGTTCGGCGCACTCGGGGTCGTCGCCGTTGAACGGCTCCAGGATGCTCACCCAGGTGGCGTCCGAGCGGTCGAAGCGCCGGACCAGTTCGCGCCGGCGCGGATCGCGCAGCGCCCAGCGGTCGAGCAGCAGCAGGCCGGGCGCCTCGGCGTTGCCGTCGATGATCGACTCGACCTCGTCGTCGAACTCGTGCACGGTCGGCTGGAACCCCAACTGCCGGGCAAGGCGGGCCGCGTGCTGGGCGATCGGCGAGCCGACCGGCCGGTACGGGTGCCAGTCGGTGCGCCGTTCGCCGTAGTAGTCGGGGCTGCGGTCGGCGGGCAACTCGTTCTGGTGGTAGGAGAGTACGGAGATCCGCAGCTGCTTGGTCGGGGCGGTGACGTTGAAGGCGCTCGGGAGGGTGTTGAACTCCAGCCGCCGCCCGACCGGGATCACCGTCTCCTCGGCGACCTGGACGATCCGGGCCGCCAGCCGGTGCACGGCCAGCTCGTAGGAGGAGCGGAAGTAGCTGAGCTTCATCAGCGCGTAGAGCCCCTCGGTGGCGTACTCGGGTCCGAAGCTCGTGTGGTTGAACTGGAGTTCACTGGCCACGTTCGGCAGCCGGTAGCGGCTCATCGGCGCCCACAGCACCGGCACGATGCCGCTGGTGCGCTCGGAGTCGAGGTTCGCCGGGTAGACCGGTCGGCGGGTGAAGGCGTGCCACTCCTGGCCGCACGGAACGCTGTTGAAGTACCTCGGGGAGTACAGGGGTACGAAGACCCGGCACGTCGCCAACTCGTCGGACAGCCGTTCGGCCCACAACTCGCCCTGGTGCATGGACTCGTCCATGAAGCCGACCGCGACCCCGTCCGGGACGGTGGTGAGCTGCAGCACCGCCTCGCAGAGATCCCGGTACAACTGCCTGACCCAGTGGTTCGGGTCGCTCGCGCCCCGCGCACCGGCCTTGGGGGTGTGCGCGTAGGAGAGGAAGAAGTACGGCCGGGCGTCGTCCTCGTCCCAGCCCCGGTCAGTCACACGCGCCTCCCCCGGGCCCGTCGGCAAACCTGCCTCCCGCAGCCCCCGTGCGGCGGGGCTTCAGTGTAGGAACGACTGACACCCCAATGGAATAGCACAACGTCTCGCACGAATTGACATGACCGAAACGATGCCGCCACCCGTGCACAGGGAGCAGTACCCTCGTTCCGGCCGCCACGCACCACCAGGAGGGCATCCGTGGACCACCTCGACTGGCAGAGGTCCAGCACCAGCAGCGACAAGGATGACTGGATCGAGATCGCCTCCGCGGGCGACCACGTCTACATCCGGCAGTCCAACGACCCCACCCTCGTCGTCACCACCACCCGCATCAAGTTCAACGCCTGGGTCCGCGGCGCCAAGGCCGGCGAGTTCGACCACTTCGTCGCCTGACCCCGTCGGGCCCCTGAGGCGGGAACGGGAAAGCCGGACAATTCAGCGCCTTTCCCGATTTCTCCCGCAGACTTCCGCACCGCCGCGGACCCGGCCGGTTCCGCGGTGCGGAATGGGCCGGGCCCGCGGTCGACCGGCTATTCGCCGGGCCGCGCGTGCGAAGAAATCATTTCCACAATGTTTCGGCCGGTTGCACCGCACCGGAACGACGCCCTGATCCCGTACGATCGCGCGCCCGGCGCCCCGGTCAGCCGACGGCGGCCAGTTCGAGGTCCGCGTACGCCTGGCGCGCCCGCTCGATGTCCTCGCCGTACAGTTCCGACCAGGCGACGATGCCCTCGACCAGTCGCAACAGGCTCTCGCCCATGGGCGTGAGCTCGTACATCACGGCCGGCGGACGGCTCCCGACGACCCGGCGCCCGATGAAGCCGTCCCGCTCCAGGCGGACCAGCGTCTCGGACAGCACCTTGCCCGAAACGCCCTCCATGCCGGATTTCAGATCGCAGAATCGTCGCGCACCGGCGGAAATCTGCTGACAGGCGAGCATCGTCCACCGCTCGCCAATGCGGTCCATTACCAGACGCGCAAGACAGTCACCATTCATTTCGGTCTCCCCCCGTGGACCGGCTGTTACTTCGGGGTAACCATAACTCCCCGGGGTGCGGTCGTCACGGTGAAGTGGATCACGGTCCTGATCTATAACTGGGGACCTCCTCGATCACCACTTCCCAGGGGTTCCCCATGACCATTTCGCCCGAGAAGACCGTCACGGCCCTCGCCGCGGCCGCCCAGGCCGCGCCCGAGTGGGCCGCCGCGGGGGCCACCGTCCGCTTCGTCCTCAGCGACCCCGACACCGAGGTGACCCTCGACCCGCGGGGCCGGACCACCGACGACGCTCCGACCCACGTGCTGCGGATCAGCTGGGCCGACCTGCTGGACATCACCTCCGGCCGACGCACCTTCATGCGCTCCGTCACCGGCCGCCGGCTGTCCTCGCACGGCCCGGTGATGCAGACCTTCGCTTTCGGCCAGGCCCTGGCGGCCTTCGGCCTCGGCCGCTGAGCACCCGGAGTCCGGAATCCCGGACTCCGAGCCCTCCGGACGTCCACCACCCCAGACAAGGAGCACCCATGTCCACCCTCCACTCCCCCGCCGACCACCCGCTGCTCGCCGCCCACGAGGCGGACGCCCTGCGCACCGTGGTCGCGTTCGCCAAGGACCAGGTGGCCCCCGGCGCCGCCGAGCGCGACGCCGTCGAGAAGGGCCAGGTGGACTGGGACACCGTCCGCGCCGGTCACCAGGTCGGCCTGCTGCGGATGGCGATCCCCCGGGAGCTGGGCGGCCTCGGGCTGAGCCAGATCGCCGTCTCGCTCGTCCTGGAGGAGCTGGCCGCCGCCGACCCCGGCATGGCCGTGGTCTTCGGCGCGACCGGCCTGTTCCAGACCCCGATCCTGATCTCCGGCGACACCCGCCTCCAGGAGCGCTACCTGCCGAAGTTCCTCGGCCCCGACCCGGTCCTGGCGTGCAACGCCGTAGCCGAGGAGCGCAACGGCACCGACCTGGTGCTCCCGCAGAACGCGCCGCACGCCCAGGAGATGACCAGCGCGAGGCGTTCCGGCGGCGAGTTCCTGCTGAACGGCACCAAGCGGTACATCACCAACGCCCCGGTGGCGACGTACGCGACGGTCATGGCCAACCTGGAGGGCGAGCCCGGATCGACCGGCCTGACCTGCTTCGTCACGGACCTGGAGCAGGACGGCGTCACCCGCGGCGAGATCCACGACAAGGTCGGCTACCGGACCGCGCCGGCGGGCGAGCTGGTCTTCACCGACGCCCGGGTCCCCGAGGAGAACGTCCTCAACGGCCTGGCCGGCGGGTGGGACCTCAACGTGGCGATCGGCAACGTGACCCGGGTGACCTGCGCGGCACTGGCCACCGGCATCGCCCGGCACGCCCTGGAGCGGGCCGTCGCCTGGAGCGGCAGCCGCCGGCAGGGCGGCCGGCTGCTGTACGAGCACCAGATGTCCGCGCGCAAGCTCGCCGACATGGCCGCGCGCGTCTCCGCCTCCCGGGCCCTGTACCTGGACGCCGCGGTGAAGGCCGACAACGTCATCCCGACCCCCGCGTACGAGCCGGCCGTCGCCAAGCTGGTCGCCGACCGCGCCGCCATCGACAACGCCGACGCCGCCATGGCCCTGATCGGCGCCCAGGCCTTCCAGCGCGGGGACGGCATGGACCGGGTCCTGCGGGACGCCTACGGGCCGCGGATCTACGAGGGCTCCCCCGAGGCGCTCGCGCTCGTGATCACCGGTGAGCTGTTCTCCGTCCCGGAGATCCGATGACCACCGCCCTCGCCGACCGCCACCGCGACGACCTCCTGCGCGACGGCGCCGACATCACCCTGCCGGGCCTGGAGGAGTCGCTCACCGGGGACCCGCTCTTCCACGCGGTGAGCCCCGAGGGGCTGCTGGTCCTGACCGTCGCCGGCGCGCGGCTGCCGGCCGCCGCGCTGGACCAGGTCTACCGCTTCCGCCTGGTGCAGTACCTCCAGCGCGGGTGGGTCGACGCGGCCGCGGTGGCCGCCCGCGGTCTGCGCGCCGAACCGTACGACGAGTTCGCGCTGCGGGACTTCCACACCCTCGTCGTGGAACGGTCCACCGGGCGCCTGCGCGGCTACGGAACCCTGGCCGCGGCCCGCGACCACGCCGACACCCCGCTCGGCGACCCCGGCCACCGGCCGTTCGTCGTCGAGCGGGACTACGCCCTCCCGCTGGCCGAGCACCTCGGCCCGCAGACCCCCTCGCACCTGGTGCGGGAGGGCAAGCGCCTGGTCCGCGACTACGCGATGCCCCGCTCGCAGGCCGCGGTCAGCGTCCCCTGGTGGGTCTACCTAGCCTGGGCGGCCGGCTGCCTGGAGGTGCTGGACAGCGACCCGGCCGCCGCGATCGTGGGCGACGGCAAGCTCGAAGGGGCCGTCAACCAGCTGCGCCTGCTGGGCTTCGCGGTGCGGACGCTGGATGTCGCACCCGTCCCGCCCGACCCCACCGACCTCTTCGCCCCCATGTGGGACCAGCAGGAGCGCTCGTACCCCTTCGTCCTCACGGACGACGGGGCGCTGCGGCCGACGCTGGAACACCTGCGGACCGTGCTCGGCTCCGGCCGGGAGGGCTCGGTGCGCTCCCGACTCGTCGACTTCCTGGAGGCCCGGTCATGACCGCGATCGACGTGGAGACCCCCGAACAGGCCCGTGAGCTGGACGAGGCGCAGTTCTACGCGTGCCTGACCCAGCGCAACCAGGGCCTGATCCCGGACGAACTCCAGGAACGGATCGGCCGGACGCGCCTGCTGATCGCCGGCTGCGGCTCCATCGGCGGGGCCACCGTCCAGCCGCTCGGACGGATGGGGTACCGGCACTTCGTCCTGGCCGACGTCGGCACGTACGAGCTCAACAACCTGAACCGGCAGAACGCCACGGTGGACGACCTGGGCCGGAACAAGGCCTCCGTCGGCGTCGATCTGCTGCGCGGGATCAACCCGCACGTCGACGCCCGGGTCGTCCCGGACGGCATCACCGCGGCCAACGTCCGGGCGCTGGTGGAGCAGGCGGACGTGATCGTCGACGGTGTCGACGTCACCACCCCCTCGGGCCTCGCGGCCAAGATCCGCCTGCACCAGGAGGCCTGCCGCCAGCGCAAGCCGCTGGTGACGGCCTGGGACATGGCGGGGATGCTCGCCGCCCAGTGCTTCGACTACCGGGTGGTCCGGGAGATCTTCGACGGCCAGATCGCCCCGGGCGACGAGGAGCGTCTGGACACCTGGGAGGTGGTCTTCCGGATCGCGCCCCGGGCGCACATCCCCGGCGAGATGTACCGGGAGCTGCGCCGCGGCCTGGCCCGGCCGGACTACAGCGTTCCCCAACTCACGGAGGCGGCGACCCAGTTCGGCGCGCTCGCGGTGCACATGGTCAACGTCCTGGTCTCCGGGCGG
Source organism: Kitasatospora sp. NPDC058184 (assembly GCF_042883725.1). Classification (NCBI taxonomy): domain Bacteria; kingdom Bacillati; phylum Actinomycetota; class Actinomycetes; order Kitasatosporales; family Streptomycetaceae; genus Kitasatospora; species Kitasatospora sp. NPDC058184. Next base: position 88,100 of record NZ_JBHVVE010000029.1, read on the forward strand.
CCCCTGCCCCGCACCGTCGCGGTGGACGTCCACCACGTCGCGATGACCAGGGGCCGGCGCCTCGTCGACCGCCTCCACCGCCACCTGGAGCGGGCCCGTTTCCTCGCCTGGCTGCCGCCGGAGCAGGCCTGGAACGGCTTCGCCCCCGCACCGGTCTACCGGGCCCGCCGCCAGTGGGCCCTGCGCGCGGCCGGCCCGTCGAGAGAGAGGACAGCACCATGACCAGTGACTTCACCTACACCGACATCCGCAGCGCCGGCATCCGGCTGACCGCAGAGGAGTCGGAGCAGATCGCCCGGGCCGCGCTGGCCGTCGCCCTCGACTTCCGCGGGCACTCGCTGCACGACGCCGGTCTGCTGCACGCGGTCGAGCTGGCGGCCGCCGCGCTGCCGGCCCCGGTCCGGCGGGCGCTCATCGCGTTCCGCGACCGCAGCAACGCCGGCGGCTGCCTCCTGCTCACCGGCCTGCCGGTCGGAACGCTGCCCGCCACCCCGGACCGGCCGGGGTCGGAGCCGACCTGGTCGGAGGTCCCGGTGGCGACGATCAGCCAGCTCATGGTCATGTCGATGCTCGGCCGCTCCATCTCCTACAGCGACGAGAAGGACGGCCGGCTGGTCCAGGACGTCTGCCCGAAGCGCGGCGCCGAGCAGCGCCAGGAGAACAGCGGCTCCGTCCTGCTGGAGCTCCACACGGAGGACGGCTTCCACCCCAACCCGCCGCACTTCCTCAGCCTGGTCTGCCTGCGCGCGGACCACGACCAGGTCGCCGCCACCGTCAGCGGCGGGATCGGCGACGCCCTGCCGCTGCTGGACGCCGAGACGGTGGCGGCCCTGCGGCGGCCGGAGTTCCGGACCAGGTTCAGCTCCTCCTTCGTCCCGGACGCCTCGGTGGGGGTGCTGACCGCGCCCATGCCGGTCCTCTCCGGCGAGGAGGACTGCCCGGACCTCATGGTGGACTTCCACGCCACCGTCGCGACCACGCCGCGGGCGCGGACCGCGCTGGAGCGGCTGGAGGAGGCCGTGCGCCGCACGCTCAAGGGGCTGGTGCTCCGGCCGGGCGACCTGATCATCCTGGACAACCGCCGTGCGGTGCACGGGCGCACCGACTTCACCCCGCGCTACGACGGGAACGACCGCTGGCTGCGGCGCTCCTTCGTGGTCACCGACCTGCGGCCGCTCAACGGCCACCTCGGCCAGGGCGGTCAGGGCCGCAGCCACCGGCCGGTGACCCCGGTGGCGGCCGGCGCCGAGCGCGTGCTGGTGGGCACGGCCGGCGTCTGACGCCCCGGGCTCAGGCCATCCACACCCGGGCGTCGGCGTTCTCGTCGGTGATCCGCTTCAGTTCCCCGTCGACGGTCGCGGCCGCCCGCCGGAAGACCTCCCGCCCCGCTTCGGTGAGTCGGATCTGGTAGCCGCGGCCGTCGCCCGGGGAGGGCCTGCGGTCCACGTACTCCGCGTCGACCATCTGCGTCAGCATCCGGGAGACCTGGGGCTGGCTGCGCGAGGTGCGGGTACTGACCTCTCCCGGGCGGACCCAGTCCCCCTCCGCCCACAGCACCTCCATGATCTCGTACGCGGTCACGCAGAGGTCGAACTCGTCGGACAGGGTGTGCTCGATCCTCTGGTTCATCTGCGCGCAGACGCGCACCAGGGACAGCCACCGATCGGCAAGAGGAGTGTTCGCCACGCTCCGCAGTCTAGATCCGACCCCCCTTCCATGTCGATTCATGCGCATGTATCTTGTTGCCCCGGAAAGGAGAACCGATGACTGAGGCAATCTCACTCGTGGACGCCAAGCAGGAGAACGACCGAGGAACCGAGCAGGGGCAGGAGCGGCAACCCGCCAAGACCTCCTGGATGCCGATGGCCGCCGTCGGCGTCGCCCAGCTGATGGTCATGCTGGACTCGACGGTCGTGAACGTGGCGCTGCCCTCGATCGGCTCCGAGCTCCCCGCCGACCAGACCGCCCTCCAGTGGACGATCAGCGCCTACATCCTCATGTACGGCAGCCTGCTGCTGTTCGGCGGCCGCGTCGCCGACGTCGTCGGACGGCGCCGGTCCTTCCTGGCCGGCCTGACCACCTTCGCCGTCGCGTCCGTCCTGTGCGGCCTCGCCGGCAACCAGGAACTGCTGATCGCCGGCCGCGTGCTCCAGGGCCTGGGAGCCGCGGTGCTCTCCGCCGCCGCCCTGTCGATCGTGGTGACGGTGTACCAGAACGAGGACCAGCGCAAGGCCGCCCTCGCCACCTGGAGCGGCCTCGGCGTGATCGGGGCCATCCTCGGCGCCGTCCTCGGCGGGCTCGTCGTCTCGGCCGTCAGCTGGCGCTGGGCCTTCCTGATCAACATCCCGATCAGCCTCGCCTCCGGGATCATCGGCCTGCGCAGCCTGCCGGCCATGCGCGCCGACGGCCGCCGCCCGCTGCGCCTGCCCACCGCCTTCTTCGCCACCGCCGGCCTGGCCTGCCTGTCCTTCGGCCTGATCCGGCTGCACGACGGCATGACCTCCGTCACCGCGTGGGCCAGCATGGGCCTGTCCGTACTCCTGCTCGCCGGCGTCGCCCGGGCCGAACTGGGCAAGTCCGACCCGCTGCTCCCGCTGCACCTCCTGCGCATCCCCACCTACTGGCTCAGCAGCCTCGGGCTGCTGCTCGCCGCGATCGTGATGATGGGCAGCTCCTACCTGGCCAGCAACTACTTCCAGGGCGCGCACGACATGAGCGCCTTCGCCACCGGCCTCTCCATGCTCCCCATGGGCCTGGCCGCGCTGGTCTTCGCCTCCGTCGTGCCCAACCTCATCGGCGCCGTCGGCCCGGGCCTGACCTACCTGATCGGCGCACTCACCCAGATCGCCGGCGCCGCCGTCCTGGTCACCGGACCGTCCAGCACCGTCGTCGCCATCGTCGCACTGACCGTCATCGGGGCCGGCCTGCCCACCTGCTTCGTCCCGCTGTACGGGGTCGGCACCTCCCACGTGCTCCCCGAGGAGTCCGGCGTCGGCTCCGGCCTGCTGAACACCTTCAACGAGAGCGGCGCCGCCCTCGGCATCGCGGTGATCGGCACCATCCTGGCCACCTCCACCGACGGCGAGCTGGCCTCCGGCGCCACCGCCCCGGACGCCATGACCACCGGCGTCGGCAACGGCTTCCTCGCCGTCGTGATCTGCGCGGCCCTCGCCGCCTGCATCGCCCTGGGCCTGCACCGGCTGACCCGTGCCGCCGGGCGGACCGCGACCACGGAGTCCTGAAACCACCCCCTCCCCGGGCCGAACCGGCCCCCCGGAACGCCCGACCGGCCCCCCGCCGGTCGGGCGTTCCGCTGTCCGGGCCCGGGGGTCACCCCCCGTAGCGGGCGGCCAGGGTCCGGACCGTTGCGGCGATGCGGGCGCGGAGTTCGGCCGGTTCCAGGACCTCGACGTCGGCGCCCAGCCGCAGGAACTCCCCGTGCGCGTGGTCCAGCGACTCGATCGGCACCCGGGCCTCCGTCCAGCCGTCGGCCGCGGCGGCGACCCCGAGGCGCCGGGCGCCCTCCGGGGTGAGCCGGAGCAGCGCCTCCCCGGTGTGCAGCCGGGCCCGGAAGTCGGCGAGGTAGTCCGCCCAGTACGCGCCCAGGCCGAAGCCATCCGGCACCGCGAACCCCTCGTCCAGCTCGCGCAGTTCGACGACCTGGTCGACCCGGTACGTGCGCATCCCGGTCGGCCCGGCGGCGACCAGGTACCAGCGCCCCGCCTTCAGCACCAGCCCGTACGGCTCCACCCGCCGCTCGATCTCCTCCGGCGCCCGCCAGCGCCGGTACCGCAGCACCACCGCCCGCCGCTCCCACACCGCGGCGGCCACGGCGGCCAGGTGCGGGGTCTCGTCCGCCGCGCCGTACCAGCCGGGCGCGTCGAGCAGGAAGCGCTCCTGGATCCGCCCGGCGTGCTCGCGCAGCTCGGCCGGCAGGGCCGCCCGCAGCTTGAGCTGGGCGGCGGCGAGCGCCTCGCCCAGGCCCAACTGGGCTGCGGCGCCCGGGAGTGCGGCGAGGAAGGCGGCCTGGGCCTCGGCGGCGGTCAGCCCGGTGAGGCGGGTCCGGTAGCCGTCGACCAGCCGGTACCCGCCGGCGTGCCCGGCGTCGCCGTACAGCGGGACACCGGCGGCGGCGAGCGCCTGGACGTCCCGGTAGACCGTGCGGACGGAGACCTCCAGCTCCGCCGCCAGCTGCTCGGCGGTCAGCCGGCCCCGGTTCTGGAGCAGCAGGAGCAGGGCCACCAGCCGACTCGCGCGCATGCCGCCCAGTATCCACTGACAGGGGATGTCAGGGGAGCGCTCCTACGCTGCGGCCCATGAACGACTTCACCCGCACCGGGGCGGCCACCGCATGAGCCCCGTCGTCGAACTCCGCCGGTACACCTTGCACCCCGGCGCCCGGGAGACCCTGATCGAGCTGTTCGAGCGCGAGTTCGTGACCGGCCAGCAGGCGGTCGGCATCACCGTCGGCGGCCGCTTCCGCGACCTGGACGACCCGGACCGCTTCGTCTGGCTGCGCGCCTTCCCCGACATGGCCGGCCGGCGGCGCGCCCTGGAGGCCTTCTACGGCGGCCCGGTCTGGCGGGAGCACCGCGACGCGGCCAACGCCACCATGGTCGACAGCGACGACGTCCTGCTGCTGCGCGGCCCCTGCTTCACCCCGCCCGCGGGCGCCCGCGAGGTCCTCGCCACCGTCTGCCACCCGGCCGACGCCGCCGCCTTCGACGCCTTCGCCACCGAACACCTGCTCCCGGCCCACGCGTTGCACCGCACCGAGCACGCCGAGAACGACTTCCCCCGGCTGCCCGTCCGCACCGGCGAGGACGTCCGCGTCTGGTTCGGCCCCGCCGAGCCGGCCCCCTGGCCGTCCCGGCGACTTCGGCTGGAACCCGTCACGCCGTAGCCCGCCGGACGCACCCCGCCGCACCCGCTCCGTCAGGGGCCGACGAGCCCCGCCAGCTCGTCGGCCGACTCCGGTGCCAGGCGGTAGAACCCCTGGAGGCCGACCGCCCGTTCGAGGCGGCCGTCCACCACGTGCTTCAGGTTCCGCGCCCGGTTGCGGCGGTTGCGCCAGGTGAGCCGCTCCAGCAGCTCGCCCGGCACCGGCCGGTCGAAGCGCACCGGCGTCGCGTCCACGTGCACCGCCGAGGCGCCGCAGCCGCCGGCGCCGAGCATCGACCAGGCCTCGTGCCCGGGGAACGCCGGGTCGTCCCAGCTCGCGGCGGCGGCGCCGCAGCAGTCGCCCCGCTCCCGGTCGACCACCCGCATCCGGCTCACCACGAACACCTCGCACCGGTTGACGTGCAGCGCGTACACCTCGTCCCCGGCCCTGGCCCCCGACCAGGCGGGCAGCGAGGTGTGCACCCCGCTGAAGGCGACCGGGGGCCGGGCACCCACGTGGCCGGCCTTGCGCAGGGCGCGGCAGGTCGGCTGGGTCCACAGGACGGTGAAGGCGTCGGGCATGCGGCGATCGTAGGAGCGGGCACGGACAACGGCGGGTGCGCGTTCCCTGCGCGCGCCGGGCACGTGCCCTACGCGCCCGCTCCTGCTGCCGCCCCTACGCGCCGGCCCCGGAGAGCCAGCCGTCGACGGGGACCCGGCAGGAGTTGAGGATTCCGGCCACCATCCGGTACGTCCCGACCAGCGCCAGCAGCTCCAGCAGCCGCGGCGCGGAGTAGCTGTCCGCCAGCGCCTCCCAGGTGGCCGGGGAGAGCGCGTGGCCGTCGTGCAGCTCGTCGACGGCCCGCAGCAGGACGCGGTCGGTCTCGGCCCAGTCGGGGTGGTCCGGCCCCTCCGGGACGCGGGCGATCTCGGGCCCGCTCAGCCCAGCGAGGCCGCCGAGCCGGACGTGGTGCTGCCACTCGTACGTCGAACCGGTGCGGTCTGCGGTGCGCAGAACGGCCAACTCCCGTTCGCGGGGCGGGATCGTGCCCTGGTTGAGCAGGGCGAGCAGCGGCGCCAGGCTGGTCAGCAGGTCGGGGTGGTGCCCGATGGTGGCCAGCACGTTGGGCACCGGGAAGCCCTCCAGCGGCCCGGCTCCCTCAGCCGGGAACAGCTGCCGGACGATGCCCGGCAGGCCCGCGGCCAGCGCGGTGACCTCGGCGGCGACCTCGGCCCCGGCCCGCGGGGCCAGCAGCGGGGCGGGCTCGTACGCGTCCAGGAGGCCCAGGAGTTCCATCTCGCCCGGGGTTCCGTCGCCGTTGAGTTCGCGGTGGACGGCGCCGATGTTGAGGACCAGCCGCTCGGGGTCGGCCAGGTCGGCGAGGCCGATCAGGTCCATCTCCCGTGCGGCGCGCAGCACCGGCACGCCCGCCCGGTGGGTGCGCTCGGCATGGTCGCGGACCCGCTCCAGGTAGTCGCGGAAGGAGCGGACCTCGGGCTTGCCGACGACCGGCCCGTGCCCGGGCACGATCGTATCGACGTCCAGGCCGAGGATGCGGTCGCAGACGGCGATCCAGTTGCCGATCGGGCCGCTGTGGATCACCGGGTGGCCGCCGATGAACAGCAGGTCCCCGGCGAACAGCACACCGGTGTCGGGCAGTTGGACCAGGATGTCGCCCCGGGTGTGGGCGGGGCCGACCTCGATCAGCCGGACGGTGCGCCGCCCGACAGCCACGTCCAGCTCGCCGGTGAAGGTCCGGTTCGGCGGGGTCGGGGTGATGCCGCCGAAGTCGAAGGTCTCCCGCATCCGCTGGACGACCTTCGGCAGCCGGAGGTCACCCGGCGCGGCGACCACCGCGTGCAGGTGGTCGGCGCGCATCTCGGCCGCGGCGGACTCGGAGGCGATGGTCACGACGTCCGGGAGGAGCTGGTTGCCCCACCAGTGGTCGCCGTCGCTGTGGCTGTTGACCAGCGTGCCGATGGTGACGTGCGGCAGGGCGCGCGCGACGGCGTCGAGCAGCTCGCGGGTCTGCGGGACGGTGAACAGGGTGTCGACGAGCAGGGCCTCGTCGCCGGAGGCGATCAGCCCGGCGTTGCTCAGGCCCCAGGAGCCGTTGGGCTGCAGGTAGGCGTAGGTGTCCGGGGCGATCTCGTGCAGGCCGAGGGTGTACGGGACGGCCATGAGTGGGCCTCCTCACTGATTGGACTGGAGTACCAACATGTACTCCAGTCCATCAATGGATTCAAGTACGCTCCCCTTGTGACCTCTCCTCCCAACCGACACGACCAGCGCCGCACCGCGACCCGGGAACGGCTCCTGACGGCAGCCCTGGAGCTGTTCGCCACCCAGGGGTACGCGGCCACCACCTACGACCACATCGCCGAACGCGCGGACGTGGGACGCCAGACGGCCTTCAACCACTTCCGCCGCAAGGAGGACTTCGTCACCGCCTGGGTCCAGCAGCGGCACGAGGTGCTGGACCGGCAGGACGAGGCGAGCGCATCCACCGGCGACTCCGTCATCGATGCGCTCGCCGACGCCCTGCGCACCCTCGCGGAGCTCAACGAGCGGGAGTACGCGCTGGCCAAGGACCTGCACGACAGCGGAGTCCTCCACGCCGCCTTCGCCCTCGGCACCACGACGCCGCAGGCGTTCGTCACCGCCACCACCCGGGGAGCCGAACGGGGCGAGATCCGGCCGGACTTCGACCCGGCGGCCGTCGCCGACCTGGTGTTCGACACCTACATCACGACCCTCGGCCGCTGGCTCGCCGCCGGCGCGGACCGCCCGCTCGCCGATGCCCTGCTGGCCAGGCTCGACATCCTCGCCACCGGCTTCACGGCCGGCTACTGACCGCACGGGCGCGGACCCCGTCCGACGGACGGAGCCCGCGTGCGCCCGCTACCGGTACTGCCTGAACTCGCGGACGAGCGCGAGCAGGTTGATCAGAGTGCTGGCCGGAACATTGCCGAGCGAGACCAGGACCTGCCCGTTCAGGACGGTCTCCCCGGGCTGGGCGGACGGCCAGAGCAGGCCGAACTCGCGCCCCTCGGCGCGGAGTTCCACGATCAGGCCGGCGATCTGCCGGCTGGTGAGGTGCCGGATCGCGGGATCGGCCGGCCGGATGGGATAGAGGGCGTTCACGCGACCAGGTCCAGCTCGAACCAGACCCGCTTCCCGAGCTTCTGCGGCTCGACACCCCAGCGGTGCATGAGCCCCTCGATCAGCTGCAACCCCCGCCCCGACTCGGCGAGCAGACCGAACTTCTGATGCTTCGGCAGCTCCGAGCTGCGGTCGGCGACGGTGACGCGGAGGGTGCTGCCGGAGTAGACGACCGTGACGACCGGCGAGGCCGTCAGCCCGTGCCGCCACGCGTTCACGACCAGCTCCATGAGCGCGAGTTCGGCGTCCCCGATGACCGGGTCGGGGTACCCGGCGCGCTCCATCGCGTCGCGCAACACCTCGCGGGACACGGTGAGGGAGGGGGAGTTGAGGTTGGGGTCACACATGGGGAATCTCCCATCAGCTCAAATGAGCTACGCACGGAGAGACCTGACGCCTCATCCGGCGAGCAGTGCAGTGAAACTTTAGGGTCTTCTCGGCAAAGTTGGCAACACGCTCTGCGCATGGATCTACACTGTCCGTAGGTGACGGTCCGCGAGGAAGGCACGCCGATGGCATTCAGGACTGGGATCAGCGAACGTCAGCGCCGGTTCGGCGAGGAGCTTCGCCGTGTGCGCGATGCCGCCGGGCGCTCGGCACTGGAGGTCGGACAGGCGATTGGCGTGAAGGGGCCAGCGGTCAGCCACATCGAATCCGGCCGGATGGGCCTCAACCTTGACCGATTGAATGTCTGGCTTGATCTGTGCGAGATCACGGACACCGACTACCGAGCCGGCCTTGCAGCCATGAGCAAGGGCTCCAAGACGGCCTGGTGGAACGACTACAAACCTCACGTGCATCCCACCGCGATCGATCTCGCCGAAGCAGAGGCGAGCGCGACGGCCTTGGACAGTTACCAGACGCTCCTGATTCCCGGCCTGCTCCAGACCAAGGCCTACAGCGAGATCATCCACGACTACGCGGAGAAGAGGGTCGAGTTCCGTCAGCGCCGACAGGAGCTACTAACCATCGAGAACGCCCCACCCTTCCACGCTGTTATCCATGAAGCAGCTCTGCACATGATGTACGGGGGACCAACCATCATGCGCGACCAGCTGAATCATCTCATCGAGGTCAGCAGGCTGCCTCATGTCACGGTCCAGATCCTCTCGTTCGACTGCACCACCTACTCCCGGAGTGAGACCCCGTTCGTCCTGATGCACGGGGCTCACGTACGCCTTGACTCGGTTCTGCTGGAACATCCACATGATTCAGACTTCTTGGGAGATCCTGAGGACGTGGCCGCATTCCGACGTAGGTTCGAGCGACTCAGGGGACTGGCTCTGCCACCTCTGAACACGGCCACGCCCGCGTCGCCTTCCCATCGCGACTCGTGGGGCTTGATCCAGCACGTTCGGTACAAGATTCAAGGTAGGTAGTCATGAGCCAGCTCAACTGGCAGAAGTCGAGCTTCAGCGGCGACAGGGCAGACTGCGTCGAAATCGCGTCCGCTGGCGACCTCGTCTACATCCGCGAGTCCGACGACCCCACCACCATCGTCGCCACCACCCCCACCAAGCTCGCCGCCTGGCTCCACAGCGCCAAGGCCGGCGAGTTCGACCACCTCACCGAAGCCTGACCCTCCTCCCCCGTGCCCCGGCGCCGGGCCGGGGCACGGGCATCCGTTACGCAGCGCCGGGAAGGTAGGGCATGGAACAGCTCAACTGGCAGAAGTCGAGCTTCAGCGGCGACCAGGCCAACTGCATCGAAGTCGCATCTGCCGACGGCCGCGCCTACATCCGCGAGTCCGACGACCCCACCACCATCGTCGCCACCACCCCCACCAAGCTCGCCGCTTGGCTCCACAGCGCCAAGGCCGGCGAGTTCGACCACTTCACCGAAGCCTGACTCCCCTCTCCGTGCCCCGGCGCCGGGCCGGGGCACGGGGCCTCCGGGTCAGCTCACGCGTCGGGGTGTGCGGACAAGGCGAGCCAGTCAGTCCACGAGATCCCCCGGCCGAGGAAGCGCGGCTGCTCGAACGGCCAGTCGGCGGCGATCCACTGCGGCACCAGCGCGTCCAGGGCCCGCTCGACCTCGCTGCCCACCAGGTCGTCCACCACCCACCAGGCGATCTCGCCGTCGGCGCCGGCCTTCGCGGGCGGGTCGATGTAGACGCAGCCGAGCAGGGCCGTCTCCGCCTCGTCGAGCAGCGCGTAGTTGAACGACTGGTGTGCGGCGATCTCCTTCTCGTGCCGCAACAGGTCGGCCTGGTTGGCCTCGAAGGTCATGGTGGCCGCGGGCCAGCCCCAGGCCGGACCGAAGACGGTCCACAGCCGCTCGCGCGAACCCATGACGGCCGGATAGTCGAGCGGCGCGTCCGCCTCCCGGACCGGCCGCAGGTGGTGGCGCCCGCCGGGCAGCGGCACGTGGACGGGGTGGACGAAGTCATCGGGTAGCCAGCTCATGGCGCCCGACCGTAGCACCGTGCCGGCGCCCGTCCCCCTGGTTTTCTCCCCGCCAACCGGACGATCCCGCCGCCCCGGCGCAAGGCTCGTCTCCACGCCTTCCGCATCGATCCCGGCCAGGTCCCGGAACCGCTCGAAGACGCCAGCAATCTCCCCACCCACCCCCAAATCAACAACCGCCTAAAGCCTCGCGCGGGAAGTCGACAGGGCCGACTTCCCACGCACGAGGCCCACGAAGCGGCTCCGCCGGCTGCGGGGCCGAGGGGCATTCCAGGTCCTGCCAGCCCGTGTGGGCACCATCGGGGAACGGGCCGTCACCCGACCCTGTGGCCTCTTGCTCCCCGCAAGAGGCCACAGGCGAAAGGCCACCCGATCCGGTGAGTTCGCAGCGGTTTCCTGTTCTCTCAACTGCCAAGCCTTGACCCGCAAGTCACGACTTCGCCAGCATCAGACAGGACGCCGGACCCTAGGAAGGGAAGCGTGGTGAAACTGACACGTCTTGCCGGGGAGTGCGAGAAGGGCACCTGCCCGACGGTGTACGCCGTGGACGGCACGGGTGATCTCATCATCCAGGGGCACATCGTGGACGACCCCGAGGCCCTGACGACGCTCCGGCTCCCCACCGGAGAGGACGCGGTCCGCATTCCCGCTTCGCTGATTCGGAGGATCCCCAGTGAGTGTCTCGGGTGAAGACTTCGAGAACCTCTTCTCGACGTTTCAGCGGGAGGCATTCAGACTGGAGACGCTGGACGACTACAGCGGATCGTCGAACGCGGACAGCATCCGCTCGTTCCTCAACGGTGAGCCGCAGCCGAGCGACTACAACCAGGAATGGGTGGAGGAGGTCCGGGCGAATACCATCAGCGGGAAGCGCATGTACCGGGTCCACATCCTCTCCCGTCCGCTGACCCCCTACCTCCGGTTCGAACTCGGCTGGGGATACACCAAGAACGCCACCGCCGGCGAGGAGTTCTTCATCCTCGACACCACCGAGCAGTCGAATCCGCTCGACGGCGTTCCCGATTTCTGGGCTTTCGACGAGTCCACCATCGTCACCATGCGCTACGGCGACGGCGGATCCTTCCTCGGCGCCGACGAGGAACCGACCCCCGAGAAGTGGCTGGGGTACCGCGACCTCGCCCTCAGCCACGCCACGCCGTTCGCCGAGTGGTGGGAGCAGCACGGAAGCGCGTGAAAGGGACAGATCTCGGAAAAGCGCTGCGGGAACTGCGACTGGCCGCCCGCAAGGAGGCCAAGGCGGTTTCCCGCAGCGCTGCCATGTCTCCGAGTAAGCTGAGCAAGATCGAGAACGGTCGTCTCGCCCCCAGCGTCATCGATGTGGAGCGCATCCTCGCAGCCCTTGGCGTACCCGAGGACACGAAGTCCCACCTGACCGAGGCCGCACGTGCCGTCGCCACGGAGGCCACCGCTTGGCGCATCCTTCGCCGCGCCGGCCTGCACAAGCACCAGGAGGACATCCGGGCGATAGAGGCACAGACGCAGGAACTCCGCGTCTTCCAGCACTCCTGCATTCCGGGCCTACTTCAAACGCCGGAATACGTTCGAGCGGTCCAGCAGCATTCCGAGCTCACAGACGAAGCGCTGGAAAAGATGATCAGCGCCCGGTTGCGCCGCCAGGAGGTCCTCTTCGATCAGGCCCGACGATTCCATTTCCTGATCACCGAGCCCGTCTTGAGATGGGAGCTCATTCCGCGCCTCATGACGGCAGCACAGTTGGACAGGCTTGTGGCAGCGTCACGCCTACCCAATGTGACCATCGGAATCGTTCCCCTACCCGCGCCGAAATCCCAACTTCCTACCTGCTCGTTCGCCATGTTCGATTCGCGCCTGGTCATCGTGGAGATTCCGCATGCGGAAATCACCACGAGCGAGCCGAAGGATATCGAACAGTATGTGCTCAAGTTTCACGCCTTCGAACGCGCGGCCGCCACTGGGGGCGAGATGCGGGGCCTGGTCGAAAGCATTCGGGATGATTTCTTGAGATAACAGGAAATCGCTCCCCTGGAATCCCCGACCACCGCTACGTTGCTTGCCGTACAGCACAGGAACGCTACGGGAGGACGGCCAGGTGATCGGCTGGGAGTTCGTGAAGGGCAGAACGGCTACCCGGGGCGCGGTCTGGAGATCAGCAGATGGCTTGTTCTACAAGCGGACCGGCGGCGAGGACCTCCGGGTGGAAGCCGAGTTCCAGCAACTGGCAGCCACCCTGGGCTACCCCGTCCCGGAGATCGTCGACAGTGGGTCCGACGACGGAGGCTACTTCGTCATCGAACGGGCCATCGGCAAAGCCTCGCTGCACGAGGAGGCACTGGCACACGCCAACCGCGACGGGCACGTCGGCGACCAGGTCATCAGCACGGCGGCTGCTGTCGCCTCGAAGCTGCTCCAGGCCCAGGCACGCCACCCCCTGCCCTCAACACCATGGTTCGAGAAGGCGGCCTTCGCGACCGAAGTCCTCACGGAGAACCCGGACTTCGACACCCCGCGAGTCCACGACGCGGTCGACCGCGCCCTCGACCGGCTGGCCCGACTCCCCGTGGTGCACGGGCACTTGGACTACGGCCTGCCCAACATCCTCCCGGCCGGGGTCATCGACTGGCAGCACCACGGCCCGGTCCCGCTCGGCTACGACGTCTACCCCACGCTCGACATCGTGGCCTTCAAGGGCGGCGACAAGGGCTACTCGATCACCGCGGAACAGCGCGCCGCCTACATCTCCGCGCTCGACGGGACCACCGCGTCCCTGATCGGCCGGCGGGTGAGCGAGCACCTGGGCGACTTCCTGCTCGTCAAGTGCTTCTTCTTCCTCGCACTCATGCGACCCACCGACCCCACGCGGCACGACAAGCACACCAAGTGGCAGTACCGCCGCGCCCTGTTCACGATGGGACTCGATCAGTATGAGTCGTCCGGCACGATCGACACCGGCACCTTCCCCACCTTCGAACGGTTCACCGCCGAACACCGGTAGTCCGTTGCCCTCCGTCCGTGACCGCGACTACCTGATGGACCACCACGGGGTCGTCTTCAAGGTCATCGGCGACAGCCACCCGGGCAGCCACTACCTCGGTTACGTCAAGTACCACCCCGACGAGAAGGGCGACCGCCGGCTCCTCGGCCGGACCTACCGGCAGAACAGCGTGGTGTCGAAGTCCTTCGGCATCCTGGCCGGCCGGCCCGAGTGCTACGTCTACTCCGACACCCTCGGCTGCGTCATCACCGGCATCCCCCGCGAGGACGTGGCCGTCCACTACCCCTGCCGCCAAGCCCTCGCCGCCATCCACGAGGCGCCCGGCGCGGTCGCCGACAACCCAGCGGGCAAGGACCTCCTGGCGATCACCGAGTGGATCACCTCGACCGACGCCCGGGGTCTGCTCGGCGTCACGGGCTCCTTCCTCGTCGGCTGCTTCAACGAACGCTCGGACATCGACCTCGTCTGCTACGGACCGGAGGGCTACCAGGCCGCCCAGGAACTGTTCCAGCGGACCGACCTGATCCGGCCGTACGACGGCGAGGACCTGACCAGGCTGTACCTCCGCCGGGCCAAGTACCTGGAGGGCAGTTCCTTCGACACGCTCATCAAGCAGGAACGCCGCAAGCTCCAAGGGCTCACCGCGGGGACCGGCGCGCACGTCAACTGCGAGCCCCTCCGCTCCGACCACGACCGGACCTTCGCCCGCCTGTCCTCCAAGGAGATCGGCGAGATCTCCCTCCTCGCGAAGATCACCGACCACACCGAGGGCCTCACCACCCCGGCCGTCTACGGGATCAAGGTCAGGACCATCCTCAGCTCGACCATCGACGAGCCCGACTCCTTCGCCCGCCGGATCACCCACATGCGCTCGTACCTCGGCGCCTACACCGGTGCCTTCCGGTCCGGCGACACCGTGCACCTGTCCGGCAAGCTCGTCCACACCCAGGACGGCGATCACAGCGGCTTCGGCATCGAACTCACCCCCTGGACCGTCAACGGCTCCTACGTCGCCAACCTCGCCGGATAGGACCCGCACCGTGACTCTGCTCGTCATCCGGCACGCCGAGTCCGTCGAGAACGCCGACAAGTACCGCGGCTTCTACCAGGACCCCCGCCCGTACAGCGGAGCCGCCGCACACACCATCTCCCGCACCGTCGTCGGCCTGACCCCGCGCGGCTTCCGCCAGGCCCAGTGGCTGGCCGGCGTCCTACCGCAGATCGCCGGCCCGGAACCGCACGTCTACACCTCGACCTACCGCAGGGCGGTCGACACCGCCGCGATCGCCCTGCCCGGCCTCCCCGACGGGTGGCCTCGGCAGACCGCGCTCCTGGACGAACAGCACTACGGCGACGCCACCTACATGACCAAGCGCGAGCTCTACGACAGCTATCCCGAACTCGCCGAGGACCGCCGCCTGCGCAAACACGTCTGGACCGCGCCGAGCGGAGGGGAGTCGCTCGCCGAGGGCGTGCTCAACCGGGCCGCCGAGTTCGCCGCCCTCGCCCAGGCCGATCTCCAGGAACCACGCACCGTCATCGCCTTCACCCACCAGACCACCGTGGTGGCGCTCCGTTCCCTGCTCGAAGCCCGCATGCTGCCCGAGATCCTCGCCGAGGAGCGAAAGGGCAAGCTGCCCAACGCCGCGATCCTCCACTACGCGCTACGGGGCGGCCGGTTCACCCGGACGGGCACCACCACCCCGCCGATCTAGGAGGCACCTGTGCGGCACCTGTTCCTCAACGGGCCCGTCCAGAACGGCCCCTTCACCTTCGACACCCGCCCCGGCAAGGCCGTGGGCATCCACCTGGCCGCCGCCCTCAACGCCATCCTCGGCTCGCCGCCCGCGCCCCACCTGTGGAACACCGTCACCCTCGCCGGAGACCTCCGCCACCGCGAAGCCACCGGACCGAGGATCCCCCGTCAGCGGTTCGAAGCCGACCTGATCGAAGCCAAATACAGCCACGGTCGATCCCCGTCCGGCGGGATCACGACCGATACCGACGCCGAAGTCGTCGCCCTCGCACTGGAGATGATCGAGACGAACCTTCGCGCGGGCACCCTGACCATCAGCCCCGAGACCGTCCCCGTCTGCCGCACCTGCGGACACATGACAGGCAGCGGCAGCCACCCCTGCAAGGCCTGCGGCGGCACCGACACCCTGAACCGCACCGGTCTCCAGCTCGTCGCCGAACCCGCCAAGGACCGCCCCGTCCTCGACCGCTCGGACATCCACGCCAACCACCGCCAGCAGCCCAGGCGCCTCCTGCACACCGCCGCCAACCTCCCGGAGCGGCTGGTCCTCTCCCGAACCCGCGACCACGGCATCGACCTCTCGCCCCTCGGCCTCGACGGTCTGGTCCTCGACCCACGGGTCGGCGTCCACACCACCGTCCTCGCCGCAGCCCGAAGGCACCGGGCAGAGGTTGCCGTCATGACCATCACCCAGAACGCCGCCAACCACATCGCCGCCCACGGCCGGCACTTCCGCCAACACGACGGCACCCGCCTCCAGTACACCCTCCACGGCCACCTCCCGTACGACCACATGGCGAGTCTCCAACCGCTGCACGAGGCGTACCGATCCACGCGAGCGCTCAGGGAAGGCTTCGAATCGTGGTTCCTCCCGCTCTTCTCCCTCCGGGCCAAGGCGGTGACCCGGCCGGACCAGCTCCCGGCGCTCTTCAAGCACTACATGCGCGCGTACCTGGCCCAGCCCGTGGACGTCGACGAGGAGATCATTGAGGCCGTACGACGCTCGGTGGAGACCGGTGACACGGAATGGATCACTCGCAAGCCCGCGGTGGCCAACGCGATGGCCTCCGGCGCAGGGCACTACGAGTAGAACGCGGGCTTCCGCGGCTCTCCATCGTGTGCGTGAGAAGTCGGCCTGGCCGACTTCTCACGCACACGATGGGGTTGGGCCCCGACGCGGGCGGGGTGGGGCGGAGGGGTGGGGCGGAGGGGTGGGTGCGGGGGCGGGGGGTGGGAAACAGCGGGATCACTTGTCAGCGGTGGGAACAAGGAGCGGGTTTCAGGGGCGGCAGGTCGAGTTGGCGTGCGCGACCGCCACGGAAGCCGCCGATCTCGCGGCAGTGATCGAGTCCCCCCGAGTGGTCGCCCACCTCCAGGAGTTCCGCCACCTGCTCAGGCCCTACCGGGCCAATGCCTCAGTAGCGACGTTGGCCGACCGGATCACCAGTGCGGCCGGCTGATCAAAGGCCAGCCTCGTCCAGCAGCAGGTGGAGCACGCCCACGAGCGTGCCACTGCTGACGATCTCGCGACGGTTGATCATGCCGCGCAGATCGGACAGCGGAATCCACTCGATCCGGTCGGACTCGTTGCGCTCGGTCGGCGGTCCCACGTACTCCGCGGCGTCGGCCCGGAAGACGAAGTGCTCCGAGTCTGTGATCCCGTTCGCCGGCTGCGCGTAGATCAGCGGCTTCACGTCCGAGACCTTCCAGCCGGTCTCCTCCAGTGCTTCACGGGCCGCAGCCTCCGCCGGGGTCTCATCCGGCTCGACCAGGCCCATCGGGAGTTCCCAGGCCCAGGTGTCGGTGATGAAGCGGTGCCGCCACATCATGAGGACCTGCTTCTCGCTGTTCACGATGGCGGCCACGGCCAGGTGCCGCAGCTTGACCACGTGGTACTCCCAGCGGCGCCCGTCAGGCTGCTCGACGTCGGCCAACCACAGGTTCACCCAAGGGTTCTCGTAGATCGGACGTTCCCCGTGGATCTTCCACTGCATCGCTGCGACCCCTCTCGACGGACCATCAGCATGTCAGACGCCGCAGGCTGGGCAAGCGGCTTCCAACCCGGTTGCGTCACACTGACGAATAGGGGCACCTTGCTCGCAGCCGTGGGGCCCAGGAGCCGCCAAACCGATCGGGAGGACAGCGTGCGTAGGAAGTCGGCGGGGCCGACTTCCTACGCACGCAATGAGGTTGGAGCCCCGTCGCCGCTTCCGGGGGGGCCCCAC
>NZ_JBHVVE010000030.1:0-99529 GCF_042883725.1 Kitasatospora sp. NPDC058184
CCGCGACGACGATCTTCGCGGAGGTGGTGGCGCGGGTGGGGGCGGCCGCGTTAGAGCTTGCGAAGTCCACTGAGGACCCTTTCGAGCAGCGTGACATCGGGCGTTCCGCCCGACTCGCCCGCGGCGGCGGGCTGGTGGATGGCGACGAGACCGGCCTCGGCAAGGTCGGCGACGAGGATGCGGGCGACACCGAGCGGGACGCCGGCCAGTGCGGAGATCTCCGCGATGGACTTGACCTCGCGGCAGAGGCTGACGATCCGGGCGTGCTCGGGCAGCAGCCCGCCGGCCCGGTCGGCCGAGCCGGTGGTGGAGATCAGGGCCTCGATGGCGAGCTGGTACCGGGGGCGGGTCCGTCCGCCGGTCATCGCGTACGGGCGGACCAGCGGCTGCTGCTCGTAGCCGTCGGACTGCTGCCCGCCGTAGCCGCTGCCGTACCCGTTGCCGTACGGGCCGGCGGGTGTCGAAGGCGGGGTCATGGGTCCTCCTAGTGCTGCAGCCTTGGGCAGCCGGTTCCAGCTGGGGCGGTGCCAGCTGAGGCGGGATCAGCTGCCTGAGGGTAGCTGAGGGTGTGGCGCCGGGTCCGGTCGGGTCGGACCCGGCGCGGTCGGGACGGTGGGTGAGCCGCGCGGGTCCCGGTCAGTGCAGGAGACTGCCCTGGAGTTCCGCGCGGAGTGCGGGGGTGAGGACGGCGCCGGCGCGGTCGACGAGCAGGGCCATCTCGTAGCCGACGAGGCCGATGTCGGAGTCCGGCGCGGCCAGGACGGCGAGTGCGGAGCCGTCGCTGACGGCCATCAGGAACAGGAAGCCCCGTTCCATCTCGACGACGGTCTGGTTGACCTCGCCGCCCTCGAAGATCCGGCTGGCGCCGGAGGTGAGGGAGGTGAGGCCGGAGGCGACGGCGGCGAGCTGGTCGGCGCGGTCCCGGGGGAAGCCCTCGGACATGCACAGCAGGAGGCCGTCCGCGGAGACCACCACGGTGTGGGACACCCCGGGGGTGTTGTCCACGAAATTGGTGATCAGCCAGTTCAGGTTCTGTGCGGCCTGGCTCATCTGGTTCAACTCAACGCTCCTGGTGATCTGCGCCGTTGCCGTCGCTCCGGCCACCGAAACTATCGAATCCGGGCTGCTGGGCACCATGCTGGTGGCCCGCCTGGTTGGCGGCCTGCTCGGCCCCGGCGCGGCGGCCCTGCTGGATGCCGCGGCGCAGGTTGGTCAGTCGGCCGCGGACCTCCTCGGGGGCCCGGGAGACCTGCGGGCCGGTCAGCGGCGAGGCCTCGGCGGTGCCGGAGACCAGGTTGGCCTGCGGGGTCCGCCGGGGCAGGCCCGACATGGTGACACCGCTGGTCGAGGGCTCGCGGATCTGCTCGGCGCGGCGCCAGCGCTCGTCGTTCGCGGACGGACGCCACGGCGCGTCGCCGGTGCCCGGCTGCGGCTGGCCCTGCGGCTGCTGCTGGTTCTGCTGCGGCTGGCCCTGCGACTGCTGCGGGGCCTGCTGCTGCGGAGCCGGCTGGGGAGCCCGCTGCTCGTCGGCCGACGGCTGGAACTCCGGTGCGGCGGTGCCGGGGCGGCGCGGCTGGTACGGCCGCGGCCGCGCCTGCTGCGAGCCGTCGGACTGCGGGAACCAGGGCTGCTCCTCGCCGCCCGGTCGGCCCGCGGCCTCGGACGGGCCGGTCGGCAGCGCCATCGGCTCCTGGTGCGGCAGCGGCAGCGGCTGCGGCTGCGGGGCCTGCTCCTGGCGCACCGGCT
Source organism: Kitasatospora sp. NPDC058184 (assembly GCF_042883725.1). Lineage (NCBI taxonomy): Bacteria > Bacillati > Actinomycetota > Actinomycetes > Kitasatosporales > Streptomycetaceae > Kitasatospora > Kitasatospora sp. NPDC058184. The sequence goes on from NZ_JBHVVE010000030.1 coordinate 1,747, forward strand.
CCGGACGCGGCGGGTTCGGCACGTTCGGCAGCACCGGCTCGACCAGGCCGAGGCCCAGCGGGTCGCGCGGGTCGATCTGGCTGGCCTCGAAGCGCGGACGGGCGAACTGCTGGGTGCTCTCCACCGGCGCCGGCTCGGCCGACGGCAGCGGCTGGGGCTGCTGCTGGGCCTGCGGCGGCAGCTGCGGCTGGCGGTCGCGCTGCGGCGCGTCCGGGCCGGGGCGCTGCGGACCGCGCGGGCCCTGGGCGGCGGGCCGGCCGGGGGCGCCGGGGCCCTGCGGGGCCGGACGGCGCTGCGGCAGGCCGTCCTGCGGACGGTTGCCCGGACGGGCACCCTGCTGCGGCGCGCCGGGGCCACCGGGACCGCCGGGGCGGCCGTGCTGCGGCTGCTCGCCGGTCCGGGCACCCGGACCGCCGTCGAACCCGCCGGCGGGACGCGGACGTTCCTGGCCGGGCCGACCGGGCAGGCCGGGCTGGGACTGACCGGCCTGCGGCTGGCCCTGCTGCGGCTGACCGGGCTGACCCGGCTGACCCGGCTGGCCGGGCTGCTGCTGACGGCCGCGGCGGGGCAGGCCGTTCGGGCCGCTCTGCGGCGGGCCCTGGTGACCCGGGGCGCGCTGCGGCAGACCGCCCTGCTGGGCCTGCTGCGGAGCCTGCTGGTTCTGCTGCTTCTGCGGGGCCTGCTGCTTCTGCTGCGGCTGGGCGGGCCGCTGGCCCTGGCCCTGCTGACCGCCGCCTTGCGGGGCGGGGTTCTCCCGCAGCGACTGGCCGACCTTGCGGGTCGGCAGACCGCCGCCGGACGCACCCGGACCGCCCGGCGCACCGGGACCGCCCGGCGCACCCGGACCGCCCTGCGGACCGGGACCGGTCGGAGCGCCCGGACCGCCCTGGCCGAGCTGCGGACGGCCGCCCTGCGGGGCACCGGCGGCCGGACCGCCCTGGCCGAGCGCGGCCGGACCGTTCTGGCGGCCGGGCGGCACCTGGCGCTGCTGGCGCGGCGTCGGGGTGACCCCGCGCTGCTGCTTGCCCTGGCCGGAGCCGGGCCGGCCGGCGCCGCGGCGGTCGCCCGAATTGGTGACGTCCACCGGGAGCATGACCAGCGCGGTGGTGCCGCCGGAGTCGCTGGGGCGGAGCTGGATGCGGATGCCGTGTCGCAGGGACAGGCGGCCGACCACGAAGAGGCCCATGCGGCGGGAGACCGAGACGTCCACCGTCGGCGGGTTGGCGAGGCGCTCGTTGATCTCGGCGAGGTCGTCGGGGCTCAGGCCGATGCCGGTGTCGTGGATCTCGACCAGGACGCGGCCGTCCGGCAGCGCGTGGCCGGTGACCCGGACGCGGGTCTGCGGGCTGGAGAACGAGGTGGCGTTCTCCAGCAGCTCGGCGAGCAGGTGGACGAGGTCGTTGACGACGCGGCCGGCGACCTCGGCCGACGGCACGGCGGCGAGCTCGATGCGCTCGTACTGCTCCACCTCGGAGGCGGCGGCGCGGAGCACGTCGACCAGCGGGACGGGCCTGGTCCAGCGGCGGCCCGGGTCCTCACCGGCGAGGACGAGGAGGTTTTCGCCGTTGCGGCGCATGCGGGTCGCGAGGTGGTCCAGCTTGAAGAGGTTGGCCAGCTGGTCCGGGTCCGCCTCGCGGCTCTCCAGCTCGGAGATGAGCGACAGCTGGCGCTGGATGAGGCCCTGGCTGCGGCGCGAGAGGTTGGTGAACATCGCGTTGATGTTGCCGCGCAGGAGGGCCTGCTCGGCGGCGAGGCGGACGGCCTCGCTGTGCACCATGTCGAACGCGTGGGCCACGTGGCCGATCTCGTCGGTGGAGTCGACGGCGACCGGCTCGACCGTGGTGTCGACGTCGTGCGGGTCGGCCTCGGAGAGGGTCTTGACCAGCTCGGGCAGACGGCGCTCGGCGACGTCCTCGGCCGCGGCCTGGAGGCGGGTCAGCGAGCGCACCATCGAGCGGGCGATCAGACCGGCGCCACCGAGGGCGACGAGCAGCACCAGGGCGACCGCGACACCGATGATCAGGGCGTCGGCGTCGGCCTGGGACTGGAGGTCCTGGGCCTTTCCGTCCAGGTTCTCGATGAGCTTGGACTCGATCCGGCGCTCGGCGGTGATCTTGGAGCTGGCCTTCTCGTACCAGTCCTTGTAGCTGACCGCCTCGGTCTGGCGGATGCCGCTCTGGGTGAGGATCGTGGAGGCGTAGCGGTCGGCGTCGGCGACCACCGAGTTGTAGCTCAGCTGGCTGCGCAGGTTGTCCAGGTCGTGCGCGGTGTAGATGTTGTTGAAGCTCGCGATCGCGTTGTCGTACGAGCTGCGCAGACGGATACCGAAGGACTCGTCGCTGGGGCTGAGGTCCGGGGTCTTCGGGTTGGCGAGCGCGGCGCTGATCAGGGCCCGCTGCTGCGAGGTCGCGTTCTTCGCCAGCGAGAACTGCTGGAGCGCGCGGGTGGAGACGACCAGGTCCTTGTTGTTCGACGCGAGCGCGATGTCCTGGGTGATGGACAGCAGGTCTCGGATGATCACGTCGTAGGCGGTGATCGTCGACTGGATGTTCTGGTTGTTCTGGTACGGCAGGCTGCGGGTGTCCGCGATCGAGTTCAGGTCCTTGCGGATCTGGAGCAACAGCGCCTTGCCGCCGGACAGTTCGAGGTTCTCGAACTTGTCGGAGGACGCGGTGAAGGTGCGGCTCAGGTCGTCGGTGGACTTGCGGGCCGCGACGATGTCGTCGTCCAGCGGGGCGGTCGGGTCGTGGGTGATCGGGCCGGCGCTGATGTCGCGCTCGGTCTGCAGCGCGTCCGCGAGGTTGGTCGCCTTCTTGGCCAGGTCGGACAGGTTGGCCATCTGGGCGAGTTGCTGCGAGTTCTCCATCGAGGTCTGGATGCGCAGGCCACCGAGGACCAGCGAGACCATCACGGGGAGGGCGAGCAGCGCGATCAGTCGGGTGCGGATGCGCCAGTTGCGCATCGCGAGCCGGTTCAGACCGGTGGCGCGGCGCCTGGTCAGCGAGGTCCGGAGTTTGTCCCGGGCGGACTTCCGCTCCTGCCCGTCCTCCTCCGGTCGCCCGAGGGCCTCGGGTGTCACCGGCTCGGCCGGGCCGCCGGGGGCCGCCGCCTGTTGGGGGGCTGCCACAGGCTCGCGCGACTCCGGGTTCCCCGCGGCGCCGCTACCCCTTTTGAAACGTCCCTGCACTGGCGTCGCAACCTCTGGACCGGGCGTCCCGCCGCGTCGCCACGGCCTGGACGGTGTCGAGTTTCCATCCGCCCCCCGGCCGGTCCGGGAGAGCGGGCACCGGGGTGGACCACTCCCTACCCACGGTCCGTCGCATTCCAGCACAGCCGGGGAATCCCAACAAGGGCCGCAGGTACCGGGGGTCCGGCGCTACCGACCGCTTGTGCGATCTCACTGACTGTGCGGTAACAGGACCGGAATACCGCCTTTTTCGGACACTCGCCGGATACATGCCAAGCAGACCCGGGATCGGGAAGAGTCACAGACCTTCCGGAATGCCCCTTATCGGGTGGAATGTCGGAAAGTCCCGGAGCGACGATATGTCGGATATCTGTATTTTGCTCGTCAATTTGTGAGCAAAATCACAGTCTAATGTGTAGCTTTGGTCACGGTCTCTATGGAATGAGATCTCGTAACCTGGCTGTCTCCGGAGCACGGCCCCGATCAGCCTGCCCAGAACCCCTCCGAATCAATCGGAATCCATCAGGCCGGTGCCGATCCGCCGCGGTCGGCCAGGCCATGACCACGAGGTGCTCTCGATGTCCCAGGCGAAGAACGCCACCAAGTCCACGCTGTCCTGCCGCCCCACGGCGAACCCGCGCCGGACGACGCTGGCCTCGGTCGAGGACTTCAGCACGATCCCGGGTGCCCGCAAGCCCGAGGACGTCCTGACCTACGGCACCGAGCTGCCGGCCGCCACGGCCAACCCGCGCCGCACCCAGCTGATGGTCGCCCCGGTCGTCGTCCCGCAGGACTGACCCCGCACCGCACCGCGCCGAGGGCGCCGTCGTCACACCGGTGGCGGCGGCGCCCTCGGCGTCGCGCGGTGCGCGCTTCCGTCCCGACCGTCCTGAACAGGGGCAAAGCGGTCAGCCGGGGCCCCACGCGATAGCCTGGAGGCCGATTGACGGGGCCGCGCCCACTGCGGGCGGGAGCCCTCCAGCGCCCGGGCGCGCCCCGGGCGGCCGACGAAGCGAGGGGTAGCCCAGCCGTGCGCATTGCCAGGTTTTCCGTCCGGGAAGGGAGCCCTGCCGCCGGCAGCGTCTCCTTCGGCGTAGTGGAGGGCGACCCTTCCCGGCCCGAGTCGCTGGTCGTCCACGCGCTGGCCGGCCACCCGTTCGGCCAGCCCCAGCCCACCGGCGAGAGCTACCGCTTCCAGGACGTCCGGCTGCTCAGCCCGATGCTCCCGAACAAGATCGTGGCGGTCGGCCGCAACTACGCGGCGCACGCGGCGGAGCTGGGCAACGACGTCCCGGACGTCCCGCTCACCTTCTTCAAGCCGTCCACCTCGGTGATCGGCCCGACCGAGAGCATCGCCTACCCGCCGTTCTCCTCGGACGTCCACCACGAGGCCGAACTCGCCGTGGTGATCGGCCGGATGTGCCGCGAGGTGCCGCTGGACCGGGTGCCCGAGGTGATCCTCGGCTACACCTGCGCCAACGACGTCACCGCCCGGGACGTCCAGCAGCGCGAGGGCCAGTGGGCCCGGGCCAAGGGCTTCGACACGGCCTGCCCGCTGGGCCCGTGGATCGAGACCGACCTCGACCCGAGCGACCTCGCGATCACCTGCACGGTCAACGGCGAGCTCCGCCAGACCGGCCGCACCTCCCTGATGATCCGCTCGGTCGCCGAGTTGGTCGTCCACATCTCCGAGGCCATGACGCTGCTGCCCGGCGACGTCATCCTCACCGGCACGCCCGCAGGGGTGGGCCCCCTCAACGTCGGCGACGAGGTCGCCGTCTCCATCGAAGGCATCGGCACTCTCACCAACAAGGTGATCAAGCGTGGCTAACACTGACCCGGCCGTCCGGGTTCGCTTCTGTCCCTCCCCGACCGGCAACCCCCACGTGGGCATGGTCCGCACGGCCCTGTTCAACTGGGCCTACGCCCGCCACAACGGCGGCACGCTGGTCTTCCGGATCGAGGACACCGACTCCGCCCGCGACTCCGAGGAGTCGTACAACCAGCTGCTCGACGCGATGCGCTGGCTCGGCCTGGACTGGGACGAGGGCCCCGAGGTCGGCGGTCCGGACGCGCCGTACCGGCAGTCGCAGCGGATGGACATCTACGCCGATGTCGCCCGCCGCCTGCACGAGGCCGGCCACGCCTACCACTGCTACTGCTCCACCGAGGAGCTGGACGCCCGCCGCGAGGCCGCCCGCGCGGCCGGCAAGCCCTCCGGCTACGACGGCCACTGCCGCGAGCTGACGGAGGAGCAGGTCGCCGTCTACAAGCTGGAGAAGCGCGAGCCGATCCTGCGCTTCCGGATGCCCGACAAGACCCTCTCCTTCGACGACCTGGTGCGCGGCACGCTCACCTTCGAGCCGGAGAACGTCCCGGACTACGGCATCGTCCGGGCCAACGGCGCCCCGCTGTACACCCTGGTCAACCCGGTGGACGACGCCCTGATGGGCATCACCCACGTGCTGCGCGGCGAGGACCTGCTGTCCTCCACCCCGCGGCAGATCGCGCTGTACGCCGCGCTCGCCGAGATCGGTGTCGGCGACGGCACCACCCCGCGCTTCGGCCACCTGCCGTACGTGATGGGCGAGGGCAACAAGAAGCTCTCCAAGCGCGACCCGCAGTCCTCGCTCAACCTGTACCGCGAGCGCGGCTTCATCCGCGAGGGCCTGCTCAACTACCTGTCCCTGCTGGGCTGGTCGCTGGCCGAGGACCGCGACCTGTTCGACATGGACGAGATGGTCGCCGCCTTCGACGTCGCCAAGGTGAACGCCAACCCGGCCCGCTTCGACCTGAAGAAGTGCGAGGCGATCAACGCCGAGCACGTCCGCCGGCTGGCCCCGGAGGACTTCGTCCGCCGCCTGGTGCCGTTCCTCCAGGGCGCCGAGCTGCTGCCGGCCGAGCCCACCGCCGAGCAGCTGGACCTGCTCGCCAAGGTGGCGCCGCTCACCCAGGAGCGGATGGTCGTGCTGAGCGAGATCGTGAACATGGCCGGCTTCCTGTTCGTGGCGCCGGAGAAGTTCGCCCTCGACCCGGACGACGCCGCCAAGGTGCTGACCGCGGACTCCCGCCCGGTGCTGGAGGCCAGCATCAAGGCGCTGGAGGAGCTCGCGGACTTCACCCCGGAGCCGATCCAGGCCGCGCTGCGCGAGGCGCTGGTGGAGGGGCTGGGCATCAAGCCCAAGTTCGCCTTCACGCCGCTGCGGGTGGCCGTCACCGGCCGACGGGTCTCCCCGCCGCTGTTCGAGTCCATGGAGCTGCTGGGCCGCCCGGAGACGCTGCGACGGCTGCGTGCCGCCCTGGACGCCCTCCCGGCCGCCTGAGGCACCCTCCTGGGCGCTCGCTGACGGATCCCTGCCGGACCGGCCCTCCACGGGCCGCCGAGCAGGCCGCGGGCCCGGCCTCGTGCCGGGCCCGCGGCGTACCCGGAGGTCATCCGCAGGCCTCCCGCAGGCCGCCCGGGGTTATCGATTTTGGAGCCGGGGCCGACGTCGGGTAATGTTCTTTCTGCGCCGCCCGGGAGGGAACGGACGAGGGAACGAAAGCCCCTCGGAAGGGACCGACCGAGAGGCGTAACGCCTGAGAAGGGCCCGCAGGGGTTCAACTCTGGTGGGGTATGGTGTAATTGGCAGCACGAGTGATTCTGGTTCATTTAGTCTAGGTTCGAGTCCTGGTACCCCAGCGCAGTACGTGAGTACAGCACACAAAAGAAGATCAAGCCCCCGTTGTGTAGCGGCCTAGCACGCTGCCCTCTCACGGCAGTAGCGCCGGTTCGAATCCGGTCGGGGGTACGGATCCCGCAAGGGATCACCTGGAAAGCCCCCGTTGTGTAGCGGCCTAGCACGCTGCCCTCTCACGGCAGTAGCGCCGGTTCGAATCCGGTCGGGGGTACTTCAGAGCAGGAAGCCGGTGGGCTCGCCCATCGGCCCTTGCTTTGTGTTGGGGTATGGTGTAATTGGCAGCACGAGTGATTCTGGTTCATTTAGTCTAGGTTCGAGTCCTGGTACCCCAGCCAGAAATTGGAAAGGCCCCGGTTGCCCGGGGTCTTTTTCGTTGTGCGTCGAAGGCTTTCCGAAAGGGCCCCACCCGGTCACGGGTGGGGCCCTTTCGGCGTTCCGTGAGGCCTCCGCGCGGACTCTTCCCGGGGGTCTCCGCAGGCTCCTCCGGGCAGTCCTCGCGCAACCTCCGCCGAGCCTCCGCCGAGCCTTCGCGGGGCCCGGCCGGCCGGGGGCGGACGGGGGTGGACGGGTCGCCGCGCACTGTCCATGCGCTAAGACCGCGATCTCACTCCGCGAGACACAAGTTCAATCTCCGGCGAAAAGCGCCACTCTGGACGGGAGCGGCCCGGGAGTCTCAGGGCGGCGCACACGCTTTGACCTCGACGACACGAGAAGGCCGGCAACGCGGCCGGCTGGAGGGAATCCGATGGGACGGACACTCGCAGAGAAGGTCTGGGACGACCACGTCGTGCGGCGCGCGGAGGGCGAACCCGACCTCCTCTTCATCGACCTCCACCTGCTCCACGAGGTCACCAGCCCGCAGGCCTTCGACGGGCTGCGGCTGGCCGGCCGTACGGTCCGCCGCACCGATCTGACGATCGCCACCGAGGACCACAACACCCCCACCCTCGACATCGACAAGCCGATCGCCGACCCGGTCTCCAAGGTGCAGCTGGAGACCCTGCGCAGGAACGCCGCCGAGTTCGGCGTCCGGATCCACTCGCTCGGCGACGTCGAACAGGGCGTCGTGCACGTCGTCGGCCCGCAGCTCGGCCTGACCCAGCCCGGCATGACCGTGGTCTGCGGCGACTCCCACACCTCGACCCACGGCGCCTTCGGCGCGCTGGCGTTCGGCATCGGCACCAGCCAGGTCGAGCACGTGCTGGCCACCCAGACCCTGCCGCTGGCGCCGTTCCGGACCATGGCGGTCACCGTCGAGGGCGACCTGCCCGAGGGCGTCACCGCCAAGGACCTGATCCTGGCCGTCATCGCGAAGATCGGCACCGGCGGCGGCCAGGGCTACGTCCTGGAGTACCGCGGTTCGGCGATCCGGAGCCTCTCCATGGAGGCCCGGATGACCGTCTGCAACATGTCGATCGAGGCCGGCGCCCGGGCCGGCATGATCGCCCCGGACGAGACGACCTTCGCGTACCTCCAGGGCCGCCCGCACGCCCCGCGGGGCGAGGACTGGGACGCCGCCGTCGCGTACTGGCGGACCCTGGGCACCGACGAGGACGCGGTCTTCGACCACGAGATCTTCATCGACGCGAGCGAGCTGACCCCCTTCGTCACCTGGGGCACCAACCCGGGCCAGGGCGCCCCGCTGGGCTCGAACGTGCCGGACCCGGCCTCCTTCGCCGACCCGCAGGAGCGCCTGGCCGCCGAGAACGCCCTGACGTACATGGGCCTGGAGGCCGGCACCCCGCTGCGCGAGGTCAAGGTCGACGCCGTCTTCGTCGGCTCCTGCACCAACGGCCGGATCGAGGACCTGCGGGCCGCCGCGGCCGTCGTCGAGGGCCGCCGGATCGCCGACGGCGTACGGATGCTGGTCGTCCCCGGGTCCGTCCGGGTCGCGCTCCAGGCCGTCGAGGAGGGGCTGGACAAGGTGTTCACCGCGGCCGGCGCCGAGTGGCGCCACGCGGGCTGCTCGATGTGCCTGGGCATGAACCCCGACCAGCTCGCCCCGGGGGAGCGCTGCGCCTCCACCTCGAACCGCAACTTCGAGGGCCGGCAGGGCAAGGGCGGCCGCACCCACCTGGTCTCCCCGCAGGTCGCCGCCGCGACCGCCGTGCTGGGCCGCCTCGCGGCCCCCTCCGACCTGACCGCCGACGTCGCTCCCGTGGAGGCCTGAGCCATGGAGAAGTTCACCACCCACACCGGCCGGGCCGTCCCGCTGCGCCGCAGCAACGTGGACACCGACCAGATCATCCCCGCCCACTGGCTCAAGAAGGTCACCCGATCCGGTTTCGAGGGCGGCCTGTTCGAAGCCTGGCGCAAGGACGAGTCGTTCATCCTCAACCGGCCCGAGCGGCAGGGCGCCACGGTCCTGGTGGCCGGTCCCGAGTTCGGCACCGGCTCCTCCCGGGAGCACGCCGTCTGGGCGCTCCAGAACTACGGCTTCCACGCGGTCATCTCCTCGCGCTTCGCCGACATCTTCCGGGGCAACTCCCTGAAGAACGGCCTGCTGACGGTCGTCCTGCCGCAGGAGACCGTGGAACGGCTCTGGGCGCTCACGGAGAGTGACCCTTCGGCCGAGATCACCGTCGACCTGGAGGCGCGCGAAGTACGGGCCGAAGGCGTCACGGCGGCCTTCGAACTGGACGACAACGTCCGGTGGCGGCTGCTCAACGGGCTGGACGACATCAGCATCACGCTGCGGAACGAGGCCGACATCGCGGCCTTCGAGGAGACCCGTCCGGCCTTCAAGCCCCGTACTCTGCCGGTCGCCTGAGTTCCCCTCAGAACAAGCATTCTGACGATCCACCGCGTGGCCCGTGCCCCCCTCGGGGGGGCCGGGCCATCCGTCGTTCCGGAGCACGAGTTAGCGCCGGGGCCCGCCCCGGATTGCCCATTTGGCTTTGCGGAAGAGGGGCCCGCGCAAGTACAACTGCGGGTAGATGGCACAATCAGTACATGCACCGGCACCATGAACCTCCGTACGCGGGCGGCGAACCCGCGACTGAGGACTCCATGGGCCGGCCATCCGAACGCCGAATTGACGACCGGCCGGACGTCACCTCCGCACCAGCTGAGGGGCCGGACGACCAGGAAGTCGTAGCGCTCTACGCGCTTGTGGCCGAGCGGTTGAAGCAAGCTCACGCCCGCGTGCATGCGCTGAACGTGTCTGCCGATGCAAAGACCGCTCTCACCCGTCAACTCCTCATCGTCACCGAGACCGCCAAGCGCGATCTTCCGGAGGCGGCAAGGCGGTTGAGTCGCTTTGTACATGACCTCGACGAGCGGCCCCCGCCGCTCGACTGAGGTCGCCGACGCGCAAATCCATTGCGACACTAGGGTGATTCGCGCGTTTGGTAATTGAAAGTCCGCAGATACATACCTAACGTGCGAAAAGAACGGATGGAATCATCCGGCGCCCGTTTCCGAAGGGGAAGACGTGAACAAGGCTCAGCTTGTCGAAGCGGTGGCCGAGCAGCTGGGCGGTCGCAAGGCTGCCGCAGAGGCCGTCGACGCAGTGCTCGACACCATGGTCCGTGCCGTTGTGGCCGGTGACCGGGTCTCGGTGACCGGGTTCGGCACCTTCGAGAAGGTGGAGCGCTCCGCGCGCTTCGCCCGCAACCCGCAGACCGGCGAGCGCGTCAAGGTCAAGAAGACCTCGGTCCCGCGCTTCCGTCCGGGCCAGGGCTTCAAGGACCTGGTCAGCGGCAGCAAGAAGCTGCCGAAGGAAGGCCCCTCGGTGAAGAAGGCCCCCAAGGGCTCCCTCACCCCGGGCAAGAGCGGCGTGGCCGCCACCCCGGCCGCCAAGCGTGCCGCCACCAAGCGCGCCGCCGCCGCTGCCGCCGCCCCGGCCGCCAAGAAGGCCGCCGCCAAGAAGACGGCGACCACGGCCGCCGCCAAGAAGGCGACCACCACGGCCGCCGCCAAGAAGACCACGGCGACCGCCAAGAAGTCCGCCGCGAAGACCACCGCCGCGAAGACCACCGCCGCGAAGACGACGGCCGCGAAGACCACCGCCGCCAAGAAGGCGACGGCGACCGCGACCAAGGCCGCCGCCACCAAGAAGACGGCCGCCGCGAAGAAGGCGACCACCACGGCCGCCGCCAAGAAGACCACGGCCACCGCCAAGAAGGCGGCCGCCACCGCCAAGAAGACGGCGCCGGCGAAGAAGACCGCCACCCGCAAGACCACCGCGCGCAAGACCTCTGCCAAGTAAGTCCCGCGCGACCGTCTTCGGACGGCCTTCGGCCCAGAGCCGCGGCACCCCCCCTCCCGTGAATTCGCGGAGACCGGTCGCCGCGGCTCTTTCGATTTCCGGGCGCTTAGTCAGGAATCCGCGGTGTGCGTCGGCAGGGGGCGGTTCCGAGCGGGGTGGCGGGGTGCGGGCCGGTCCCCGGCGGGGCCGGTCGGGCCCGAAGGTTCCGCGGGCCTCGGCGGAGCCCGACGGGGCCGTCAGCCCTCGGCGGGGTCGGGGAAGGTCTGGAGCGTCACGAAGACCACCCGGCGGGCCTCGCCGGTGCCCTCGGTGCGGATCCGCACCCGCTGTCCGGGGCGCAGCAGCCGCAGGCCGCCGGCGTCGAAGGCGGCCGCGTCGAACGGCACCGGGGTCCCGTCGTCGAGCAGCACGGAGCCGGCCCGGGTGGCGGGGTCGAAGGTGAACGCGGTGGCCTGCATGCGTGCAGCATAGCGAGCGGCCCCGCCCGGGCCGGGGAGCAGGTCGGCGCCGGGCCGGGCGGGCTCCGGAGGGTGTCGCGGAGGGGCCGGGGCGGGTTCAGCGCAGGCTCAGGCGGGCGAACAGCGCGCTGGTGTGCGGGCCGAGGCCGAGCGCCGCGGCCTCGCCGAGGTCCGTCCCGGTGTCCACGTCCCGGCGCACCGACTCCACGTCCGGCAGGCGCAGTTCGAGCGCGCCGCCGGCCGCGTGCCGGGCCCGTGAGCCGTCCCCGAAGGCGGGGGAGAGCGGACGGCCGGGGGTGCAGGCGAGCAGGGTGGTGCCGAGGCCGGGGGAGTCCGGCAGGAAGGCCCGGCCGTCCGGCGGCACCGTGCCCAGCACCCGGGCCAGTTCGGCCGGGCGCAGCGCGGGGAGGTCCGCCGAGAGCGCCGCCAGCGGGGCCCGCGGGGCCAGGGCCAGGGCGGCCGCGGCGCCGTGCGCCAGGGCCCGGTTGAGGCCGCCGCCGGGCTCGTCGGCGACCACCAGGGCGCCGAGCGCGGCCAGCCGGGCGCCGGCCTCGGCGTCGCGGGTGACCACCAGGACCCGGTCGACGTCCGGGGTGGCCAGGGCGGCGGCGACGGTGTCCAGGGCGAAGGACAGCGCCAGGTCGGCCCGGTGCGGCCCGGCGTACGGGGCCAGTCTGCTCTTCGCCAGGGCGAGCGGCTTGAGCGGGAGCACCAGCGACCAGCCGGCCGTGGGTGCGGGGGGCGCGACGGGCTCACTGGGGCGTACGGTGTCCTGGGTCACCGGCGTCATTCTGGCGCCGGTCCCGGAGCCCTCGCCAGGCCGTTCGAGCTGTGCGGACGTGCGTTTGATCACGCCCGCCGGGCGGGTTGGCGCGGTTGCTCGACAGCCGGTGAGCGGGCGGGCGACACTGTTCCGCGCCCGTGGCCCGGGCACCGGCGGAAGCGGTGCGCGGCACCGGGACACCATGACCGCGGTAATCCGTGCCGCATCGGATGAGAAGGAGCTGGGGTGGCCCGCCGCTCGTACGCCAAGTTCGGCAACGCCGACTACGGCATCTGGTACCGCTTCGCGGCCGTGCTGGTGAAGCCGGTGACGACCGCCCTGGTGAAGCCCGACTGGCGGGGCTGGGAGCACGTTCCGAGGAACGGCGGCTTCATCGCCGCGGTGAACCACAACTCGATCATCGACCCGGTGATCTACGCGCACTGGCAGTACAACAGCGGGCGTCCGCCGCGCATTCTCGGCAAGTCCTCGCTGTTCTCCGTCCCCTTCATCGGGTTCATGCTGCGCAAGACCGGCCAGATCCCGGTGTTCCGCGAGTCCACCGACGCCGCGCAGGCGTTCCGGGCCGCGATCGATGCGGTCAACGGCGGCCAGTGCGTGCAGTTCTACCCGGAGGGAACGCTCACCCGGGACCCCGACCTGTGGCCGATGACCGGCAAGAGCGGGGTCGCCCGGGTCGCGCTGATGACCGGTGCGCCGGTCATCCCGGTCGCGCACTGGGGCGCCCACGAGATCATCCCGCCGTACGGCCGGCCCGGTTTCGGGAAGGGCCGGTTCAACCTGTTCCCGCGGCACCGGGTCACCGTCGCGGCCGGGCCGCCGGTGGACCTGAGCCGGTACCAGGGGCAGGAGCTCACCGCCCAGGTGCTCGCCGACGCGACCGAGGACATCATGACGGCGATCACCGCCGTGCTGGCCGAAGTCCGGGGCGAGGAGCCGCCGGCCGAGCGCTACGACATGCGCAAGGCCGCCCGGGAGCGCGCCGCGGCCGCGCTGGCCGAGCGCCGGCGCGCCAAGGGCGAGCCGGGCAAGGGCACCGAGGAGGCCGGCAAGTGACCCGTTGCGCCGTGATGGGAACCGGCTCCTGGGGCACCGCGTTCGCGATGGTGCTCGCCGACGCGGGCTGCGAGGTCGTGCTCTGGGCCCGCCGCCAGGAGCTGGTGGACGCCGTCAACTCCACCCACGAGAACCCGGACTACCTGCCGGGCGTCCGGCTGCCCGACACCGTCCGGGCCACCACCGACGCCGCCGAGGCGCTGGCCGGCGCCGACTTCGCGGTGCTCGTGGTGCCCTCGCAGACGCTGCGCGACAACCTGGCCGCCTGGACGCCGCTGATCGAGCCGCAGACCGTGCTGGTGAGCCTGATGAAGGGCATCGAACTCGGCACCGCCAAGCGGATGAGCGAGGTGATCGACGAGGTCACCGGGGTCGGTCAGGAGCGCGTCGCGGTGGTCAGCGGGCCCAACCTGGCCAAGGAGATCGCCAACCGGCAGCCCGCGGCCAGCGTGGTCGCCTGCTCCGACGAGGCGGTCGCCAAGCGGCTCCAGGCGGCCTGCCACACGCCGTACTTCCGGCCGTACACCAACACCGACGTGGTGGGCTGCGAACTCGGCGGCGCGGTCAAGAACGTGATCGGCCTGGCGGTCGGCATGGCGGCCGGCATGGGGCTGGGCGACAACACCAAGGCGACGCTGATCACCCGCGGGCTGGCCGAGACCACCCGGCTCGGCGAGGTGCTGGGCGCGGACCCGCACACCTTCGCGGGGCTCGCCGGGATGGGCGACCTGGTGGCCACCTGCTCCTCGCCGCTGTCCCGCAACAACACCTTCGGCATGAACCTGGGCCGGGGCATGACGCTGGAGGAGGCCCGCGCGGCCACCCGGCAGACCGCCGAGGGCGTCAAGTCCTGCGAGTCGGTGCTGGACCTGGCCCGGCGCAACGGGGTCGACATGCCGATCGTCGAGGCCGTGGTGGACGTGGTGCACAACGGGCGGCCGACCCAGGAGGCGCTGCAGGCGCTGATGTCGCGTTCGGCCAAGCCGGAGCGGCGCTGACCCGAGCGGCGCTGACCGGAGCGGCGGCGCCGAGGGTGCGGCGCCGCTGACTTCCCGGAAGGGCCTCGCACGGTAGTCTCAAACCCGATATGAGCATCGAACAGTCCTCCCCGAACCGGTCCGACCGGAAGCCGCGCGTCGCGCTGGTCTTCGGCGGGCGCAGCTCCGAGCACGCGATCTCGGTCTCCACCGCGGGCAGTGTGCTCAGGGCGATCGACCGCGACAAGTACGACGTGCTGCCGATCGGCATCACGCACGAGGGCCGCTGGGCGCTGACCAGCGACGAGCCGGCCCGGATGGCCATCACCGACGGGAAGCTGCCGGACGTGGCGCACGTCGCCGAGGGCGTCGACGGCCAGGTCGCGCTGCCGGTCGCCCCGGGCGACCGCGAGGTGGTCCTGACCGAGCCGGGCAGCGCCCCCAAGGCCCTCGGCGAGGTCGACGTGGTCTTCCCGCTGCTGCACGGCCCGTGGGGCGAGGACGGCACGCTCCAGGGCCTGCTGGAGCTCTCCGGCGTCCCGTACGTCGGCAACGGCGTGCTGGCCAGCGCGGCCGGCATGGACAAGGAGTTCGCCAAGCGGATCCTCGCCTCGCACGGTCTGGACGTCGGCCGCTACACCATCGTGCGGCCGCGCGACTGGGAGACCGAGGCGGGCCGCGCGGCGGTGCGCGAGCGGGCCGCCGAGCTGGGCCTGCCGCTGTTCGTGAAGCCCTGCCGGGCCGGCTCCAGCATCGGCATCACCAAGGTGAAGGACCTGGCCGACCTCGACGCGGCGATCGAGGAGGCCCGCCGGCACGACCCCAAGCTGATCATCGAGGCGGGCGTGACCGGCCGCGAGATCGAGTGCGGCGTGCTGGAGTTCGAGGACGGCCCGCGGGCCAGCGTGGCCGGCGAGATCCTGGTCGGCGAGGGCTTCGACTTCTACGACTTCGAGGCCAAGTACATCGACTCCTCGGACGTGAAGATCCCGGCGGACCTCACCGCCGCGGAGCTCGCCGAGATCCGGCGCCAGGCGGTCGAGGCCTTCGAGGCGCTCGGCTGCGAGGGCCTGGCCCGGGTGGACTTCTTCCTGCTGGAGGACGGCACCTGGATGATCAACGAGATCAACACCATGCCCGGCTTCACCCCGATCTCGGCCTTCCCGAAGATGTGGGAGGCCAGCGGGGTCTCGTACCCGGAGCTGATCGACCGGCTGCTCGCGACGGCGCTGCGGCGCTCGACCGGGCTCCGCTAGCGGACGCGCGGAGGGCGGGCCGGGAGCTTCCCGGCCCGCCCTCGGTGCGTCGGGGACCCGTTCGGCTCAGCCCGGGACGTTGGCCTTGACCGCGCCGCTCAGGGCGGCCGCCGGGTCGAAGGGGTTCTTCGCGGCCCCGGCCGGGACGGTCACCTCGACGTAGGCGGCGCGCATGGTCGTCACGAAGCGGTAGCCGCCGTCGGCGAGCTTCTGCGACCACCAGGTGACGTCGTCGACGCTCGGGGACCAGTCCGAGGCGTGGTCGCCGTCCAGCTCCTCCGGCCGGTCGATGCCGCAGCGCAGCACCGTCCGGGGCGAATCGCCCCAGCCGGCCACGTACGGCGAGGCGGGCGACGGGTCCCGGCGGGCGTGGCCGAGCAGGTCGGCGGGCAGCGCGGCGGCGAGCGCCCGGCAGTACCCGGCCGCCCGGCCGGTCGGCTGCGGGACCTCGACCGCCGGATCGGCCGGGCTCCAGCTGCCGACCAGCGCGACGACGGCGCAGGTCAGGGCGACGGGCAGGGCCAGCCAGCGGACCGGGGCCGGCAGGGCGGTCAGCGCCTCGGGGACGCGCAGTTCTCTGGCCACCCGCCGATGGTAGCCGGGGCCCGGACGGCCGGTACGGGCCGGTGCGCCGGCTCACGGGCACACCGGCTCACGGGTGCACCGGCCTACAGGTGCACCACGGGACAGGTGAGCGTGCGGGTGATGCCGTCGACCTTCTGGACCTGGGCCACCACCATGCGGCCCAGCTCGTCCACCGTCTCGGCCTCGGCCTTGACGATCACGTCGTAGGGGCCGGTGACGTCCTCGGCGCTCAGGACGCCGGGGACCCCGGCGATGGTCCGGGCCACGGCGGTGGCCTTGCCAACCTCGGTCTGGATCAGGATGTATGCCTGTACCACGGGGACCTCCCGGCGGCCGGTTAGGGGGGATAGCCGCCGTGATCGCCCGGTCAGGTGTGTGGGTGGGTGGGCTCACCGGCAGTCTGATCACCACGCTACCGCGCTGCGGGCCGGGGAGGGGAGACCTCGATGCTCCCGAAGGGCGTACGCTGCGCGCGGGGGAGCGCGACGGGGACCGAATCGGATGGAAACGCGAGAGGACGGCAGATGCAGGGGACCGTGGGCGAGCTCGGCGAGTTCGGCCTCATCAGGGAGCTGACCGCCCGGGTACCGCTCACCGATGCCGTCGACCTCGGCCCGGGTGACGACGCCGCGGTGGTACGGGCTCCGGACGGCCGGGTGGTGGCGACCACGGACGTCCTGATCGAGAACCGGCACTTCCGCCGGGACTGGTCCACCGCCTACGACGTGGGCCGCAAGGCCGCCGCCCAGAACCTCGCCGACGTGGCCGCGATGGGGGCGGTGCCGACCGCCATCCTGCTCGGCCTGGTCGCCCCCGCGGACCTGCCGACCACCTGGGCCACCGAGTTGATGGACGGGCTGCGCGACGAGTGCCAGGTGGCCGGGGCGACGGTGGTCGGCGGCGACGTGGTGCGCGGCGACACCGTCACGCTGGCCATCACGGCGCTCGGGGACCTCCAGGGGCGGGCGCCGGTGACGCGCTCCGGCGCGCAGGTCGGCGACGTGGTCGCGGTGACCGGCTGGCTCGGCTGGTCGGCCGCCGGCCTGACCGTGCTCCAGCGCGGCTTCCGCTCCCCGCGCGCCTTCGTCGAGGCGCACCGCCGGCCCGAACCGCCGTACCACGCGGGCCCGGCGGCGGCCGACCTGGGCGCGACCTCGATGGTCGACGTGAGCGACGGGCTGGTCGCCGACCTCGGCCACGTCGCCCGGGCCAGCGAGGTGGACATCGACCTCAAGGCCGCCGACTTCGACGTCCCGGCGCAGATGGCCGACATCGGCCAGGCGGTCGGGGTGGACCCGCTGGTCTGGGTGCTCTCCGGCGGCGAGGACCACGCGATCGTCGCCACCTTCCCGCGCGGGATCCAACTCCCGGCCCGCTGGCGGGTGGTGGGCGAGGTGACCGGCCGCCCGACGGGCAGCCGCAGCGGCCGGGTGACGGTCGACGGCGCGCCCTGGGACCGGGTCGGCGGCTGGGACCACTTCGCCGAGTAGCGCGCGGCCGCGCGCCGATCCCCGTACGGCGGGCGGCGCGTGACGCTCCGGTGCGCGGGGGACGGGCTTCGCGGGTGCGTTGTGCGTAGGCTTGCGACACCCCGGCCCGCCCGTCCGGCGCGGGCGGCCCGAACCACTGCGAGCGGGAGCACACCACAGATGCGCATCGGTGTACTGACCAGCGGCGGCGACTGCCCCGGCCTCAACGCGGTGATCCGCTCGGTGGTGCACCGGGGCACCGACGTCCACGGGGACGAGATCGTCGGCATCCTGGACGGCTTCCTCGGACTGATCGAGGGCCGCACCCGGACGGTCACGCACGACGACGTCACCGGCCTGCTCACCCTCGGCGGCACCATCCTGGGCTCGGCCCGGGTGCGGCGGGACCGGATCGCCTGGGCGGTGGAGAACGCCAGGACGCTCGCCCGGGAGATCGGCATCGACGCGCTGATCGCGATCGGCGGTGAGGGGACGCTGACCGCCGCCAAGCTGTTCAGCGACGCCGGACTGCCCGTCGTCGGGGTGCCGAAGACCATCGACAACGACATCGACGCCACCGACGTGACCTTCGGCTTCGACACCGCCGTGCACGTCGCGACCGAGGCGATCGACCGGCTGAAGACCACCGCCGAGTCCCACCAGCGCGTCATGGTGGTCGAGTTGATGGGACGGCACACCGGCTGGATCACCCTCACCGCGGGCATGGCGGGCGGCGCGCACGGCATCCTGATCCCGGAGAAGCCCTTCGACATCGAGGCGGTGGCCCGGATAATCGAGGACCGCTTCGCGCGCGGCAAGAAGTTCGCCATCATCGCCGTCGCCGAGGGCGCCTCCCCGGTGCCCGGCACCATGCGCTTCGACCACGGCGAGGTCGACCAGTACGGCCACCGGACCTTCGGCGGGATCGGCAACCGGCTCGCCCACGAGCTGGAGGACCTGCTCGGCAAGGAGGCCCGCCCCGTCATCCTCGGCCACGTCCAGCGCGGCGGCACCCCGACCGCCCGGGACCGGGTGCTCGCCACCCGGTTCGGCTGGCACGCGGTGGAGGCCGTCCACCAGGGGGCGTTCGGGTACTTCACCGCGCTGCGCCGGACCGGCATCGAACTGCTGCCGATCGGCGACGCGGTGACCCGGCTGAAGACGGTGCCGGAGGACCGCTGGGCGGAGTCCGAAGCGGTGCTGTGAAACGGCGCGGGTAGGTTGGGGCCATGGCTTCGACTGCTCCCCCCCGCGTGCTCACCGTCGCCGGCTCCGACTCCGGCGGCGGCGCCGGCATCCAGGCCGACCTCAAGGCGATGCTCGCCCTCGGCGTCCACGGCATGAGCGTGATCACCGCCGTCACCGCGCAGAACTCGCTCGGCGTCCAGGGCTACTGGGAACTGCCCGCCGAAGCCGTCCGGGCGCAGTTCCGCAGCGTGGTGGACGACATCGGGGTGCAGGCCGTGAAGACCGGGATGCTCGCCTCGGTCGAACTCGTCGAGACCGTCGCCGAGCTGCTGGCCGGGGTGGACGCCCCGGTGGTGGTCGATCCGGTCGGGGTCTCCAAGCACGGGGACGCGCTGCTGGTCGCCGAGGCCGTCGCCACCGTCCGCGAGAAGCTGCTGCCGGTCGCCACCCTGGCCACCCCCAACCTGCACGAGGTGACCCAGCTCACCGGGCTGGCCGTCGAGGACGAGTCGCAGATGCTGGACGCCGCCAAGGCGCTGGTCGACCTCGGGCCGCGCTGGGCGCTGGTCAAGGGCGGCCACCTGCCGGGCGAGGCCGCCGACCTGCTGTACGGCGGACCGGACGAGGTGCACTGGTTCCGGGCACCGCGCTACGACAACCGCCACACCCACGGCACCGGCTGCACGCTGGCCAGCGCGATCGCGGCCGGCCTGGCCAAGGGCGAGCCGCTGCCGCTGGCGGTGGCCTCGGCCAAGGAGTACATCACCGGCGCGATCGCCGGGGGCTTCGCCCTGGGCGCCGGCATCGGCCCGGTCGACCACGCCTGGCGCTGGCGCTAGCGGAGGCCCGGAACGTCCGGAACATCCGGAACGTCCGGAAAACAGCGGTGGGCGGACTCCTCAGAGGAGCCCGCCCACCACGGTCACGTCCGGAAATCGGCGCAACCGGCCACGGAAACAGTGGAGCCGGCCCATCCGAGGATGAACCGGCTCACTGGAGGACCGGCATGCCGGTCTGCGCGTCAGCGCGAGACCTTACCGGCCTTGATGCACGAGGTGCAGACGTTGAGCCGCTTCGGCGTCCGCCCAATCACAGCGCGCACCGTCTGAATGTTGGGGTTCCAACGACGGGGGGTACGGCGGTGAGAGTGGGAGATGCTGTTGCCGAAGCCCGGCCCCTTGCCGCAGACGTCGCAGTTGGCAGCCACAGGAGTCACTCCAAGACTTCAGATCAGATACTTTCGAAAACCCCACTCAGCCACCAGAACACTCGCGTGAACCAGACCGGACAAGGGGGTGAGCCTGGACGGTTCCAGGCAACCGGAAGAGCATACAACGCTTGCTTCCGTCCCACGAAACTACCATGACCGGCCGAGTGATCGCTCCTGCCCGCCGGACCGGACGGCCCTCCCCGCCCCCCGATAACCTGCCGGTATCACCCCTTGCCGCCGCCCGGCCCGCGTCACCGCCCCGGGCCGCCGCGGCGTCCCGTCCGGAGGAGACCTGGTGCTGCACACGCTCGACGCCCCGGCCGTGCGCACCTGGTGCCAGCTCGCCCTGCGCGCGCTCGGCCAGGCCCGCGAGGAGATCGACGCGCTCAACGTCTACCCCGTCCCGGACGGCGACACCGGCACCAACCTCTACCTGACCGTCGAGTCCGCCGCCGCCGAGGTGGAGAGCCGCTTCGCCGACCCCGCCGCCGACCCGGCCCCCGGGCTGGCCGAGACGGTCCGGGCGATGGCCCGCGGCGCGCTGGTCGGCGCCCGGGGCAACTCCGGGGTGATCCTCGCCCAGTGGCTGCGCGGCACCGCCGAGACGCTCGCCGAGGGCGGCGGCGCCGAACAGCTGCGGGCCGCCCTGCAGCGGGCCGCCGACTCCGCCTACCAGGCCGTCGCGGAGCCCGTCGAGGGCACCCTGCTGACCGTCGCCCGGGTCGCCGCCCGGGAGGCCCACCGGGCCGGGGGCGGGCTCGCCCAGGTCGCCGACACCGCCTACCGGGCCGCCCGGGACGCGCTGCGGCACACCCCCGAGCAGCTCGCCGTCCTGGCCGAGAACGGGGTGGTGGACGCCGGCGGGCGCGGCCTGGTGGCCGTCCTCGGCGCGCTCGCCGACGCCGTCGCCGGGCAGCAGCCGATGGGGCCGGTCGCGCTGCGCGGGGACGTCCGGGCCGTGGAGAGCTGCGAGACGCACCTGCGGCCGCCCGGCCCCGGCCACCCCGCCTTCGAGGTCATCTACCTGCTGGACGCCCCCGACGAGGCGCTGCCCGCGCTGCGCGAGCGGCTCGGCGGGCTCGGCGACTCGCTGGTGATCGGCGGCGGCGACGGCCTGTGGAACGTGCACGTCCACGTGGACGACGCGGGCGCCGCCGTGGAGGCCGGGGTCGGCGCCGGGCGCCCGCACCAGATCCGGATCACCCACTTCGCCGAGGCCGCCGCCCGCTCCGGCACCGCCGCCGAGCGCGGCGAACGCGAGGAACGGGCCCGCGCGGTGCTCTCGGTGGTCTCCGGCGGGGGCCTGGCCGAGCTCTGCGAGCAGGCCGGAGCCGTCGTCCTGCACGCCGACCCGGACCGCCCGCCGGCCAGCGCCGAGCTCGCCGACGCGGTGCGCCGCTCGGCCGCCCGCGAGGTCGTCCTGCTGCTCAACGACCCCGAGCTGCGCGCCGCCGCCGGGGCCGCCGCCGACCAGCTGCGCGAGGAGGGGGTGCGGATCGCCGTCCTGCCCACCCGCTCGCCGGTGCAGGGGCTGGCCGCGCTCGCGGTGCACGAGGGCGGCCGCCGCTTCGACGAGGACGTCGTCGCCATGACCTCCGCCGCCGGCGCCACCCGCTACGCGGAGCTGGCCGTCGCCGAGGGGGAGTCCTGGACGATGGCGGGGGTCTGCCAGGCCGGGGACGTGCTCGGGCTGATCGACGGCGACGTCGCGGTGATCGGCGCCGGGCTGGCCGAGGTCGGCGAGAGCGTGCTGGACCGGATGCTCGGGGCCGGCGGCGAACTCGTCACCCTGGTCCTCGGCGGCGGCACCGACGAGGCGCTCGCCCACCGGCTGGTCGCCCACGTCCGGCACCGCCGGCCCGAGGTGGACGCGGTGGTCTTCCACGGCGGGCAGGAACCGGCACCGCTGCTCATCGGGGTGGAGTAGGGGCGG
Organism: Kitasatospora sp. NPDC058184; assembly: GCF_042883725.1. Taxonomy (NCBI): domain Bacteria; kingdom Bacillati; phylum Actinomycetota; class Actinomycetes; order Kitasatosporales; family Streptomycetaceae; genus Kitasatospora; species Kitasatospora sp. NPDC058184. The sequence continues at coordinate 23,740 of NZ_JBHVVE010000030.1, forward strand.
GGGCCGCCCTTGGCCCGGTTTGTCGGCCCGGTGGTGTAAACAAGGCGCTGATGGGCGCTCTCGATGAACCACTGACCAAGCTCGTCGGCGACCGCACCGCGAAGGTGCTCGCCGACAGCCTCAAGCTGCGCACGGTCGGGGACCTGCTGCACCACTACCCGCGCCGCTACGTCGAGCGCGGCCAGCTCACCAGCCTGGACGAGCTGGAGGTCGACGAGCACGTCACCGTGCTGGCCCGGATCGAGAAGGTCACCCTGATCCCGTTCCGCGGCCGCAAGGGCGACCGGCTGGAGGTGGTCGTCACCGACGGCCGCAGCCGGCTCTCGCTGGTCTTCTTCAACCAGGGCTGGCGGCAGAAGGAGCTCAGGGCCGGCGCCCAGGGCCTGTTCGCGGGCAAGGTCGGGGTCTTCAACCGGACCCGCCAGCTGGTCTCGCCGGACTACCAGCTGCTCGACGAGGACGCCGGCTCCGACGCCGCGCGGCAGTTCGCCGGCCGGCTCATCCCGGTGTACGGCGCCAGCGCGCAGATGCCCAGCTGGAAGCTGTCGATCTGCGTCGAGACGGCACTCACCAAGCACCTCGGCGACGTCGGCGAGCCGCTGCCCGCCGAACTGCGCGAGCGGCACGACCTGATCCCGCTGCCCGAGGCGCTGGAGCTGATCCACCGTCCGCGCGGCCACGCCGACCGCGAGCGCGCCCAGAGCCGGCTGCGCTGGGACGAGGCCTTCGTGCTCCAGGTCGCCCTCGCGCAGCGCCGGGCCGCCGACTCCGCCCTGCCCGCCAAGCCGCGCGCGGCCCGCGAGGGCGGCCTGCTGGACGCCTTCGACGCCCGGCTGCCGTTCACCCTCACCGAGGGGCAGCGGAAGGTCTCCGCCGAGATCGCCGCCGACCTCGCCACCGACCACCCGATGCACCGCCTCCTCCAGGGCGAGGTCGGCTCCGGCAAGACCCTGGTCGCGCTGCGCGCCATGCTCGCCGTGGTGGACGCGGGCGGCCAGGCGGTGCTGCTGGCGCCCACCGAGGTGCTCGCCCAGCAGCACCACCGCTCGGTCGTCGAGATGATGGGGGACCTCGCCGAGGGCGGCATGCTCGGCGGCTCCGACCTCGGCACCCGGGTGGTGCTGCTGACCGGCTCGATGGGCGTCCCGGCCCGCCGCCAGGCGCTGCTCGACATGGCCTGCGGGGACGCCGGGATCGCCATCGGCACCCATGCGCTGATCGAGGACAAGGTGCAGTTCCAGGACCTCGGCCTGGTCGTGGTGGACGAGCAGCACCGCTTCGGCGTCGAGCAGCGGGACGCGCTGCGGGCCAAGGGCGAGCAGCCGCCGCACCTGCTGGTGATGACCGCCACCCCGATCCCTCGCACCGTCGCGATGACGGTCTTCGGGGACCTGGAGACCTCCGTCCTGGACCAGCTGCCGGCCGGCCGCTCGCCGATCTCCACCCACGTCGTCCCGGCGCTGGAGAAGCCCAACTTCCTCACCCGGGCCTGGGAGCGGGTCCGCGAGGAGGTCGCCAAGGGCCACCAGGCGTACGTGGTCTGCCCCCGGATCGGGGACGAGGAGCCGGCGGCCGACCCGAAGAGGAAGAAGCGCAAGGCCGCCGAGGACGGCTTCGAGGAGGTCGCCGACGCGGGCGCGGAGAGCGACGAACGGCGGCCGCCGCTCTCGGTGGTGGAGACGGCCGAGAAGCTGGCGAAGGGCCCGCTGAGCGGCCTGCGGGTGGAGATCCTGCACGGCCGGCTCGCGCCGGAGGCCAAGGACGAGGTGATGCGCCGCTTCACGGCCGGCGAGGTGGACGTGCTGGTCGCCACCACGGTGATCGAGGTCGGCGTCAACGTCCCCAACTCCACCGCGATGGTCATCATGGACGCCGACCGCTTCGGCGTCTCCCAGCTGCACCAGCTGCGCGGCCGGGTCGGCCGCGGCAGCGCGCCGGGCCTGTGCCTGCTGGTCAGCGAGATGCCCGCGGGCAGCGCCGCGCGGGCCCGGCTGGACGCGGTGGCGGGCACCCTGGACGGCTTCGAGCTGTCCCGGATCGACCTCGAACAGCGCCGCGAGGGCGACGTGCTGGGCCAGGCCCAGTCCGGGGTGAAGTCCTCGCTCAAGGTGCTCTCGGTGCTGGAGGACGAGGAGGTCATCCTCACCGCCCGCACCGAGGCCACCCGGCTGGTCGCCGAGGACCCGGACCTGGCCGCCCACCCGGAGCTGCGCACCGCGCTGGAGAGCCTGCTCGACGAGGACCGCGCGGCCTACATGGAGAAGGGCTGAGCCGCCTCCGGACGGGCCGCGCGGCCCCGGAATTGTCAGACCCCCGGGAGAGAATGAAGGTGTTCAGGGCGCACCCCCAAGGTGCGTTCCTGGCACGACACTTGGGGGTCAAGCCATGGCATTCCGTCATCTCAACGAGCTCCCGCTGGGCGACAAGGTCTTCCGGATCGAACTCGCCAGCGACGACGACCGCGAGGTCACCCTCACCCTGACCGGCTGGCGCGAGGGGGCGGCCGCCGCACCGCTCGCCTCGGGCAAGCTCCGCCTGCCGGTCGAGGACGTCGCCTCGCTGCGGATCGCGCTCAACCGCGCGCTGCGGGCGCTGGCGATCGTCGCCGACGTCTCCGAGCCCATCCCCGACCGCGACGTGCTGCGCGAGCTGTACCCCGGCCACGGCGCCCCCTGGGTGCCGCAGCACGAGGAGGAGCTGGTCCGGCGCTTCCACGACGGCGAGACCGTCGCCCGGATCGCCGCCCGCTTCGGCCGCACCCCCGACTCCGTCCGGACCAAGCTGCGCGAGCTCGGGCACGACCCGCGCCGCCCCGAGTTCTGCCCGCCCGACGGCTGCCTGTCCTGGTCCCGCTACGCCTCGCCGGCCCTGCTCGGCGCGAGCGTCCCGGCCCAGTCGGCGGGCTCCGAGGCGAGCTGACCACCCGAGTGCGCGGCCGCGGCCCGGTGGGGGATTCCCCGCCGGGCCGCGGCCGTCCGGCGTGGGCGCGCGCCCGTCCGGCGCGGGCACAGCGCCCGTCCGGCGTGAGCGCGGTGCGGTGATCGGGATAGCGTGGTCGGGCAGCGACGAAAGGACCTCCCACCACCATGACCCGCGTGATCGCCGGGGCGGCCGGCGGCCGCCGGCTGGCCGTACCGCCCGGCCGGGGCACCCGCCCGACCTCCGACAAGGCCCGTGAGGCGATGTTCTCCACCCTGGAGGCGCTGCGCGGCACCCTGCACGGGGTCCGGATGCTGGACCTGTTCGGCGGATCCGGCGCGGTCGGGCTGGAGGCGCTGTCCCGCGGCGCCGAGCACGTCCTGCTGGTCGAGGCGGACGCCCAGGCGGCCCGGGTGATCCGGGAGAACGTCCGGACGATCGGCCTGCCGGGGGCCGAGGTGAGGGCCGCCAAGGCGGAGAAGGTGATCGTCGGCCCGCCCCCGCAGAGCCCGTACGACCTGGTCTTCCTCGACCCGCCGTACGCGGTCACCGACGAGGAGGTCCGCGAGATGCTGATCACACTCCTGGCCGGGGGCTGGCTCGCGGAGGACACGCTCGTCACCGTGGAGCGCAGCACCCGCGGCGGCGGGTTCGTCTGGCCCGAGGGTTTCGAGGAGCTGCGCTCCCGCCGTTACGGCGAGGGCACGCTCTGGTACGGTCGCGCCGCCGCCGCGGCCGGCGAGCAGGAGTAGCGGGCCGCGGCCCGCAGCAGCCGTCACCCCACGAGGGAGCACACACGCCATGCGCCGAGCCGTCTGTCCCGGTTCGTTCGACCCGATCACCAACGGCCACCTCGACATCATCGAGCGGGCCTCGAAGCTGTACGACGTGGTGCATGTCGCGGTCCTGATCAACCGGAACAAGCAGGGCATGTTCACCGTCGAGGAGCGGATCGGCCTGATCGAGGAGGTCACCGCCGGCTTCGGGAACGTGGTGGTCGAGTCGCACCACGGCCTGCTGGTGGACTACTGCCGGGAGCGCGGCATCCCCGCGATCATCAAGGGCCTGCGCGCGGTCAGCGACTTCGACTACGAGCTCCAGATGGCCCAGATGAACCACGGGCTGACCGGGGTGGAGACGCTGTTCGTGCCGACCTCGCCGACGTACAGCTTCCTCTCCTCGACGCTGGTCAAGGAGGTCGCCTCGTACGGGGGCGACGTCTCGCACCTGCTGCCGGAGACGGTGCACGGCCGGCTGGTCGAGCGGATCGCGGAGCGCAAGGCGGCGCAGTAGTCCACTGCCTGTCGGTTCCTGCCGGTTCGTCACGTCATGTCCGTTTGCCCGGAGACCGGTTCGGCTCAGGCGTTGTGACCCCGCTGGGCAGTGGCCGTACAGTCTGTATCCCTGCCCCGCGGTGAGGTTCACCGCGTCGGGCCTGCCTCCGCCGGACCGTCGGCGGCACACGGAAAGACGAAGCCCCGTGGACGTGCAGAACAAGGTCGACGAGATCGTGGCGGCGGTCGAGAACGCCCGCTCGATGCCGATGTCGGCCTCCTGCGTGGTGAACCGGGCCGAGCTGATCGGCCTGCTCAACGACCTCAGGTCGGCCCTGCCCGCCGAACTCGCCCAGGCCCAGTCGGTGATGGCCGACCACGAGCAGGTGGTGGCCGGCGCCCAGGCCGAGGCGGACCTGATCATCCAGGGCGCGCACGCCGAGCGCGGCTCGCTGATCTCCGACACCGAGGTGGTCCGCCAGGCCCAGGCGCAGGCCGACCGGATCCTCGCCGAGGCGCGTGCCGAGGTCGACGCCAAGCTGGCCGAGGCCGACGACTACGTGGACAGCAAGCTCGCCAACTTCGAGGTCGTGCTCACCAAGACGCTCGGCGCCGTCGGCCGCGGCCGCACCAAGCTGCGCGGCGACTCCAGCGTCTTCGAGGCCGAGCCCGAGGGCGAGAGCGACGGCGAGGAGTTCCGCCCGCAGCGGATCAGCCCGAGCCCCGAGGTCGACGAGTACGTCGATGTGAAGCTCGCCACCCTGGAGAACGTGCTCGGCGCCACCCTGGAGGCGGTCGGCAAGGGCCGGGACAAGCTGCTCGGCAAGCGGCCCATCGACGAGCTGGGCGCCTACCTGGCCGCCGCCGACCAGGCCCAGGAGGCCAAGGAACGCGCCGAGGCCGTGGCGGCGGGCTTCGCCCACGACCCCGACGGCGGGGACATCGCCTGGTACCGCGAGGACGTCCCGCAGCAGCAGACCTGGCCGGAGCAGACCCCGGCCGCGGCCGGCTGGCAGGCCCCCGGCACCGACCAGTACGCGGCGGCCCAGCAGCCCGGCGGGCAGTACGCCGAGGTGTACGGCGGCGGCTACGACCCGGCCGGCCAGGGGGACCCGTACAACACCCAGTGGGGCCAGCAGCAGGGCGGCTACCAGCAGCAGGGCTACCCGGACCAGCGGCAGGAGGGCTACGGCTATCCCCAGCAGCAGCCGGGCTACGCCGCGCAGCCGTACGACGACTACGCCTACCCCCAGCAGCCCGCCCTCCCGCCGGCCGTGCCGCACCAGCAGCAGGGGCACGGGCAGGCCCAGGGCCACGGACAGGCGCAGGGCCACGGACAGGCCCAGGGCCAGGGTCTGGACGAGACCAGCTTCTTCGACACCAGCATGATCGACATGACCAGGCTGCGGGAGCTCGGCGGCCGCTGAACCGGCCCCGCCGCGACGGTGCGGGAGTCTCCTGACGGGACCGAAGTTGGGCCTGACGGGAGACTCCGGTAGTCTGACCACTCCGGCCTCTCCATGTCCGGCTGTTGGCTTGCCCGCGCAACGCCGACCGGACGGAGACGCAATCGAAGAACCCCCCATGGAAGTCAGGACACCGTGAACCGCCTCGACCACCGCGACCCCCTCGTGTTCGACACGCACGAGCTCGGTCGTCGCCCGGGCTCGATGCGCAAGGTGAGCCGGACCCTGGAGGCCCCCGAGGGCTTCGGGATCATCGACGTGATCGGCGTGCCGGAGAAGAGCCCGATCGAGCTGGACCTCCGCCTGGAGTCCGTGGTCGAGGGCGTGCTGGTCACCGGCACGGCCGAGGCGGGCGTCGAGGGCGAGTGCGTCCGCTGCCTGGAGCCCGTCGAGTTCGACATCGACGTGGACTTCCAGGAGCTGTACTACTACCCGGAGTCCGACGAGCGCCACCGCGCCCGGACCACCGGGACCGAGGACCTCGACGAGGACTCGGAAGAAGAGACTTACCGTCTGGAGGGCGACTTCTTCGACCTCCGGCCGGTGCTGCGTGACGCGGTGGTGCTCGCACTGCCGCTGCAGCCGGTGTGCCAGGAAGACTGCCTGGGCCTGTGCTCCGAATGCGGAGCGCGCCTGAGCGACGACCCGGCGCACCACCACGATGCCGCCGACCCCCGGTGGGCGGCTCTGCAGGGACTCTCCGCCGCCCCCGGCGACGAGGGTGACGGATCTAAGAACAGCGACACCCGTGAGGGTCTCGCCGAGAACCAGGAGAAGTAGCCGTGGCTGTTCCGAAGCGGAAGATGTCGCGCAGCAACACGCGCCACCGTCGGTCCAACTGGAAGGCCGTTGTTCCGGCCCTCGTGGCGTGCGACCGCTGCCACGAGCCGAAGCTGGGCCACATCGCGTGCCCGAGCTGCGGCACGTACAACCGTCGCCAGGTCCTCTCGGTCTGATCGGCGGGGTGTACGGATCGATGTCGGACGGTAACTCCACCCGCAAGGCGACCATCGCCCCGAAGGGTTCCTCTTCGGGCGGCGGCAAGGCCGGCGGGCCGGCTTCGACCGAATACGACGTTCTGGAAGGGCGCCTCGGGTACACGCTCGAGCGCGCCCTTCTGGTACGTGCCCTGACCCACCGCTCGTACGCGTACGAGAACGGCGGGCTGCCCACCAACGAGCGCCTGGAGTTCCTCGGCGACTCGGTGCTGGGCCTCGTGGTGACCGACACCCTCTACCGCGTCCACCCGGACGTCCCGGAGGGCACGCTCGCCAAGCTGCGCGCCGCGGTGGTCAACTCCCGCGCGCTCGCGGACGTCGGCCGCGGCCTGGAGCTCGGCACGTTCATCCGCCTCGGCAAGGGCGAGGAGGGTACCGGCGGCCGCGACAAGTCGTCGATCCTCGCCGACACCGTCGAGGCCGTGATCGGCGCCATCTACCTGGACCAGGGACTGGACGCGGCCACCGAGTTCGTCCACCGGCTGTTCGACCCGCTGATCGAGGAGTCCTCTCAGCTCGGCGCCGGCCTGGACTGGAAGACCAGCCTCCAGGAGCTCACCGCCTCGGTGGGCATCGGAGTGCCGGAGTACGTGGTCATGGAGTCCGGTCCGGACCACGAGAAGACCTTCACCGCGGCGGCCCGGGTGGCCGGCGAGGACTTCGGCAGCGGCGTCGGCCGCTCGAAGAAGGAAGCCGAGCAGAAGGCCGCCGAGAGTGCCTGGCGCGCGATCAAGGAGAAGTACGCCGACCGGCTGCCCGCCGGCGCGTGATCCCGCAGTAGCCTTCACTCCTGCTGATCCGTACCGAGCAGGAGGCGTGTTCCCGTGCCCGAACTTCCCGAGGTCGAGGTCGTCCGCCGTGGTCTGGCCACCTGGGTGGCCGGACGGACGGTCGCCGACGTCCAGGTGCTGCACCCGCGCGCGGTGCGCCGCCAGCCGGCCGGCGCGGCGGACTTCACCGCCCGGCTGACCGGCACCACCCTCGGCACCGCGCAGCGGCGCGGCAAGTACCTGTGGGTGCCGCTGGCCGGCACCGGGGCGGGGTTCTCGCTGATCGGCCACCTCGGGATGAGCGGCCAACTCCTCGTCCAGGACCCGTCCGTACCCGACGAGACCCACCTGCGGGTCCGGCTGCGCTTCGCCGACGGCGGGCGCGAACTGCGCTTCGTCGACCAGCGGACCTTCGGCGGCCTGGCGGTCGAGGAGGCCGAGGACGGGGACCCGGAGGGCACCCCGGTCTCGATCGCGCACATCGCCCGCGACCCGCTCGACCCGCGCTTCGACGACGCCGCCTTCGTGGCCGCGCTGCGCGCCAAGCGGACCACCGTCAAGCGCGCCCTGCTCGACCAGACCCTGATCAGCGGCGTCGGCAACATCTACGCCGACGAGGCGCTGTGGCGCTCCAGGCTGCACTACGACCGCCCGACCGCGACGCTCACCCGCCCGCAGGCCCTGCTGCTGCTGGCCAACGCCCGGGACGTGATGAGCGCGGCGCTCGCCGTCGGCGGCACCAGCTTCGACAGCCTCTACGTCAACGTGAACGGCGAGAGCGGCTACTTCTCCCGGGACCTCGACGCCTACGGCCGCGAGCAGGAGCCCTGCCGCCGCTGCGGCACCCCGATCCGGCGGGCGGCCTGGATGAACCGCTCCAGCTACTTCTGCCCTCGCTGCCAGCGCGTGCCGCGCGCCCGCAGCGAGGGCTGAGGCGGGCTACTTCCGGGCGAGTTCGGGTTCGTCGGCGGCCGGTTCCCCGGGCGTGCCGTGGGTGTCCTGGCCGAAGTAGGCGACCCCGACCGCGGCGACCACCGCCAGCAGGAAGCCGATCACGCCGAGCCAGCCCAGGCCGGCCTTGGAGGAGTCGCCGAGCCAGAGCACGCCGACCGCGCCGGGCAGCACCGTCTCGCCGACCACCAGCGCGGCGGTCGCGCCGTTCACCGAGCCGATCTGGAGCGCCACGGTGTGGATGTACATGCCGCCGATGCCGCCGACCAGGACCGCGTACAGCGCCGGGTCGGAGAGCAGCTCGCCGAGCGCGAACGGCTCGATGCCGTTGAGGATGCGCACCCCGACGCCCAGGGCGCCGAAGCCGAGGCCGGAGAGCAGACCGGCGACGATCGCGCCGTTGGCGCCCATCCGCCGCACCAGCAGGCTGCCGCCGACCAGCAGCACGGTGGTGACGATCAGCAGCCACCAGTGGAAGGCCATCGCGGTGTGGTGGCCGCCCTCCGGCCCGGCCGAGACGGCCAGCAGCACCAGCGCCGAGCAGAGCACGGCGATCGAGGCCCACTCCAGCTGCTTGAGCCGGATGCCCAGCAGCTTGATGCTGAGCACCGCGGTGATCACCAGGTTGGCGCTGATGATGGTCTGGGAGAGGAACAGCGGCAGCAGCCGGGCGGCCAGCGCGCCGAGCCCGAAGCCGATCAGGTCGAGCACCGTGCCGAGGATGAACTCCCAGGTGACGGCGGCCTTCGCGGTCGAGGACAGGCTCGGGCCGCCGTGCTCGGTGGTCGAGCTGGTGGCGCCCTTGGCCGCCTCCTCCCGGGCGGAGCGGCGGGATCCGACAGCCTGGAGGACCGAGCCGGTGCCGTAGCAGGCGGATGCCGCCACGGCGGTGACGAGGCCGATGATCACCGAGAACTCCGATCGGGAGGTGGGTCGAGAAGGGTCAGGGTAAAGAAAGGGCAATGGGACCGGTGGTCCGGGACCACTATGCCCGCCCGCACGGTACGGTCGGCACGCCCCCCGGAGTGCCCCGGAGCGGGGCCGGGCCTGCCGGGACGTACGTTCGGCGGCCTCCCGCGGTTCCCGCGCGGGCCCCGACTCAGGGGTCACCGGGGGAAACATCATCCCCGAGGAGGGGGCGGCCCCGGCGGTCGGCGGGGAGTCTTGTCAGTACCAGTATGCGAAGGGTATGGCGTGCTCAGGGGCCGGTCACGGTAGCGTCGGGGGCATGAGAACCCTTGCACGACGTTCCCGGGGCGCCGGGCCGCTAGCCCTGGTGGCGGCGCTGCTCGGGCTGCTGCTCCTGCTGGCACCCGCGGCCTCGGCGGCCGGCGGCCTGAGCGACGCCACCGCCGCCCTGAAGAAGGGCCAGGTCTACGTCGACCCGGCCATGACCAGCCGCTTCAGCCAGGCCCAGGCCGACGCCCTGACCAAGAAGATCGACAAGGCCGACAAGCCGATCTTCGTCGCGGTCGTCCCCGACTCGCCGGCCTTCGCCAAGGCGACGGTCTTCAAGGACCTCCGCACCACGGTCGGCGTCGACGGCGTCTACGCGGTCTGGCGCGGTGACCAGTTCACCGCCCGCGCCGACCGCGGCGCGCTCGCCGCCGGCGTCCCGGAGCGGATCTCCGGCGCGGCCTTCCGCTCCCACAGCGGCGACATCGACGCCACCCTGAACGACTTCGTCGACCAGGCCGCCCCGCAGACCAAGGGCACCGGGGTCAACCACAGCACCTCGATCGCCTGGGTGGTCATCCCGGTGGTGCTGGTCGCGCTGGCCGGCGCCGGCGTCTTCCTCCTGTTCCGCCGCGCCAAGCAGCGCAAGGAGGCGCAGGCCCGGGCCGAGCTGGAGCAGCTGCGCCGGGTGGTGGACGAGGACATCACAGCCTTCGGCGTGGAGCTGGAGCGGCTCGACTTCAGCCCGGCCGCGGCCGACGCGGACGACGCCCAGCGCACCGACTACAGCCACGCCCTGGACTCGTACGAGAAGTCCAAGCGGCTGATGGACGAGGCGAAGAAGCCCGAGGACGTCAAGCAGGTCACCGAGGCGATCGAGGACGGCCGCTTCTCGCTGGCCACCCTGGCCGCCCGGCGGGAGAAGAAGCCGCTGCCCGAGCGCCGTCCCCCGTGCTTCATGGACCCGCGGCACGGCCCGTCCGTCAAGGACGTCGACTGGACTCCGGCCGGCGGCGCCGCGCGCACCGTCCCGGTCTGCCAGGCCGACGCGGACCGGCTCGCGGCCGGTCTCGACCCGGCGATCCGCACGGTCGACACCGAGCACGGCCCGCAGCCGTACTGGAACGCCGGCCCGGCGTACGCGCCCTGGGCGGGCGGCTACTTCGGCGGCTTCGGTGGCGGCGGCCTGCTGCCGGGCCTGCTGGTCGGCACCATGCTCGGCTCGATGATGAGCTCCCCGGCCTACGCGGCCGCGCCGATGATGGACGGTGGCCACGGCTACCAGGACCAGCACGAGGGCGGTGACTTCACCGGCGGCGACTTCAACGGCGGCGACTTCGGCGGGTTCGGCGGCGGTGGCGATTTCGGTGGTGGCGGCGGCGACTTCGGCGGCGGGGACTGGTAACCCGCTCGACCGACCGCACGCTCCCGCGGCCCCGCCGGTTCTCCGGCGGGGCCGCTCCCGTTCGCGCGGGGGCGTCGTCCGCGGAGGCGGGCCGGGGCCGAGCTGTGACCGGGAGCGCGGACGGCTAGGGTCGGGGCATGCACGGTCGCGACGCCCACAGTGAGGAACCGGTCCGGGTGACCGCCTGGGTCCGGGGGAAGGTCCAGCAGGTCGGGTTCCGCTGGTGGACCAGGGCACGGGCGCTGGAGATCGGACTGAGCGGCTACGCCAGCAACCTCGGCGACGGCCGGGTGCAGGTGGTGGCCGAGGGGCTCGCGGCCGACTGCGAGCAGCTGCTGGCCCGGCTGCGCGGCCCGGGGACCCCGGGGAACGTCAGCGGGGTCACCGAGATCTGGACGGCCGTCGGCCCTGGCTACGAGGGTTTCGAGATCCGCTGAGCCGCGCCGGGCCGGGCCGCCGGCGGTGCTCCGCGCGGGCTCCCGGGAAAAGATCCGGAACCGGCGGTGTCACGAGGTTGCCATCCGGGCAGACTCGTGGTTGACTCCGCATCGAACGATGATCCACGAGCACGCGGTGGACCCGTCCCGAAGCCCCCCAGGCGTGATGACACCGCCGGGCAGGTGACAGGGGCGCGGTAGCGTGCGGTGATCGTGTTGACCCTTTCCGTCTTTGGTGAGACGCTGGAAGCCCGCGCACACGACCGCGTTCTCCCGGTAGGCGCATGCCCCCGTGAGCCCAGCTCACGGTGGTTGTGCCGCAGTGCCCAGCCAGCACTTCCGGTGACGCGCCGCGCGTGCGTCCCCCTTCCCCCTAGACCTGTACCGTTCCGGTTCGGTCACTCAGCGTGGAGGACCATTCATCATGGCAAAGGCGCTTCTCGGGTACGTCGGCGGCCCCGACCCGCGAATGCTCTCCGAGATGCGACGGCTTCAGCAGCGCGTCCAGGACCTTGAAGCGGAGCTCCTTCGGATGCAGGCTGAGAACGACGCTCTCACCGCTGTCGCTGACGAGCACTCGCTGCTCAACAGCATCGATCTGGATCAGCGGGAGCCGGCTCTCACCTGAGTCCCGCCCGGTCCTCGCAGATCGACGCCGTTGCGCACCGAGCCGCCCCGAAAGGGACGCAGCTTGCAAGGGACGCCCTGATGTGGCGTCCCTTCGTCGTGTCCGGCTCCGGATACAGTCGGTTCCCGTCTGAGCGATAGAGGGGACCGGCCGCGTGCACCTGAAGAGTCTGACGCTGCGCGGGTTCAAGTCCTTCGCCTCCAGCACCACCCTGCGCTTCGAGCCCGGCATCACCTGCGTCGTCGGCCCGAACGGCTCCGGCAAGTCGAACGTGGTCGACGCGCTGTCCTGGGTGATGGGCGAGCAGGGCGCCAAGTCGCTGCGCGGCGGCAAGATGGAGGACGTCATCTTCGCCGGGACCAGCGGGCGCGCCCCGCTCGGCCGGGCCGAGGTCAGCCTCACCATCGACAACACCGACGGCGCCCTGCCGATCGACTACTCCGAGGTGACCATCACCCGGACCATGTTCCGCAACGGCGGCAGCGAGTACGCCCTCAACGGTGAGACCTGCCGCCTGCTGGACATCCAGGAGCTGCTCTCCGACTCCGGCATCGGCCGCGAGATGCACGTCATCGTCGGGCAGGGCCAGCTGGACTCCGTGCTGCACGCCGACCCGATGGGCCGGCGCGCCTTCATCGAGGAGGCGGCCGGCGTCCTCAAGCACCGCAAGCGCAAGGAGAAGGCGCTGCGGAAGCTGGACGCGATGCAGGCCAACCTCAACCGGGTCCAGGACCTGGTGGCCGAACTGCGCCGCCAGCTCGGACCGCTCGGCCGGCAGGCCCGGATCGCCCGCCGGGCCGCCGGCATCCAGGCCGACCTGCGCGACGCCCGGCTGCGGCTGCTCGCCGACGACCTGTGCGCGCTCCGCCGGGCCGTCGAGGCCGAGGTCGCGGACGAACTGGCGCTGCGGCTGCGCCGCACCACCGTCGAGCAGGAGCTGGCCCGGGCGGTGCAGCGCGAACGCGTCCTGGAGGCGCAGGTCGAGCAGCTCGGCCCCGGACTGGAGACCGCCCGGCAGACCTGGTACCGGCTCTCCGCGCTCGCCGAGCGCACCCGCGGCACCGTCGGGCTGGCCGAGGCCCGCGCCCGGCACGCCGCCGCCGGGGGCCGGGGCGAGGAGCGGCGCGGGCGCGACCCGGAGGACACGGAACGGGAGGCCGCGCGGGTCCGCGAGGAGGAGGCCGCGCTGACCGAGGCCCTGGAGGAGGCGCGGTACGCGCTGGCCGAGGCGGTCGAGCGCAGGGACGGACTGGAGTGGGAGCTGGCCGCCGAGGAGCGCCGGCTGCGGGACGCCGCCCGGGCCATCGCCGACCGCCGGGAGGGCCTGGCCAGGCTGCAGGGGCAGGCCGCCGCCGCCCGGTCCAGGGCCGCCGCCGCGCAGGCCGAGATCGGCCGGCTGGCCGAGGCCAGGGACGAGGCGCTGCTGCGCGCCGAGGCCGCCCGGGGCGAGCTGGACGAACTCCAGCGGCAGGTGGACGGCCTGGCCGGGGAGGACGAGCAGGCCGAGGCCCGGTACCGGCGGGCGCGCGAGCACCTCGCCGCGGTGGAAGGGGAGCTGGCCGCGGCCCGGGAGGCGTCCGCCGCCGCCGAGCGCGAGCGGGCCGGGCTGACCGCGCGGCACGAGGCGCTCTCCCTCGGGCTGCGCCGCAAGGACGGCACCGGCGCGCTGCTGGACGCGGGGGAGCGGCTGGGCGGGCTGCTCGGCCCGGCGGCTGCGCTGCTGCGGATCGAGCCGGGGTACGAGGTGCCGCTCGCCGCCGCGCTCGGTGCGGCGGCCGACGCGGTGGCCGTCGACTCGCCGTCCACCGCCGCCGGGGCGCTGCGGCTGCTGCGGGCCGAGGACGCCGGCCGGGCCGCGCTGCTGATCGCCGGTACCGCCGGCTCCGCCGAGGCGGCCGAGCCGGCGGGGGAGCTGCCGGACGGGGCCCGCTGGGCGGCCGAACTGGTCGACGGCCCGGCCGAGTTGCTCGGCGCGGTCCGGCGGCTGCTGGCCGGGGTGGCGGTGGTCGCGGACCTCGACCGGGCGCTGCGGCTGGTCGCCGGGCACCCCGCGCTGTGCGCCGTCACCGTCGACGGGGACCGGCTCGGCGCCGGCTTCGCCCAGGGCGGCTCCGGCGGCGCGCCGAGCCTGCTGGAGACCCGGGCCGCGGTGGACGAGGCGGCCCGGGCGATCGGCGAACTCACCGTCCGCTGCGCCGAATCGGCCGAGCGGCTGGCCCGACTCGCCGAGCAGCGACGGGAGTCGGCCGCCGAGGTGGAGCAACTCGCCGAGCGGAGACGGCAGGAGGAGAAGGAGCGGGCCCAGGTCGCCGGGGCGCTCGGCCGGCTCGGCGGGCAGGCCCGCGCCGCCGCGGGCGAGGCCGGTCGGCTGTCGGACGCCGCCGCGCGCGCCGAGCAGGGGCTGGCCGAACTGCTCGACGGCGCCGAGGAGCTGGCGCGGCGCCTGGCCGCCGCCGAGGAGTCGGCCCGGGCCGGGGAGGACGAGCCGGACGCCGCCGAACAGCAGCGGCTGGCCGGGGCCGCGAGCGACGCCCGGCAGGCCGAGCTGGAGGCCCGGCTCGCGGTGCGCACCCACGAGGAGCGGGTCCGCGCCCTGGCCGGCCGGGCCGACCAGCTGGACCGGGCCGCCCGCGCCGAGCGCGAGGCGCGCGCCCGGGCCGCCGAGCGCCGCCGGCGCGCCGAGCACGACGCCTCGGTGGCGAACGCCGTCGCGGCGGGCGCCCGGCAGCTGCTGGCCTGCCTGGAGGTGTCGCTGGCCCGCGCGGACGCCGGGCGGGCGGCCGTCGAACAGGCGCGGGCCGAGCGCGAGCACGAGCTGCGCGCGCACCGGGAGCACGGCCGCGGGCTCAAGGAGGAGCTGGACAAGCTGGTCGACGCCGGGCACCGGGACGAGGTGCTGCGGGCCGAGAAGCGGCTGCGGATCGAGCAGCTGGAGGCCCGCGCGCTGGAGGAGTTCGGCATCGACGGCGGCGAGCTGCTCGCCTCGTACGGGCCGGACCAGCCCGTCCCGCCGTCCGCGCCCGAGGAGGGGACGGAACCGGGTGAGCCGTACCCGTACGTCCGGGCCGAGCAGGAGAAGCGGCTGCGGGCGGCCGAGAAGGCGTACCAGCAGCTCGGCAAGGTCAACCCGCTGGCGCTGGAGGAGTTCGCCGCGCTGGAGGAGCGCCACCGGTTCCTCGGCGAGCAGCTGGACGACCTCAAGCGCAGCCGGCGCGACCTGCTGGACATCGTCCGGGAGGTGGACCAGCGGGTCGAGCAGCTGTTCACCTCGGCGTACCACGACACCGCCGCCCAGTTCGAGGGCGTCTTCGCCCGGCTCTTCCCGGGCGGGGAGGGCCGGCTGGTGCTGACCGACCCGGAGAACATGCTCGCCACCGGGGTCGAGGTCGAGGCCCGGCCGCCGGGCAAGAAGGTCAAGCGGCTGTCGCTGCTGTCCGGCGGCGAGCGCTCGCTGACCGCGGTGGCGCTGCTGGTCGCGATCTTCAAGGCCCGGCCCAGCCCGTTCTACGTGATGGACGAGGTGGAGGCGGCGCTGGACGAGACCAACCTGCGCCGGCTGATCGGGATCATGGAGGAGCTGCGGGAGAGCTCCCAGCTGATCGTGATCACCCACCAGAAGCTCACCATGGAGTCGGCCGACGCCCTCTACGGCGTGACCATGAAGGGCGACGGCATCTCGCAGGTGATCAGCCAGCGGCTGCGCGAGGAGCACCGGGAGCGCCGGCCGCGGGCCGTACGCACCGCATCGGTGTAGGGCGGCTGCGGTCCATCCGGGCTCCGGTCGCGGATACTGGAGCGGATATGGAATACGTGATCCTTGCCGTAGTCATCGCCGTGGTCGCCATCGGCGCGATCGCCGGCCTCGTCGTTTCCGGCAGACGACGCCAGCAGCTGCCCCCGAAGTCGCAGGCGCCGGTCATCACGGCGCCGAAGCCCACCCCGCAGGAGCCCCAGGTCGGCGAGGAGGCCGCGCCGCCGACCGAGGCGCCCCGCCGCACCGTCGAGGAGGTGCAACTCCCGGAGGCCGAGGCGCCCGCCGAGGCCGAGGCCACCGAGGCCGAGGTCGTCGAGACCGCTGAGGCGGCCCCGGCCATCGAGGTCCCCGAGCCCACCGCCGGCCGGCTGGTCCGACTGCGCTCGCGGCTCTCCCGCTCGCAGAACTCGCTCGGCAAGGGCCTGCTCTCGCTGCTCTCCCGCGAGCACCTGGACGAGGACACCTGGGAGGAGATCGAGGAGACGCTGCTCACCGCGGACGTCGGCGTCGCCCCCACCCAGGAGCTGGTCGAGCGGCTGCGCACCCGGGTGAAGGTGCTCGGCACCCGCACCCCCGACGAGCTGCGCGCGCTGCTGCGCGAGGAGCTGGTCGAGCTGGTCGGCAAGGACTCCGACCGTGCCGTGCGCTCCACCAAGCACGAGGAGGGCCCGGCGGTGGTCCTGGTGGTCGGCGTCAACGGCGTCGGCAAGACCACCACGACCGGCAAGCTGGCCCGCGTCCTGGTCGCCGACGGCCGTACGGTGGTGCTCGGCGCCGCCGACACCTTCCGCGCCGCCGCCGCCGACCAGCTCCAGACCTGGGGCGAGCGGGTGGGCGCGCGCACCGTCCGCGGCCCGGAGGGCGGGGACCCGGCCTCGATCGCCTTCGACGCGGTCAAGGAGGGCATCGCCGAGGGCGCGGACACCGTGCTGATCGACACCGCCGGCCGCCTGCACACCAAGACCGGCCTGATGGACGAGCTGGGCAAGGTCAAGCGGGTCGTCGAGAAGCACGGCCCGGTGGACGAGGTGCTGCTGGTGCTGGACGCCACCACCGGCCAGAACGGCCTGATCCAGGCCCGGGTGTTCGCCGAGGTGGTCGACATCACCGGCATCGTGCTGACCAAGCTGGACGGCACCGCCAAGGGCGGCATCGTGGTCGCGGTCCAGCGCGAGCTGGGCGTGCCGGTCAAGCTGATCGGCCTGGGCGAGGGCGCGGACGACCTGGCCCCGTTCGAGCCGGGGGCGTTCGTGGACGCGCTGATCGGCGACTGACAGCCTCCGCGAGGCGTTCGATCAGGGAAGCGCACGAAGGGCCCGCCCCCTCCAGGGGGCGGGCCCTTCCGCGTGCCGGGGCGGGGCGGTCAGGAGGCCATCCAGGCCGGCTCGGCGGTGCGCTCGCGGCCGCGGTGGCAGGCGTAGGCGAGGGTGCCGAGCAGCAGCCGGGCCTCCGGCGGGCAGCCCGCGTTGTCGCGGGTGGGGCGGCGCAGCCAGCGGACCGGGCCGAGGCCGCCGAGGACGGTGGGCGGGGCGGCGACGTGGCCGCCCTCGCCGTGGCAGACCAGGTCGAGCGCGGCGTCGTCCCAGCCCATCCGGTACAGCAGGTCGGGCAGGCGCCGGGCGGTGCCGGCGGCGACCAGGAACTGGAGCCGGCCGGTGGGGGGCGCGAGCACCGGGCCCACCTGGGTGCCCATCCGCTCCAGCCGGACCAGGGCCTGGAGGCCGGCCTGCTCGGGGACGTCCAGGACGTCGAAGGCGCGGCCGGTGGGGAACAGCACCGCGCCCTCGGTGCGGGCGGCGCGGGCCCGGCCGCCGCCCCGCACGGGGTGCAGACCGGGTGCGGCGCAGCGGGGGGAGCCGCAGGGACAGCGGGGCGGGGCGGTGGCGCCGGCGACCGGGGTGCCGGTCTCCGGATCGCCGGTGACGACCGCCCAGCCCCAGCGGCCGGTGTACTCCGCGGCGGCCTGGGACGCGGTGACCTTGGTGCGGCGGCGCGCGCCCAGCGGTGCCAGCCGCAGGTGCCCCAGTCGAAGTTCGCCGAACAGGTTGTCCATGCCTCCCCCAACAGGTTCTTGTTGCCGATGGTTACGGGACGGTGACTGTGTGTCGATTGTCAGCCGTGTGGTGCGTAGTGCGGTGGCGGCGCGCAGCGCGTGGTGTGCGCCCGTTCCGGCGGTGCGCCTCGGGCGCCGCCTTGTGGGGGCGGCGCCGATGCCGGATCGTCGTGTTCGTGGGGCTGTCGCCGTCCCGAGTGGACGGTGAACTCGCTTGTGGCTGCGGTGGGTTGCGGGTTCCGCCGGGTCCTCCGGGATGGGCCGGGGGACTTGGCGGCCCGCATATGCCGGGCCGTCGGGACTCCCTAAGTGAAGCGTGTGCCCCCGGGCTTCGGTTCACTCCTGGGGGTGGCGAAAGGTGGCGTTTCGCCAGGGGCGCTCCCATGGGCCCCTCGCGGGGCATTACGTTCAGCGTGCGGATGTCGTCGAGGAGTCTGTCCCGGGCCGTCGGGCAACGGGAGTTGGGAATCTGACGGATCGTCCGCAACGATGGCACACCAGTGCGAGGGCGCTGCGGTACGGCGGCGCCGCGGCACCTCAGGCACGGCACGTCTGGCAAGAGCCCGCAACCGTCGGGCGGTCACGATCGGGGGCCCCGGTAGGGGCCGGGCGGGATGGGGACGTTACCCATGGCAGAGAAGCAACCGAATGAGAAGCTGACCACGTGGTTCGCCCGCAGTGGCTGGTCCAAGGGCGAGTTGGCCCGCCAGGTCAACCGCAAGGCCCGGCAGATCGGCGCCCACCACGTGTCCACCGACACCTCCCGGGTGCGCCGCTGGCTCGACGGCGAGCAGCCCCGCGAGCCGATCCCCAAGATCATGTCGGAACTCTTCTCCGAGCGGTTCGGCTCGGTGGTCTCCATCGAGGACCTCGGCCTGCGCGCCGCGATCCCGGTCTCCACCGTGGGCGGCGGCGTCGACCTGCCGTGGAGCGGCCAGCAGACCGTCCAGCTGATCAGCGACTACTCCCGCAGCGACCTCATGCTCAACCGCCGGGGCTTCCTCGGCACCTCACTGGCGCTGACCGCGGGCGCCGCGCTGATCGAGCCGATGCAGCGCTGGCTCGCCCCCGGCCCGAGCGGCGTCCCCACCCCGATCCTCACCGCGGCCAACGGCGGCGAGGCCTTCACCGGCCGGCTCTCCGAACCCGAGCTCGAACTGCTGGAGCAGACCACGGTCATGTTCCGGCAGTGGGACGCCCAGAACGGCGGCGGGCTGCGCCGCAAGGCCGTCGTCGGCCAGCTGCACGAGGTCACCGACCTGCTCCAGGAGACGTACAGCGAGGACACCACCAAGCGGCTGTTCCGGCTCACCGCCGAACTCGCCCACCTGGCCGGGTGGATGTCGTACGACGTCGGGATGCACCCGAGCGCGCAGAAGTACTACGTGCTCGCCCTGCACGCGGCCAAGGAGGCCGGCGACCGCCCGTTCGGCGCGCTGATCCTCACCGACATGAGCCGCCAGATGATCCACCTCAACCGGGGCGAGGACGCCCTGGAACTCATCCACCTGGCCCAGTACGGCAGCCGCGACGCCGCCACCCCGCGCCAGCAGTCCCTGCTGTACGCGATGGAGGCGCGCGCCTACGCCACCATCGGCGAGGTCAACCGCTGCGCCCGGGCGATCCGGCTGGCCGAGGACACCTTCACCGACATCCGGGACGGGGACCAGGACCCGGACTGGCTGAAGTTCTTCTCGCCCGCCGAGCTGAACGCCGAGAACGCCCACTCCTTCCGCGACCTCGCGTACCACTCGGACAACGCCGAGCTGTACGCCTCGCTGTCCGCGCCGGTGATGGAGACCGCGGTCGACCTGTTCCGCCAGGACGCCGACCACGTGCGCTCGTACGCCTTCAACCTGATCGGCATGGCCAGCGTCCACCTGCTGCAGAAGGAGGCCGAGCAGGCGGTGGTGATGGCCGAGCAGGCGGTGGACATCGCCACCAAGGTGCGCTCGGAGCGGCTGAACTCCCGGGTCCGCAAGACCACGGAGGCCGCGTCGGCCAGGTTCAAGGGCGTGGACGCGGTGAGCCGGCTCAAGGAGCGGGTGGTCCAGGACATCCCGGAGTTCGTCTCGGTGGTCTGACCGGAGGCCCGCCAGGGCCGTCCGAAGGAAAAGCTCCACCGACCGTGGCGGCCGCCGCCGTCACGGTCGGTGGCATGTCCGGCAGCCGATGGTCCGGCCCGGCCGGGCCGCGGCGGCCGCGGTTCACGCAGCCGTAACCCGCGCGTCGCACGCGTCACCGCGGTGAAACAACCGGCCGCACCGGCCGAAACCAGCCTTCGGCACGCTCCTCCTCAACGCCGACACCCCGGGTGGCACCACGGGACGGGTCCCCGGGTGCGGATCGGCCTGGACGCAGAGGAGACGCCGATGCCGGACGGCTTCAGCGCGGGCGACACCGCCTTCGTACTCATCAGTGCGGCCCTGGTCATGCTGATGACCCCAGGGCTCGCCTTCTTCTACGGGGGCATGGTCAGGGCCAAGAGCACGCTGAACATGCTGGCGATGAGCTTCCTCTCGCTCGGCATCGTCAGCGTGCTGTGGGTCCTCTACGGCTACTCGCTCAGCTTCGGGTCCGACTCCTTCGCCGGCCTGATCGGCAACCTGGACCACCTCGGGATGCGCGGCCTCGGCCTCGACGAGCTGACCGGCTCCATCCCGGTCACCGCCTTCGCGCTGTTCCAGCTGATGTTCGCGGTCATCACCCCGGCGCTGATCAGCGGCGCCGTCGCGGACCGGGCCAGATTCGCCGCCTGGGGCCTGTTCATCGCGCTCTGGGTGACGGTCGTCTACTTCCCGGTCGCGCACTGGGTGTTCTTCTTCGACGGCGGCCACGGCGGCTGGCTGGGCGACCGCAACGGCGTGATCGACTTCGCCGGCGGGACGGCCGTGCACATCAACGCGGGCGTCGCCGGCCTCGCGCTCTGCCTGGTGCTGGGCAAGCGGATCGGCTTCAAGAAGGACCCGATGCGCCCGCACAGCCTGCCGCTGGTGATGCTCGGCTCCGGGCTGCTCTGGTTCGGCTGGTTCGGCTTCAACGCGGGCTCGGCGCTGGCCGCCAACGGCGTCGCCGCGATGGCCATGGTGAACACCCAGGTCGCCACCGGCGCGGCGCTGGTCGGCTGGCTGGTCTACGAGCGGTTCAGGCACGGCGCCTTCACCACGCTGGGCGCCGCCTCCGGCGCGGTGGCCGGACTGGTCGCGATCACCCCGGCCTGCGGCTCGGTCAGCCCGCTCGGCGCGGTGGCGATCGGACTGGTCGCGGGCGCGGTCTGCTGCGCCGCCGTCTCGCTCAAGTACCGCTGGGGCTTCGACGACTCGCTCGACGTGGTGGGCGTGCACGCGGTCGGCGGGGCGGTGGGCTCGCTGCTGGTCGGCCTGTTCGCCACCGGCGGGGTCGGCCAGGGCGTCAAGGGCCTGTTCTACGGGGGCGGGATCGGCCAGCTGGGCAAGCAGGCGATGGGCGTGGCGGTGGTCGCGGCGTACTCCTTCGTGCTGTCCTGGCTGCTGGCCAAGGCGGTCGACCGGCTGGTCGGCTTCCGGGTCTCCGGCGAGGTCGAGACGGCCGGCATCGACCAGGCCGAACACGCCGAGTCCGCCTACGATTTCACCGCCGTGGGGGCGGGGCTGGCCCGGGCCCTGCCGGGCCTGGCCGCCGCTGCCGCGACGTCCGCCGCCGAGCGGTCCGCCGGACGGTCCACCGAACGGACCGGCGAACGGTCCACCGAACGGACCGGCGTCGCGGAACCCGGTGCCGCCCAGCCCGCCGCGCAGCCCGCCGAGAAGAGGACCGAGGTCGACGCCCGATGAAGCTCATCACCGCCGTGATCAAGCCGTACCGACTGGACGAGGTGAAGTCCGCCCTCCAGGCCTTCGGGGTGCACGGCCTCACCGTCACCGAGGCCAGCGGCTACGGCCGCCAGCGCGGCCACACCGAGGTGTACCGGGGGGCCGAGTACACCGTGGACCTGGTACCGAAGGTCAGGATCGAGGTCCTGGTCGAGGACGAGGACGCCGAGGACCTGATCGACGTCCTGGTGAAGGCCGCCCGGACCGGGAAGATCGGCGACGGCAAGGTGTGGAGCGTGCCGGTCGACACCGCCGTACGGGTCCGCACCGGCGAGCGCGGCCCGGACGCCCTGTAGCCCGGCGGCCGGTCGCCCCGCGGCCCGGTCGCCCCGCGCCGGACGGCGGGCCCGTTCACCCGGGAGGGTGCGGGTCCGCCCGGCGGCGTACCGGCGCTTCCGTACCGGCCTCTCCGGAGCGGCCGAACGGCCGAACGGTCGACCCGAGGGCAGGACGGTTCACCAGCAGGACGGTTCAACCAGCACGACGGACGGGACCCACGCGCATGACCTCCGAGACCAGCCCCTCCGACCCCGTCGACCCCTCCGACCCCGTCGGCTGTGCCGCCGCCGCCCGGGCCGCGCTGCTCGCCGCCCCCGGCCCGGGCGGCCGCCCCCGCCGCCGGGCGCTCGCCCGGCTCACCGACGACTGGCTGGCCGGGCTGCTCGCGGCCGCCGGCGCCCCGCCCGGCGTCGCGCTGGTCGCGGTCGGCGGCTACGGGCGGGGCGAGCTGTCCCCGCGCAGCGACCTGGACGTCCTGCTGCTGCACGACGGTCCGGTCGCCGGGGAGCTGCCCGAGCGGATCTGGTACCCGGTCTGGGACTCGGGCGCCAGGCTCGACCACGCGGTGCGCACCGTCGCGGAGGCCCGCGCGGTCGCCGCCGCCGACCTCAAGGCCCAGCTCGGCCTGCTGGACGCTCGGCACCTCGCCGGGGACCGGGCGCTCACCGACGCGCTGCGCGCCGCGGTGCTCACCGACTGGCGCGCGAGCGCCCCCGCGCGCCTGCCCGAGCTGCGCGAGCTGGGCCGCGAGCGGGCCGAACGACACGGTGAGCTGTCCTTCCTGCTGGAGCCCGACCTCAAGGAGGCCCGCGGCGGCCTGCGCGATGTCGTCGCGCTGGACGCGATCGCCGCCAGCTGGCTGGCCGACGCGCCCCGGGACGGCCTGGACGACGCCGCGCGGTGGCTGGCCGATGTGCGGGACGCCCTGCACCTGGTCACCGGCCGGGCCACCGACCGGCTCGGCCTCCAGGACCAGGACCAGGTCGCCGAGCGGCTCGGGGTGCTGGACGCCGACACCCTGCTGCGCCGGGTCTACGAGGCCGCCCGCACCGTCGCGTACGCGGGCGACGTCACCTGGCGGGCGGTGGACCGGGTGCTCGCGGCCTGCGGCGGCCGCGGCCGGCGGGTGCGCCGGCTGGGCATCCCGTTCGCCGGCACCGGACGCGGCGCCGGCGCGGTGGCCCGGGGCGCGGTCGAGCGGCGGCCGCTCGCCGAGGGCGTGGTCGAGCAGGACGGCGAGGCCGTGCTCGCCCAGGGCGCCCGCCCGGCCGCCGACCCGGTGCTGCCGCTGCGCGCCGCGGCCGCCGCCGCGCAGAACGGGCTGACCGTCTCGTACGCCACGGTGCGCCGGCTGGCCGCCGAGTGCCGCCCGCTGCCGGTGCCCTGGCCGGACGAGGCGCGCGAGCAGCTGGTCACCCTGCTGGGCGCGGGGGAGTCGGCCGTCCCGGTGTGGGAGGCGCTGGAGGCGGAGGGGCTGGTCCGCCGGCTGATCCCGGACTGGGAGCGGGTGCGCTGCCGTCCGCAGCGCAACGCGGTGCACCGCTGGACGGTGGACCGGCACCTGGTGGAGACGGCGGTGCGGGCCGCCGCGATGACCCGCCGGGTGGCCCGCCCGGACCTGCTGCTGGTCGCCGCGCTGCTGCACGACATCGGCAAGGGCTGGCCGGGGGACCACAGCGAGGCCGGCGAGGTGATCGTCCGCGACCTCGGCGCCCGGATGGGCTTCGGCCCCGAGGACACCGAGACCCTGGCGGTGCTGGTCCGCCACCACCTGATGCTGGTGGACACCGCGACCCGGCGCGATCCGGACGACCCGGCCACCGTCGAGGCGGTCACCAAGGTGGTCGCCACCCTGCCCGAGCTGGAGCTGCTGCACGCGCTCACCGAGGCGGACGCGCTGGCCACCGGCCCGGCCGCGTGGAGCGGCTGGCGGGCCTCGCTGGTGGAGGGCCTGGTGGCCCGGGCGGCGGACCGGCTGGCCGGGGCGGGCACCCCGCCGGCGGAGGGCGCGCCGACCGCCGAGCAGGAGCGGCTCGCGGTCGAGGCCGCCCGGACCGGGCAGCCGGCGCTGTCGCTGCGGGCCCGCTCCGAGGGGGCGGAGCCGGGCGCCGAGCCGATGGGCGTCGAGCTGAACCTGGCCGTCCCGGACCGGCCCGGGCTGCTCGGCACCGCCGCCGGGGTGCTCGCGCTGCACCGGCTGGCCGTCCGCTCGGCCGGGCTGCGCGAGCTGGACCCGGTGGGCGCCGGGCCGGTGCTGCTGCTGTCCTGGCGGGTGGCGGCCGAGTACGGCGAGCTGCCGGAGGCGGCCCGGCTGCGGGCCGACCTGCGCCGGGCGCTGGACGGCTCGCTGGACGTCACCCGCCGCCTCGCCGAGCGGGACGCCGCGGCCCCGCGCCGCCGGGGCATCCCCACCCCGCCGCCGCTGGTCGCGGTGGCGCCCGCGGTGGCCTCGGCGACCGCGACCGTGCTGGAGGTCCGCGCGCACGACGCCCCCGGGCTGCTGCACCGGATCGGCCGGGCGCTGGACGGGGCGGGTGTACGGGTGCGCACCGCGCACGTCTCCACGCTGGGCGCGGAGGCCGTCGACTCGTTCTACCTGACCGACGGGGCGGGCCGTCCGCTGACCGCCCGGCGGGCCGGCGAGGTGGCGGCGGCGGTCCGGGCCGCACTGGGCTGACGCGCCCCGGAGGGCTCCGGCGGCGGGGGCCGTCGGGCCTCGGCGGCGAGGGTGGAGGAGCTCCCGGAACGGGGGTGGAGGAGCTTCGGGAGCAGGGGTGGAGACCGTACCCGGGGCGGCCGGATACCCTGGGGGGCGACGACCGTACCGATTCCGATGCCGCAGAGGACCCGCGACGACGTGTTCGACACCCTTTCCGATCGCCTCGCAGCGACGTTCAAGAACCTCCGGGGCAAGGGCCGCCTGAGCGAGGCGGACATCGACGCCACCGCCCGCGAGATCCGCATCGCGCTGCTGGAGGCGGACGTCGCGCTGCCGGTCGTCCGGGCCTTCATCAAGCAGGTCAAGGAGCGGGCGCTCGGCGTCGAGGTCTCCGGTGCGCTGAACCCGGCGCAGCAGATCATCAAGATCGTCAACGAGGAGCTCATCTCCATCCTCGGTGGCGAGACCCGACGGGTGCGGTTCGCCAAGAGCGGCCCGACGGTGATCATGCTGGCCGGTCTCCAGGGTGCCGGTAAGACCACCCTGGCGGGCAAGCTCGGCCACTGGCTGAAGAAGCAGAAGCACACCCCGCTGCTGGTCGCCTGCGACCTCCAGCGCCCCAACGCGGTCAACCAGCTCCAGGTGGTCGCCGAGCGCGCCGGCGTGGCCTTCTACGGCCCGCAGCCCGGCAACGGCGTCGGCGACCCGGTGCAGGTGGCCAAGGACTCGATCGAGTACGCCAAGCAGAAGCAGTACGACGTCGTCGTCGTCGACACCGCAGGCCGCCTGGGCATCGACGCCGAGCTGATGCAGCAGGCCGCCGACATCCGCGCCGCGGTGAACCCGGACGAGGTCCTGTTCGTCGTCGACGCGATGATCGGCCAGGACGCGGTCACCACCGCGCAGGCCTTCCTCGACGGCGTCGACTTCACCGGCGTGGTGCTCTCCAAGCTCGACGGCGACGCCCGCGGAGGTGCCGCCCTGTCGGTCGCGCACGTCACCGGCCGGCAGATCATGTTCGCCTCCAACGGCGAGAAGGTCGACGACTTCGACGCCTTCCACCCGGACCGGATGGCCTCGCGCATCCTCGGCATGGGTGACGTCCTCTCGCTGATCGAGAAGGCCGAGCAGACCTTCTCGCAGGAGGAGGCGGAGAAGATCGCCGCCAAGCTGCGCGGCGGTCCGAAGCAGTTCACCCTGGACGACTTCCTGTCCCAGCTGGAGCAGGTCCAGAAGATGGGCTCGATCTCCAAGCTGCTCGGCATGCTGCCCGGCATGGGCCAGATCCGGGACCAGATCAACAACATCGACGACAAGGACGTCAACCGGGTCGGCGCGATCATCAAGTCGATGACCCCGGCCGAGCGGGCCGAGCCGGAGCTGATCAACGGCTCCCGCCGGGCCCGCATCGCCAAGGGCTCCGGTGTCCAGGTCGGCGAGGTGAAGAACCTGGTCGAGCGGTTCTTCGAGGCCCGCAAGATGATGTCCGCGATGGCCTCCGGCAAGGGCATGCCCGGCATGCCGGGGATCCCGGGCATGGGCGGCGGCGCCAAGAAGTCCGGCAAGAAGGCCCCGCAGGCCAAGGGCAAGCGCAAGAGCGGCAACCCGCTGAAGCGCGCCCAGGAGGAGGCCGCGGCCGCCGAGCGCCGCGCGCTCGGCCCGGGCGCCGGCCAGGGCCCGGCGGACGGCGGCGCGTTCGGCCTCGGCGCGGGCAAGGGCCCGGCCGACTTCGAGCTGCCCAAGGAGTTCAAGGACCTGCTGTAGTCCTCCGACCGGCTCCCGTCGGCCCGTCGTCCGGTGTTTCCGGGCGGCGGGCCGATCGCGTGTCCGATGATGGGGGCATGCGAGTGATGATCAGGGCCCCGAGGGCCGAGGACACGGCCGGGTACGCCGAAGCGGTCCGGCGGTCCGCCGAACACATCGGACGGTGGAACCCGGTCGAACCGGACGGGCTGCCCGACCTGCTGAAGCGCCAGGGGTCCGGGCTGCGCACCTTCCTGATCGTCGACCGGGAGACCGGGGGGCTGGTCGGCAAGGTGAACGTCGCCAACATCGTGATGGGCCGGTTCTGCAACGCCTCGCTGGGCTACGACTCGTACGTCCCGTTCAACGGCACCGGGCGGATGACCGAGGGCATGCGGCTGGTCGTGGACCGCTGCTTCGCCCCGCAGACCGCCGACGGGCTCGGGCTGCACCGGCTGGAGATCAACGTGCAGCCGGAGAACGAGCGCTCGATCGCGATGGCCAAGCGGCTGGGCTTCCGGCACGAGGGCTTCACCCCGCGGATGCTGTTCCTCCAGGGGGACTGGCGCGACCACGAGCGGTTCGCGCTGACCGCCGAGGAGTGGCCGGGCGCGACGGCATAGTCGCTGGTGGGAGGGGTCGGCGCGGCCGTCCGGCGGTCCGGGCGCGGCGTTGCGATTGGCCCGCCCGAGCACCTGTCCGTATTGTCCGATGGGTGACCGAACCCGTGCCGCCACGTCAGACCCCCGACCAGCCCTGGCGTTCGGAGGGCGCCCCGCCCCCGCCGCCGCCCAAGCGCCGGATGCCCGGCGGCTGGGTGGGCCTCGCCCTCACCGCCCTCGTGGTGTTCCTGATCTCGGACCTGCTGCTGTCCTTCTTCGGCCCCGCCGGTGCCACCACGATCTCGTACACCGAGTTCAACAACCAGCTGAACAAGGGCAACATCACCAAGATCTACGCCAAGGGCGACGCGATCGAGGGCACCCTCAAGAGCGCCCAGCCCAAGCCGGACGGCGGCAAGGGCGACTACACCGAGTTCGACACCCAGCGGCCCTCCTTCGCGGGCGACAACCTCTGGACCACCCTGCAGCAGCAGGGCGTCGAGGTCACCGCCACCTCGCCGGTCCAGCAGCGCAGCTTCCTCACCAACCTGCTGATCTCGCTCGCCCCGATGCTGCTGCTGATCTTCATCTGGGTGCTGCTCGCCCGCCGGATGGCCGGCGGGCTCGGCGGCGGACCGCTCGGCCGCAAGGCCCCGCCGAAGCCGGTCACCGCCGAGGAGGGCAAGCGCACCACCTTCGCCGACGTGGCCGGCATCGACGAGGTCGAGGCCGAACTCACCGAGGTCGTCGACTACTTGAAGAACCCCGAGCGGTACCGCAGGCTCGGCGCCAAGATGCCGCGCGGCGTGCTGCTGAGCGGCCCGCCCGGAACCGGCAAGACCCTGCTGGCCCGGGCCGTGGCCGGCGAGGCGAACGTGCCGTTCTTCTCCGCCTCCGCCTCCGAGTTCATCGAGATGATCGTCGGCGTCGGCGCCAGCCGGGTCCGCGAGCTGTTCGCCGAGGCCCGCAAGGTCGCCCCGGCGATCATCTTCATCGACGAGATCGACACCATCGGCCGCCAGCGCGGCGCCGGCGGCGGCATGGGCGGGCACGACGAGCGCGAGCAGACCCTCAACCAGATCCTCACCGAGATGGACGGCTTCAGCGGCTCCGAGGGCGTCATCGTGATCGCCGCGACCAACCGGGCGGACGTGCTCGACCCGGCCCTGCTGCGCCCCGGCCGCTTCGACCGGCGGATCACCGTCAGCCCGCCCGACCGGGAGGGCCGCGCGGCGATCCTGCGCATCCACAGCCGCAGCGTCCCGCTGGCGGGCGACACCGACCTCAACCAGCTGGCCAAGGTCACGCCGGGGATGACCGGCGCCGAACTCGCCAACCTGGTCAACGAGGCCGCGCTGCTGGCCGTCAAGCGCAAGCAGGACGCGGTCAACGAGCGGGACCTCTCGGACGCGCTGGAGAAGGTCCAGCTCGGCGCGGTGCGGCCGCTGGTGATGCCGCAGGAGGAGCGCGAGCGGACGGCGTACCACGAGAGCGGGCACGCGCTGCTGGGCATGCTCCAGCCCGGCGCGGACCCGGTCCGCAAGATCACCATCGTGCCGCGCGGCCGGGCGCTCGGCGTCACGCTCTCCACCCCGGAGAACGACCGCTACTCGTACACCGAGCCGTACCTGCGCGGCCGGATCATCGGCGCGCTCGGCGGCATGGCGGCCGAGCAGGTGGTCTACGGGGTGATCACCACCGGTGCGGAGAGCGACCTGGAGCAGGTCACCAGCATCGCCCGCGGGATGGCCGGGCGCTGGGGGATGAGCGAGCGGGTCGGCCGGCTCACCGCGGTGCCCTCCGACCCGCAGGGCGCGTACGGGCTCTCCGCCGCGCCGACCACCCTGGACGCGGTGGACGAGGAGGCGCGGCGGATCGTCTCCGAGTGCTACGACGACGCGGTGCGGATCCTGACCGAGCAGCGGCACCGACTGGACGCGCTGGCGGCGGCGCTGCTGGAGGCGGAGACGCTGGACGAGGCGGCGGCGTACCGGGCGGCGGGGGTGCCGCGGGAGGGCTCCGAGGGAACCGAGGGTTCCGACGGGCCTGCCGGCGGGTCCGGCGGATCTGGTGGGTCCGACGGCGCTGACGGGGCCGACGGGAAGTCGATCGACCGGGCGTGAAGCCGGGGGCCGGGGGCGCTCGCCATGGTGGCGGGCGCCCCCGGTTTTTGTCCCCTCTGCGGACTCCTCGCCCCTCCTCGGCCCTCCTCGTCCCGCCTAGCGCGACCGTTCGGCGACCAGGTAGCGGAACAGGTTCTCCATCCGTACCGAGCCGTCCGCGCGCAGGTACGGCTGGAGCACCTCCTCCAGCTCCTTGGCCACCAGCGAGGCCCCGGAGAACTCCTCGGCCGGCTCGAACAGGCCGGTGGAGAGCAGCCCGCGCACCGCGCTGTCGAGGTCGGCGTAGGCGAACGGGCAGCTCACCCGGCCGCTGCCGGCCGGACGCAGGCCGGCCGGGGCCAGCAGGTCCTCCAGCGCGCCGGGCGCGCTCAGCTCGAACGGGTCGCGCGCGGTGGTCCGGCCCGCCATCCGCCGGGCCACGTCCAGCACCGGGGCGCTCTCGCAGCGCTCCGGCGGGCCCCAGGCGGCCAGCACCACGTGCCCGCCCGGGAGGGTGAGCCGGGCGGCCTCGGCGACCACCGGCCCGGCGTCGGCGGCCCCGGGCAGCTGCTCGAAAACCGTCACCAGCGAATGGGCCGAGCGGGCGACGGCCGCCGATGTCCGGGGCCCCGCGCACACCCGCAGCCGGCGGTCGTGGGCCAGCTCGCGCAGCTCGTCCCGCGGCTCCTGCCCGGCGACCTGGGCGCCCCGGCCGGCCGCGAGCAGCAGGGCCAGCCCCGAGCGGCAGCCCAGGCCCAGCACGCTGCTCGCCGGGCCGACCTCCAGCCGGTCGTAGACCGCCTCGTAGAGCGGCACCAGCATGCGTTCCTGGATCTCCGCCCAGTCGCGCGCCCGCGCGGGGCGGGCCGCCCCGGTCCGCGGGTGGTACGGGCGTGCGCCCGTCGGTCGTGCGGTCGTGCCGGTCGTGCGAGCTGAAGCCATGGCGGCCTCCCATCCGGTCCTTCGGTGCGCTGCTACGGCTCCCCCAAAGTCCCGCCCCACACCAGCGAACAGCGGGTCGGGCCCGGCGTCCAGAGGGGTGCAGGGTGGTGCGCGCGTGTCGCGGTGGTGCGCCCCCGCCCGGTGATACCGATTCGAAACCGGGGCCCCGGGCCCCGTACCATTCGCCCCATGGCTAAGGCACCCGTTCTCACCCCTCAGGCGGAAGACTTCCCGCGCTGGTACCAGGACCTCATCAACAAGGCCGAGCTGGCCGACAACGGTCCGGTGCGCGGCACCATGGTCATCCGACCGTACGGCTACGGCCTGTGGGAGCGGATGCAGCAGGAGATGGACGCGCGGATCAAGAAGGCCGGCGCGCAGAACGCCTACTTCCCGATGTTCATCCCGCAGTCCTACCTGACCAAGGAGGCCGAGCACGTCGAGGGCTTCGCCCCCGAGCTCGCGGTGGTCACCCACGGCGGCGGCAAGCAGCTGGAGGAGCCGGTCGTCGTCCGGCCGACCTCCGAGACGATCATCAACGAGTACTTCTCGAAGTGGGTGCAGAGCCACCGCGACCTGCCCCTGCTGATCAACCAGTGGGCCAACGTGGTCCGTTGGGAGCTCCGCCCGCGCGTCTTCCTGCGCACCACCGAGTTCCTCTGGCAGGAGGGCCACACCGCCCACGCCACCTACGAGGACGCCCGCGAGTACGCCTCGATGATCCACACCCAGGTCTACGGCGACTTCATGACGAACGTGCTCGGCATCGACGTCGTGCTCGGCCGCAAGACCGCCAAGGAGCGCTTCGCCGGCGCCATCAACACCCTCACCCTCGAGGGCATGATGGGCGACGGCAAGGCGCTGCAGATGGGCACCAGCCACGAGCTGGGCCAGAACTTCGCCAAGGCGTTCAACACCACGTACCAGCTGCAGGGCGCCGAGCGCGAGTACGTCTGGCAGACCTCCTGGGGCGTCTCGACCCGCATGGTCGGCGGCCTGATCATGTCCCACGGCGACGACAACGGCCTGCGGGTGCCCCCGCGCCTGGCCGCCGTCCAGGCCGTCGTGCTCGCGATCAAGGGCGACGACGCGGTCATCGCCAAGGTCCGCGAGATCGGCGCCCAGCTGGAGGCCGTCGGCATCCGGGTCGTGGTCGACGACCGCACCGACACCCCGTTCGGCCGCCGGGCCGTCGACTGGGAGCTCAAGGGCGTTCCGCTGCGCATCGAGGTCGGCCCGCGCGACCTGGAGAACGGCACCGCGATGCTGGCCCGCCGCATCCCGGGCGGCAAGGAGCCGGTCTCCATCGACGCCCTGGCCGCGCTGCTCCCGGGCGTGCTGGAGGAGGACCAGGCGCTGCTGCTGCGCCAGTCCCGCGAGCGCCGCGAGTCCCGCACGGTCGACGTCAAGACCATCGACGAGGCCATCGAGGCCGCCGCGACCGGCTGGGGCCGGATCTCCTGGGCCGACCTCGGCGCGGAGGGCGAGGCCAAGCTGGCCGAGCAGGGCGTCACGGTCCGCTGCATCGTCGCGGCCGACGGCTCGGTGCCGCTGGCGGACGACCAGGAAGGCAATGTCGCGCTCGTCGCCCGGGCGTACTGACATCCGTTCGGTGTTCGGTGGATGTCCGGTGGATGTCCGCCGGACGCCGGTCGCCCATGGGTAATGACCGGCACCGGCGACATTTGCCCGGAATGCGGATGGGTAAGAATCCGGTAACTGTTCCGGTGCGTCCCCGCGGGGGGCATCCCTACTGGCCGGTCAACTCCCGGTATTAACCGAATAGCGGTACGGTGTACGGCCCGTGGCCCTGTCAATCCGGCAGGCCCACGGGCCGTACGTCCTGGGTGGCGACAGCCCGCCCCCCGGACGGAATTCATCAGGCCCGCCGACGTTGCGACGGGCCCAAACCGGCAGGGGGTTGGTCTTGCGTCAGATCCGGAACGCGCAATTCGCGCGCGGCCTCGCATTCCTGGGAGTTCCCTGTGAATTCCCCGGGAACGAGAACATGCGGAACATCGGCTCGCACTCCATCGTTGGTCTAGCGTGAGCACGACACAGCCCCTCGTTCTCGCGGCCGAACTGGCCGCCGCCTGGAGTGACATCCAGGCCTACCACCAGGACCTTCCCGATCTGGCCTCGCCCGAGGCCCTGATCGGCGAGTCCTCCTCGGCCTGCGGGACGCGGCTCGGTTTCGAGCGCCTCCTCCACGAGGCCGCCCACGGTCTGGCCGCGGCCCGGGACATCCGGGACACCTCGCGCGCCGGCCGCTACCACAACCGGCGCTTCCTGATGCTCGCTTCCGAGCTGGGCCTGGCGCACCCGGTCGAGCCGCACGCGAGCAGCGGCTTCTCCCAGGTGACCATGCTCAAGGAGACCCAGGAGCGGTACGCCGAGACCATCGAACGCCTGGACCGTGCCCTCGGGGCGCACCAGGAGGCGGTGGCCGGCGACGGCGCGACGCGCGCCTTCCGCGGTCCGGCGGCCCGGCACGGCTCCTCCGGGGGCGGCGTGCGGGTCAAGGCGGTCTGCGGGTGCGGGCGAAACGTCCGGGTCGTTCCCTCGGTGCTCGCGCAGGCGTCCATCGTCTGCGGCGCGTGCCAGCAGCCGTTCAAGATCGCTTAAGTCGCTCATGCCGCTCACGTCGCTTGAGCGGTCGACGTCCCGACGGGCTGCTGTGCGGGCAGCGGTCCGGCCGGATGGGCGGCGCGGAGCGGAGTGGAGCGGTACGGGCGGTGCACGCGGGGCCGGCGGTACCGGCAGCGGCGGCAGCGCCGAGTGAGCGGTGACAGGCGGTAGCGGTACCAGGCAGTACAGGCGGTACAGGCCGTACGAGCAGTACGGAATGAGCGGTACAGCAGGACAGCGGTGATGTCTTCGGGTTGGACCGGGAGCGGGGGCTCCCGGTCGAGCCCTGACCGGGTGCCCGGTCCCGCGTACAGGCGGTTCTCGCCGATGTGGCAGAATGGACAGCTGAGTACTCGGCAGCCGAGCAGGACCCCTCTCTCCTACGGCTGGCGTGTCCCTTGAACGGTCCGCCCCGCAACCCCACGCGACGGCGAGCCCGCTCACCCACGTCAACACCAGGAGAATCCACTCCCGTGGCAGTCAAGATCAAGCTGAAGCGTCTCGGCAAGATTCGCTCCCCGCACTACCGCATCGTCGTCGCCGACGCCCGCACCAAGCGTGACGGTCGCGCGATCGAGGAGATCGGCATCTACCAGCCGACCTACAACCCCTCGAAGATCGAGGTCGACAGCGACCGCGCCCAGTACTGGCTGTCCGTCGGCGCCCAGCCGACCGAGCCGGTGCTCGCCATCCTGAAGCTGACCGGCGACTGGCAGAAGTTCAAGGGCCTGCCGGCTCCGGCTCCGCTGCTCGTTGCCGAGCCGAAGGTCGAGGACTTCTCGCACCTGTTCGCGAAGGCCGTCGCCGGCTTCGAGGACGCCACCACCGGTGTCGCCATCACCCCGAAGGCCAAGAAGTCGGACAAGGCCGAGGCCGAGTCCGACGCCGCCGCCGAGGCCTGATCGTGATCGAGGACGCCCTCGACCACCTGGTGAAGGGCATCGTCGAGCACCCCGACGAGGTGCAGGTGCGCTCGCGCAACCTGCGTCGGGGGAACACCATCGAGGTGCGAGTGCACCCCGATGACCTCGGCAAGGTGATCGGCCGGGGCGGCCGTACGGCGCGCGCTCTGCGCACCGTGGTCGGCGCCCTCGGCGGTCGCAACGTCCGGGTCGACCTGGTCGACGTGGACAACATTCGCTGACGCCGCTGCTCGTTCAGCCGTCAGGGCTTGTGAGGCCGACCGGGACGCATGTCGTCCCGGTCGGCCTTTCGCATTTCCGTCAGCATTTCCGTCGCTTCATGGCTTAGCAGTCCGTCGCTTCGCAGCCCGTCGCTTTTCGTTGCGGCTCAGGAACTCCAGGAGAACGATCACCGTGCAGCTCGTCGTCGGCAAGATCGGCCGTGCCCACGGCATCAGGGGGGACGTCAGTGTCGAGGTCCGCACCGACGAGCCGGAACTCCGGCTCGGCCCCGGTGCCGTCCTGCTCACCGACCCCGCGTCGACCGGACCGCTGACCGTCGAGTCCGGCCGGGTGCACAGCGGCCGGCTGCTGCTGCGCTTCGCCGGCGTCAAGGACCGCAACGCGGCCGAGGCCCTCCGCGGCACCGTGCTCATCTCCGAGGTCGACCCGGAGGAGAGCCCCGAGGACCCGGAGGAGTACTACGACCACCAGCTGATCGGCCTGGACGTGGTGCTGCTGGACGGCACCCCGGTCGGCGAGCTGACCGAGATCGTCCACCTGCCCTACCAGGACCTGCTCACGGTCAAGAAGGCCGACGGGACGGAGGTGCTGGTGCCCTTCGTCAGCCAGATCGTGCCGACCATCGACCTGGAGAACCAGCGCGCCGTGATCACCCCGCCGCCCGGGCTGATCGACATGGAGCAGGCCGAGGTCGCGGGGACCTCCTCGGCCGAGCGCGGCGAGGACTCGGAGGAGTCGGAGTGACCGTCGAGGAGCGCGCCGGGGCGGGTGTCGAGGTCGGCGCCGAGGTCGGTGCCGGGGTCGGTGTCGGGGTTGGCGCCGATGCGGCGTCGAGCGGCGCGGTGTCGACTGGTGCGGCGCCCGGCGGTGCGGTGTCCGGCGGGGTGCAGAGCGGCATGCGGATCGACGTCGTCACGATCTTCCCGGAGTACCTGGAGCCGCTGGACGTCTCGCTGGTCGGCAAGGCCCGCGCCCGCGGGCAGCTGGACGTGCACGTCCACGACCTGCGCGGATGGACCCACGACGTGCACCGCACGGTCGACGACAGCCCGTACGGCGGCGGCCCCGGCATGGTGATGAAGCCCGAGCCGTGGGGCGAGGCGCTGGACGCGGTGGTCGCCGGCGGCCCCGAGGGCCAGGTGCCCACCCTGGTCGTGCCGACCCCGAGCGGGCGCCCGTTCACCCAGGAGCTCGCCCAGGAACTGGCCGGGCGCCCCTGGCTGGCCTTCACCCCCGCCCGGTACGAGGGCATCGACCGCCGGGTGATCGAGGAAGCCGCCACCCGGATGCCGGTGGTCGAGGCCTCGATCGGCGACTACGTGCTGGCCGGCGGCGAGGTTGCCGTGCTGGTGATGGTCGAGGCGATCGCCCGACTGCTGCCCGGAGTGCTCGGCAACGCCGAGTCCCACCGCGACGACTCCTTCGCGCCGGGCGCGATGGCCGACCTGCTGGAGGGCCCGGTCTACACCAAGCCCGCCGAGTGGCGCGGCCGTACGGTGCCGGACGTGCTGCTCAGCGGCAACCACGGCAAGATCGCCCGCTGGCGCCGCGAGCAGGCCTTCGCCCGGACCCTGGCGAACCGGCCCGACCTGGTCGAGCGCTGGCAGTACGGCGCCTTCGACAAGAAGGAGCGCGAGGCGCTGAGCATCCTCGGCCTGGCCTGGGACGAGGGGCTCGGCCGATTTCGGTCCACGGCCGTTGATGTGGAAGAATAGGCGGCTGCTGTCTGTCGCTGGTTCCCTCCTGTAGGGGACACGTGGACCGGCGCCCTCGCCACGGGGGGATCGCCGTCAGCCGATGCGGCCCGCAGCGAACCCCATTGTGACGATTTTCCGTGGGCGGCCCGTGGCGCCTGCGATGGAGAGCAACATGAGCAACAAGCTCGCTGCTGTCGACGCGGCCTCGCTGCGTAGCGACATCCCGGCCTTCCGCGCCGGTGACACCCTGAAGGTTCACGTCCGGGTCATCGAGGGCAACCGCTCCCGTGTCCAGGTCTTCCAGGGCGTCGTCATCCGCCGCCACGGCGCCGGCATCGGTGAGACCTTCACCGTTCGCAAGGTCAGCTTCAACGTCGGCGTGGAGCGCACCTTCCCGGTGCACACCCCGGTCGTCGAGAAGATCGAGGTCGTGACCCGCGGTGCGGTTCGCCGCGCCAAGCTGTACTACCTGCGTGACCTCCGCGGCAAGGCCGCGAAGATCAAGGAGAAGCGCGACCGCTGATCCACCGGCCCCCGGCCTCGCCGGGGGATCGGAACGCTCTGAGGGGGCCGAGTGGCCGCAAGGTAAGCTCACCCCCCGATGAGCACGCACGAACCACCCGCGGACCGCGACGGCAGTCCCGCACCCACCGGTGCGGACTCGCTGTCGCGGTCCGCGGTCGTTTCCGGGGGTGGCGTCGTCGGCGCGGAGCGCGCCGACGGGCCTGAGCACGCTGAGGTACTGGAGCAGGCCGAGGGCCCGGAGCGGACCGGCGGCTCCGGCGGCGACGGCTCGAGCCAGTCGGACGGGTCGGACGAGTCGGAGCAGGACGAGGAGCCCGGGCGCTCGCGTTCGCGGGACCTGCTGCTGTTGGTCGGGATCTGCCTGACGGCCCTGCTGCTGGCGAACGCCTTCGTCGCGCGTCCCTTCTCGGTGCCCTCCGGGTCGATGGAGGAGACCCTGCGCCCCGGCGACCGGCTGGTCGCGTACCAGCTCGCCTACGCCTTCGGCGGCCATCCCCAGCGGGGCGACGTCGTGGTCTTCGACGGGAGGGGCTCCTTCCTCCGCGAGTCGGCGAAGCCGCCCGGTTTCTGGGACGGCCTGCGCTCGTTCGCCCAGGACCTCGGGCTGGCCCCGGCCGGGGACACCGTCTACGTCAAGCGCGTGATCGGCGTCGGCGGGGACCGGGTGACCAGCACCGGGTCGGGCGCGCCGATCACCGTCAACGGCGTGCCGATCGACGAGACCTCCTACCTGTCCCCGGGCGACGACCCGTCGAGCGTGGCCTTCGACATCGTCGTGCCGGCCGGCAAGCTGTGGGTGATGGGCGACCACCGCAGCGCCTCCCGGGACTCCCGGGACCACCTCGGCGATCCCGGTGGCGGCTTCGTGCCCGAGAAGAAGGTGATCGGCCGGGCGGACTGGGTGGTCTACCCGTTCTCGCGCTGGACCAGCCTGGACCGGCCCGCGGCCTTCGCCGCGACTGCGGGGACAGGCGGTCATGGGGACCAGGGGTAGGGGGCGGCTCGACGACCGCCCGGCTGCCGGAGGCCCGACTGGCCCGACTGCGGGGGGACCGGCCGCAGGGGGTCCGGCTTCGGCCGGTCCGGTGCGCGGTGGACCGGGGGAGGACGGCGCGGCAGGCCGTGGACCGGCAGGGGCCCCGTCGGCGCGCGGCCGGGCCGAGCGCCGTCGCAGTGCCCGCAAGGCCGCCCGTCGGCGCAAGCGCTCGCTGGTCCGCGAAGTGCCCATGATCGTCCTGGTGGCCCTGCTGGTGGCGCTGGTGATGAAGACCTTCCTGGTCCAGGTGTTCGTGATCCCCTCGGGTTCGATGGAGCAGACCATCCTGATCGGGGACCGGGTACTGGTGGACAAGCTGACCCCCTGGTTCGGCAGTGAGCCGCAGCGCGGCGACATCGTGGTGTTCAAGGACCCGGGCGGCTGGCTGGAGCGCGACCGCAAGCCGTCCGAGGACGGCCCGGTGCTGGGTGCGGCCAAGCAGGTGCTGACCTTCGTCGGACTGCTGCCCTCCGACAACGAGCAGGACCTGATCAAGCGGGTGATCGGCGTCGGCGGGGACACCGTCGAGTGCTGCGACGCGCAGGGGCGCCTCAGCGTCAACGGCCACCCGGTGGAAGAGTCCTACCTCGCGCCCGGCAACCCGCCGTCCCGGCAGGCCTTCAGGATCCAGGTGCCGCAGGGGCGGCTGTGGGTCATGGGTGACCACCGGGACGTCTCCGCCGACTCCCGTTTCCACATGGGCAATCCGGGACAGGGGACGATCCCGCTGAGCGGCGTGGTCGGTCGCGCGTTCGTGACCGCCTGGCCGCTGGACCGCTTCCATCAACTCGATGCGCCCGGTTCACTCTCCTCTCTCGCCCGGATGCCGCAGGCCGGCGGAACTGCCGCGGGATCGGTGGGCGTTGGGCCGGTTCCTGCGGAACCGCCGCTCGTTATGGGGGTGTTGGGCATCCTTCCGCTCGTCGTTCGCCGGTCGGGGCGGCCTCCGGAGTGAGCCGCACCGGCCGCCGACCGGACGGGCCTCGCGTGTGGGACCGCGAGCCGGATGCCTTGGAGTGATAGAGAAGTGCAGGTGCGGCCGGGAGTGGTCCCGGTCGCGGGCCGAGGCTGTGCTGGTGTCAGGGGAGTCCGCGGTGGGCAGCCCTGAGGCGTTCATGGTCGTGGTGAGCGTGGTGCCCGCTGTGCGGCACTCTGAGCGCGGGCGCGCGGGCGTCCGCACAGCAGGGAGGAGACGTTGTGGGGGATTTGGTGATCGGCGCCCGATCAGGCGCCGGAGAGCCCGAGGGCCCAGGCCGTCGGGCGGACCGGTCCACCGAGTCCGCGGCCTCCTCGGCCTCGGTCGAGGACGCGGCGGCGCAGACCGCCGACGGGCAGGGCGGTGCCGGGTCGGAGGACTCCCCGGGCTCCCCGCACGCGGAGGCCGAGTCCGCGGACGGCTCGGAGTCGGAGGCTCCGTCCAAGCCGCGCAAGCAGCGCTCGTTCTGGAAGGAACTGCCGATCCTGGTCGGCATCGCGCTCATCCTCGCGCTGGTGATCAAGACGTTCTTCGTCCAGGCGTTCTCCATTCCGTCGGAATCGATGCAGAACACGCTGCAGGTCGGCGACCGCGTCCTGGTCGACAAGCTGACCCCGTGGTTCGGGGCCGAACCCGAGCGCGGTGAGGTCGTGGTGTTCCACGACCCGGGCGGCTGGCTGAGCGACGAGCCGACCCAGCAGAGCAGCAACTCCTTCCTCCGCGGTGTGCAGGACGTGCTCAGCTTCGTCGGCCTGATGCCCTCCGCCAACGAGAAGGACCTGATCAAGCGGGTCATCGCGGTCGGCGGGGACACCGTCGAGTGCGAGGGCGAGGGGCCGGTCAAGGTCAACGGCGTCGCGCTCAACGAGCCGTACGTCTACCAGGGCAACACCCCGTGCGGCGACCACCCCTTCGGCCCGGTCAAGGTGCCCAAGGACCGGATCTGGGTCATGGGCGACCACCGCGCCAACTCGCTGGACTCCCGCTTCCACATGGACCAGCCGGGCGGCGGCACCGTCCCGGTGGACAACGTGATCGGGCGTGCCTTCGTGGTGGCCTGGCCGGTCGGCCACTGGTCGACGCTGCCGGTGCCGGACACCTTCGACCAGAAGGGCCTGGCGGCGGCCGCGCCGATGGCGCCCCCCGTGGCCGGTGCGGTGGGGGCCGTCGCCCTGCTCCCGCTGGTGCGGCGGGTGCGTGGTCGGGCGGAGAGCCGCAAGGAGTCCTGAGCTCCAGCGGATCGTGTTCCGCCGGGTTGCCCCCGGCTCTTGCGCGGGCCGTGGTACCGACGAGTAATCTGCTCGGACGTGCCACGGCCCGCCGGCTTTTCCGCCCGAGCCTCCGGCGTGCCAGTGGTGTTCTCCGGTCGGCCAGAGGTGGACGGTGTCGATGAGCAGTGTCGTGGAGCAGACGGCCGACCACCCGACCGCGCCCGCCCGTGCGGGCCGTCGGCCCGCCGCGGTGCTGCAGGGCGTCGCCCTGGCACTCGGGCTGGTGCTGATGGTCGGCGGCTTCGCGCTGATCGCGATCGACTACCGGCCGTACAAGATCCCCACCGCCTCGATGCACCCGACGCTGCGCGTCGGGGACACCGTGCTCGCCCGCAAGGTCGGCGGCGGCGACATCGGGCGGGGCGACGTGGTGGTCTTCCGGGACCAGGCCTGGGGCGGCGAGCTCATGGTCAAGCGGGTGGTCGCGGTCGGCGGGGACACCGTCGCCACCAGCGGGGCCGATCACCGGCTGACGGTCGACGGGCAGCCGGTGGACGAGCCCTACCTCGCGACGCAGGGCGGCCAGGGCCAGCCGTTCAGCGTGACGGTGCCGCAGGGCCGGCTGTTCCTGCTCGGCGACAACCGGGTGGGCTCGCTGGACTCCCGCACCCACCTGGAGGTGGACGGCGGGACCGTCCCGGCCGAGGCCGTCGAGGCCAGGGTCGAGGCCACCGTGCTGCCCTTCGGCCGGACGGGCCTGCTCGACCGGGTCACGGACTTCGACGGCTTCGCGGGCCCGAAGGCCTCGCAGCCGGGGCCGCTGGAGCCCTTCGCCTACGCCGCCGTCGCGGGCGCGGCGCTGATCCTGGTGACCTCGGCGGTGGGCGGGGCGGCGGGTCTGGCCCGCCGGCTCCGGGGGCGCAGCTCCTGAGCGGGGCCGTCGCCCCGCGGGCCGCTCTGCCGAACATCGCCCCGGACGACCGCGCCGGGTGGCAGGATCGGTAACGCCACCGATGCGAACGGAAGGAGCGTGGAGCGCCGCCATGACAGCACGGCGCCGCAGAGCGGCGCGGATCCTGCTGCTGGACGGGCTGGACCGCATCCTCCTCTTCCTGGGGGCCGACCCGGCCACTCCGGGGGAGACGTGGTGGTTCACGCCCGGGGGAGGCTTGGAGGCGGGGGAGGACGTGCGGGAGGCTGCCGAGCGGGAGCTCGCCGAGGAGACCGGCCTGCGGGGTGTGGACCTGGGGCCCTTGGTGGCGTACGGCACGGTGTCGTTCTCCTTTCAGGGACAGCGCTACGAGCAGGAGCAGTGGTTCCACCTGGCCCGGACCACGGAGACGGTGCTGGACCACTCGGGCATGGGCGCCGACGAGCACGCCCAGTTGCTCGCGGCGCGTTGGTGGACGGTCGAGGAACTGAGGGGGACCGCCGAGACGGTCTATCCGGTCGGTCTGGCGGACTTCCTGGAGCGGCTGCTGGTCGAGGGCCCGCCGGTGGATCCGGTACGGCTCTGACCGTGGGTGCGGTGGTCCACAATGGGTGGACGTGACAAGTTGAGGGGACGCCTGGATGAGTGCCGAAGATCTCGAGAAGTACGAGACCGAGATGGAGCTCAAGCTCTACCGGGAGTACCGGGACGTCGTCGGCCTGTTCAAGTACGTGATCGAGACCGAACGACGGTTCTACCTCACCAACGACTACGAGCTGCAGGTGCACTCGGTCCAGGGCGAGGTGTTCTTCGAGGTGTCGATGGCGGATGCGTGGGTCTGGGACATGTACCGGCCGGCCCGGTTCGTCCGCAAGGTCCGGGTGCTGACCTTCAAGGACGTGAACATCGAGGAACTCGCGAAGAGCGATCTGGAGCTGCCCTCGGACGAGTCCGGCTTCGGGAACTGACGTTGGACG
This sequence comes from Kitasatospora sp. NPDC058184, assembly GCF_042883725.1. Classification (NCBI taxonomy): domain Bacteria; kingdom Bacillati; phylum Actinomycetota; class Actinomycetes; order Kitasatosporales; family Streptomycetaceae; genus Kitasatospora; species Kitasatospora sp. NPDC058184. Next base: position 64,875 of record NZ_JBHVVE010000030.1, read on the forward strand.
ACTCCGTCCCGCGTTGTCCAGCCGAATTTCGCGGGAACGGGGCTTCTCACCCCTGCGGGTGACAGGAGTTGTCCACAGGTCCGAGTTATCCACAGGGAACGGGAATTCCCGGGCCTCGCCGTGCGCGTTGGGGCAGCCTCCTCGGCGGAGGTGGTCACCATGCAGCACACCGTCGTGCAGGACCAGGCCGTACCGGACACGGCCGCAGCCGGGAAGGCCCCGCGGGCGATCCCGGACCGCAGCACCAGGAACGGGCTCGGCCGGTACGGGGAGCGGGTCGCCGCCCGTCGCCTCGCGGAGGCCGGGCTCCGCATCCTGGACCTCAACTGGCGCTGCGCCGAGGGCGAGCTGGACATCGTCGCCCTCGACGGCGACACCGTGGCGGTCTGCGAGGTGAAGACCCGCTCCGAGCGGGGTTTCCAGCAGCCGACCGAGGCCATCGACCGGGCCAAGGCCGCCCGGCTGCAACGCCTGGCCGAGCGCTGGATGGCCGAGCGCTGGCCCGATCACTTCGCCCGGCTGGCCGGCCCCGGCTACGACCCGGGGCCCACCGATCCGCAGTGGCCTCCCGCCCCACCGGGCGGGGTGCGGATCGACCTGGTCGCGGTGGTCAACCGGGCGCGGGGCGCGGCCCTGGTCGACCACCTGCGGGGGGTGGTCTGAGATGGCCTTCGCCCGTACCTGTTCCGTCGCGCTCGTCGGCGTCGACGGAGTGATCGTCGAGGTCCAGGCCGATCTGGAGCCCGGGGTGGCCGCGTTCACCCTGGTCGGCCTGCCCGACAAGGCGCTCACCGAGGCCCGCGACCGGGTCCGTGCCGCGGTCGTGAACAGCGGCGAGGCCTGGCCGCAGCGGAAGCTGACGGTCGGCCTCAGCCCCGCCTCGGTGCCCAAGAGCGGCAGCGGCTTCGACCTCGCGGTGGCCTGCGCCGTGCTGGCCGCCGCCGAGCGGCTCGACCCCTCCGCGATCGCCGACCTGCTGATCATCGGCGAGCTGGGGCTGGACGGCCGGGTGCGGCCGGTCAGAGGGGTGCTGCCGTCGGTGCTGGCCGCCGCCGACGCCGGGTACCAGCGGGTCGTGGTCGCCGAGCAGACCGCACCCGAGGCCTCGCTCGTCCCCGGGGTGACGGTGATCGGCGTCCGCAGCCTGCGCCAGCTCGTCGCCATCCTGACCGGCGCGGCGGCACCGGAGGAGCCGCCCGATCCGATCGGGGGCAGGCCCGATCCGCTGATGGCCGGCCTGATGCTGCCCAGCGCCGGCGTGCGGGGCCTGCCCGACGACAGGGCGGCCCGGCTGGACATGGCGGACGTGGCCGGCCAGTACGAGGCCCGACGGGCGCTGGAGATCGCCGCGGCCGGAGGACACCACCTCTACCTGAAGGGCCCGCCGGGCGCGGGCAAGACGATGCTGGCGGAGCGGTTGCCCGCGCTGCTCCCGCCGCTGACCCAGAAGGAGGCGCTGGAGGTCACCGCCGTCCACTCGGTGGCGGGGCTGCTCCCGGCCGGGCGCCCACTGATCGACACCGCGCCCTACTGCGCCCCGCACCACTCCACGACGATGCCGGCCATCGTCGGCGGCGGCAGCGGTATGCCGAGACCGGGAGCGGTCTCGCTGGCCCACCGGGGCGTGCTCTTCCTGGACGAGGCACCGGAGTTCCCGGTCCGGGTGCTCGACGCGCTGCGCCAGCCGCTGGAGTCGGGCGAGGTGGTGATCGCCCGCTCGGCCGGATCACTGCGGCTCCCGGCCCGCTTCCTGCTCTGCCTGGCGGCCAACCCCTGTCCGTGCGGCCGGTACTCGCGGCGGGGCGAGGGTTGTGAGTGCACCCCCGCCATGGTCAGCCGCTACCAGGGGCGGCTCTCCGGGCCGCTGCTGGACCGGGTCGACCTCCAAGTCCAGGTGGCCCCGGTGACCAGGGTCGAGCTCATGGAACGGGACACCACGGCGGAGACCACCGAGACCGTCGCGGCCCGGGTGCTGGCCGCGCGGGAGCGGGCGGCGGCCCGGCTGGCGAACACCCCGTGGCGGACCAACGCGGAGGTCCCGGGCCACGAGCTGCGCACCCGCTGGCAGCTCACGGCCGGCGCACTCAACGACGCCGCACGGCAGTTGGAGCGGGGGCTGCTGACCGCCCGGGGACTGGACCGGGTGCTCCGGGTCGCCTGGACGGTGGCCGACCTCGCCGGCCGCGACCGGCCGGACCAACGGGACGTGCGCACCGCCCTGGTCCTGCGCACCGGGGTGGAGCACGGACTGCCGCTGACCGAGCGGGTCTTCGGGCGGCTCGGCGGGATCCCGGCCCAGCGCGCCAGCCCGGGCGGCGACTTGTCCGGGGAGCCCGAGACGCCTGACGAGCGTTCGCGAAACCAGAAGGGTGAGGCATGAACCAGTTGCTGAGGCAACCTCGAATTCCCGGTGGTTCCGATGCCGGGCCCGGCCCCGGGGCCACCACCGAGACCGAGCCGGAACGCCTCGCCCGGGTGCTGCTCGGCCGACTCAGCGAGCCGGGGGACGCGGTGGTCGGTCGATGGCTCGCTCAACTTCCCGCCGTCGACGTGGTGAAGGCGATCCGGGACGGGACGGTGCCAGACCACCCGGGACTGGACGCCACCCGACTGTCCGGGTACCAGGCGCGGCTCCCGGGGCTGGACCCGCGGATGGACCTGAAACGGGTACGGGACGTCGGTGGGCGGTTCATCATTCCGGGGGACACGGAATGGCCCAGCCAACTCGACGACCTGGGTGACGGACGCCCGATCGGGCTCTGGGTGACGGGCACCGGCTCGCTGCGGCTGCTCGCGCTCCGCTCGGTCGCGATGGTGGGCTCCCGCGCCTGTACGGCCTACGGCGCCCACGTCGCGGGGGAGCTGTCCGCCCAACTGGCCGAACGCGGCTGGGTGGTCGTCTCCGGAGCCGCCTACGGGATCGACGCGGCCGCGCACCGCGGGGCGCTCGCGGTCGGTGGGACGACCGCCGCCGTACTCGCCTGCGGTGTCGACGTGGCCTATCCCAAGGGCAACGCCGAACTGATCCGGCGGATCGGCGTCCAGGGCCTGCTGGTCAGCGAACTCCCGCCCGGGGAACACCCGAACCGCTTCCGCTTCGTCCTCCGCAACCGGGTCATCGCGGCGCTCACCCGGGGGACGGTGGTGGTCGAGGCGGCGGTGCGCAGCGGCGCCCTGAGCACGGCCCGACGGGCGCGGGACCTCAACCGCCACACCATGGGCGTCGCAGGCCCGGTGACCTCGGAACTCTCCGCCGGGGTGCACGCCCTGATCCGCAGCGGCGGTGCCACCCTGGTCACCGACGCGGCCGAGATCACCGAGCTGATCGGGGCGATCGGGGAGGACCTCGCGCCGCAGCGCAGCGGCCCGGTGCTCCCGCGTGACCTGCTGGAGCCGGCGGTGGCCCGGGTGCTGGAGGCCGTACCGGCGACGGCGGAGGGCGCGCCGGTCGAGCGGCTGGCCCGGCAGTCCGGCCTCCCGCCGGACGAAGTCCTGCAACGGCTCTACGAGCTGGGGTCGCTCGGCTACGTGGAGCGGCACGGCGCGCACTGGCGCGTGGTGCGGAGGAGGTGAGCGCTGGGACCGGGAACACGTTTGGGTAGAGGGAACGCATGTCGGATCCGCCCGGCTGACCTGCCGATCCGGTTCTGCTGTCCGTCGCCCGGATCCGGTGTGCGAACGCCACCGGATCGGGGGACGACCGAGTGGCGGTAGCGCTTTGCAGTGAGTTGGTCACGCTACGCTCCACATGCCTTCCCTATCAGCACATGACTCGGCAGAACGGCGCAGACCAACGCATGCCCACACACATTCCCGGACACAGAGTGACCGGTGGCGCTCGGTCCTCGGGAGGGCCGCGGACCGAGCGGCGCCCCGCGTCCGACTACCCGTCCAAGTCGGCGGGGACGATGGGAGGCCTGTCCCGCCAGGGCGGGCGGCCGACGGTGGTGCCCCAGCCTACGGATGCGGCCCGGGGTGCCGAGCCGGCCCCGGGCGCCGGCGCGGCCGACCTCGACGGCGCGCCTGTCGGGGCGCCCGCCGGTGTGCCCCCCGGTGCGGTCGCGGCCGGCGCGCCCCGGCCGCCCGGCAGTGCGCCGGCCCGGGGCGCCACCTCTCCGGCGCTCGCCTCGCCGGTGTCCCCGCTCCGCCGGGAGAAGGCGGCGGACGGCGGCCAGGGGCAGGATGTCCGGGAGGTCGCGGCCCAGGGGCGCACCGCCCTCGAAGAGCTCTGGCGCTCCTACAAGGAGACCGGGGACCAGCGGCTGCGGGAGCAGCTGATCCTCCACTACTCACCGCTCGTCAAGTACGTGGCGGGGCGGGTCGGGGTCGGCCTGCCCTCCAACGTCGAACAGGCGGACTTCGTCTCCTCGGGGGTCTTCGGACTGATCGACGCGATCGAGAAGTTCGACATCGACCGCGCCATCAAGTTCGAGACCTACGCGATCAGCCGTATCCGGGGCGCGATCATCGACGAGCTGCGCGCCCTGGACTGGATCCCGCGCTCGGTGCGGCAGAAGGCGAAGGCGGTCGAGCGGACGTACGCGACGCTGGAGGCCCGGCTGCGCCGGACGCCGCACGAGCCCGAGGTCGCGGCCGAGATGGGCATCGCGATCGAGGACCTGCACGCCATCTTCAGCCAGCTGTCGCTCGCCAACGTGGTCGCGCTGGACGAACTGCTCCACCCGGTAGGGGAGGGCGGCGACCGGCTGAGCCTGATGGACACCCTGGTCGACCACGGTGCGGACAACCCGGTCGAGGTGGCCGAGGACCGCGAGCTGCGCAGACTGCTGGCCCAGGCGGTCAACACCCTCCCCGAGCGGGAGAAGACGGTGGTGACGCTCTACTACTACGAGGGCCTCACTCTCGCCGAGATCGGGCAGGTGCTGGGGGTGACGGAGAGTCGGGTGAGTCAGATCCACACCAAGTCCGTCCTCCAGCTGCGCGCCAAGCTGTCGGACATCCGGTAGGGCGCCGGCAGCCGGGGACCGACAGCAAGGGCGCCGGCAGCGAAGGTGCCGGTCGGAGGGGTGTCTGCCGTCGGTCGTCAGAAGCCGGTCGCCGGGCCCGGGCCCCGTTCCGATGCGCGGCGCCGTACCGGCCGGAGGTAGGGCTCCGTACAGTGGGACCGTGCCGAAGATCCGAGCGGCCACGGTGGCCGAGCATCGCCAGCTCCAGCGGGCAGCCCTCCTCGATGCTGCCCGCATCCTGCTGACCGAGGGTGGCATGGAGGCCCTGACCTTCCCCGCGCTCGCGGCGCGCGCCGGGCTGGCGCGCTCCTCGGTCTACGAGTACTTCCGCTCCCGTGCCGCCGTGGTCGAGGCGCTCTGTGAGGTGGACCTCCCGCTCTGGGCGGCCGAGATCGAGGCAGGGATGGCGAGCTGCGACACCGCCGTCGAGCGGATCGAGGCCTACGTCCGGGGCCAGCTGGCACTGGCCGCCGACCCCCGGCACCGCGCGGTGGTGGCGATCTCGGCGCTGGAGCTCGACGAGGCCGCGCGTGAGCGGATCAGGGCGGCGCACGGCAGGCTGGCCGGTCTGGTCGGCCGGACGCTGGAGGAACTCGGCCACGAGCAGCCCCGGCTCGCCGCGGCCCTGGTCCAGGGCGTCGTGGAGGCGGCGACCCGCAGGGCCGAGCAGGCCGCGACCGGGGGCCGCGCCGGCTGTGCGACCGAGAGCCCCGAGGAGATCGCCGACGCCGCCGTCGCGATGGTGCTGCGCGGGCTCGTCCGCGCCTGAGCCCGGCTCCGGGCCTGCCCTCGGCCCCGGCCCCGGCCCAGGCCCTGACCCGCACCCCACCTCCGGCCCGGCGCCCTACCCGTCCCCGCCGTCCAGTGGCAGCAGCCGGGCCGTGCCCGCGCCGAAGAGGGCCAGCGGGTCGAGGTAGCGGTTTCCGCGCAGCAGCCCCCAGTGCAGGCAGTCGCGCCCGGCGCAGTGCCGCCCGTCCGGAGCGAGCAGTCCGATCGTCTGTCCGGCGGCCACCGGGGTGCCGACCGGGACGGTGCCGGTGACGGGCAGATAGGTGGTCCGGAGCGGGGGAGAGCCCGAGCCCGGGTGGGAGACGGTCACCACCGGCCGTCCCGCCACCGGCCCGGAGAACGTGACCACTCCGGGAGCCGCCGCCCGGACCTCCGCCCCGGGTGCGGCGGCGAGGTCCACCCCCCGGTGCCCGGCGGCCCAGACCTTCGCCGGCGGCTCGAACCGGCCCAGCACCCCGTCCGGGCCACCCACCGGCCAGGCCCGCGCACCACCCCGCCCGGCCTCGCCGCCCGGGCCCGGGACGCCGACCGCACCGACCGCACCGACGGCGCCGAAGCCTCCCCAAGCCCGTGAGGCTCCTGAGACGCCCGAGGCATAGGAAGCCCCCGGCACCGCGAGCACGACCACGAGCACCACCGCCACCCACAGCGACAGCACCCCGTGAGCCCGCCGACCGGCCCGACCCACCTGGCCCACCCCGATCACCCCGATCACCCCGATCACCCCACCGAACCACCCGCGACCAGTCATGCCCGCAGGCTCGCCCCCGCGCTGCCCCCGCACCACCCACATCCGGATTCCTGTGGACAAACCGCCCCCACGCCCGAGCGCCATCCCCCGGGCGGGTGTACGGGCGCCGCCATCCGGTGTACAAACGGCATACCGGCGACGGACCCGGGGCAGGCGGTCGACCGACCCGCGTCCGCCCCCGCACCCGCCTCCGCGCCCACGCCGAGCTCCACCTCCGACTCCACCCCCGGCCGCCCCGCGCGACCCGCCCCGACCCCGCCGCCGCCCCACGGGAACGCTGCCGCAGCCCCACCGGAACCCGCCCACCCCGGCCGTTCCCCGGGCTCCTCCCAGGTCCTCGGCGGGCCCCCGGCCACGCGTGGAGTCGCCCGCCCCTCGGCGCTTCCCGTACACTTCACACGCGACCCGGTCCGCCGGGTCGACTTCGCACGCCCCGCCACCGGCGGCCGGACGCGGTTCGTCCGCAGCCCCGCCAGGTGCGAGTGCCGCTCGGTCCGCCGAGCCCGACCGGCCCCCGGGCCGGAAGGGTGGTAGCGGCTCGGCACGTTCGGGGCGTCAGGCGTGGCTGTCACCTGGCCGCCACGGACAAACCGAGACTGACCCGGCTGTGGGCTATCGCTGCGACGCAGTGCCGCTGCCGGGCCGTAACACCAAGGAGTACGGCAATGGCCGTCGTCACGATGCGGGAGCTGCTGGAGAGCGGCGTCCACTTCGGTCACCAGACCCGCCGCTGGAACCCGAAGATGAAGCGCTTCATCATCACCGAGCGCAACGGCATCTACATCATCGACCTCCTGCAGTCGCTGAACTACATCGACCGCGCCTTCGAGTTCATCAAGGAGACCGTTGCCCACGGCGGCAGCGTCCTCTTCGTCGGCACGAAGAAGCAGGCCCAGGAGGCCATCGCCGAGCAGGCCACCCGCGTGGGCATGCCCTACGTGAACCAGCGCTGGCTCGGCGGCATGCTGACCAACTTCTCGACCGTCTACAAGCGCCTTCAGCGTCTGAAGGAGCTCGGCGAGCTGGACTTCTCGGACGTGGCCGGCTCCGGTCTCACCAAGAAGGAGCTCCTGGTCCTCCAGCGCGAGCACGACAAGCTGGAGAAGACCCTCGGCGGTATCCGCGACATGCAGCGCGTTCCCAGCGCCGTCTGGATCGTGGACACCAAGAAGGAGCACATCGCGGTCGGCGAGGCCCGGAAGCTCAACATCCCGGTCGTCGCCATCCTCGACACCAACTGTGACCCGGACGAGGTCGACTACAAGATCCCGGGCAACGACGACGCGATCCGCTCCGTCACCCTGCTGACCCGCGTGATCGCCGACGCCGTGGCCGAGGGCCTGAAGTCCCGCGCCGGTGTCGCCAAGGGCGACGCCAAGGCCGAGCCGGGCGCCGACCAGCCGCTGGCCGCCTGGGAGAAGGACCTCATCGAGGGCGAGAAGAAGGCCGAGGAGGCCCCCGCCGAGGCCGCCGCCGAGGCCCCCGCCGCCGAGGAGGCCGCTGTCGAGGCCCCCGCCACCGAGGCGCCGGCCGAGCAGGCCTGACGTACCAAGGGTGAGGGGCACCGGCCGGTACGAAGCCGGCAGGTGCCCCTCTCTCCCGCGCCGGGACCGAACCAGCGGTCCCGGCGCATCCCCACGCAGACACGCGAGACGCGAGAAGAGATTCACACCATGGCGAACTTCACCGCCGCGGACGTCAAGAAGCTCCGTGAGCTCACCGGCGCCGGCATGATGGACTGCAAGAAGGCCCTGGACGAGGCCGAGGGCAACGTCGAGAAGGCCGTCGAGCTCCTGCGCATCAAGGGCCAGAAGGGCGTTGCCAAGCGCGAGGGCCGTGACGCCTCCAACGGCGCCGTCGCCGCGCTCATCGCCGAGGACAAGAAGTCCGGCGTTCTGGTCGAGCTGAACTGCGAGACGGACTTCGTCGCCAAGGGTGACAACTTCGTCCAGGTCGCCGACGCTATCGCCGCCCACGTCGCGAAGACCGCCCCGGCCGACCTGGACGCCGCCCTGGCTTCCGAGATCGAGGCCGGCAAGACCGTCCAGCAGTTCGTCGACGAGGCCAACGCGACCCTGGGCGAGAAGATCGTCTTCCGTCGCTTCGCCCAGTTCGACGGTGACGGCTTCGTCGCGGTCTACCTCCACAAGACCAGCCCCGACCTGCCGCCGGCCGTCGGCGTCCTGGTCGAGCTGGACAAGGAGAACGCCGAGGTCGCCAAGGACGTCGCGCAGCACATCGCCGCCTTCGCGCCGAAGTACCTGTCCCGCGAGGAGATCCCGGCCGAGGAGCTCGAGAACGAGCGCCGCGTCGCCGAGGCCACCGCCCGCGAGGAGGGCAAGCCGGAGGCCGCCCTGTCGAAGATCGTCGAGGGCCGCGTCACGGGCTTCGTGAAGGAGAACTCCGTCCTGGAGCAGGCCTTCGCGAAGGACAACAAGAAGACCGTCGCCAAGGTCCTCGAGGAGAACGGCGTCGCCCTCAAGCGCTTCGCCCGCTTCCGCGTCGGCGCCTGAGCCACGTTCCACCTGGTCCCCGGCCCCCTTACGCTGGGAACCGCCCCCGCCCGCTGACCGGGGCGGGAGGAACGCCGAACGGGCTCACCCCGCGCCTACCGCCAACGGGCGGGCTCGCGTCGGCACCATGAACGACGAGGAGGCCATTGCCGTGCAGGACACCGAACCGGTTCCCGCGGCAGTGGCCTCCTCGCGTGTACGCGCAGGCCGGGCATCCGCACACCCGCGTCTGTGACCAGTAGGTGCAAAAAGGAGAAGTCCATGCAGGAGACGCAGGAGACCGCGCAGGACCCCAAGGCCGGCTCGCGCCGCCGGGTGCTGCTCAAGCTGTCCGGTGAAGCCTTCGCCGGTGGTGGCGGGCTCGGCGTCGACCCGGACGTCGTGCACGCGATCGCCCGGGAGATCGCCACCGTCGTCCGTGCCGGTACCGAGGTCGCGGTGGTCATCGGCGGCGGCAACTTCTTCCGGGGCGCCGAGCTCCAGGTCCGCGGCATGGACCGGGCCCGCTCCGACTACATGGGCATGCTCGGCACCGTCATGAACTGCCTGGCGCTGCAGGACTTCCTGGTCAAGGAAGGCATCGAGACCCGGGTCCAGACCGCCATCACCATGGGCCAGGTCGCCGAGCCGTACCTGCCGCTGCGGGCCGTCCGGCACCTGGAGAAGGGCCGCGTGGTGATCTTCGGCGCCGGTATGGGCATGCCGTACTTCTCCACCGACACCACGGCCGTCCAGCGCGCCCTGGAGATCCACGCCGACGTCCTGCTGATGGGCAAGAACGGCGTGGACGGCGTCTACGACTCCGACCCGCGGACCAACCCGGACGCGGTCAAGTTCGACGCGCTGGAGTACTCCGAGGTCATCGCGCGCGACCTCAAGGTCGCCGACCTCACCGCGATCACGCTGTGCAAGGACAACAACCTGCCGATGCTGGTCTTCGAGCTGCTGGCGGAGGGCAATATCGCGCGTGCGGTGAAGAGTGAGAAGATCGGCACACTCATCAGCCAGGATTCTGTCCGGGCCTGAGCAGCAACCAGCCGTACGGGACGGCGTCGGCGCCGTGACCGGCCGCCGCGCCGACACCGGTCGGGACAACAGCAGATGAACCGGACAGGGAGACCACAGTGATCGAAGAGACCCTCCTCGAGGCCGAGGAGAAGATGGAGAAGGCCGTCAGCGTCGCCAAGGACGACCTCGCGGCCATCCGCACCGGCCGCGCGCACCCGGCGATGTTCGCCAAGATCGTCGCGGAGTACTACGGCGCCGTGACGCCGATCAACCAGCTGGCCTCCTTCTCGGTGCCGGAGCCGCGGATGGCGGTCGTCTCGCCGTTCGACAAGACCGCGCTGAAGGCCATCGAGCAGGCGATCCGCGACTCCGACCTGGGCGTCAACCCGTCCAACGACGGCTCGATCATCCGCGTGGTGCTGCCCGAGCTGACCGAGGAGCGCCGCCGGGAGTTCATCAAGATCGCCCGCACCAAGGGCGAGGACGCCAAGGTCTCGATCCGCGCCGTGCGCCGCAAGGCCAAGGACGCGATCGACAAGCTGGTGAAGGACGGCGAGGTCGGCGAGGACGACGGCCGCCGCGGCGAGAAGGAGCTCGACGACACCACGGCCAAGTACGTGGCCCAGGTCGACGAGCTGCTGAAGCACAAGGAAGCCGAGCTGCTCGAGGTCTGATGAACGACGCCCCTGACGCCCCCGGCTACTGGGGCCCGTCCGACCAGCAGTTCCAGCCCTACCGCCCGGCGCCGCACCCGCAGGCCGCCCCTGTCCCGGCCCACCCGGCGTCGGGGTACGGCGCGCGGCCTGCGGCGCCGGCCCCGGGGCATCCCGGTCACCCGGGCGGCCACGCCGTGCCCCCGGGCACGCCGGGCCTCCGTTCGGATCAGCCGCAGCAGCCTCCGGTGTACTGGGGCGGCGACGCGGAGGAGACTCAGGTCATGCCTCCCGTACCGGCCGAGCCCGGCCCGCCGCCCGGCACGCCCGACCACGGTCGGTCGGCCGGCCGCGGCCGGCCCGCGGCCCACGGGCGGGCCGCCACCGGCGGTCCGGCCGACCCTGCCGAGGGGCAGGCCCGGGGGGCCGGTCGGCTGAGCGGCCCGCTGTTCCGGGACGAACAGCCCGAGCCGGCGCCGCCGGGCGTCACGGAGACGGTCGTGCTGCGCGCGATATCCGACGACGCCGCCCCCGCCCCCGGTCACGGCACCCCGCCGCACCCGGGGGCACCGGTGCATCCCGCGCCGCCGGCGAACCACCTGGCGGCCGGGCAGCCCCGCTTCGTGCCGTCGTCCCTCCCAGGGCAGGAGACACCCGTGGCCGCCCAGCCCGCTCCGCAGCCGCAGCCGCGCAAGCAGCGCGGCGGCCGTAACCTCCAGGCCGCCATAGGCGTGGGCGTCGGCCTCGGTGCGGTGATCATCGCCTCGCTGTTCGTGGTGAAGGCGCTGTTCCTGGTCGTCGTGATGGCCGCGGTCGCGGTCGGCGTCTGGGAGCTGACCAGCCGGCTCGCCGAGCGCAAGCAGATCAAGGCGCCGCTGGTCCCGCTGGTCGTGGGCGGCATCGCGATGGTCGCCACCGGCTACTGGTCCGGCATCCAGTGGGCCGCCGCCTCGCTCGCGCTGACCGGGCTGGCGGTGATGGTCTGGCGGATGGCCGAGCCGCCGGAGGACTACCTGCGGGACATAACGGCAGGCGTGTTCACGGCCTTCTACGTGCCGTTCCTGGCCACCTTCGTGGCGATGATGCTGGCGGCCGACGACGGCCCCCAGCGGATCGTGCTCTTCCTGATCGTGACGATCTGCAGCGACACCGGCGCCTACGCGGTGGGCTACAAGTTCGGGAAGACCAAGCTGGCCCCGACGATCAGCCCGGGCAAGACCCGCGAGGGCCTGGCCGGCGGCATCGGCCTGTCGATGCTGGCGGGCGCGCTGCTGATGGAGCTGATCATCGACGGCGGCAGCTGGTGGCAGGGCCTGATCCTGGGCGGCTGCGCGGCGGTCACCGCGACCCTGGGCGACCTGGGCGAGTCGATGATCAAGCGCGACCTCGGGATCAAGGACATGGGCACGCTGCTGCCCGGCCACGGCGGCATCATGGACCGGCTGGACTCGCTCCTGCCGACCGCCCCGGTGGTCTGGCTGCTGCTGGCGGCCTTCGTCGGCAGCTGACCCGCCCGGGCGGGACGTACGAGGTGAGGGCCCCGGACGCCTGGCGTCCGGGGCCCTCGCGCGTCTGCGACACTGGAACAACCATGCCTAAGCCCGGAGAACTCACCTTTGTCGCGCCGCGCGGCGCCAAGCCCCCGCGACACCTCGCCGACCTGAGCCCCGCCGAGCGCAAGGAGGCCGTCGCCGAGCTGGGCGAGCAGCCGTTCCGCGCCAAGCAGCTCTCCAACCACTACTTCGGCCGGATGTCGAACGACCCGGCGAGCTGGACGGACATCCCCGCCGCCAGCCGGGAGAAGCTCACCGGGAGCCTGCTGCCCGAGCTGATGTCGGTGGTCCGGCACGTCTCCTGCGACGACGACGCCACCCGCAAGACGCTCTGGAAGCTGTTCGACGGCACGCTCGTGGAGTCCGTGCTGATGCGCTACCCGGACCGGGTCACCATGTGCATCAGCTCGCAGGCCGGCTGCGGCATGAACTGCCCGTTCTGCGCCACCGGCCAGGCCGGTCTGACCCGCAACCTGTCCACCGGCGAGATCGTCGAGCAGATCGCCTCCGGGATGCGCGCGCTCAAGGCGGGGGAGATCCCCGGCGGCGAGGCGCGGCTGTCCAACGTGGTCTTCATGGGCATGGGCGAGCCGCTGGCCAACTACAACCGGGTGCTGGCCGCGATCCGCCGGCTGACCGACCCGGCCCCGGACGGCTTCGGCCTGTCCCAGCGCGGCATCACGGTCTCCACCGTCGGCCTCGTCCCGGCGATGAACCGGTTCGCCGACGAGGGCCTCAGCTGCCGTCTGGCGCTGTCGCTGCACGCCCCGGACGACGAGCTGCGCGACGAGCTGGTCCCGGTGAACACCCGGTGGAAGGTCGCCGAGGTGCTGGACGCGGCCTGGAACTACGCGGAGAAGTCCGGCCGCCGGATCTCCATCGAGTACGCGCTGATCAAGGACATCAACGACCAGGCCTGGCGGGCCGACCTGCTCGGCCGGCTAATCAAGAACCACCGGGTGCACGTCAACCTGATCCCGCTGAACCCGACCCCGGGTTCCAAGTGGACGGCCTCCCGGCCCGAGGACGAGCGCGAGTTCGTCCGCCGCCTCCAGTCGCACGGCGTGCCGACGACCGTCCGCGACACCCGCGGCCAGGAGATCGACGGCGCCTGCGGCCAGCTCGCCGCGGCGGGCTAGGACAGGCGCCAGGCGCGTGGCGCTGGTCAGCGCAGGCCGGCGGCCGCCAGTGCGGCGGTCGCCCCGCCGGTCAGCAGCAGTGTGCTGCCCACCGCGAGGGTGCGCAGCGCGACCGCGCCGAACAGCAGCCGGGGAGAGGTGCCGAGGCGCAGCAGCGCGTCGGTGACCTCCCGGCGGTCGGTGCGGACCTCGGCGAGCCGGGTGACCACCGCGGCGGCCGCGCAGCCGAGCACCAGGCAGGCCTCGACCGCGGGCAGCGCGTCGGCGCTGTCGGGCGTGCCGATCCAGTAGCGGACGGTGGTGAGCACCAGCGCGACGGCGAGGGTGAGCACGGCCAGCGGTGCGCCGAGCCGCCGGGCCTGGGCGGTGAGCCCGCGCCCGGCCAGCAGCCGCAGCGGGGTGGGCCGTCCGACGGCGAGCAGCCGCCCGGCCCAGCCCAGCAGCGGGCCGGTGAGCAGGGCGAGGCCGAGCGCGCTGGCGGCCCAGCCGCCGAGGGCGGCGGTGCTGGTGCTGCCGAGCCCGGCGGGCAGGTGGATGGGGCGGCCGTCGGCGGCGGCGCCGGGGCGCAGGGCGATGAGTTCGAGCGCGGCGCCGATGACGCCCAGTCCGGTCGCCAGGGCGATCCGCCAGACGCCGAAGCCGGTCGGGGCCTGGGTGCGGCCGCCGGGCAGGGTCTCGGTGACGGGCACCGCGCAGGCGGCGGCGGTGCCGGCGGTGAGCGGGACCAGGGCGAGCAGGGCGACCGGTGCGGCGGCCGGCAGCGGCACGCCCATGCCGAGGTCGGGGGCGAGCCCGGGCCCGGCGACGTCGTTGCGCAGCACCAGGAAGGCCAGCAGGGTCAGCACGCTGCCGAGGGTGGAGGCGAGCGCGACCTCGCCGGCGATCAGCGTCCGGATCCGGTGGGAGCCGGCCCCGGCGGCGGTGAGGCCGGCGATCCGCTCGGGCCGCCGGGCGGGCACCGCGCGGGCGGCGACGGCCGCGAACCAGGCGACGGCGGCGAGCGGGGGCAGGCACCAGAGCAGCCGGGCCAGCGGGCCGGCGCCGCCGGCCGGGTCGCTCATCGCCCGGCCGAGGGAGCGCAGCAGGAAGGCGGCGACCACGGCGGCGGCCAGCGCGGTGAGCAGCCAGCGGCCGAGGTCGGGCACCCGGTAGCCCCGGGCCAGACGGAAATAGAACACGTCGACTCTTTCAGCGGCTCGGCGGCGTTCGGTGGCTCGGCGTTCGGCGGCCCGGCGCCGTCAGCGGCGGGTGGCCGTGACGGCGGGTGCCCCGTTGGCCCCGGGGGCGGTGGTGCCGCGGGGGACGGGGGCGACGGGGGCGGTGAGCCGTCCGTCGACGAGGGCGACGGCGCGGTCCGCGAACCGGACGAGTTCGGCGTCGTGGGTGGCCAGGACGAGGGTGAGCTGGTGGGACCGGGCCGCGCTGGTCAGTATCCGCATGACCTGGTCGGCGGCCTCGCGGTGCAGCGGGGCGGTGGGGTCGTCGGCGAAGACCACGGGCGGCAGCGGGGCCAGGGCGCGGGCGACGGCGACCCGCTGGCGCCGGCTCTGGACCAGCCGCTCGGGGCGCAGCCGGGCGCAGTCGCCGACGTCGAGGCGTTCCAGCCACTCGTCGGCGGCGGTGTAGGCGGCCTTGTTGCCGGCCCCGGCGAGCAGCAGCGGCAGGGCGACGTTCTCCCGGGCGGTCAGTTCGGGCACCAGGTGGGGCTCCGAGCCGACGAAGCCGAAGCGGTCGCGGCGCAGCCGTTCGCGGCCGGCCCGGGCGAGGGTGTGCACGGGGGCGCTGTTGAACCAGACCTCGCCCTCGTCGACCGGGAGCTGCGCGGAGAGGCAGCCGAGCAGGGTGCTCTTGCCGGAGCCGCGCGGGCCGGTGACGGCGAGCACCTCGCCCTCGCGGACGCCGATCGAGATGCCGCGCAGGGCGGGGGTGCCGTCATGGGACTTGACGATCCCTCGGGCCCACAGCACGTCGTTGTCAGGCGGTGCCGCTGACATGAGGATCCATCCTGGGTGGCCGCAGGGATATGACAGTCGTCAGATTAGAACGAGGGGGCCGGGTCGCGGTTGCGGCGCACTGGTCCATCACGGGCAAATCACCCGCATTCAGGCATGTTTGGTCGTACGACTGTGATGTTGAGCGGACCGGGGACGCCGAAGGGCGGCCCCGCGGGGAGCGGGGCCGCCCTTCGGCGGAGGGTGGGGAAGAAGGCTCAGGGGATCAGATCTTCGCCCACGCGTCGGTGAGGCTGGTCCGCAGGATCTGCTCGATCTCGTCGAAGGTCGACTGGTCGGAGATCAGCGGCGGGGCCAGCTGGATGACCGGGTCGCCACGGTCGTCGGCGCGGCAGTACAGGCCGTTGTCGAAGAGGGCCTTCGACAGGAAGCCGTAGAGGACGCGCTCGACCTCCTCGTCGTTGAAGGACTCCTTGGTGACCTTGTCCTTCACGAGCTCGATGCCGTAGAAGTACCCGTTGCCGCGGACGTCGCCGACGATCGGCAGGTCGCGCAGCTTGTCCAGGGTGCCCAGGAACGCCGACTCGTTGTCGAGCACGTGCTGGTTCAGGCCCTCGCGCTCGAAGATGTCGAGGTTGGCCAGCGCCACCGCGGAGGAGACCGGGTGGCCACCGAAGGTGTAGCCGTGCAGGAAGGTGTTGTCACCCTTGTAGAACGGCTCGGCGAGGCGGTCCGAGATGATCGTGGCGCCGATCGGGGAGTAGCCCGAGGTCATGCCCTTGGCGCAGGTGATCATGTCGGGCTGGTAGCCGAACTTGTCGGCGCCGAACATGGTGCCCAGGCGGCCGAAGGCGCAGATGACCTCGTCCGAGACCAGCAGCACGTCGTGGCGGTCGCAGATCTCGCGCAGGCGCTGGAAGTACCCGGGCGGCGGCGGGAAGCAGCCACCGGCGTTCTGCACCGGCTCGACGAAGACGGCGGCGACGGTCTCGGCGCCCTCGTTGAGGATGGCCACCTCGATCTCGTCGGCGCACCAGCGGCCGTAGGCCTCGGGGTCGACCGTGCCGTCGGGGCCCTCGAGGAAGGCCGGGGCGCGGTAGATGTTGGTGTTGGGCGCCTTGTGGGTGCCCGGGACCAGCGGCTCGAACGGGGCCTTCAGGCCCGGCAGGCCGGTGATCGACAGGGCGCCCTGCGGGGTGCCGTGGTAGGCGACGGCGCGCGAGATGACCTTGTACTTGGTCGGCTTGCCGGTCAGCTTGAAGTACTGCTTGGCGAGCTTCCAGGCGGTCTCGACGGCCTCGCCGCCACCGGTGGAGAAGAAGACCTTGTTCAGGTCGCCCGGGGCGTAGTTGGCCAGGCGCTCGGCCAGCTCGACGGCCTTCGGGTGGGCGTAGCTCCACACCGGGAAGAAGGCGAGCTCCTTGGCCTGCTTGGCGGCGGCCTCGGCGAGCTCCTCACGGCCGTGGCCGGCCTGGACGACGAACAGGCCGGCGAGGCCGTCGAGGTACTTGCGTCCCTTGTCGTCCCAGACGTAGGTGCCCTCGCCCTTGACGATCGTCGGCACGGGGGAGTTCTCGTACGACGACATGCGGGTGAAGTGCATCCACAGGTGGTCGTAGGCGGTCTTGGAAAGGTCCTTCTGCGCCGGGTCGGCTGTCATCGGGTGCCCCAGGTGTAGGTCTGTTTCCGGAGCTTCAGGTAAACGAAGCTCTCGGTGCTCCGCACGCCGGGAAGCGCGCGGATGCGCTTGTTGATCATTTCGAGCAGGTGCTCGTCGTCCTCGCAGACCAGTTCGGCCAGGAGGTCGAACGAGCCTGCGGTGCAGACGACGTAGTCGACCTCGTCGAGGGCGGCCAACGCGTCGGCGACGGGTTCGATGTCGCCCTCGACCCGGATGCCGACCATCGCCTGGCGGGTGAAGCCGACGGTGAGCGGGTCCGTGACGGCGACGATCTGCATCACGCCCTGGTCGAGCAGCTTCTGGACGCGCTGCCGCACGGCCGCCTCGGACAGGCCGACGGCCTTGCCGATGGCGGCGTACGGGCGTCGCCCGTCCTCCTGGAGCTGCTCGATGATCGCCTTGGAGGCGGCGTCGAGGGGAACGCTGGCGTTCCGGTCGCGGTTGGCCACGCGGCCACTGTGCCTGATCGTTCGCGCGTTCGCAAGCGTGGAAGCTGCTGATTTCGTCGTGATCTTGGAAAACGTATGCGGATTTCATTGCCAGAGCGCACTCCGCCTGTCGATACCAGCAGTCGTGCGGCTACCCTGGCACCGTACGCGCGCGCCCCCGAGGGCCGGTGCGCGTACCGCCACCAGTGGACCGCGCCGCTCCGGGTGCGGCCACTCGGGACCCTTCGTACGCCGGACCCGCCGACGTACCATGGCGCCGGAATCTGCAACGCCGCAGGCCCAGACCGAGGAGAGATCCGTGAGCGACCTTCGCACGCTGCGCAACTACATCAACGGTGAGTTCGTCGACGCGGTCGACGGCCGCACGCTCGACATCGTCGACCCGACCACCGGCGAGGTCTACGCGACGTCGCCGCTGTCCGGTGCCGCTGACGTGGACGCCGCCATGGCCTCGGCCGCCGCCGCGTTCCCGATCTGGCGCGACTCCACCCCGAGCACCCGGCAGAAGCTGCTGCTCAAGATCGCCGACGCGGTCGAGGCCCGCGCCGACGAGATCGTCGACACCGAGGTGCGCAACACCGGCAAGCCCCGCGCGCTGACCCTCTCCGAGGAGATCGGCCCGATGGTGGACCAGATCCGGTTCTTCGCCGGTGCGGCCCGCATGCTGGAGGGCAAGGCCGCCGGTGAGTACATGGACGGGATGACCTCGATCATCCGCCGCGAGCCGGTCGGCGTCTGCGCCCAGGTCGCGCCGTGGAACTACCCGATGATGATGGCCGTCTGGAAGTTCGCCCCGGCCATCGCCGCGGGCAACGCCGTCGTGCTGAAGCCCTCCGACACCACCCCGGCCTCCACCGTGCTGCTGGCCGAGATCATCGGCGGCGTGCTCAAGGAGCTGGAGCTGCCGGCCGGCGTCTTCAACGTCATCTGCGGCGACCGCGAGACCGGCAAGCTGATGGTCGAGCACAAGACCCCGGCGATGGCCTCCATCACCGGCTCGGTGCGCGCCGGCATCTCGGTCGCCGAGTCCGCCTCCAAGGACGTCAAGCGCGTCCACCTGGAGCTGGGCGGCAAGGCCCCGGTCGTGGTCTTCGAGGACGCCGACATCGCCGAGGCCGTCGAGGGCATCTCGGTGGCGGGCTACTTCAACGCCGGCCAGGACTGTACGGCCGCCACCCGCGTGCTGGTCCACGAGTCGATCCACGACGCCTTCGTCGAGGCGCTGGCCAAGGCCGCGGCCGAGACCAAGACCGGCGGCGTGGACGACGAGGACGTGCTGTACGGCCCGCTGAACAACGCCAACCAGCTGAAGCAGGTCTCCGGCTTCATCGAGCGGCTGCCCGCCCACGCCAAGGTCGAGGCCGGTGGCCACCGGGTCGGCGACAAGGGGTACTTCTACGCCCCGACCGTCGTCTCCGGCCTGAACCAGGACGACGAGATCATCCAGAACGAGGTCTTCGGCCCGGTCATCACCGTGCAGAAGTTCACCGACGAGGACCAGGCCGTCGAGTACGCCAACGGCGTCGAGTTCGCGCTGGCCTCCTCGGTGTGGACCAAGGACCACGCCCGCGCCATGCGGATGTCGCGCCGCCTGGACTTCGGCTGCGTCTGGATCAACACCCACATCCCGCTGGTCGCCGAGATGCCGCACGGCGGCTTCAAGAAGTCCGGCTACGGCAAGGACCTGTCGGCGTACGGCTTCGAGGACTACACCCGGGTGAAGCACGTCATGACCGCGATCTGATCAATTGATCACCGGCTGAACCGACCATGGGCCCGGGTCTTCTCGACCCGGGCCCTGTGTCTTTGCACCCTGTCGACGGTTGGCGCGACCGGCTGACACGATGGAACTGCCCTTCGGGGACGGGCCCGCCCTAGCCTTACCGGCATGAGCATTCCCACCGCTGACTCAGCCGCCGGCCAGGCCGTCAAGGCCGTCGACCGCGCGCACGTCTTCCACTCGTGGTCCGCCCAGGCGCTGATCGACCCCCTCGCGGTGGCCGGCGCCGAGGGCTCGTACTTCTGGGACTACGACGGCAACCGCTACCTCGACTTCTCCTCGCAGCTGGTCAACACCAACATCGGCCACCAGCACCCGAAGGTGGTCGCCGCGATCCAGGAGCAGGCGGCGAAGCTCTGCACCATCGCCCCCGGCTTCGCGGTCGAGGCGCGCAGCGAGGCCGCCCGGCTGATCGCCGAGCGCACCCCCGGCGACCTGGACAAGATCTTCTTCACCAACGGTGGCGCCGAGGCCAACGAGAACGCCATCCGGCTGGCCCGGCTGCACACCGGCCGGCAGAAGGTGCTGTCCACCTACCGCTCGTACCACGGCGCCACCGCCAACGCGATCGCCCTCACCGGCGACCCGCGGCGCTGGCCCAACGAGAGCGGCGTCTCCGGCGTGGTGCACTTCTGGGGGCCGTACGCCTACCGCTCCAACTTCCACGCCGAGAACGAGGCGCAGGAGTGCGAGCGCGCGCTGGAGCACCTGGAGCAGGTGATCGCGTTTGAGGGGCCCGGCACCGTCGCGGCGATCATCCTGGAGACCGTGGTCGGCACCGCGGGCATCCTGGTCCCGCCGGCCGGCTACCTGGCCGGGGTGCGGGAGATCTGCGACCGCTACGGGATCGTGTTCATCCTGGACGAGGTGATGGCCGGCTTCGGCCGCACCGGCGAGTGGTTCGCCGCCGACCACTGGGGCGTCACCCCGGACCTGCTCACCTTCGCCAAGGGCGTCAACTCGGGCTACGTGCCGCTGGGCGGCGTGGCGATCAGCGCCGAGATCGCGGCCACCTTCGCCGAGCGGCCCTTCCCCGGCGGGCTCACCTACTCCGGCCACCCGCTGGCCTGCGCCTCCGCGGTGGCGACCATCACCACCATGGCGGAGGAGGGCATCGTCGAGAACGCCAAGCACATCGGCGAGACGGTGCTCGGCCCCGGCCTGCGCGAGCTGGCCGAGCGGCACCCGTCGATCGGCGAGGTCCGCGGCCTCGGCGTGTTCTGGGCGCTCGACCTGGTGAAGAGCCGGGAGACCCGCGAGCCGCTGGTGCCCTACAACGCGGCCGGCGCCGCCAACGCGCCGATGGGTGAGCTGGCTGCGGCCTGCAAGCAGCGCGGGCTCTGGCCGTTCGTCAACATGAACCGCTTCCACGTCGTCCCGCCGTGCACCGTCACCGAGGAGGAGGCCAAGACCGGCCTCGCGGTCCTGGACGAGGTGCTGTCGCTCACCGACGCGCACACTGTCTGACGTACCAACCAGGACGGCCCCGAGCACCCGCGTGCCCGGGGCCGTCCCACGCTCCGGAAGGCCGCTCATGCCCAGCAGCTCCACCCTGACCCGCCGTCCTCCCGCCTCCAGCCCCGTCCGCCGGCGTTCCGTGCTCGGCGGGGCCGCGCTGCTCGGCGCCGGCGTGCTGACCGGTTGCGGCATCCCGGCCGCGTACGTGGCCGAGGACCGCCGCTCGGCGCCGGACCGTTCGGAGGGCGACAAGCGGCTCGTCTTCTCCAACTGGACGCAGTACATCGACACCGACGACGCGGGCGGGCGCCCCACCCTGGACGCCTTCAGCGAGAAGACCGGGATCGCGGTCGGCTACACCGAGGACATCAACGACAACGACGAGTTCTTCGGCAAGATCAGCCCGGTGTTCACCCAGGGCGCCGCCCCCGGCCGGGACCTGATGGTGATCAGCGACTGGATGGCCGGGCGGTACGTCTCGCTGGGCTGGGTGCAGGCCATGGACCGGGCCAACCTGCCCAACGTCACGGCCAACCTGGACCCGCAGCTGGCCGACCCGGCCTTCGACCCCGGGCGCCGGCGCAGCGTGCCGTGGCAGTCCGGGATCACCGGCATCGCCTACAACCGCAAGGCGCTCGGCCGGGAGATCAGGTCCACCGCCGACCTGTGGGCGCCCGACCTCAAGGGCCGGGTCACGCTGTTCGCCGGGCTGGACGAGGCGCTCGGGCTGCTGATGCTCTCCCAGGGCGCGGACATCGCGAAGTTCACCGACGACGACGCGCGCCGGGCGATGGACCTGGTGCAGAAGACGGTGGACAGCGGCCACGTCCGGCGCTTCACCGGCAACGACTACACCAGCGACCTCGCCTCCGGTGCGGCGCTCGCCTGCCAGGCCTACTCCGGCGACGCCGTCCAGCTCACCGCCGAGAACCCGGACATCGAGTTCGTGGTGCCGGAGGAGGGCGGCGAGCTGTGGGCGGAGAGCCTGATGATCCCCAACCGGGCCGCCCACAAGCGCAACGCCGAGCTGCTGATCGACTACTACTACCAGCCCGAGGTGGCCGCCGAACTCGCCGCGTTCGTCCAGTACATCTGCCCGGTGCCGGCCGCCCGCGAGGTGCTGGCGGCCAGCGGCGACAAGGAGAAGGCCGAACTCGCCGAGAACCCGCTGGTGTTCCCGACCGACGGGATGCGCGCCCGGCTGCACACCATGCGCGACGTCACCTCGGCCGAGCGGCCCGAGCTGCACAAGGTCTGGGGGCGCATCACCGGGGTGTGACCGCTACCGCCGGACGGCGTCCAGGGCGAGCAGCGCCACGTGCAGGGAGAGGCAGGACTCCACCTGGTCGAGGTCGACGCCGAGGATCCGCTCGACCTTGTGCAGCCGGTCGTAGAAGGACGGCCGGGACAGGTGCGCGGCGTCCGCGGCGGCCGACTTGTTCCGGCCCTGCTCCAGGTAGATCCGCAGCATCTGCACCAACTGGCCGTTGTGCTCGGCGTCGTGGGCCAGCAGCGGGCCCAACTCCCGCTCCACGTACGTCTGCAGCCGGGCGTCGTCGCGCAGCAGGTGGAGCAGGCCGCGCAGCCGGACGTCCGGCAGGCGGTAGTAGGAGGAGCTGCGGCCGCCGGGCGCGTCGTGCAGGGCGGCGTCGGCGACCTGGGTGGCCTCCAGCAGGGTGCGCCGGGCGTCGCGCACCGAGCCGACCGAGGAGCCGACCGCGACCACCGGGCCCGCCGGGTCGCCGCCCTCCCGTCCGGCCTCGGCGGACATCCGGCGCAGCGCGGCGGAGAGGGCGTCCAGCGAGGCGTGCTCGTCCTGCTGGGTGCCGAGCGTGATCAGCAGCCCGACGGCCTCGTCGTCCAGCGCGCCGACCAGGGCGGTCAGCCGGCAGGCCCGGACGGCGCCGGCGGCCAGCTCGGTGAAGTCGCGCAGCCGGGCCTGCGCCTCCAGCGCGGCCGGGATCGGGCCGCGCCGCTGCCGCAGCACCACGCCGACCAGCCGGCGGCCCTCCAGCGGGATGCCGAGGGCCTGGGCGCGCAGCGCCGCCTCGGAGACGGTCAGCGCGTGGGTGAGGATGCCGGACAGCAGGGTGCGGTGGGTCTGCCGCTCCAGGCTCTCCCGGTCGCGCACCACCAGCCGGTTGAGCGCCAGCGCGGAGGCGCCGCGCTCCAGCAGCATGGTGTGCGGGTGGGCCTCGCCCTCGGGCAGCGGGCCGGGCTCCTGCACCAGCACCAGCCGGCCCCAGTCCTGGCCGCGGGCTCCGACGGTGGTGACCAGCCAGCCGCTGCGCGGGTCGTGGCCGGTGCGTCCGGCCGGACGGACGCCGCGCGAGCGGCGCTCCCAGTCCTCCAGCACCTCGGCCTCCGGGCGTCCGGCGGCGTCGTGGGCGAGCACCTGGTGGGCCAGGTTCTCCAGGACGACCGGGGCGCCGGCCATCCGGGACACCTGGCGGATCACCTCGGGCGGCTCGGCGCCCTCCACCACCAGCTCGTTGAAGACCTGGTGGACCGACTCGGAGATCCGCAGCTGCTCCAGCTGGGAGTTGACCACCAGGGCGTGCACGGCCTCGGTGACGGCGACGAAGCGCAGCTCGCGGCGGAGCGTGATCAGCGGCAGTCCGCGCTGCTCGGCGGCGTTGACCAGGGCGCGGGGGAGCGAGTCGAAGTAGCGCCGCCCGAACTCGACGACCAGGCCGGCCACCCCGACCTCGTCCAGCTCGCGCACGTAGCGGGCCAGGCCCTCGCGGTCCTCGGGCAGGGCGATGCCGGTGGTCAGCACCAGTTCGCCGCCGCGGAGCATCCCGGCGACGTCGGGCAGTTCGCTGACGTGGACCCAGCGGACCGGCCGCTCCAGGTGGTCGGCGCCGGCCACCACCTGGGGCAGGCCGCGCCGCATCACGTCGAGGTCGAGGACTCGGGCGACGGTGGGGAGCATCGCGGGCCTCCGGGGCTGTGGAGAGCGGAGCCGGGGCTCCGGGCGTTCTGGTTTCGGGTGACGCGGTCAGGGTGACGCGGTCGGGGTGTGCGGTCAGGGGCGTGCAGTCAGGGTGTCAGGTAAATCATCCATCCCCCCGACGACCTGTTGCCCTGCCCGCACCCTTGCACCCTGTAAGGCCCTTCGTGCCGAGGTTGTCGAAGTGACCCTTGTCACCCCAACCCCGCAGCAGGCAAGGTCAGCGGGACCGCAGACCCCCACCGCGGACGCGTGACCCCGCAGCGGTCGAACCACGGCACTTGGAGGAACCAGATGGACCTGACCGACTTCGGCCCGGGCGCGCAGTACATCGCGGGACGCCAGACCAGGGGGAGCGGCGAGCCCTTCCAGGTCGTCAACCCCGCCGACGGCAGCGTGGTCGAGCAGGTCGCGCTGGCCACCGCCGGGGACGTGGACACCGCCGTCGCCGCCGCCCGGGCGGCCCTGCCCGGCTGGTCCTCGGCCACCCCCGGTGCGCGCTCCGAGGCGCTCACCCGGCTGGCCGCCGTGCTGGCCGGGGCGGCCGACGACCTGGCCCGGGTGGAGACCGCGCAGACCGGCAAGCCGGTCAAGCTGGCCACCGAGTTCGACGTGCCCGGCACCGTCGACAACGCCGCCTTCTTCGCCGGCGCCGCCCGCAACCTGGAGGGCAAGGCGGCCGGCGAGTACTCCGGTGACCACACCTCGTACGTGCGGCGCGAGGCGGTCGGCGTGGTCGGCTCGATCTCGCCGTGGAACTACCCGCTGCAGATGGCCGCCTGGAAGATCCTCCCGGCGATCGCCGCGGGCAACACCATCGTGCTCAAGCCGGCCGAGCTGACCCCGCTGACCTCGCTGATGTTCGCCCGGGCCTGCACCGCCGCCGACATCCCGGACGGCGTGGTCAACGTGGTCACCGGCGCCGGGCGCACCGCGGGCGAGCACCTGGTCGGGCACCCGGACGTCGCGATGGTCTCCTTCACCGGCTCCACCGGCGTCGGCAAGCGGGTCGCCGAGATCGCCACCGCGGGCGTCAAGCGCACCCACCTGGAGCTCGGCGGCAAGGCCCCGTTCGTGGTCTTCGACGACGCCGACCTGGACGCCGCGGTGCACGGAGCGGTCGCGGCCTCGCTGATCAACGGCGGCCAGGACTGCACCGCCGCCACCCGCGCCTACGTCCAGCGCCCGCTGTACGACGCCTTCGTGGCCGGGGTGGCCGAGCTGTACGCGGCGATCCGGATCGGCGACCCGCTGAACCCGCGCACCGACCTCGGCCCGCTGGTCTCGTACGCCCACCGGGACCGGGTGGCCGGCTTCGTGGAGCGCGCCCGCTCGTACGCCACCGTGGTCACCGGCGGCCGGGCCCCGGAGAAGGGCCACGACGGCACCGACCTCACTCGGGGCGCGTACTACCGGCCGACCCTGATCACCGGCGCGGCCCAGGACAGCGAGGTCGTGCAGGGCGAGATCTTCGGCCCGGTGCTGGTGGTGCTGCCCTTCGACGGCGACGACGAGGGCCTGCGGCTGGCCAACGACACCCCGTACGGGCTGGCCGCCTCCGCCTGGACGAGCAACGTGCACCGCTCGCTGCGCGCCACCCGGGAGATCGCGGCCGGCTGCGTCTGGGTCAACGACCACATCCCGATCATCAGCGAGATGCCGCACGGCGGCTACAAGGCGTCCGGCTACGGCAAGGACATGTCCCAGTACTCGCTGGACGAGTACACCCAGGTCAAGCACGTCATGTTCGACACCACCGCGGTGGCCCGCAAGGACTGGCACCGCACCGTCTTCGGAGACAGATAACCCCCGGACCACGCGGGTGCCCCCACACCCCATCTCCCCCAGGAGGCCCGTTCCATGGCGTTCAACGAGCTCACCGACGGTCTGCCCGAACCGGTCCGAAGGGCCTGGGAACGCAGTCTGACCAGCGGCCGGGCCGCGCTCGGCCGCCGCACCCTGCTGCGCGCCGCCGCGCTGAGCGCCGGAGCGGGCACCCTGGCCGCCTGCGGGATCCCGGCGGCCCCCCGGGCGACCGGCGACTCGACCGCGAACGCCGCCAAGGACCTCTCGGAGACGCAGAAGGAGGTCGCCTTCTCCAACTGGCCGCTGTACGTGGACACGGACGAGAAGGACAAGGAGAAGCACGGCACCCTGGAGGCCTTCACCGAGGCCACCGGGATCAAGGTGAAGTACAACGAGGACGTCAACGACAACGTCGAGTTCTTCGGGAAGATCAAGCCGCAGCTCGCCTCCGGCCAGGACACCGGCCGTGACCTGATGGTGCTCACCGACTGGATGGCCGCCCGGCTGATCCGGCTCGGCTGGGTGCAGAAGCTCAACCCGGCGAACGTCACCACCGCGATCACCACCATCGAGTCGCGCTTCCGCGCCCCCGACTGGGACCCGGGGCGGCTCTACTCCTACCCGTGGGCCGGCATCCAGACCGTCGTCGCGTACAACCGGAAGGCGACCAGGGGGAAGGAGGTCACCAGCGTCTCCCAGCTGCTGGACGACCCCGACCTCAAGGGCCGGGTCACCTTCCTCTCCGAGATGCGCGACAGCATCGGGATGGTCCTGCTGGACCAGGGCAGGAGCACCGAGAGGTTCACCGCCGACGACTTCGACGGCGCGGTCGCCCGCCTCCAGAAGGCCATCGACAGCAAGCAGATCCGCCGCTTCACCGGCAACGACTACGGCCAGGAGCTCTCCGCCGGCGACATCGCGGCCTGCATCGCCTGGGGCGGCGACCTGATCCAACTGCGCGCCGACAACCCGGACATCGAGTTCGTCATCCCGGAGAAGGGCTACATCGCCTCGACCGACAACATGCTGGTCCCGGCCAGGGCCCAGCACAAGGCGAACGCGGAGAAGCTGATCGACTTCTACTATCAGCCGAAGATCGCGGCGCAGCTGGTCGCGGGCATCGGCTTCGTCTCCGCCGTCACCGGGATGAAGGACGAGCTCGCCGGCATCGCCCCGGACACCGCGGCCAACCCGCTGGTCGTACCCACCCCCGAGATGGCGGGCAGGGCGCACGTGTTCCGCACGCTCTCCGAGAGCGAGGAGAGCGACTTCGAGCAGAAGTTCTCCAAGCTCATCGGCGCCTGACCCCCGCTCCCGGCAGAGAATCCCAGGAAGACACCACCCCATGACAGACCAGCAGCGCGACGCGGCCGTCGGCGGCGACGTCCGGCTCACCGGCATCGGCAAGACCTACGGCTCCTTCACCGCCGTCCACCCGCTCGACCTGACCGTCCCGCAGGGCTCGTTCTTCGCCCTGCTCGGCGCCTCCGGCTGCGGCAAGACCACCACCCTGCGCATGATCGCCGGCCTGGAGGAGCCCACCAGCGGCACCGTCCTGATCGGCGGCCAGGACGTCACCGCCCTGCCCCCGTACAAGCGGCCGGTGAACACCGTCTTCCAGAGCTACGCGCTCTTCCCGCACCTGGACATCTTCGAGAACGTCGCCTTCGGCCTGCGCCGGCGCGGCAGGAAGGACGTCAGGAAGCAGGTCGAGGAGATGCTGGAGCTGGTCGAGCTCGGCCAGTACGCCCGGCGCAAGCCGCACCAGCTCTCCGGCGGCCAGCAGCAGCGCGTCGCGGTCGCCCGCGCACTGATCAACCACCCGCAGGTGCTGCTCCTGGACGAGCCGCTCGGCGCGCTAGACCTCAAGCTCCGCCGCCAGATGCAGCTGGAGCTCAAGCGGATCCAGACCGAGGTCGGCATCACCTTCGTGCACGTCACCCACGACCAGGAGGAGGCCATGACCATGGCCGACACCATCGCGGTGATGAACGGCGGCCGGGTCGAGCAGCTGGGCGCCCCCGCCGACCTGTACGAGAACCCCGCCACCACCTTCGTGGCCAACTTCCTCGGCCAGTCCAACCTGCTGCCCGCCGAGGTCACCGGCACCGAGGGCGGCGACCTGCTGCTCAGCGCGGCCGGCGCCCGCCTCGCGGTGCCGAAGGCGCGCTGCGCCACCGACGCCAAGCGCGTCCACCTGGGCGTGCGCCCGGAGAAGATCACCATCACCCACGCCTCCGAGCAGGTCGCCGACGGCCGCAACCGGCTGGCCGGCACGGTGCTCGACTCCAGCTTCATCGGCGTCTCCACCCAGTACGTGGTGCGTACCGACGGCGGCCAGGAGGTCACCGTCTTCGAGCAGAACATGGAGCGCGACGCGCGGATCGTCCCCGGCGCCGCCGTCCAGCTGCACTGGAACCCGGCGCACTCCTTCGCCCTGGACGCCGCCCAGGCGATCGACGCGGGCACCGCGGAGGAGGCCGCATGACCACCACCACCCCGGCCGCGCCACCCCAGGTCATACCGCTGGAGGGACCGGCGCCGAAGCCCAGGCGCAAGCTCACCCCGTACTGGCTGCTGCTTCCCGGCATCGCCTGGCTGGTCGTCTTCTTCGCCGTCCCGCTGGTCTACCAGGCGTCGACCTCGCTGCAGAGCGGCTCGCTCGAAGAGGGCTTCAAGGTCACCTGGCACATATCGACCTACTGGGACGCCCTGGTCGAGTACCGGTGGCACTTCCTGCGCTCGTTCTCCTACGCGGCCGTCGCCACCGTGCTCTGCCTGGCCGTCGGCTACCCGCTCGCGTACACGATCGCCTTCAAGGCGAGCAAGCGCTGGCGCAACGTCATCCTGATCCTGGTCATCGCGCCGTTCTTCACCAGCTTCCTGATCCGCACGCTGGCCTGGAAGACCATCCTGTCCGACGGCGGCCCGGTGGTCGGCGCGCTGAACGCGCTGCACGTCCTGGACGTCACCAACCTGCTCGGCCTGACCAGCGGCGACCGGGTGCTGGCCACGCCGCTCGCCGTGGTCTGCGGCCTGACCTACAACTTCCTGCCGTTCATGATCCTGCCGCTGTACACCTCGCTGGAGCGGATCGACCCGCGCCTGCACGAGGCGGCCGGCGACCTCTACGCCCGGCCGTTCACCACCTTCCGCAAGGTCACCTTCCCGATCTCGCTGCCGGGCGTGGTCGCGGGCACCCTGCTGACCTTCATCCCCGCCTCCGGCGACTACATCAACGCCCAGCTGCTGGGCTCGCCGAGCGAGCAGATGGTCGGCAACGGCATCCAGAAGCAGTTCCTGAACGTGCTCGACTACCCCACGGCCGCCGCGCTGAGCTTCATCCTGATGGCCCTGATCCTGGGCATGGTGACGGTCTACATGCGCAAGGCCGGGACGGAGGATCTGGTCTGATGTCCCGGATTTCCAAGTGGATCCGCGCCCACCTGGTGGTGCTGGCCGGCCTGCTGGCCCTCGCCTACCTGGTGCTGCCCAACCTGGTCGTGCTCGCCTTCTCGTTCAACAAGCCGGTGGGCAAGTTCAACTACGAGTGGAACGAGTTCTCCACCGACGCCTGGACCAACCCCTGCGGCGTGGCCGACATGTGCCAGTCGCTCTCGCTCAGCCTGCAGATCGCGGTGCTCGCCACCATCGGCGCCACCGTGCTCGGCACCATGGTCGCCTTCGCGCTGGCCCGCTACCGCTTCCGCGGCCGCTCGGCCACCACCGCGATGATCTTCCTGCCGATGGCCATGCCCGAGGTGGTCATGGCCGCGTCGCTCGGGACGCTCTTCCTCAACATGCGCATCCCGTTCGGATTCACCACCATCCTCATCGCCCACATCATGTTCTGCCTCAGCTTCGTGGTGACGGCGGTCAAGGCGCGCGTGATGAGCATGGACCCGAGGCTCGAACAGGCCGCCCAGGACCTCTACGCGACCCCCGTCCAGACCTTCCTGAGGGTCACCCTGCCGCTGGCGGCGCCCGGCATCGCGGCGGGCGCGCTGCTCAGCTTCGCGCTCTCCTTCGACGACTTCATCATCACCCAGTTCAACTCGGGGCCGACCACGGTCACCTTCCCGATGTTCGTCTGGGGCGCCTCGCAGCGCGGCATCCCGGTGCAGGTGAACGTCATCGGCACCGCGATGTTCCTCGCCGCCGTCCTGCTGACCGTCGTCGGCCAGTGGCTGGGCAACCGCCGGAAGGCCGCCGCCTGACGTACGGTCGACGACGGTGGCCAGTACAACCATCACCTATTCGTAGAAAGTGGCTGATAATGCATGGACTCCGCCCGCGCACTCAGTGACGCCAGGCCCACCCCCTTCTGGCTGGAGGATCCCGGCCGGCCGGCGGCACTGCCCGCCCTGGTCGGCGACACCACCTGCGACCTGCTGGTCGTCGGCGGCGGCTACTCCGGCCTGTGGACCGCCCTCATCGCCAAGGAACGCGACCCCTCGCTGGACGTCGTGCTGGTCGAGGGCAACGAGGTCGGGTGGGCCGCGTCCGGGCGCAACGGCGGGTTCTGCGCGGCCAGCCTGACCCACGGCTTCGGCAACGGCCTGGACCGCTGGCCGTCCGAACTGGCCCAGCTGGAACGCCTCGGTGCCGCCAACCTCGACGGCATCGAGGCCACCCTCAAGCGCTACGGCATCGACGCCGAGTGGGAGCGCACCGGCGAGATCGACGTCGCCACCCAGCCCCACCAGGTCGAGGAGCTCCACGAGATCGCCGAGGCGGTCGCCCGGTACGGCTTCGACATCACCGTCCTGGACGCCGACCAGCTGCGCGCCGAGGTCGACTCGCCGACCTTCCTCGGCGGCCTCTGGGACAAGGAGGGCGTGGCGATGGTCCACCCCGCCAAGCTCGCCTGGGGCCTCAAGGACGCCTGCCTGGGCCAGGGCGTGCGGATCTTCGAGCACACCCGGGCCACCGACCTGCGGGAGCACGGCAGCGGCATGGCCGTCCGCACCCCGTACGGCCGGGTCTTCGCCCGCAAGGTCGCGCTCGGCACCAACGTGTTCCCGTCGCTGCTCAAGCGGGTCCGCCCGTACGTCGTCCCGGTGTACGACTACGCGCTGATGACCGAGCCGCTCAGCGAGGAGCAGCTCGCCGCGATCGGCTGGCGCGGGCGCCAGGGCCTCGGCGACAGCGCCAACAAGTTCCACTACTTCCGGCTCTCCGCCGACAACCGGGTCCTCTGGGGCGGCTACGACGCGGTCTACCACTTCGGCGGCCAGGTCCGGCACGAGTACGACCAGCGGCCGGAGACCTTCCGCACCCTGGCCAACCACTTCTTCCGCTGCTTCCCGCAGCTGGAGGGCCTGCGCTTCACCCACGCCTGGGGCGGCGCGATCGACACCTGCAGCCGGTTCTCGGCGTTCTTCGACACCGGGTACCGGGGCAAGGTCGCGTACGCGGTCGGCTACACCGGGCTCGGCGTCGGCGCGACCCGCTTCGGCGCCGAGGTGATGCTCGACCTGCTGGCCGGCGAGCGCACCGAGCGCACCTCGCTGGAGATGGTGCGCAGCAAGCCGCTGCCGTTCCCGCCCGAGCCGGTGCGCTGGGCCGGGATCGAGCTCACCACCCGGTCGCTGGAGCGGGCGGACCGCAACGGCGGCCACCGCAACCTCTGGCTGCGCACCCTCGACCGGCTGGGGCTCGGCTTCGACAGCTGAACCGCTGAAACGCTGAACCACTGGAACGCTGAAATGCTGAACCGCTGATCTGCCGAAACGGCTGAAACCGTTGAAACCGTTGAAACCACGAACGCCCGTAGCCGGGTGCCCCTAGTCGTGTAATCGGGACCCGCCGTCCGCCTCTCCTTGGTGACGGCGGGTCTCGCTCTTCCCGCCGTCTCCGAACAGTACGAACGGCAAGAAGCGGGGACACGACATGGAGACCACCGGACTGCACTGGCTCGCCCAGGCGGCACCGGACCCGGAGGCCTTCCGGGACCAGTGGGAGCGCACCGGGCTGGGCTTGGTGCTGCTGCCGGCCGGCCGGCGTTGGGACGTCCTCTCCGTCCCCGGACGGCTCGGGCGCCCGGCCGTGGAGGTCCTGGACCCGCGCACCCGCGGTCCGGTCCTCACCGACTTCGGGGGCGGGCAGGTCAGCTTCCTGGTGCCCGTCGGCACCGCCGCCCGCTGGATCGGCACCGGCGTGCGCGGTGCGGGGGAGGGCACCTGGATCGTCGTCCCGCACCCCGGGCGCCGCAGCCGGGGCGTGCGCTGGCTGGTCCCGCCGGACGGCTCCGGGCGGCTCACCGACCCGGTGCTGCTGGAGCTCGCCTTGCACGAGGCGGCGGCCCGGCTCGGCGGCTGGTGAGCCGCGCCGTCTCGTGCGGAACCGGGGGCCCGGGGGCGTGAGGAGGTGCCCGGGGGCGCCCGGTAGCGCTCCGGGCGCCCGGCAACTGGCGCGTGGAGCGGGCGGTCGCGTCAGACTGGAGGCGTGACCACCGTCCCGCACGCCGTCGACGCGTCCCTCCGCCCGGGCCCCGCCCAGCTGCGCCTGGCCGCGCTGGCCGCACCCGTCTGCGACCGGTACGGCCTCGCCCTGGCGGGAGGGCACGCGCTGCGCGCCCACGGCGTCGCGGCCTGCCCGCAGGACGGGCTGACCCTGGCGACCGGCGGCGCCGACCTGCCGGAGGTGGCCGCCGCGCTGGGCGAGGCGTACCGGGCGGCGGGCGGCGGGGCCGTCGAGCGGCCGGGCACACCGCGGCTGGAACAGCTCACCGTCCGGCTGGCGCTGGGTGGGCGGTCGCACTCGGTGGAACTGCGCAAGGAACCGCTGGGACACCGGCCGGTCCGGTTCGACCTCGGTGCGCCCGGACCGGAGGAGCCCCCGGCGGTGCTGCCGGCCGTCGCCCTGGAGGACGCGGCCGCGCTGACCACCGTGCTGCTCGTGGACCGGGGCATGCCCCGCGACCTGATCGACGTGCACGCCCTCACCCGCTGCTACCGGGAGGGCGAACTGCTCGCGCTGGCAGCCGAGTTGGACCCGGACTTCCAGCCCGCGGCGCTGGCCGAACGGCTGGAGGCGCTCGCCGAGGCGGCGGACGGGCGGTTCCGCGCCCGGGGCGTGCCGGCCGGGGAGGTGGCCGAGCTGAAGCGGTGGGCGCTGGCCTGGGCGCAGGACCTGCGGCTGGACCTGCTGGAGACCCGGGAGGCGGCGGACGGGCTGCACGACCCGTACCTGGAGGAGCCGGAGGATGGGGAGTCCTGACGCCCCGGTCCCGCGGGTGCCCGCGGTGTTTGGGTGCCCGTGCCGTTGGGGGCATTCGTGGTGGGTTCACACGTTCGGGCGAGTGACCGGACGACCTGTAAGGCTGAATCCACGATCCCCGTCAGCCTGTTCGTTGAGCTGCGCCGGAGCGGCCACCAGACTGGGAGACGAGCGCGGTAGCCCCGTGATTCCCGTCGCCCGGCCCACGTGCGGGCGGCGCCAGACCGGACCGGTGGCAGGACGCCGCCCGGGACTTCGGAGGCAGACGGACCTTGAGCAAGCACATCATTCACTGGATCGGCGGCAAGCCCGTCGCCACCGCCGGTGCGGCCCCCCGTCGCGGCGAGGTCTTCGACCCGGCCACCGGCCAGGTCGCCGGCCAGGTCGACTTCGCCGAGATCGCCGAGGTCGACCAGGCCGTGGCCGCCGCCGCCTCGGCCTTCACCGAGTGGCGCACCGCCTCGATCGCGAAGCGGACGACGGTGCTCTTCGCCTTCCGCGAGCTGCTGAACGCCCGCCGCGACGAGCTGGCCTCGATCATCGTGGCCGAGCACGGCAAGGTGCACTCCGACGCGCTCGGCGAGATCGCCCGCGGCCTGGAGGTCGTGGAGTACGCCTGCGGCATCCCGCAGCTGGTCAAGGGCGGCTTCACCGAGCAGGCCTCGACCGGCGTCGACGTCTACTCGATCCGCCAGCCGCTCGGCCCGGTCGCGATCATCTCGCCGTTCAACTTCCCGGCCATGGTGCCGATGTGGTTCTTCCCGATCGCCATCGCGGCCGGCAACACCGTCGTGGTGAAGCCCTCGGAGAAGGACCCGTCCGCCGCCAACTTCCTCGCCGAGCTGTGGAAGGAGGCCGGCCTGCCGGACGGCGTCTTCAACGTCGTGCACGGCGACAAGGTGGCCGTCGACCGCCTGCTGGAGCACCCGGACGTCAAGTCCGTCAGCTTCGTCGGCTCCACCCCGATCGCCCGCTACGTCTACGAGACCGGCACCCGCTATGGCAAGCGCGTGCAGGCCCTGGGCGGCGCCAAGAACCACATGCTGGTCCTGCCGGACGCCGACCTCGACCTCGCCGCCGACGCCGCCGTCAACGCGGGCTTCGGCGCGGCCGGCGAGCGCTGCATGGCGGTGTCCGTGCTGGTCGCGGTCGACCCGATCGGCGACGAGCTGGTCGAGAAGATCAAGCAGCGGATCGCCACCCTGAAGGTCGGCCCCGGCTGCAACGGCGAGTCCGAGATGGGTCCGCTGGTCACCGGCCAGCACCGGGACAAGGTCACCTCCTATGTGGAGTCCGGGGTCGCCGACGGCGCCGAGCTCGCGGTGGACGGCCGCAAGCACCCGGTCACCGCCGAGGACCGGAACGGCTCCCCGACGGCCGACGGCTTCTGGCTCGGCCCCACGCTGTTCGACCACGTCAAGCCCGGCATGTCCGTCTACAACGACGAGATCTTCGGCCCGGTCCTCTCGGTGGTGCGCGTCGACTCGTACGAGGAGGGCCTGGCGCTGATCAACGCCAACCCGTACGGCAACGGCACCGCCCTCTTCACCAACGACGGCGGCGCGGCCCGGCGCTTCCAGTTCGAGGTGGAGGTCGGCATGGTCGGCATCAACGTGCCGATCCCGGTCCCGGTCGCCTACTACTCCTTCGGCGGCTGGAAGGCCTCGCTGTTCGGCGACGCCCACGCGTACGGCCCGGACGGCGTGCAGTTCTTCACCCGGGGCAAGGCCGTGACCCAGCGCTGGCTGGACCCGTCGCACGGCGGCATCAACCTGGGCTTCCCCACCAACAGCTGATCCGCACGGCACCACCGGCCGGACCCCTCTCCCCGGGGTCCGGCCGGCCGTCTTTGCACGACGTTTGCATCGGTGCGTGGAAGCGCGTACAGTTCTTCGAGCTGCCTGGCAGGGAGCACCGGACACGCATCTGCGCGGACGGTCCCGCGGTGGCCAATCCTCTGAAACACCACTTCCGGTTCGTGC
>NZ_JBHVVE010000031.1:0-90018 GCF_042883725.1 Kitasatospora sp. NPDC058184
AGCTACCTCGCAGGCCTCCACCTCCGCGCCTCAATGATCTGGATAGACGACCTCGTGCGACCACCCAACTGATCACAACATCACACAGGCCCTAGGCCGAGGGGCCGTCCAGCTGCGCGATGGTGGCGATGGAGGGGCGGCGGCCCGCCCGCAGCCCGGCGGCCGCCGACTCGGCGTCGCGCAGGACGCGGACGGCGTTGTGCCAGGTGAGCTTGGCCAGGTCGGCCTCCGACCAGTGGCGGTCGAGGAGTTCGGCGACCAGGTTGGGGTAGCCGGCCACCGAGTCCAGGCCGTCCGGCAGGAAGGCGGTGCCGTCGAAGTCGCCGCCGATGCCGATGTGGTCGATGCCGGCCACCTCGCGCATGTGGTCGAGGTGGTCGGCGACGGTGGCCGGGGTGGCGATCGGGCGCGGGTTGGCGGCCTCGAAGGCGCGCTGGCGCTCCATGGCCGGCGGGGTGGTGTCCAGCGGGTGGAAGCCGTGGGCGCGCATGTTCCCGTCGGCGGCGACGGTCCACTCGATGGCGGCGGGCAGGATGAACTTCGGCACGAAGGTCGCCATCGCCACGCCGCCGTTGGCGGGCAGCTGGGCGAGCACGTCGTCCGGGATGTTGCGCGGGTGGTCGCAGACCGCGCGCGAGGAGGAGTGGGAGAAGACCACCGGCGCCTCGCTCACCCGCAGCGCGTCGCGCATGGTGTCGGCGGAGACGTGCGAGAGGTCGACCAGCATGCCGAGCCGGTTCATCTCCCGGACGACCTCCTCGCCGAACCGGGTCAGCCCGCCGGCCGCCGGCTTGTCGGTCGCGGAGTCCGCCCACGGCACGTTGTCGTTGTGGGTGAGCGTCAGGTACCGGACGCCCAGCTCGTACAGGGCGCGCAGGGTGGCCAGCGAGCAGTCGATGGAGTGGCCGCCCTCGGCGCCCATCAGGGAGGCGATCCGGCCCTCGGCGCGGGCGGCCTCCATGTCGGCGGCGGTACGGGCCAGGCGCAGCCGGTCCGGGTAGCGCTCCACCAGGGCGTGGACGAAGTCGATCTGCTCCAGGGTGGCGCTCACGGCGTGGTCGCCGGCCAGCGAGGAGGGGACGTAGACGGACCAGAACTGGGCGCCGACGCCGCCCTCCGCGAGGCGGGCGAGGTCGGTGTGCAGCCGGTCGCTCTGGTCGGCGGCGAGGTCGAGCGCGCCGAGGTCGTACCCGGCCTGCTCGCGCATCGCCCAGGGGAGGTCGTTGTGGCCGTCCACCACGGGGGCGGTGCGCAGCAGGGCGCGGGCGCGGTCCAGCGGGGTGGGGGAGTCCAGGTCAGCGGTCATGCGTGCTGTTCTACCCCACGCCCGCGGGTGGCCGAACTACTTGCCGAAGCCGAAGGACGCGGAACCGGCCACCTTGGCGCGCAGCTTCCTGCCCTTCTCGGTGGCCTGGTTGTTCAGCTCGGCCTGGAAGTCGGTCATCTTCTCGGTGAGCTCGGGGTCGAAGGCGGCGAGCATCCGCACCGCGAGCAGGCCGGCGTTGCGCGCGCCGGCCACCGAGACGGTCGCCACCGGCACGCCGGCCGGCATCTGGACGATCGACAGCAGGCTGTCCATGCCGTCCAGGTACCGCAGCGGCACCGGCACGCCGATGACGGGCAGCGGGGTGACCGAGGCGAGCATGCCCGGCAGGTGGGCCGCGCCACCGGCGCCCGCGATGATCGCCTTCAGGCCGCGCCCGTGGGCCTGCTCGCCGTACGCGACCATCTCGCGGGGCATCCGGTGGGCGGAGACGACGTCCACCTCGTACGGGACCTCGAACTCGTCCAGGGCCTGGGCGGCGGCCTCCATGACCGGCCAGTCGGAGTCCGAGCCCATCACGATGCCGATGAGGGGGTTGGTCATTCGGTGATCGTTCCTCGCAGGTAGGCGGCCGCGTGGCGGGCGCGCTCGCGGACGTCTTCGAGGTCGTCCCCGAAGACGTTGACGTGGCCGACCTTGCGGCCGGGCTTCACGTCCTTCCCGTACATGTGGATCCGCAGCCCGGGGTCGCGGGCCATGCAGTGCAGGAAGGGGTGGTACATGTCCGGGTAGTCGCCGCCGAGGACGTTGACCATGACGGTCCACCTGGCGCGCGGGCGGGGGTCGCCCAGCGGGAGGTCGAGGACGGCCCGCAGGTGGTTCTCGAACTGCGAGGTGACGGCGCCGTCCTGGGTCCAGTGCCCGGAGTTGTGCGGGCGCATGGCCAGCTCGTTGACGAGGATGCGGCCGTCACGGGTCTGGAACAGCTCGACGGCGAGGTGGCCGACGATGCCGAGGTCCCCGGCGATCCGCAGGGCGAGCTGCTGGGCCTCGTCGGACAGGGCCGGGTCGAGGTCCGGCGCGGGGGCGGTGACCTCGGCGCAGACGCCGTTCTCCTGGACGCTCTCCACCACCGGGTAGGCGACGGCCTGGCCGCTGGGCGAGCGGACGACGTTGGCGGCCAGCTCGCGGACGAAGTCGACCTTCTCCTCGGCCAGCACCGCGACGCCGGCCAGGAACGGGGCGTGCGCCTGCTCCTCGTCGTCGACGACCCAGACGCCCTTGCCGTCGTAGCCGCCGCGGACGGTCTTCAGGACGACCGGGTAGCCGGTGCCCTCGTTCGCGAAGGCGGTCACGTCGGCCGGGTCGGCGACGAGCCGGTGCCGGGGGCAGGGCACGTCGATGGAGTCCAGCTTGGCCCGCATCACGCCCTTGTCCTGGGCGTTGACCAGCGCCTCCGGGCCGGGGCGGACGGCGATGCCGTCGGCCTCCAGGGCCCGCAGGTGCTCGGTGGGGACGTGTTCGTGGTCGAAGGTGATCACGTCGCAGCCGGCGGCGAAGGCGCGCAGGGTGTCGAGGTCGCGGTAGTCACCGAGGACGACGTCGGAGACCACCTGTGCGGCGGAGTCCTGGGGCGTGTCGGCGAGGAGTTTGAACCTGACCCCGAGCGGGATGCCCGCCTGGTGTGCCATGCGGGCCAGCTGCCCGCCACCGATCATGCCCACCACTGGAAAATTCACATTGCCCGGGGAAGTCACGCGGCCCAGGATATCCGGGCCGGTCGGGGGCGGTGGAGCCGCAGGTGGGGCCGCTGGAGCGGACGCGCGTAGATGTCAACCTGGCGCCCTGGGGGCTGAGCCGTTCGATGGAAGCGGGTAGCCTGGACGGCTAGGTCCTGGTCTGCGCGGTCCGATCATGTGCGTGCACGCAGGGCTCAAGGGGCGGCCGCGCGACCGCGACCGGCCCTTTCGACCAGCAGGCACATGGAGGCACTCCGGTATGGCGACGAACGCGGCTTCGGAACCCTCACTCGCGCAGAAGCTGCGTGGGCTCAAGGGCGAAGTGGTGAAGTTCGGCATCGTCGGCCTGAGCGGCGTGGTGGTCAACTTCGCCGTGTTCTGGGTCTGCCTCAACGGCATGGGCCTGGCCTCGGTGCGGTCGAACATCGTCGCGACGGTGATCGCGATCGCGACCAACTACCTGGGCTACCGCTACTGGCTCTACCGGGACCGCGACGCCGCCTCCCGCAAGCGCGAGATCACGCTCTTCCTGGTCTACAGCGGCATCGGCATGCTGATCGAGACCGGCGTCCTCGGCTTCTCGGTGTACGTGCTCGACCTGCGCTCGCACTACGAGCAGATCGGCGCCAAGGTGATCGGCCTCGCCGTGGCCACCGTGTTCCGCTTCGTCTCGTACCGCACCTGGGTGTTCAAGGCCGTGCCGGAGACCGTCGAGCTGCCCGCCCAGCAGTCGGTGGGCGCCGCCGCCGGCCAGGAGCTGGCCGCGCAGGCCGAGCTGATGCTGGCCACCGAGCGGATCCGGCTCGCCAAGGCCGAGTAGGCCCCGCGGTCCTCGCACCGCCCTCGTACCCCGCGCAGCCCCGGCTCGCCGAACCCGGCCGCCGGGGCTCGCCGCATCCCCGGCCGTGTCCCCCCACCGGATCCCCCTGCCGGATCCTGCCGTGTCCCGGCCGGCCCCAGGCCCTCAGTCCTGGTGGCTGCGCCCGAGGAAGAGCGCGAACACCGCCGGCTTCAGCGAGAGCAGTTCGAGCCGCCCGCCGTCCGCCTCCGCGAGGTCGCGGGCGACGGCCAGCCCGATGCCGGTGGAGTTGCGCCCGCTGACCGCGCGCTCGAACACCCGGTTGCCGAGGTCCGGCGGCACGCCGGCGCCCTGGTCCTGGACCTCGACCACCACCGAGGTGCCGGAGGGCCGGATCCGCAGGGTGATCGTCCCGGCGCCGTGCATCAGCGAGTTCTCGATCAGGGTGGCCAGCACCTGGGCGACCGTCCCCGGGGTGCCGACCGCGGTGACCCCGTGCAGCCCCTCCAGGGAGAGCACCCGGCCCTGCTCCCGCAGCGTCGGGCCCCACTCCTCCACCTGCTGCTTGATCACCTCGTCCAGGTCGAAGGCGACGGCGGTGGGGCTGCGCGGGTCGCGCTGGGTGGTGAGCAGCCGCTGGACCACGTCGGTGAGCCGCTCGACCTGCTGGAGGGCGATGGTCGCCTCCTCCTTGACCGTCTCCGGCTCCTCGGCGAGGGCGGTGATCTCCTCCAGCCGCATGGAGAGCGCGGTGAGCGGGGTGCGCAGCTGGTGCGAGGCGTCGGCGGCGAGCCGGCGCTCGGCGGTGAGCATCCGGGCGATCCGCTCGGCGCTGGTGTCCAGCACCTCGGCGACCCGGTCGAGCTCGGGCACCCCGTAGCGGCGGTCGCGCGGGCGCGGGTCGCCGGAGCCGAGCCGCTCGGCGGTCTCGGCGAGGTCGGTGAGCGGCCGGGCGAGCCGCTTGGCCTGCCAGACGGCGAGCGCCACCGCGGCCTGGACGGCCAGCAGGGCGACCACGCCGAGCAGCAGCAGGTTGTTGGCGATCTCGTGGTCGACGTCCTCGCGGGACTGCTCGACGGTGACGGTCTCGCCGCTGTTGCCGCGCTCGACGGCCTTCAGCAGGTGGTTCCCGGCCGGGCGCTCGCCGGCGGAGACCACCGGCTGGCCGGGCACCTGCACCTCGACGTAGCTGCCCTCGGTGACCTGGCTCTCGAAGGCCCGCCCGGTGACCGGCTCGCCCGCGGCGAGCCGGCTCTCGACCAGGGCGAGCACCCGGACGGCGGCGGCGTCCACCCGGTCCTGGGCCGAGTTGACGATGGTCCGCTTCTCGACCAGGGCGAGCGGCACGCAGAACACCACGACGACCACCAGGACGACGCCCAGCAGCGAGTTGATCATCCTGCGCTTCACGCTGCCGCTCCCCGGGGTGTTCCGCCGCCGCGGGCCGAGGGCCCGGTCTCCGTCAGGGTCAATTCTTCTCGAACCGGAACCCCACGCCGCGCACGGTGGCGATGTAGCGCGGGTTGGCCGCGTCGTCGCCGAGCTTCTTGCGGAGCCAGGAGATGTGCATGTCCAGGGTCTTGGTGGAGGTCCACCACGTGGTGTCCCAGACCTGCCGCATGATCTCCTCGCGGGTGACCACCCGGCCGGCGTCCCGGACCAGGACGCGCAGCAGCTCGAACTCCTTGGCGGAGAGGGTGAGCTCCTCGTCGCCGAGCCAGGCGCGGTGGGACTCGATGTCGATCTTCACCCCGTGCGCGCCGGTGGTGAGCTGGTCGACGTTGCCGCGCCGAAGCAGGGCCCGGACGCGGGCGAGCAGTTCGGCCAGGCGGAAGGGCTTGGTGACGTAGTCGTCGGCACCGGCGTCCAGGCCGACCACGGTGTCCACCTCGTCCGCGCGGGCGGTGAGCACCAGGACGGGGCAGCTCTTGCCGTCGGCACGCAGGCGGCGGCAGACCTCCAGGCCGTCCATCTCGGGCAGGCCGAGGTCCAGGACGACGAGGTCGACCTCCTCGGTGAGGCCGGCGGCGAGTGCGGTCGGACCGTCCTCGCGGACGAGCACCTCATAGCCCTCGCGTCGCAGGGCCCGGGCGAGCGGTTCGGAGATCGCCGGATCGTCCTCGGCGAGCAGCACACAGGTCATGTGGTGATGGTAGTCCGCCGGGGTATCCCCGTACGCCCTGTGAGGTAGTTCACAGAGCGTGATCGTTATACAAGGCCGCAATCGGGCTCAACAGGGCGCAACAGACCGGCCCTTCGGTGAAGAATCGCCTGTTGGATCTTGAAACCGAAGGAAGACACGCCCATCTACCATCGATAGATCGGGCAGATTTGTCGCCAACTTTGCCATTCACATACCTGATTCAAGACTTTTGTCATCTGATAGAGCCAAATGTCGCCACGTAGAGTGGTTTGGTCCACGTCCGCCGCCCACCCCCCTACGCGGACGCTGTCAGGCAAGGAACCACTACTCATGGCGTCTAAGACCCTGGACACCGACGCGACGTCGGCATCTCCCAGCGGCAAGACCTTCCTCGGGCATCCCCGAGGTCTCGCCACGCTGTTCATGACCGAGATGTGGGAGCGCTTCTCCTACTACGGCATGCGCGCCCTGCTCATCTACTACCTGGTCTCCGGTGGCGCCGACGCCGCCGTCGGCAGCCAGGGCGGCGGCCTCGCCATGAAGGCGACGACGGCGACGGCCATCTACTCCGTCTACGTCTCGATGGTCTACCTCATGGCCTACCCGGGCGGCTGGTTCGGCGACCGGGTCTGGGGCGCCCGCAAGACCGTCGCCATCGCCGGGTTCGTGATCATGTCCGGCCACATCGCGCTGGCCGTCCCGGGCCAGGCGGCGTTCTTCCTCGGCCTGCTCCTGGTCGCGCTCGGTTCCGGGCTGCTGAAGGCCAACATCTCCACGATGGTCGGCCAGCTCTACAACGGCCCCGAGGACCCGCGCCGCGACGGTGGGTTCACCGTCTTCTACATGAGCATCAACCTCGGTGCCTTCGTCGCCCCGTTCGTCATCGGGACGATCGGCAAGGAGTACAACTGGCACCTGGGCTTCGGTCTGGCCGCGATCGGCATGGCCCTCGGCCTGACCCAGTTCCTGCTCGGCAGCCGCCACCTGAACCCGGTGAGCAGCGAGGTCCCCAACCCGCTGCTGCCCGAGGAGCGCAAGCGCCTGCTGAAGAAGGCCGGCCTGACGGTGCTCGGCGTCGCCGCCTTCTACGGCGTCGTGGCCGGCCTGGGCGTCTACACGCTGAACTGGGCCCTCGTCCCGCTGACCATCGCCGGTCTGCTGATCCCGATCACCGTGCTGACCCGGATCAAGCGCGACAAGGACCTGACCTCCGACGAACAGTCCAAGATGTCCGCGTACATCTGGTTCTTCGCCGCGGCCGCGATCTTCTGGATGATCTACGACCAGGGCGGGTCGACGCTCTCCCTGTTCG
Organism: Kitasatospora sp. NPDC058184; assembly: GCF_042883725.1. Lineage (NCBI taxonomy): Bacteria > Bacillati > Actinomycetota > Actinomycetes > Kitasatosporales > Streptomycetaceae > Kitasatospora > Kitasatospora sp. NPDC058184. The sequence goes on from NZ_JBHVVE010000031.1 coordinate 7,258, forward strand.
CGGACAAGAAGACCGCGGACTCCCTGTTCGGCCTCGGCTTCTCGGCCACCTGGTACCAGTCGCTGAACCCGCTGTTCGTGATGGCGTTCGCGCCGGTCTTCGCCTGGCTGTGGCTCTGGCTGTCCCGCCGGGACAAGGAGCCGAACACCATCGTGAAGTTCTCGATCGGCCTGCTCCTGGTCGGCGTCTCGTTCTTCGTCTTCATCATCCCGATGACCATGGCGGACAACGGCACCCTGGTCTCCCCGCTCTGGCTCGTCTCGATCTACCTGATCCAGACCATCGGTGAGCTCTGCCTCTCCCCGGTCGGCCTCTCGGTCACCACCAAGATGGCACCGCGCAAGTACGCCTCCCAGATGATGGGCGTCTGGTTCCTCGCCGTCACCGCCGGTGACTGCACCACCAGCCTGCTCTCGCTGGCCGGCGTCAGCCTCAACGGCACCGGGATCATCGCGATGCAGGCGTCGCTCGCGGCCCTCGCCGGGTTCGCCATCTTCACCTACCGCAAGAAGGTCCAGGCCCTCATGGGCGACGTGCACTGACGCCCGTCCCCGCCCGCTCCGGGGCCGCCGTGGATTCCAGGATCCGCGGCGGCCCCGAGTGCTTTTCCCGCTCGACAGGAGCCCGTCGGCCGTGCCTATGGTGCCCGGCATGACGACCCCCTCCTTACCCCGCCAGCTGGCCCGCACCCGGCGCTTCACCCTGGGCGTCCCCACCCGGCCCGAGCCCTCGGCGGACGGCGCCACCGTGCTCTTCCTGCGCGGCCGCTCCGGCACCGACCCGCTCGCCTGCCTCTGGGCCCTGGACACCGCCACCGGCGAGGAGCGGCTGCTCGCCGACCCGGCCGCGCTGGGCGCCGACGAGGGCATCGCCGCCTACAGCACCGACGCCGCCGGCACGCTCGCCGCCTTCGCCCTGGACGGCGCCCTGTGGCTGGCCGACACCGCCGCCGGCACCGTCCGCGCCGTCCCCGTCCCCGGCCCGCCGCAGGACCCCAGGCTCGACCCGACCGGGCGCCGGATCGCCTACGTCCGCGGCGGCGCCCTGCGGGTGGTCGGCGTCGACGGCACCGACGACCGCCCGCTCGCCGAACCCGAGGCCGAGGACGTCTCCTACGGGCTCGCCGAGTACGTCGCCGCCGAGGAGATGCACCGCGACCGCGGCCACTGGTGGTCCCCCGACGGCACCGCGCTGCTGGTCGCCCGGGTCGACGACCGCCCGCTCGCCCGGCTCTTCCCGGCCGACCCCGCCGACCCGCACCGCCCGCCGCGCGCCGTCCGCTACCCGCTCGCCGGCACCGCCAACGCCGAGGTCTCACTGCGGCTGCTCGGCCTCGACGGCAGCGACACCGAGGTCCGCTGGGACCGCACCGCCTTCGAGTACCTGACCGCCGCCGGCTGGGACGGCCACGGCCCGTACGCCGCCGTGCAGAGCCGCGACCAGCGCACCGTCCTTGTGGTGGCCGTCGAGCCGGACGGCACCACCCGGCCGCTCGCCGAGCGCCGGGACGCCCACTGGGTCGAGCTGCTGCCCGGCCTGCCCGCCCGCACCGCGGGCGGCGCCCTGGTGGACACCGCCGACCTCGGCGACACCCGGCACCTGACCATCGACGGCGAACCGGTCACCCCGCCCGGGCTCCAGCTGCGCGCGGTGCTCGGCACGGAGGGCGAGCAGGTGCTGTTCACCGCCTCCGAGGAGCCCACCGAGACCCACCTCTGGACGTACGGGCCGGACGGCGGCATCCGTCGGCTGAGCGACGGCCCCGGCCTACACACCGGCGTGCGGCGCGGCGGCACGCTGGTGCTCACCACCCGGACCCCGGGACACCCCGGCGGCCGCTCCACCGTCCTGCGCGAGGGCCGCCCGGCGCTCCCGCTCACCTCGTACGCCGAACCGCCCGTCGTCACTGCCGCGCCCGAGCTGCTCAGGCTCGGCCCACACGCCCTGCGCGCCGCACTCTTCCTCCCCGCCGGCCACCGCCCCGGGGACGGCCCGCTGCCCGTCCTGCTCGACCCGTACGGCGGGCCCGCGACGCAGAAGGCCACCACCGGCGGCCTCTGGTGGGACCAGGTCTCCCAGTGGTTCGCCGACCAGGGCTTCGCGGTCCTCGTGGTGGACGGCCGGGGCACCCCCGGCCGCGGGCCCCGGTGGGAGAAGGCCGTGTACGGCGACAAGGCGACGCTCCCGCTGGCGGACCAGGTCGAGGGCCTGCGGGCGGCCGCCCGGCTGCGGCCCGGGCTGCTCGACCTCGACCGGGTCGGCATCCGCGGCTGGTCCTACGGCGGCTACCTCGCCGCCCTCGCCGTACTGAGGCGCCCGGACGTCTTCCACGCCGCCTCCGCCGGAGCCGCCCCCACCGACTGGCGGTTCTACGACACCCACTGGCAGGAGCGCTTCCTCGGCCACCCCGACGAGCACCCCGAGCACTACGACAGCGGCTCGCTGATCGCCGAGGCGCCGAAGCTGAGCCGCCCGCTGCTGCTGATCCAGGGCCTCGCCGACGACAACGTCTACCCGGCCCACACCCTGCGGCTCTCCGCCGCCCTCCTCGCCGCCGGCCGCCCGCACGAGGTCCTCCCCCTACGCGCCACCGGCCACCGGCCGACGGACGAGGCGGTGGTGGAAAACCTGCTGCACCACGAACTGCACTTCCTGCGCCGCTCGTTGGGCCTGGAGTGATCAGCGCCGCGCCACCGAACGCCTGCCCAGCGAACGGGCCGGTGCCCATGATCAGGGAGGCGTGTGATGCCGTCGAGCGTGCCCAGCTTCGCTGAGCTGCTTGAGCAGTGCCGGCGGTCCGCCGTCCATCTGGAGCTGCGAGACTCGTACGCTCCGACGGATCGGTTCGAGGCCTGGCAGCGCGGTGAGCGGATCAACTGGGAGGACCAGGCGTCCTGGTGGCATCCCTATGACCAGTTGATCACGGACGCCGTGGCGCGGGACGTGGTCATTCGCCGAGCCCGGGTGGTCTCCGAGCCCGTGTCCGAGTACATCCGGTGGGAGCACTACGTCACCCACGCCAACGTCACGGCCGGCGAGCAGGTCCGCTGGCTGCCACGGCGGCAGGCAACGAGCATCCCCCTGCCCGGGAACGACTTCTGGCTGTTCGACGGCGCGCTGCTTCGAGTGCACCACTTCTCCGGGGACGGCACCGTGGTCGAGGACGAGATCACGACAGAGCCGGACGCCGTGACGCTGTGCACCACCGCGTTCGAAGCAGTCTGGGAGCGAGCGCTCCCGCACCATCTGTACGAGATCTGACGAAGACCGGCTCCATGCCCGCGAGGCCCTCGCCCTGGGTGGGCGAGGGCCTTCGCGTGTTTCAGTACTGCTCGTCGCGCGCTTCGGGGCGGGGCATCCTGAGGGTCGCGAGGACGCCGAGGGCGAGGAGGCCTGCGCCGACGAAGAACCTCACGGCTGCCCTCCCTCGTCGTCATCGTCCAGTTCGCGGAGCAGGCGGAGGAGGTTGAGCAAAGTGCTCACCGGAGCGTTCCCGAAGTCGATCAGGATGCGTCCGTCGATGGTGGTCTCGCCCGGCGAGGCGGACCCCCAGAGGAGCCCGTGCGGCAGGCCGCGCCTGTGCAACTCGCCCAGAAGGGCCATGAGGTGGGGTTTGGTGTAGTCGCGCATCCGGGGGTCCTCCGGCAGGACGGGGTAGCCGGTCACGCGCGGCAGTCCAGCTCGTACCAGATGGATTTGCCGCGCTTCTGCGGGTCGACGCCCCAGCGGTGGGTGAGGCCCTCCACGAGTTGGAGGCCCCGGCCGGACTCGGCGGAGTCGGCGGGGGTTCGCCGCCGGGGGAGGGCGTCGCTCTCGTCGGAGACGGTGACCCGGAGGGTGCGGCCGAGGACGGAGAACCAGACGACGGGCGCGGGGGTGTCGCCGTGCCGCCAGGCGTTGACGACGAGCTCCATCAGGGCGAGTTCGGCGTTGAAGATGCTGTCGGCGTCCCAGCCGCCGCTACGGGTCATCGCGTCCCGCAGGGCCTGGCGGGAGAGGGTGAGCGAGGGGGTGTTACGGGTGCACACGGGAACCTCCGTGAGGCTGTGGTGTGGGGAGGGGGATGACGGTCGTCGCCGTGAGCCAGGCCGGGGCGGCGGTTGCTCTTCGGCGTGCGGGCAGCAGGCGCCTACTGCCTTGGATGCAGGCATTACTGACGATCCGTCGGATCAAGCTGTGAACGACGATAGCGCATCCGCTCTTTAATTAAATTCGAACGAGAGAAGTGTCCTCCCATCGGGGGACGCGCTTCGCCGAGCCCGGATGGATCCACCGGCAACCGGCGCGGCACACTGGCCTCTGCACCTGTTGAGAGGACGCCATGGCCCTTCGAGTCCCCACCCTCCGTCAGCGGCGCCTCGGCGCCGAACTGCGGAGGATGAGAGAGCAAGCCGGCTTCGGCGGCAGCCACCTTGCCCGTCTGCTTGGGGTGACTGCTGCCTTGGTGAGTCAGATGGAGAATGGGAAGTCGGCTGTCAGCGAGGAACGTCTGCGTGAGATCGCGGCGGCCTGCGCGTGTGGCAACGAGCCCCTGATCGCCGCGCTCGCTGACATGACCCGGGAGCGAGAAACTGGCTGGTGGGAGGAGTACAGCCCGAGTCTGACCAGCGACCTGCTCGATGTGGCGGCGATCGAGGCCCATGCCCGGCGGATCGCCACCTACTCGATCACCTTCCTGCCCGGACTGCTTCAAACTCCGGCCTACGCCGCTTCGGTGTTCGCCCGTGCGATCCCGCCATTGCCGCAGGCTGACGTCAATCTCCGCCTCGCCTTCCGCCTGCGGAGGCAGCAGATCATCCGCAACGACGCTACGCCCTACACTGCGTTCATCCATGAAGCCGCACTGCGGATGCAGTTCAGCGGGCCAGAGGCACTTGCCGAGCAACTCGGCGCCCTCATTGACCATTCCGAGAGCCCTGGCATCTCAGTTCGGGTCGTGCCGTTTAAGATCGAATCGCTGCCCGGCCCCAGCGAGAACTTCGTCTATATCGCCGGTCCGGTGCCCGAGTTGGACACAGTGCAGATCGACATCAGCTTCGGGTGTCCGCTCTTCGATGCACCCTCCGACCTTGCAAGCTACCGCGAGATCCTCGATCGAATGGCGTCCGTAGCCCTCTCCGAAGATGACTCGCGCGACTTCATCCGATCCATCAAGAAGGAGATAGAGGGCAATCATGAGTAGCCCCGCATGGCAGAAGTCCAGTTACTCCGGCTCCAGCAACGCATGCGTTGAGGTCCGGGCTGCCGACGGGGTAGTTGAGCTCCGGGAGTCCGATGAGGGAGACGTCATCGTCCGCACCACGTCCCTCAAGTTCGCCACGTTCCTCCAGGGCGCCAAGGCCGGCGAGTTCGACCACCTCACCGCCACCCCCTGAGCAGCACGTCGCCCCGTCGAGCCGGTGCTCGACGGGGCGACGCGAACCCACCGTTCAGACCTCCCGAACGCCCGGCCGGTAGGCCAGGTGGACGTGCGACGGCGCGTCCAGCGCGGCTGTTCTCGTAGTCGAAGTGATGGTCGCTTGCAGCACCTGAACGCGCAGGAAATCGGCCCACCCGACCTCCTGCGCGAGGCGAACGGTTCGGTCCGGTTGTGGGCGGGCCCACCCCAGCGGACCTGCCGGTCGCGCTTGCCGGCCGACTCGAAGAGTCAGGGCACGAGACGGCTGAGCACGAAGGATCAGGCACGACGTGCCGTGGTCGTCCATTCATCGGGGTCAGGCCCCGAGTAGGCAGACGAGCGGAAGGTGCGACGGAAAGCCTCGGGGCCGTGCCGCTGATCGAGCCAGCTCGAAAGGCCGAACAGATTGCCGCTGATCACCGCCGCGATGATCAGCGCATGCAGCGTGTCCGCCTCCGGGCCGCCCATGTCGGCGAGGAAGCGCCGGTAGCGAGCGCCTACGCCGTGCTCATATCCGGCCATGGCCAGGTGGAAGCGGGTGGCAACACCAGGCTCTGCGTGGTCGAAATCGCTCGGCTTCAGCCGTCCCGTGGTGTCGCGGAACGCCAGGCGATCGGCTGCCGCGATGCGTTCGGCCAGGCCGAGACGGTCGGCCACCGCAGCGGAGATCATCCGGGCCTCCCGATCCGTGGCCCCCTCCATCACGATGCCGAGATTCCGCGTCGAGGAAGCATCGCTCCTGTCCTGGGACGAGTACGTCCGGCCGTGCTGGTCGCGGCGGTTGATGCCGTAACGGCTCCGGATCACTTGCTCGCCTTGGAGCCGGTACTCCCGGAACGACCCCCAGTGCAGGCAGTCGTGCGCGTAGCTACGGAGGAGGTCGAGCGCCACCAGTTCCGGTGACGCCGGTCGGGGATCGTTCAGCCGCCCGTACCTCGTGACCACGGACGCCAGTTGCACATGCCGGTACCCCTGGTTCGGATGGTGGAAGCCGCCGAACGCGTCGGGCCGGGTCGAGCGCACCCCTACCCACACCCGGTCAGTCGGCAGCAGTCGACTCAGCCCCAATTCCCCGTAGCGGTCGGCCAGAAGGGCGGCACCCTGCCGGAAGACTTCGCGGGCCGGCTCGTCGGACGATGTGTCGACCACCCAGTGCAACAGTGAGAACGTGATGTGCGGATGGGCCCGGTCGAGCGCCGCCGTCGCCCGTCGCGCGGCCAGCAGGTGAGCCAACTCGGCCCGCTCGGCGGGGTCTCCGGACAGGTGCTCGTTCGGCGCCAGGCAGGAGGGGGTGAGTGATCGACCAAGGGTCAGTACGGCCGACGACTGATCAGTCGCCGATGTGATTCCTGCACTCCCCCGGGGAGTTCGTCCGGCGAGAACCATCGAGCCTCCAGGATCTCGAACGAAGCCGCCCTGACCTGCCCAGTGACGTACAGGGCCTCGTAGGCGACTTCGACACGCAGTTTGTAGCCGCTCTTCAGGTGCGCCAGCTCGCACACCTTCACCGTGAGTCCGGTTTCCTCCCGGACCTCACGCACGATCGTGTCCTCGAAGCTCTCGCCCTTGTCGGCGTAGCCGGTCGGCAGACCCCACTGCCGGCCCTCCGGCCACATCCGGTGCTTCAGCAGCAGCACACGGCCGTCCTGGTCGCGGACGATGCCCGTCACCCCGACCATGAACTTCGAGTGCCACAGCCACAGCACGCGCCACTGCATCGGGCCGCGGATGATCCGCCAGAGCTTCGCAGCGATCTTCTTCATGGGTTCGCCCTTTCGTTGACGGGGTCCCGCGCGCCGCTCGCGCGGGCCCACGATCCCGCAACCGGCACCGCCGACACCAAATCCGCGATTATCAGACCGATCGGGATGATGTCAGCGGAGACGCTGGTACCGCACGGGAGAGCAGCCGCAAGGCGAGGAGTCCACAGTAAGGGGACCGAAAGGGGAGGAAGGCGATTATTCCCGTGCGCGACTAAAGACCGCCGAGGAAGAGGGCCGACCACTCAGCCAGCTTCTCTCGGGCTTCCTCACCGAACAGTGCGTAACCTTCGTACATGGCGAACGCGTCCCGGTACGCCTTGATGTCCCGCCGGTCCCGGAGCGTGATGATTCCGGTCTCCGTCTCGACCGTGGCAAGGCTGCTGTCGTACACCGTGAAGGTGTTCAGCGGGCTCTCCGGGATGTGCTTCCCGAGTGGAATCACGCCGAGCCGGACGTTCGGGAGCCTGGAAACGGAGACGAGTCGTTCGATCTGCATGACCATGGCCCGAGGCGGCAGGAGCGCCCACCGGGCAGCCTGCTCGGTGAGTACGAAGGTGAAGGCCTTCGACTCGTCGTACAGGACGGTCTGGCGCTCCAGTTTCTTCATGGCGGCCCTGCTGGTGTCTCCCGGCACATGGGCGAGGCTCGCCCGCACGTACTCGGGCGAGGCGAGCAGCGTGTTGAGCATCGAGATCAGGAAGTAGCGGATCTCGTTGGAGGACTGGTCGAGCGCCGCGAGCTCGGCTTGCTTCCTCTCCAGGCCCTTCTTCCTCAGAGCGCGGATGTCCTGCCACTCGGTATTCGCCACACGGGCCAGGTCGAACACCTGTCGCGCCAACTCGGCCGGCACTTCGAGGGCCCGCAGGATCAGCTCCACGTCCACCAGGGACGGCACGGTCCTGCCTGTTTCGATCTTGCTGATCTTCGACTGCGTCATGCCGCAACGCCGAGCAAGCCGGTCTCCTGCGAGACCGGCTTGAACCCGTAGTTCCCTCAATGCCTTTGCCAGGTCACTTCTACTGTGCCCCAGCTCTTCCGGGTCTATTGCCACCCGTGCTCTTCCACATAGTCCACGAAGGGCACCGACTCGGCCACAGCGATCCGCCGCCATTCCCGGTACTTCTCGACGTCGTCCTCGACAAGCACGCGGTTGATCTGCGTTCCGTCGGGCTCGTAGTTCATCAGGACCACGGTCGAATCGTCGAAGGCCCAGAAGTCCTGAGCCGGAAGGCCCGGGTTCGGCCTGTCGGTCAGGTCGAGAATGTAGATGTCCTCACCGGCCCTGGCATGCGGTGCGTAGTACATGAACTCGTACCGCAGGTAGTCACTCAGCGGCCGGGTAACGATGTGCACGCGCTGAACCGTGCGACCGGCCGCGGTATGAGCCCTGAGCTTGTCAGTCCAGCCGGACGTGTAGGTACCGGGGTCGATCCGGTACCCGTTCAGGAACTCCTCGACCTCTTCCGCCTCCCCCGCGACCTTGTAAGCGGGCAGGGTCTCAAGCCGGAACGCCGACCGCGAGAAACCGTGCAGAAGCCTCTGCCAGTCCTCACCATCCAAGAACACGAATGGCCTCCTTCACGACATGCTCGGGCAGCTCCACGGCGCCTTCGTGTACCGGCACCGCCAGCTCCGCGTACTGATCCCCCTGGAAGACGAGGGTGCCCCGGTCGGTGCGGTAGACGTTCGGGCAGTCTCCTTCCTTGCAGTCTCCGACACCGACACCCGTGAGCCGCTGGTGAGCCATGCCAACCCCCTTCAGCTCGGCCCGGATTGGACCGCCTGGGCGAGACGCTATGGACTGGCCGCGCGTCCTGTCCACATGGTTCGGGCAGTATTCCCGTCCTGGACTAATGATCACGGCCCCGCTCGGAAGCGCTGCCGTGCCCCGGCCGAGGAGCCCGCCCGCCCTGGCGACCGCGGACGGACACGTCGGCACGTGTACCGGCCCCCGCCACGTGATCGCCCGTTCGGACCGCGAAGTCCGTGAGGCCCCCGCCAAGGCCGGCGAGTTCGACCACCTCACCGTCACCCCCTGAACAGCACGTCGCCCCGTCGAGCAGCTGCTCGACGGGGCGACGCGAACCCACCGCTCAGACCTCCCGGACGCCCGCGCGCCAGACCGCCGCCGTCAGCGGCACGCCCGGGCGGTAGGCCAGGTGGACGTACGAGGGGGCGTCCAGCAGGAGCAGGTCCGCGCGGGCGCCGGGGGCGATCACCCCCACGTCGCTGCGCCGCAGGGCGCGGGCGCCGCCCGCGGTGGCCGCCCAGACGGCCTCGTCCGGGGTCATGCCCATCTCCCGCACCGCCACGGCAATACAGAACGCCATCGAACTGGTGAAGCTGGAGCCCGGGTTGCAGTCCGTCGACAGGGCCACCACCGCGCCCGCGTCCAGCAGTCGGCGCCCACTCGGGTACTCGGCCCGCGTCGAGAACTCCGCCCCCGGCAGCAGCGTCGCGACCGTCGCCGAGCCGGCCAGCGCCGCCACGTCCTCGTCCGTCAGGTGGGTGCAGTGGTCCGCCGAGGCGGCCCCCAGCTCCACCGCGAGCTGCACGCCCGGCCCGTACGTGAGCTGGTTGGCGTGCACCCGCGGCGTGAGGCCCTTCTCGATCCCCGCCGTCAGGACAGCCCGCGCCTGGTCCCCGTCGAAGGCGCCCTTCTCGCAGAACACGTCCACCCAACGGGCGTGCGGGGCACAGGCGTCCAGCATCTCGCCGGTCACCAGCTCCACGTACCCGGCCGGGTCCTCCGCGTACTCGGGCGCCACCACGTGCGCGCCCAGGTACGTCGTCTCCGGGGTGTACCCGGCGGCGATCCGCAGCGCCCGGGCCTCGTCCTCGACCGTCAGCCCGTAGCCGGACTTGCACTCGATGGTGGTGGTGCCCTGCCGCACCGCCTCCCGGACGAACCGGGCCAGGTTGGCCTCCAGTTCGGCATCCGAAGCGGCCCGCGTGGCCGCCACCGTGGTCCGGATGCCGCCCGCCGAGTACGCCTGCCCGGACATCCGGGCGTTGAACTCGGCCGTACGGTCCCCCGCGAACACCAGGTGGGCGTGCGAGTCGACGAAGCCGGGCAGCAGCGCCCGGCCCCCGGCGTCGAAGCGCTCGTCCGCCGCCGGGGCCTGCGTGGCCGGGCCGACCCAGGCGACGGTGCCGCCGTCGACCACCACGGCCGCGTCGGTGAGCAGGCCGAGCGGCCCGGCGCCCTGCCCGGGGTCGTTGGTGACCAGGCTGCCGATGCCCGTGATCAGGGTGGTCGTGGTGCTCAAGACAACGCCTTCCGAAGGGGGTTGAACGGGGGTCAGTAGTCCAGCGCGCGGATCGCTGAGCGCAGCGCACCCGGCACGTCGTCCACCAGCAGGTGCACGCCGTCCCGGACGACGTGCCGGCCGCCGACCACCAGGTGCCACACGTCCGCCGCCGAGGCCGCGAAGACGGCGATCTCGGCGCCCAGCCGGGGCGGCGGGCCCGCCGTACGGACGGTGTCCAGCGCGATCACCGTGAAGTCGGCGAGCGCCCCGGCCTCGATCCGTCCGGCCTCCGGCCAGCCGAGCGAGGCGTGCCCGTCCTCGGTGCCGGCCCGCAGCAGCGCGTTCGCCGTCCAGTGGCCGCGCGTCCGCGTCCGCAGCCGCTCGTCCAGCTCCAGCGCGCGGGCCTCCTCGAACGGGTCGATCACCGCGTGGCTGTCGCTGCCCAGGGTGATCGGGGAGCCCGCCGAGGCGAGCCGGCGGGCCGGGCCGATGCCGTCCGCGAGGTCCCGCTCGGTGGTGGGGCACATGCAGACCGTGGTGGAGGAGTCGGTGAGGAGCCTGACGTCCTCGTCGGTCAGGTGGGTGGCGTGCACGGCCGAGGTGCGCGGGCCGAGCACGCCGTGGTCGGCGAGCAGCCGGGTCGGGGTGACGCCGTGCGCGGCCAGGCAGGCGTCGTTCTCCGCGGTCTGCTCGGACAGGTGGACGTGCAGCGGCGCCCCGCGCAGCGCCGACCAGTGCGCGACGGTGTCCAGCTGCTCGGCCGGGACGGCCCGCACCGAGTGGACGGCGGCGCCGATCCGGGCGTGCTCGCGCGGCTTGAGCGCGTCCGCCCGGGCGGCCCAGGCCTCGGCGTCGCCGTCGCTGAACCGCAGCTGGGGGTGGGTCGGCTCGGCCCCGAAACCGGAGGACAGGTAGCAGGTGTCCAGCAGGGTGATCCGGATGCCGGCCCGGGCGGCGGCCTCGATCAGCGCCTCGCCCATCGCGTTCGGGTCGGTGTACCGGGCGCCGCCGGGCGCGTGGTGCAGGTAGTGGAACTCGCCGACGGCGGTGACGCCGGCCAGCGCCATCTCGGCGTAGACGGCGGTGGCGAGCGCCAGGTAGCGGTCCGGGTCCAGCGCGCCGGCGAACCGGTACATGGTGTCGCGCCAGGTCCAGAAGGTGCCGGAGCCGACCTGGACGTGCCCGCGCAGCGCCCGGTGGAAGGCGTGCGAGTGGGCGTTCGCCTGGCCGGGCAGCAGCAGCCCGTCGAGCCGGACGGCGCCGGGCGGGCAGGGGCCGCTGTCCGGGACGACGGCGGCGATCGTCCCGCCGGGGCCGGTGGTGATCAGCACGTCCGGCTCGACCACCGGCCCGTTGTCGTGCGGCAGCCAGGCGTACTGGGCCCAGTACGCCACGGGGCTCGACGGGGTCACTGACACGCCAGGTCCTCCAGTACGTCGGCGAGGGCCGCGACCCCGGCCAGGCAGTCGGCCTGCTCGGCGTGCTCGGCCGGGGAGTGGGAGACGCCGGTGGGGTTGCGCACGAACAGCATGGCGGTCGGGATCGCCGAAGCCAGGATGCCGGCGTCGTGTCCCGCGCCGGTGGGCAGCACCGGGGCGTCCAGCAGCTTGGCCAGCCGGTCGCGCAGCGGCCCGTCGAAGTCCACCACCGGGGTGTAGGACTCGCGGGTCAGCTCGACCCGGACGCCGTCGCGCTCGCCGCGCTCGGCGGCGGCCCGCTCGATCGCCTCGACCAGCTCGGTGAGGGTGCGCTCGTCGGCCGCCCGGGAGTCCAGCCAGCCGCGCACCAGCGAGGCGATCGCGTTGGTGCCGTTGGGCTCGACCGCGACCTTGCCGAAGGTGGCCCGCGCGCCCGCCTGCTTCGCCTTCTTGCGGGCCGCCAGCACGGTGTTGGCGTAGGTCAGCATCGGGTCGCGGCGGTCCTCGATCCGGGTGGTGCCGGCGTGGTTGGCCTCGCCGTGGAAGTCGAACCGCCAGCGGCCGTGCGGCCAGATCGCCCCGGCCACACCGACCGGCTGCCCCTCGGCGAGGCAGCGGCCCTGTTCGACGTGCAGCTCGACGAAGGCGCCGATCCGGGCCAGCCGGTCCTCGTCCGCGCCGATCGCGGTGGGGTCGTAGCCGGCCTTCTCCATCGCGTCGGGCAGCCGGACGCCGTCGGCGTCGCGCAGCCCGTACGCCTGCTCCGGGGAGAGCACCCCGGCGGTCAGCCGGGAGCCGATGCAGGCCACGCCGAACCGGGCGCCCTCCTCGTCGCCGAAGTTGACGATCGCCAGGGGCCTGGTGAACTCCGCGCCGCGGGAGCGCAGTTCGTCCAGTGCGGCGAAGGAGGAGACCACGCCGAGCGGGCCGTCGAAGGCGCCGCCGTCCGGGACGGAGTCCAGGTGCGAGCCGGTGACGACCGCGCCGCCGGCGGTCGGATCGCCCAGCCAGGCCCACTGGTTGCCGTTGCGGTCCAGCTCGTACGCCAGGCCGCGGCCGCGGGCCTGCTGCTCGAACCAGGCGCGGCACTCGGCGTCGGCGGAGTTCCAGGCGAAGCGGCGGTAGCCGCCGGAGGCGGCGGAGCGGCCCACGGGGAGCAGCTCCGCCCACATCTCTTCGAACGACGGAACCGTCACAGCTCGCCCATCGGGACGCGGACACCGCGCTCGGCGGCGACCTCGGTGGCCCGGTCGTAGCCGGCGTCCACGTGCCGGATGACGCCCATGCCCGGGTCGTTGGTGAGCACCCGGCGGATCTTCTCCCCGGCCAGCGCGGTGCCGTCGGCGACGGTGACCTGGCCGGCGTGGATCGAGCGGCCGATGCCGACGCCGCCGCCGTGGTGGATGGAGACCCAGGAGGCGCCCGAGGCGACGTTGACCATGGCGTTGAGCAGCGGCCAGTCGGCGATCGCGTCGGAGCCGTCCAGCATCGCCTCGGTCTCCCGGTACGGGGAGGCCACCGAGCCGCAGTCCAGGTGGTCGCGGCCGATCACGATCGGGGCGGACAGCTCACCGGAGGCGACCATGTCGTTGAAGCGCTCGCCGGCCTTGTCGCGCTCGCCGTAGCCGAGCCAGCAGATGCGCGCCGGCAGGCCCTGGAAGTGCACCTTCTCCTGGGCCAGCTTGATCCAGCGGGCCAGCGACTCGTTCTCCGGGAAGAGGTCGAGGACGGCCTTGTCGGTCTTGTGGATGTCCTGCGGGTCGCCGGACAGCGCCGCCCAGCGGAACGGGCCCTTGCCCTCGCAGAACAGCGGGCGGATGTACGCCGGGACGAAGCCGGGGAAGGCGAACGCGCGGTCGTACCCGGCCAGTTGGGCCTCGCCGCGGATCGAGTTGCCGTAGTCGAAGACCTCGGCGCCGCGGTCCAGGAAGCCGACCATCGCCTCGACGTGCGCGGCCATCGACTCGCGGGCCCGCTGGGTGAACTCGGCGGGCTTGGCGGCCGCGTAGTCCGCCATGTCCTCGAAGGCGACGCCGACCGGCAGGTAGGCCAGCGGGTCGTGGGCGCTGGTCTGGTCGGTGACGATGTCGATCGGCGCGTCCATCGCGAGCAGCTGCGGGACCAGCTCGGCGGCGTTGCCCAGCACGCCGATGGAGAGCGGCTGCCTCTTGTCGCGGGCGGCGGTGGCCAGCTCCAGCGCGTGGGAGAGGTCCTTGGCCTCGACGTCCAGGTAGCGGTGCTCGATCCGGCGGGCGATCCGGGACGGGTCGCAGTCGATACAGATCGCCACGCCGCCGTTCATGGTGACGGCCAGCGGCTGGGCGCCGCCCATCCCGCCGAGGCCGGCGGTGAGGGTGATGGTGCCCTCCAGCGAGCCGTTGTAGCGCTTGCCGGCGACGGCCGCGAAGGTCTCGTAGGTGCCCTGGAGGATGCCCTGGGTGCCGATGTAGATCCACGAGCCGGCGGTCATCTGCCCGTACATGGTGAGCCCGAGGCTCTCCAGCCGGCGGAACTCCTCCCAGTTGGCCCAGTCGCCGACCAGGTTGGAGTTGGCGATCAGCACCCGCGGCGCCCACTCGTGGGTCTGCATCACGCCGACCGGCCGCCCGGACTGGACCAGCATGGTCTCGTCCTGCTTCAGCCCCTCCAGCGTCCGCACCATGGCGTCGAAGGACCGCCAGTCCCGCGCCGCCTTGCCCGTCCCGCCGTACACCACCAGCTTCGACGGGTGCTCGGCCACCTCCGGGTCGAGGTTGTTCATCAGCATCCGCAGGGCGGCCTCCTGCTGCCACCCCTGCGCCGTCAGCCCCGTCCCCCGCGCCGCGCGCACCTCTCGCGGCCCGCTCGCCTGCTGCTGCACCATAGTCACGGCCTCCCTGCGGATGGATTCATTCAAGCTGTGTTCGATTGAATATAACTAAACAGCCAGCTTTCGACCAGACCCCGAAGGCATCCGATCAGCCCCGGCACCGGCCCACTTGGCGCGCTAGCCTGAACCCGGCGGACACCAGCCACTCGGCCCAGCACCAGAGAGCGGAGGACACGATGACGGCCATCACCGTGCGGCCCGGCAGACTCCGGGATGCGGCGGAGGAGATCGAGGAGAGCACGGGACTTCGCGTCCAGATCATCGGAGGAACCCTGGTGATGTCCCCGACCCCTCGCGGCAAGCACGCGGGAACCGTCCGACGGCTGCGCATCCAGCTGGACCCCCGACTGCCCGCCGACCTGGGCGCCTACGAGGTGTCGTCCATCTACATGCCGGGCAACGACGAGGACTACGCCACGCCCGACCTGATCGTCCTCCCCGTCGACTGGGAGAACGACGACCGGTGGCTCGCCGACCCCCACGAGGCGGCCCTCGTCGTCGAGGTGATCTCCAACTCGGAGGGTGTGAAGGCCGTCTCCACCAAGACGGACTGGTACGCGAGCGCCGGCGCCCCGGCCCTGCTCGCACTCGACCCTCGCAACGGCACCTGGGCGCTCCACACCCACCCCCGCGACGGGGCGTACCAGGGCATCCTGCTCGGCAAGTACGGCGAGCCCGTCCCGCTGCCCGCACCGCTGCCCGCCGAGCTGGACACCTCCGGCCTTCCGCTGTACGCGCCGCGCGCCTGAGTCACGCCGCGGCGTCGCCGCCGTCCCAGTCGATGCCGATCTCGGCGAGCCAGCGGCGGTCGTCGGCGTCGGGGGTGGGCGGGGAGGGCGGGCGGGGGATGTTCTGGACGGGGCCGAGGCCGTACTTCTCGGCGGCGGCGCGGGCGTCGGGTTCGATGACGCCGACGTGGACGGCGGACTCGTCGCCCGGGTCGAGGACGGTCAGTTCGGGTTCGGGCAGGCGCCGCAGGGTGACGCGGCGTCCGCAGGTGGGGCAGGACCATTCGTCGGCACCCGAGGAGAGGCGGGCGACGAACTTCATCTCGTGGATCACGCGCATGGGCGGCACCCCCTGCAGGGGGGATGCCCGGGTTCGTGGCGGCTACTCCCCCGCCGCCGCGGGCCGCGGTTATTCCAGGAAGAGTCCGCGCGCCGCCGCCGACTGCTCGATCGCCTCCAACCGGGCCTCCGCGCCCGGGAGTTCGTCGCACATGGACTGCAGCAGCACCCGGCCGAGCATCATCGGCGCGCACGCGGTGTCGAAGACCAGCCCGGTGCCGACGGCGGCCGGCAGCATCAGGTCGGACAGCTTGGCGACCGGCGCGAAGGCGCTGTCGGCGACGGTCAGCACCGTCAGCCCGCACTCGCGGGCCACCGTCAGCGCGTCCATCAGCTCCCGCGGGTAGCGCGGCAGCGCGAAGCAGAGCAGCGCGCTGGCACCGGCCGCCCGGGCCTGCTCCAGCCGGTCGGCGAGCATGCTGCCGCCCTCGTCCAGCAGCCGGATGTCCGGGTGCACCTTGGACGCGAAGTAGGCGAAGCCGCGCGCCTGCGCCGAGGCGGCCCGCAGGCCGAGCACCGGCAGCGGGCGGGAGGCGGCGAGCAGCCGGGCGGCCCGGATGATCGGCTCCGGGTCGGCGAGGAGTTCGGCGAGGTGGCGCAGGTGGGCGATCTCGGCGAGGACGGCCTGCTGGTGCTCGTTGCGCACCGCGTCGTCCGGGGTCTCCGGCGCGGCCGGTTCGCCGCCGCCGAGTTCGCGCAGCTGTTTGCGCAGCGCCGGGTAGCCGTCGTAGCCGAGCGCGACCGCGAAGCGGGTGACGGACGGCTGGCTGACGCCCGCGAGTTCGGCGACCTCCACGCTGGACAGGAACGGCGCCTCGGTGGCGTGCCGCACCAGCGAGTGGGCGATCCGGCGCTGGGTCGGCGTCAGCCGGTGCCCCTCGAAGAGCTGGAGCAGCCGGGCGGAGGGGCCGACGCTGCCGGCCTCGTCGGTGGCGGTCATCAGCGGTACCTCCGGGTGCGTGCGGTTCGGACGACGACTGTGCAGGAGCGGACGGCGCCTGGCAAAGACGTCTCGTACGGCGGGACGTCCGGTGGGACGCCCCGCGGGTCGGACGGCCCGGCGGTGGTCCGGGCCGGGTGGGCCGGGGTCGGACAGACCTGAGCCGGGGTCGGGCAAACCCGGGCCGGGGCGGGGCAACCCTGATTTCTCCCTGAGCCCGCCCGGATTCCTCCCGCGAACGGATGGACCGGACGCCCCCGCGGCCCCACTCTGGTCCTATGGACACTCGTCAGGACGAACTGCGGCGCGACCTCGACGCCACCCTCCAGGCCCGCAAGGAGCTCGGCAAGGAGTACGAGGACGAACTCGTCGACTCCTTCATGAGGCGGCTCGACGCCCGTCTGGACGCCCGGGTCGAGCGCTCGGTGGCCAAGCGGCTGGACGACGAGCCGCGCTCCGAGCACCGGGGCCACCCCCGCCGTTCGGGCTTCGGCAAGCGCTCCAACACCGGGCTCGCGGTGACCTCGCTGGTCATCGGCGTCCCGCTGACGGCGATCGCGGGCAGTCCGGAGAGCGGCGGCTTCGCCGGCCTGGTGGTCTGCTGGGCGGGCATCGTCGGGGTCAACCTGGCCGCCGCCCTGGGCGAGCTGCGCAACCGCGGGGGCCGCGGGGAGCGCGCGCCGCGGAGCGACGACTGGGACTGAGTCCCCGTCACCCCGCGGCGGCGCCATCGGCCCGGTCGGACGGACGTCAGGCCAGCGGACCGGTGACCCGCTCGACCGCGCGCACCAGCTCGCCGGAGGCGACCAGTTCGGCGGCGGCCTCCAGGTCCGGCGAGAGGAAGCGGTCGCGGCCGGCGCCGCCGACCCCCGCCTCGCGGGCGGCGGCCAGCGCGGCCGCGGTGGCCGGGGCGAGCCCGCCGGCCCCGTCGGCCTGCCGGCGGATCTCCAGCGCGCGGGCGGAGGCGGTGAGTTCGACGGCCAGGATGCGGCCGAGGTTGGCCACCGCCTGGCGCAGCTTGCGCGCGGCCGACCAGCCCATCGACACGTGGTCCTCCTGCATCGCGGAGGACGGGATCGAGTCGACCGAGGCCGGGACGGCGAGCCGCTTGTTCTCGCTGACCAGCGCCGCCTGGGTGTACTGGGCGATCATCAGGCCGGAGTCCACGCCCGGGTCGTCGGCCAGGAAGGCCGGCAGGCCGTGCGAGCGGGCCTTGTCGAGCAGCCGGTCGGTGCGGCGCTCGGAGATCGAGCCGAGGTCGGCGGCGGCGATGGCGAGGAAGTCCAGCACGTACGCGACCGGGGCGCCGTGGAAGTTGCCGTTGGACTCCACCCGGCCGTCCGGCAGCACCACCGGGTTGTCGACCGAGGCGGCCAGCTCGCGCGCGGCGACCAGCTGGGCGTGCGCCAGGGTGTCCCGGCCGGCGCCGGCCACCTGCGGGGCGCAGCGGATCGAGTAGGCGTCCTGGACCCGCGGGGCGTCGTCCTGGTGGTGGCCGGTGAGGCCGGAGTCCTTGAGGACGGCGAGCATGTTGGCGGCGCTCAGCGCCTGGCCCGGGTGCGGGCGGATCGGGGCGTGCAGTTCGGGGGCGAGCACCTTGTCGGTGCCGAGCAGCGCCTCCAGGCTCATCGCGGCGGTGATGTCGGCGGTGGTGAACAGCCGCTGGAGGTCGGCGATGGCCATCACCAGCATGCCGAGCATGCCGTCGGTGCCGTTGATGAGGGCGAGGCCCTCCTTCTCCAGCAGCTCGACGGGCTCGATGCCGGCGGCGGCGAGCAGCTCGGCGGCGGGCTTCTCCACGCCGTCCGGGCCGGTGGCGGTGCCCTCGCCCATCAGGACCAGCGCGCAGTGCGAGAGCGGCGCGAGGTCGCCGGAGCAGCCGAGCGAGCCGAACTCCCGCACCACCGGGGTGATGCCCGCGTTGAGCAGGGCGGCCATGGTCTGCGCGACCAGCGGCCGGACGCCGGTGCGGCCGGAGGCCAGCGTCTTCATCCGCAGGAACACCAGCGCGCGGACCACCTCGCGCTCGACCACCGGCCCCATGCCGGCGGCGTGCGAGCGCACCAGCGACCGCTGCAGCTGGGCGCGCAGCTCGGGGCTGATGTGGCGCACGGCGAGCGCGCCGAAGCCGGTCGACACGCCGTAGACGGGGCGCGGCTCGGCCGCGAGGGCGTCGATCCGCGCACGGGCGGCCGCCATCTCGGCCAGCGCGTCGGGACCGATCTCGACCCGGGCGTTCCCCCGGGCGACGGCCAGGACGTCCTCGGCACCGACGTCGGCCTTGCCGACCAGGACCAGCGGAGCGTCGGGGGCCACAGCACTGTGCATATCCATATACACCATCTCATCAGGTGAATGAAGATATGACAACAGGTGCTCGCCATCCGGATTCTCCGCCCTCCGGATCGGCGCCGCACACCGCGGCCCCCTATCGCTCCCCGCATCACGGCACGGGCGGCGTCACGACACGCGCAGCTCGGCCTCGATCAGGTCCGCGGCCCGGGTGGTGCCGCCCTCGGCCCGGCCGGCGGCGGACAGCTCGGCCAGCCGCTCGGCCACCGCCGGGTCGCCGGTCAGCTCCAGCAGGGCGGCGCGCAGCGCCTCCGCGGTGGCCTGCTCGGTGTCCAGCCGGCGGGCGACGCCGAGGCCGACCAGGGCGTCCGCGTTGGCGAACTGGTCAGCGGCCTGCGGCACCGCGATCATCGGCACGGCGTGGAACAGCCCCTCGCTGGAGCCGCCCATGCCCGCGTGGGTGACGAAGGCGTCCGCCTGGGAGAGCACCGACAGCTGGGGCACCCACCGGTGCACCTCGACGGTGTCCGGCACCTCGCCGAGCTCG
The DNA here is from genome assembly GCF_042883725.1 of Kitasatospora sp. NPDC058184. Lineage (NCBI taxonomy): Bacteria > Bacillati > Actinomycetota > Actinomycetes > Kitasatosporales > Streptomycetaceae > Kitasatospora > Kitasatospora sp. NPDC058184. Next base: position 26,803 of record NZ_JBHVVE010000031.1, read on the forward strand.
GCCAGGTCGGTGTGCTTGCCGACCTGGAGCACGGTGTGCCAGCCCGGCAGGTCGCCGAAGGCCTCCACGCAGGCCCGGTAGAAGGCGGGCTGGTGGGTGAAGGCCGAGCCGAGCGAGACCAGCAGCACCTTCTCGGCGCCTTCCGGCCGCTGCCACTCGCCCTGGTGGGCGCGGTCGCCGAAACAGGGCCCGACGAAGCTGATCCGCTGCTCGTCGACCCGGTCGACGTTGGGCTGGAGGGCGCGCGGGACGAGCGCCACGCACCGCTCGGGGCGGTTCTTGAAGCCCTCCACGTCGCGCTGCACCGCGCCCGCCTCGACCAGCCAGTCGGCGTACCGGCGGTAGTGCTCGGGGCCGCCCGGGCCGTTGCGCATCGGCTCGAACATCGCCACGAGGTCCTCCTCGAAGCCCTCCCAGCCGACGAAGGCGGGCGACAGCTGCACCACCGGCACGCCCAGCCGCTCGCCGAGCGCCCGCCCGGCGAAGCCGCCGATGTCGTAGAGCACCACGTCGGGGCGGTCGTCCTCGAAGGCCTCCAGCAGGACGGGCCACATCGACAGCGTGTCGTCCAGGAACACCTCCTGGATCGCCACCAGGTCCGACGGCCAGCCGGCCGGGTCGTCGGTGAGCGGCAGCTTGGTCGGGTACGGGACGAAGGTCGCGCCGGTGGACTCGACGACCTCCCGGAAGGAGGGGTCGTTGACGTAGCTGACCCGGTGGCCCCGGGCGACCAGCTCGGTGATCACCGCGAGACTGGGATTGACATGCCCATGAGCGGGAATGGAGACCATCAGGATGTGTGCGGGGGGGCGGTTCACGGGCACCTCCGGGGAACGGGGGATGAGACGAGACGATCCGTCTCGCGATGGCATGGGAAGACAATACGTCTCGTCTCGTTGTTTCGCATAGAATTTTTTCCATGGCCTCCAGAACAGCTCCCGACCCCGCCCGACGCAGCGAGCGCGCGCACTCCGCCGTCCTCGCCGCCACCACCGAACTCGTCGCCGAGATCGGCTACGGCAGGCTGACCATCGAGGCGATCGCCGCCCGGGCCGGCGTCGGCAAGCAGACCATCTACCGGTGGTGGCCCTCCAAGGGCGCCGTGGTCTTCGACGCCTTCCTCGCCGCCGGCGAGCACGAGGGCGGCATCGCGCTCCCCGACACCGGCGACCTCGCCGCCGACCTCCGCGCCGTCCTGCGCCCCACCAGCGACGAGCTGGCCGACCCGGACACCGACCGCACCTACCGGGCGATCATGGCGGAGATCCTCAACGACCCGGCACTGCAGGCCGAGCACCGCACCCGCCTGCTGGACCCCCTGCTGGCCGTCACCCGCGACCGCCTCCGCAGCGCCCGCGAGGCCGGCCAGATCGCCCCCGACACCGACCTCGACCTGGCCGTCGAAATCGTCTACGGCCCGCTCTACTACCGCTGGCAGTACCGGCTCGGCCCGCTCACCCACGAGCACGCCGACCGCCTGGTCGACGCCGCCCTGCGGGCCCTCAACCCGCCGTCCGCCGGCGGCGGTTCCGGCGCCTGAACCAGCGGACGGCCACCACCGCGGCCGGTCCCTCAGACCACCGGCGGCGAGGCCGGCCCCGCCAGGGCGACCGAGACCAGGGCGCGCATGGCGGAGGCGGCCTGTCCCAGCGGCAGCGTCGCGTCGTCGGCGAAGAGCTCCACCAGCCAGCCGCCGGCCGGGTTCTGGCCGCCCGCGGCGACCATGCCCCGGTACCCGGAGACGACGAGCATCGCCTCCTCCGCCGGGTCGTTGCCGGCCGCGCCCGCCCGCAGCGCGAAGGAGCCGCCGCGGACGGCGCGGCGGGTCATCGGGTAGTGCCGGAGGTCGAAGACCGCGTCGGGGGCCTCGATCTGGGCCCGCTGGGTCTCCGCGCGGACGCTGCTGGGGCCGCTGGTCATCCGGTAGACGGCGTGCTGGGCGGTGCGCATGAGGTGGGAGCCGGGCGGGACGTACGAGACCCACCAGCCGACGGCGTCCAGCAGCCGGGCGGAGGCCTCGGCGACGACGACCAGCTTGCCGAGGGTGTCCGCGGGGTGGACGGCCCGGGCCGTGGCGGCCTGGTCGAGGGAGGCGAGCACGGCGGTGAGCAGCTGCCCGGGGTCGGCGCTGTGGGCGGCGCCGCGGAACCGCCGCCGGTCGCCCGCCCCGGCCCGGCCGTTCGGCCCGCGCCGCCCGTCCGCCCGGTGGTGCGGGTCGGCGGCGTCGGCGAGCAGCACGGTGGGGTCGGGCGAGAAGCCGGGGCCGTGGCTGCGCCCGGCGACGACGGGGTGGGCGGCCCGGGCGGCCTTGGCCCGGTACTGGGCGGCGTCGGCGAGCCGGAACAGCCGGTCGGGGGTGGTGACGGGCCCGATCGAGTCCCCGGTGGAGGCGACCCCGCAGGCCACGCCCTCGCCCTCGGAGAGCGCGAGCGCCCGGGCGCACAGCTCCTCGGCGACGGAGACCACCTCGTCGGCCTTCTGCCCCTCCACGAGCAGGCAGAACTCGTCGCCGCCGAGCCGGGCGGCGAGGCTGCCGGGGAGCTTGGCGGCGGCCAGCGAGAGCTGGTGGGCGAACCGCTCCAGCAGCCGGTCGCCCATCTCGTGGCCGAGCTGGTCGTTGACCCGCTTCAGTCCGTTGACGTCGCAGACCACCAGGGAGACCACGGTGTTGTCCCGGTTGTGCGCCTCCAGCGCGCTCTCCAGCCGGGCGTCGACGGCGCGCCGGTTGGCCAGGCCGGTGAGCGGGTCGGAGAAGGCGAGCCTGCGCAGGTCGGCGAGGCGCTCGGTCTGCGCCAGCCCGGCGGAGACCTGGGCGGCGAGCAGGGTCGCGTAGTCGGCGTCGGCCTCGGTGAACTCGGGCATCCCGGCCGACCGGGCGAGGTACAGCTCGCCCCAGGCCTGGCCGTGCAGCACGACCGGCGCGACCACGCAGCAGGCCCGCCCGCGCCGGCGCAGCGCCGCGGCGCGCTCCTGGCAGTACGCGCCGGCCGTCGGGTGGGCGTGCCCGGCGTGCTGCACGCTGTTCTCGGCGCTCTGCAGCCAGGCGCGCGGCAGCCGCCCGGTGGTCCAGCGCTCCTCCAGGTACGTGACGATCTCGGGGAAGTCGGCGACCGGGTACGACTCGTCCTCGGGCAGCTCCTCCTCGCCCGGGGCGAGGTCGCCGTGGTTGACCAGCACCCGCAGCCGGCCGGACTCGCGGTCCCAGACGGAGACGGCGGCCATGGTGGCGCCGAGCGCCTCGGTGGCCCGGGCGGCGGCGGCCCGGACGGCCTCCAGCGGGGTGAGCGCGGCGGCCATGTCCTGGGCCAGCTCGACCACGGACTGCAGTCTCAGGTCGGGCAGCGGGTCGGAGTGCCGCGAGCCGCCGCAGTCGCAGTCGCGGTCCGTCATGATCGCCTCACTGCTCACCGGCTCGCCTCGCTCCCTGTGCTCGGTCCTGCCGGACCCCCGTCGGCCGGCCGCACCCGACCGGCCGCTTGCACCAAGACTAGGGCGGTTTCGTTCGCTTATGCCCCGTTTGCCCGGGCGGACCCGCAGCAGAACGTACGGGTTTCAACCGTTCAGCACCCGCAACCGCCCGTCCGCCGTGGGGAAGCGTGCCCACGAACGCCGTCACCGCATGCGTCTGCCCGCGCACGGCCGAAGCGCGCGTCCCCGTACGTCCACCGGATGCGTCTTCCCCGCGCGGGCCCGCCGTACGCGCGCCACCCGCGTACGGCCACCACCGCATACAGCCCTGCGTGCGGGCGCTACTCGGCCTTCAGCCGCCGGGTGAGCAGCCACGGCTCGACCAGGCCGAGCCCCCGCACCGGCCGCCGCCACATCGGCTGCAGGTGGAACCGCGCCCCGGCGTCCGGGCCCGGGATCGGCAGCCCGGAGGCGGGCATCCCGGCCGCGGCCGACAGCGCCTCGGCCAGGCCGGGCCCCTCCGCGTCGGCCGGGGCGACGCTGCCGTTCTGCTCCAGCGCGGCGGCGAACTCGCCGTCGATCAGCACCGCGTCCTTGGGCGCGATCGAGGTGAGCCGGCTCGCCAGGTTGACGGTGGTGCCGAAGACGTCGCCCATCCGCGAGGTGACCGTGCCGAAGGCCATGCCGACCCGCAGCGGCGGGATGGTGTCGTCCCCGGCCAGCGCCTCGATCAGGCTCAGCGCGATCTCGGCGGCGGTCGCCGGGTCCTCGGAGACGTAGAGGATCTCGTCGCCGAGCGTCTTGATCACCCGGCCGCCCTGGCCGGCGATCAGGTCCGAGCAGGTGTTCTCGAAGGTCTCGACCAGCTCGCCGAGTTCCTCCTCCTCCAGCCGTCGCGACAGCCGGGTGAAGCCGACCAGGTCGGCGAAGCCGACGGCGAGCCGCCCGCTGGTGATCTCGTGGTCCTCGGCGGCCTGCACCACCCGGCCGGTGACGGCCGCCAGCTGGCGCCGCCAGACGTACACCAGGAACTGCTCCAGCTCCGGCAGCAGCAGTTCGACCAGCGGGTACGCGACGTCGGCGCGGGTCAGCCCGGGCTCGACGGCCTGGGTGAGGTTCTCCAGGAAGGTGTCCATCTGCCAGCCGGCCAGCCGGGCCGTGGTCTGGCCGGTGGAGCGGGCCACCTGGATCGCCATCGACTCGCTGAGCAGCCCGGACTCGACCAGGCCGGCCAGCCGCCGCAGCGCGATCACGTCGCCGTCGGTGAGCGCCCGGGACTGCCCGATGTCCGGGAAGCCCATGGCGCGCCAGAAGCGGGTGGCCAGCTCCATCGGGACGTCGGCGGCGCGCGCGGCCTGGTACGGGGTGTAGCGGCGCGGCGCGTCCAGGATCAGGCGCTCCAGTTCGAGCGCGACCGTGGGGTCGTTGCTGCCCGCCGTCGCGCCGCTGCTGCCGTCCTCTGCCACCGGTCCGTCCCCGTGCGATCGCCGCACTCGCCTCGTGTCCTACCTGTCCGGGCGCGCACTCCGCCACCCGGGCGGGCAGTGGCGCGCCTCACACCGCTGCCAGGTGGAATGTTCGCACGGAATCGTCGGATCCGGGGCATCAGCCCGGGTCAAGGAGAGGTGAAGAGTGCCGTTCAGCGGGGCTCGGGGCGTACGTGGACGACGTCGCCCGCGCCGACCGCCCGGCGTACGCCGTCGGGTGTGCGGACCACCAGCCGCCCGTCGCCGTCCACCGCGACGGCCTCGCCGACCAGCTCGCGGTCGCCCGGCAGGTGCACCTTCACCTGGCGGCCGAGCGTGGTGCAGCGGTCCACGTAGGCGCGCAGCAGGTCGCTGGCGTGCGGGTCGCCCGCGGCGGCCGTCCACTCCCGGTACAGCTCGGCGAGTTCGCGCAGCAGGGCGCGCAGCAGGGTGCCCCGGTCGGTGGTCGTGGCGCCGGCCAGCGCGAGCGAGGCGGCGGTGGGGACGGGCAGCTCCTCCGCGCGCAGCGAGACGTTGAGGCCCATGCCGACCACCACCGCGCCGCCGGCCAGCTCGGTGAGGACGCCGCCGAGCTTGCGCTCCGCGCCGTCGATCTCCGTCTGGAGGTCGTTGGGCCACTTCAGCCCGACCTCGACCCCGGCGACCCGGCCCAGCGTGCTGGCCGCGGCCACCCCGACCAGGATCGGCAGCCAGCCGTACCGCTCGACCGGCACCTCCTCGGGGCGCAGCAGCAGGGACAGGAACAGCCCGGAGCGGGGCGGGGCGGTCCACCGCCGGTCCAGCCGGCCGCGGGCGGCGCTCTGCGCCTCGGCCACCAGCACCGCGCCCTGCCCGGCGCCCGCCGCGGCCCGGGCGGCGAGGTCGCTGTTGGTGGAGCCGGTCTCGGCGACGACGTCCAGGGAGGTCCACAGGCCGCCCGGGACGAGCAGGTCGCGGCGCAGCGCCTCCTCGTCCAGCGGCGGACGGTCCAGGTCGGTCCAGGGCGACGGTCCGGCGTGGCCGAAGCCGCGCAGTCCGCTGCGGCGGGGGGTCTCGGGTGCGGTCATGGGAAAACCCTAGAGCGGGTCCGGGACGTAGGCCGCCCCATCGTCCCGCAGAACACCCGTCAACAGAACTGTGTCGATGGTCATGACGCCGGGACGTGCCGGATAGCCCTCCGCGCTGGCTACGCTACCCAGCGGTAGTTCGTAGCGCCGCCCTGCCCTCATGCGCGGGCCCACCACCCGGCCCCGCGCGCACTCGAAACAGGTCGCGGCCATGGATCAGGGAGAGCCACCGGATGACCGAGGCGCCGTACGACCCCCACACCACCGCCGGCAAGCTCGCCGACCTGCGGCGCAGGCTGGACGAGGCGGTGCACTCCGGCTCGTCCAAGGCCGTGGAGAAGCAGCACGCCAAGGGCAAGCTGACCGCCCGCGAACGGGTCGTGGAACTGCTGGACGAGGACTCCTTCGTGGAGTTCGACGAGTTCGCCCGGCACCGCTCGACCAACTTCGGCCAGGAGAGGAACCGGCCGTACGGCGACGGCGTGGTGACCGGCTACGGCACCGTGGACGGCCGCCAGGTCGCCGTGTTCGCCCAGGACTTCACCGTCTTCGGCGGCTCGCTCGGCGAGGTCTTCGGCGAGAAGATCGTCAAGGTGATGGACTTCGCGCTGAAGACCGGCTGCCCGGTCATCGGCATCAACGACTCCGGCGGCGCCCGGATCCAGGAGGGCGTGGTCTCGCTCGGCCTGTACGGCGAGATCTTCCGCCGCAACGTGCACGCCTCCGGCGTCATCCCGCAGATCTCGCTGATCATGGGCCCCTGCGCGGGCGGCGCGGTGTACTCCCCCGCGATCACCGACTTCGTGGTGATGGCCGACCGGACCTCGCACATGTTCATCACCGGCCCCGACGTGATCAAGACCGTCACCGGCGAGGACGTCGCGATGGAGGAGCTGGGCGGCGCGCGCACCCACAACACCAAGTCGGGCAACGCCCACTACCTGGCCGCGGACGAGAAGGAGGCGATCGAGTACGTCAAGAGCCTGCTCTCGTACCTGCCCTCCAACAACCTGAGCGACCCGCCGTCCTACCCCGAGCAGGCCGACCTCACCGTCACAGCGCTGGACCTCGAACTCGACACCATCGTGCCGGACTCGGCGAACCAGCCGTACGACATGCGCAAGGTGATCGAGCACATCGTCGACGACGGCGAGTTCCTGGAGACCCAGCCGCTGTTCGCGGGCAACATCATCACCGGCTTCGGCCGGGTCGAGGGCCAGTCCGTCGGCATCGTCGGCAGCCAGCCGATGGACCTGGCCGGCTGCCTGGACATCAACGCCAGCGAGAAGGCCGCCCGCTTCATCCGCACCTGCGACTCCTTCAACGTCCCGGTGCTGACCTTCGTGGACGTGCCCGGCTTCCTGCCCGGCACCGAGCAGGAGTGGGACGGCATCATCCGGCGCGGCGCCAAGCTGATCTACGCCTACGCCGAGGCCACCGTCCCGCTGATCACCGTGATCACCCGCAAGGCCTTCGGCGGCGCCTACGACGTCATGGGCTCCAAGCACCTGGGCGCCGACCTCAACCTGGCCTGGCCGACCGCGCAGATCGCCGTGATGGGCGCGCAGGGCGCGGTCAACATCCTGCACCGCCGGGAGATCGCCGAGGCCGAGGCGGCCGGCACCGCCGAGGAGAAGCGGGCCGAGCTGATCGCCTCGTACGAGGAAACCCTGCTGAACCCCTACCTGGCCGCCGAACGCGGCTACGTGGACGCGGTGATCGCGCCGAGCGAGACCCGCCGGCACATCGTCCGCGGCCTGCGGGCGCTGCGCGGCAAGCGCGAGGTGCTGCCGCCGAAGAAGCACGGCAACATCCCCCTGTAGGCCCCGTCCCTGTCGGGAGAGAACCAGCCATGTCGATCCACGTGCTGCACGGGCAGCCGACCCCCGAGGAGCTGGCCACCGTCCTGGCGGTGGTCCAGGCCCGGGCCGCCGCCGCACAGGCCGCCGCCGAGGCGGCCCGCAGGGCCGGCGCCGGCCCGGACTCCCCCTGGGGCGACCGCGCCCGCCGGCTCCGTCTCGCCGCCCGTCCGGGCCCGAACGCCTGGCGGACCTCGGGCTGGGCGCACTGAACTCCGCGGCGTGGAGGGGGAGGACGGCCCCGCCGCCCTCCCCCTCCGTGCCGTACCGGGCGCCCGGCGCCCGCTTTGCCCGAAACCTGAGTACGGATACTCAGGCGCCCGCACCCCCGCGCGGCGCACTCTGGACGGGTGCTCTGGTCAGACCCCCGTGACGAGCCCTCGCCCGAGGCCCGTCGGATGCAGGAGCGGATGCAGCGGGCCGGCAAGGTGCTCGCCGCCCTCGTGCTGGTCGGCGCCGTGCTGATCATGATCTCCCGCTCCTTCACCTGAGCCGTTCACTCGAACGGCGGACACCGGCACCCCCTACGCTGGTGGACATGACCGACCAGCGCCCCCTCGTCCTCGCCTCCGCCTCCCCCGCCCGCCTCGGGCTGCTGCGCCAGGCGGGCCTCGACCCGCGCGTGGTGGTCAGCGGCGTCGACGAGGACGCGATCACCGCCGCCACCCCCGCCGAGCTCGCCCTCGTCCTGGCCGAGGCCAAGGCCAAGGCCGTCGCCGCCGAACTCGCCGACGGCGAGCTGGTGATCGGCTGCGACTCCGTCCTGGAACTGGACGGCCGGGCCCTCGGCAAGCCCGCGGACGCCACCGAGGCGCTGGCCCGCTGGCAGTCGATGCGCGGACGTTCCGGCGTGCTGCGCACCGGCCACTGCGTGATCGACACCGCGACCGGCCGGCAGTCCTCGGCCACCGCCTCCACCACCGTCCGCTTCGGCACCCCGGACGACGCCGAGATCGCCGCGTACGTGGCCTCCGGCGAACCGCTGTACGTGGCCGGGGCGTTCACCCTGGACGGCCGCTCCGCGCCCTTCATCGACGGCATCGACGGCGACCCGGGCAACGTCATCGGCCTCTCCCTGCCGCTGCTGCGCCGGCTGCTCGCCGACCTCGACGTGCGCATCACGGATCTGTGGGCGAACTGACCTCCCGAACACCGCGGCGGTGCCCCTAAGCTGACCGGCGTTCGAACGGGGGGAGGGGACGCGGCAGATGACCGACAGCGTGCTCAATGTGGTGCTCGGCCTGGTGGCCAGCGCGATCAGCGCCGGCCTCGGCTGGCTCGCCCAGGCGCTGCGGCGGCGCCGCAGGGTCGAACGGGTGCGGGCGTTCTTCGGGCTGCCGGGCGGCAGCGAGTGCCTGATCGTGGTGCCGCGCAGCATCGGGACGGGCTCGCACGCCCACACCGTGACCCGGCGCGACGCGTACGCGCTGATGTGGCTGGCCGGGCTGGTCGAGGAGTGCGGGGCGCGGCCCGAGCTGGTGGCCCACGACGCCGCGCACCGCGGCCTGGGCGCCAAGACCGAGCTGTGCCTGGGCGGTCCGGTCAGCAACGAGCGGATGGCCGCGCACCTGGCCTGGGGCCTGCCGGGCGTGCTGATCACCTCGGGGCCGGGCCCGGGCAGCAACGTCCTCGTGGTGGGCGAGCGGGACTTCACCGCCGGCCCGGACGAGACGCACGTCCTGCTCGCCCGGATCGCCACCCCGGACGGCGGCCGCCCGGTGTTCCTGGTCTCCGGCCAGACCGGCACCGCCAACCAGGCCGGGGTGCGCTACCTGGTCGCCCACCACCGCGAACTCGCCCGGAGGCACGGGCAGGACGGCACCTTCGCGCTCGTCCTGCGGGTGGTCAACCCGGAGGCGTACGGGCCGGACATGGTCGAGGTGGCGGCCGACGTGACGGCCGAGGCGCTGCGGCGGCCCGCCGCCCGCTCCGGCGCCGCTTGAGCGGCCCGCGCGAGACTGTGGCCCATGCCACCCTCCCGCCGCGCCGCGGGCCGGTCACCCGCTGTGGCCCCCGCCGATCCGGGCGGACCGGCGCCGACCTGCGACGTCGTCCACGGGGCCGCCAGCGGGCCCGGAAAACCCATCACCGAGCGTGTGGGATAGTTCACAACCCGGGGCTACTCGCCGGTACTGCCCAGGAATCCATAAACTCAACGAGGTTCAAGAAGGGAGCCACAGTGCGCAAGGTGCTCATCGCCAACCGCGGGGAAATCGCTGTCCGCGTCGCCCGTGCCTGCTCGGACGCCGGTATCGCCAGCGTCGCCGTCTACGCCGAGCCGGACCGGGATGCGCTGCACGTCCGCGCGGCCGACGAGGCTTACGCGCTGGGCGGTGACACCCCCGCTACCAGCTACCTGGACATCGCCAAGGTCCTCAAGGCGGCCGCCGACTCCGGTGCGGACGCCGTCCACCCCGGCTACGGGTTCCTGTCGGAGAACGCCGACTTCGCCCAGGCCGTCCTCGACGCGGGTCTGATCTGGATCGGCCCGCCGCCGCAGGCCATCCGCGACCTCGGCGACAAGGTGACCGCCCGGCACGTCGCCCAGCGGGCCGGTGCCCCGCTGGTGGCCGGCACGCCGGACCCGGTCTCGGGCGCCGACGAGGTCGTCGTCTTCGCCCGGGAGCACGGCCTGCCGGTCGCCATCAAGGCGGCCTTCGGCGGCGGCGGACGCGGCCTCAAGGTCGCCCGCACGCTGGAGGAGATCCCCGAGCTGTACGAGTCCGCGGTGCGCGAGGCCGTCGCCGCCTTCGGCCGCGGCGAGTGCTTCGTCGAGCGCTACCTGGACAACCCGCGGCACGTGGAGACCCAGTGCCTGGCCGACAAGCACGGCAACGTGGTGGTCGTCTCCACCCGTGACTGCTCGCTCCAGCGCCGCCACCAGAAGCTGGTCGAGGAGGCGCCCGCGCCGTTCCTGACCGCCGAGCAGAACGCCGAGCTGTACCGGGCGTCCAAGGCCATCCTGAAGGAGGCCGGCTACGAGGGCGCCGGGACCTGCGAGTTCCTGGTCGCGCTGGACGGCACGATCTCCTTCCTGGAGGTCAACACCCGTCTCCAGGTGGAGCACCCGGTCACCGAGGAGGTCACCGGCCTCGACCTGGTCCGCGAGATGTTCCGGATCGCCGACGGCGAGGAGCTCGGCTACGGCGACCCCGAGGTGCGCGGCCACTCCTTCGAGTTCCGCATCAACGGCGAGGACCCGGGCCGGAACTTCCTGCCCGCGCCCGGCACCGTGACGCTGTTCGCCCCGCCGTCCGGCCCGGGCGTGCGCCTGGACTCGGGCGTGGAGACCGGCTCGGTCATCGGCCCGGCCTGGGACTCGCTGCTGGCCAAGCTGGTCGTCAGCGGCCGCGACCGCAAGCAGGCCCTGGAGCGGGCCCGCCGCGCGCTGGCCGAGTTCAAGGTGGAGGGCATGGCCACCGCCATCCCGTTCCACCGGGCGGTCGTCACCGACCCGGCGTTCGCGCCCGAGGTGCACGGCGGCGACGGGCCGTTCACGGTCTTCACCCGGTGGATCGAGACCGAGTTCGACAACACCATCCCGCCGTTCGCCGGCGCGGCCGGTGACGGCGAGGAGGCCGAGACCCGGGAGACCGTGGTGGTCGAGGTCGGCGGCAAGCGGATCGAGGTCTCGCTGCCGTCCTCGCTGGGCGTCACGGCGGCCCCGGCGGCCGGTGCGGCGGGCTCCGCCAAGGCCAAGCGCCGGGTGGGCGCCAAGAAGGCCGGCTCGGCCGTCAGCGGCGACACCCTGGCCTCGCCGATGCAGGGCACCATCGTCAAGGTCGCCGTGGAGGAGGGCCAGGTCGTCGCCGAGGGCGAGCTGATCGTGGTCCTGGAGGCGATGAAGATGGAGCAGCCGCTAAACGCCCACAAGGCGGGCACCGTCACCGGCCTCAAGGCCGAGGTCGGCGCGAGCGTCAGCAGCGGCGCCGCGCTCTGCGAGATCAAGGACTGACACCGTCCCTGACCCCGGACCGGTCCGTACGCCCCTCGGGGGTGTGCGGACCGGTCCCGTTTCCGCGGACCGTACGGGCTCAGCGCCCGCGCGGCAGGCCCAGTTCGGCCAGCCTGGCCGGCATGCCGCCCGGGGCGACGGGCCCGCCGTGCGCGCCGGGGCGGCGCTGGCCGGGCAGCGGGGCGCCGCCGGGGGGCGGGCCGCCGCGGCGGGCCATCGGGCCGGGCTGGGGCTGGTGCATCGGGCCGCTGCCGGTGCCGTGCACCGGGGCGTCACCGCCCGGGCCGGCGCCCAGCGGGGCCAGGTCGACCTGCACCCCGCAGTCGGCGAGCGCGTCCAGCTCGCGGACGGTGCTGTCGTCCGCGGTGGCCTGCTCGTCGGTGACCAGGCGGGTGATGGTCTCGGTGGCGACGGTCTGGAACATGCCGGCCGCGCCGAGCTTGGTGTGGTCGGCGAGGACGATCACCTCGGCGGCCGCCAGCACCATGGCCCGGTCCACGCTCGCGGACAGCATGTTCGCCGTCGACAGCCCGCGCTCGGCCGTCAGACCGCTGCCGGAGATGAAGGCCTTGTTGACCCTCAACCCCTGCAGGGACTGCTCCGCGCCGCTGCCCACCAGCGCGTAGTTGGAGCCGCGCAGGGTGCCGCCGGTCATCACCACCTCGACCCGGTTGGCGTGCGCCAGGGCCTGGGCGACCAGCAGCGAGTTGGTGACCACCGTCAGCCCGGGCACCCGGGCCAGCCGGCGGGCCAGCTCCTGGGTGGTGGTGCCGGCGCCGACCACCACCGCGTCCCCCTCCTCCACCAGGCCGGCGGCGAAGTCCGCGATGGCGCTCTTCTCCGCCGCGGACAGGTGGGTCTTCTGCGGGTATCCGGGTTCGCGGCTGAAGCCGCCGGGGAGCACCGCGCCGCCGTGCCGGCGGTCGAGGAGCCCTTCTGCCTCCAGCGCCCGCACGTCACGGCGCACGGTCACTTCGGAGGTCTGGACGACGCGGGCCAACTCCCGGAGCGAGACGGCTCCGTTGGCGCGCACCATTTCGAGGATCAACTGGCGACGTTCTGCTGCAAACACAGAACCGACGGTAACCTGCGTGACCGTCTGCTTTCAGGCGTTTGCAGCTAGTAGCGGGAATTGCTCACGCACGAGCGGCGCGTGACCGTAGAATACGCGCCGTCAATGGCCCGGAACTGCGCCCGCCGTCCGGGTGACGGCCATGCCCGCGCGAAGGGCGGTCGCCGATCGGCAACCGCCCTCAACTGTGCGCCGGACGCTCAGGATTCGCCGTCGACCCGCTTGCGGATGTGCAGCTGCCGGGCGGCCTCGGCGGTCGAGCCGGAGACGGACGGGTAGACGGTGAAGGCGCTGGCCACCTGTTCGACCGTCAGATTGGCGTCCACCGCGAGCGAGATCGGGTGGATCAGCTCGCTGGCCCGCGGGGCGACGACCACACCGCCGACCACGATGCCGGTGCCCGGGCGGCAGAACAGCTTCACGAAGCCGTCCCGGATGCCCTGCATCTTCGCCCGCGGGTTGCCGCGCAGCGGGAGCTTGACCACGACGGCGTCCATCTTGCCGCACTCCACGTCGGCCGCCGTGTAGCCGACGGTGGCGATCTCCGGGTCGGTGAAGACGTTGGAGGCCACGGTCTTGAGGTTCAGCGGCTGCACCGCGTCGCCGAGCGCGTGGTACATCGCGATCCGGCCCTGCATGGCCGCCACCGAGGCGAGCATGAAGACGCCGGTGCAGTCGCCCGCCGCGTACACGCCGGGGGCGGTGGTGCGGGAGACCCGGTCGACCTGGATCTGGCCCCAGTCGTTGAGCTTGACCCCGGCCTCCTCCAGGCCCATCTCGGAGGTGTTGGGGACGGAGCCGACCGCCATCAGGCAGTGGGTGCCCTCGATCACCTTGCCGTCGGCCAGCATGACCTCGACCCGGTCGCCGATCCGCTTGACGCTCTCGGCGCGCGAGCGGCCCATGACGTTCATGCCGCGGCGGCGGAAGACGTCCTCCAGCACCTCGGCGGCGTCCGGGTCCTCGCCCGGCAGCACCCGGTCGCGGCTGGACACCAGGGTCACCTTGGAGCCGAGCGCCTGGTACGCGCCGGCGAACTCGGCGCCGGTCACACCGGAGCCGACCACGATCAGCTCGCGGGGCAGCTCCTCCAGGTCGTACACCTGGGTCCAGGTGAGGATCCGCTCGCCGTCCGGCTGGGCGTCCGGCAGCTCGCGCGGGTGGGCGCCGGTGGCGATCAGCACCGCGTCGGCGTGCAGCGACTGCACGGTGCCGTCGGGCGCGTCCACCAGCACCTCGCGGGAGCCGTCCACGGCCTGCCCGCCGGTGCCGAGCCGGCCGCGGCCGCGCAGCACGGTGACGCCGGCCCGGGTGACGGACTGGGTGATGTCGTGGGACTGCGCGATCGCCAGGCGCTTCACACGGCGGTTGACCTTGCCCAGGTCCACGCCGATCACCCGGGCCGCCTGCTCGACGGGCGGGGTGTCGTCCGCGACCAGGATGCCCAGCTCCTCGTACGAGCTGTCGAAGGTGGTCATCACCTCCGCGGTCGCGATCAGGGTCTTCGACGGAACGCAGTCCGTGAGCACCGCCGATCCGCCCAGACCGTCGGTGTCGACGACGGTCACCTCCGCGCCGAGCTGTGCGGCGACCAGGGCCGCCTCGTAGCCGCCGGGTCCGCCACCGATGATCACGATCCGAGTCACGTTCCCCATTGTCCCGCACGCCCGCGGCGCCGCCACGCCGGGGTCGGGGCTCCCGTACGTTCGTCCAGTCGCCCCGGCCCGCCCGCCGCCCGGGCTACCCTGGCCCCCATGCCCCTTTACGCCGCGTATGCCACCAACCTCGATGCCCGGCAGATGACCCGCCGAGCCCCGCACTCCCCGCTGCGCGGCACGGGGTGGCTAGCCGGATGGCGGCTCACCTTCGGTGGCGAGCAGCTGGGTTGGGAGGGCTCGCTGGCCACCGTGGTCGAGGACGAGAAGGACCAGGTCTTCGTCTCGCTGTACGACGTCGCGCCGATGGACGAGGAGGGCCTGGACCGCTGGGAGGGCGTCCAGCTCGGCATCTACCGCAAGATCAAGCTGCGCGCGCAGACCCTGGACGGGGACATCCCGGTCTGGACGTACGTGCTCAACGACTACGAGGGCGGCCTGCCCGCGGCCCGCTACCTCGGCCTGGTCGCCGACGCCGCGGAGAGCGCCGGCGCCCCGCACGACTACGTGATGGACCTGCGCCGCCGCCCCTGCTGATCCGCGTCCCAGCCGCGCACGGTCTCCGCGAGCACCCGCGCCACCGCCGCGCGCCGGGCCGGGTCGGCGCGCACCCCGTACGCCAGTTCGACGTGCAGCCACGGCACCCCGAGCCCGGCCGCGAACAGGCCGGCCACATTGGTGGCGCCGGCCAGCCGCGCACCCGGCTCCCGCCAGGCCCGGCGGACCACGAGGCCGGCCCCGCCGAGCCCCGCGGCGGTCAGCTCGGCGGCCGGGCCCGGCCGCCCGGCGCCGCTGGAGACCACCGCGTCCCGCCCGGGCAGACTGGCCGCGCCGAAGCCGTGCAGCTGGATGCCGGGCAGGCCGCGCAGGGTGAGCGCCTCGACCACGGCGGCGAAGACGGTGTCACTGCGGTGCGCGACGTCCGAGGAGCCGTCCGCCCCGGCCCGGCGGTGCGCCCCGGCGAGCACCAGCACGCCGCCCGGCACGGCCCGGAACAGCTCCACCCCGAGCGCCTCGGTGCGGACGTCCGAGGCCGGGTGGGGCACCTGTACGGACCAGGCGGGGCGGACCGAGCGGTCCAGGTAGACCCGGCCCCAGCCGCGGCCGTCCCCACTGCCGCCGTCATCGGCGGTCTCGCCCGTCTCGGCGATCTCGGTGACCGGGCGGCCGGTCACGGCCTCGGTGAACCCGGTGATCCGGTACCCGGCCCGGGCCAGCGCCCGTTCGGCCTCCCCGGTCCGGCCGTCCAGCGCGCCGAGCACGCCGTCGGCCACCGCCCGGCGCTGGGCCGCGCCCGGCACGGTGTACCGGCCGCTCGGGAAGAAGTCCGCGGTGAACGCGTCCACCCGGGCCGCCAGGTCCACCGGCGCGGGCCCGGGCGGCGCCGCGGGCGGCGGGTACCGGCTGTCCGTGTTCCCCATGGCGGTCGACCCCGTCCTGGCGCCCCGCCGGAGCCGCGGACCGGACCGGCGACGAAGGATCGGCCCCCTCGGCCCCTCGGGCCCCGACCGTCACCGTAACGCCGCCGACCCCGGACCGGCCCGCCGGGAAACGGGCCACGACGGCACGCGCACGAAGCGACCGCCCGGAGGGAAAGGCCCGGCGCGGCACCCGGGTTGTGTGCGATCCGACGGCCCGCTCACCCGAAAAGCGTCACCGAGCTGTGTTTTCGGGTCAACCGGGTAACGATCCGGCATGCCGCGGCTGAATTTCTACGCGCGTAGCCGAAACCCGTCTATCCTCTGACCCGTGAACGCTTCTCCTCAGTCGGTCGTCTCCGCCGACCCCTACGCCGCCGCCCAGGCCGCCGCCGAGCGCCTGCGCGAGCTGACCGGTGCCGAGCGGCACGACGTCGCCCTGGTGATGGGCTCCGGCTGGGTGCCGGCCGCCGACGCCCTGGGCGAGACCGTGGCCGAGTTCCCGGTCACCGAGCTCCCGGGCTTCCCCGCCCCCGCCGTCGCCGGCCACGCCGGCACGATCCGTTCGGTGAAGATCGGCGACAAGCGCGCCCTGATCTTCCTCGGCCGCAACCACTACTACGAGGGCCACGGCGTGGCCACCGTCGTCCACGGCGTGCGCACCGCCGCCGCGGCCGGCTGCGGCATCATCGTGCTGACCAACGGCTGTGGCGGCCTGCGCCAGGGCTGGACCCCGGGTCAGCCGGTCCTGATCAGCGACCACATCAACCTGACGGCGGACTCCCCGATCGTCGGCGCGAACTTCGTCGACCTCACCGACCTGTACTCCAAGCGCCTGCGCGAGCTCTGCCGCGAGATCGACCCGTCCCTGGACGAGGCCGTCTACGTCCAGTTCCGCGGCCCGCACTACGAGACCCCGGCCGAGGTCAACATGGCCCGGGTCATCGGCGGCGAGCTGGTCGGCATGTCCACCACCCTGGAGGCCATCGCCGCCCGCGAGGCCGGCAGCGAGGTGCTCGGCATCTCCCTGGTCACCAACCTGGCCGCCGGCATGACCGGCGAGCCGCTCAACCACGCCGAGGTGCTGGAGGCCGGCAAGGCCTCCGCCGAGCGCATGGGCGAGCTGCTGGCGAAGGTCCTTGAGCGGATCTGACGCCCGGCGGGCGCAGAATCATGACTGACGGGGCCCACGGGCGGCGTGATCCGCTGATCACGCCCTCCCGTGGGCCCCGTCCGCATGCGCGACCCCCTTCCTTGCGGAACCCTCCGGTCCCAGCGGAACCCTCCCGACCCACAGCGGAACCTCCGGCCGACACACCGACGCACGTCCCCATGGAGCTGGCATGACGCAGGCACCCACCACCGACCTCCTCGCCCGGGCCCGGACCTGGCTGGCCGAGGACCCCGACCCGCAGACCCGCGAGGAGCTCGCCGCCCTGCTGGCCCGGGCCGAGGCCCCGGAGGTCGAGACCGACGGCAAGCTCGCCTGGGCGGAGCTCGCCGAGCGCTTCTCCGACCGGCTCCAGTTCGGCACCGCCGGCCTGCGCGGCGAACTCGGTGCCGGTCCGATGCGGATGAACCGCGCCGTGGTGATCCGGGCCGCCGCCGGCCTGGTCGCGTACGTCAAGCAGCAGGGCCTGGGCGACCTGGTCGTCATCGGCTACGACGCCCGCCACAAGTCGTACGACTTCGCCCGCGACACCGCGGCCGTGGTGGTCGGCGCCGGCCTGCGCGCCGCGCTGCTGCCGCGCCCGCTGCCGACCCCGGTGCTCGCCTTCGCCGTCCGCCACCTGGGCGCGGCCGCCGGCGTCACCGTCACCGCCAGCCACAACCCGCCGCAGGACAACGGCTACAAGGTCTACCTGGGCGACGGCTCGCAGATCGTCCCGCCGGCCGACGCCGGGATCGCCGCCAGGATCGACGCGATCGGCTCGCTGGACGACGTCCCGCGCGCCGCGTCGGGCTGGGAGGTGCTCGGCGAGGAGGTCGTCGAGGCCTACCTGGACCGGGCCGTCTCCATCGTCGACGAGCACGGCCCGCGCGACCTGGAGGTGGTCTACACCCCGATGCACGGCGTCGGCCGCGACACCCTGGTCGCCGCGTTCCGCCGGGCCGGCTTCCCCGCGCCCACCGTGGTCGCCGAGCAGGCCGAGCCCGACCCGGACTTCCCGACCGTGGCCTTCCCCAACCCGGAGGAGCCGGGGGCGATGGACCTCGCCTTCCGCACCGCCGCCACCGTCGGCCCGGACATCGTGATCGCCAACGACCCGGACGCCGACCGCTGCGCGGTGGCCGTCCCCGTCAACGGCAACGCGGCCGGCGCCGGCAACGGCACCTCCGGCTGGCGGATGCTGCGCGGCGACGAGGTCGGCGCGCTGCTCGGCTCGGCCCTGGTCGCGAAGAAGGCCGAGGGCACCTTCGCCACCACCATCGTCTCCGCCACCCTGCTCGGCCGGATCGCCGAGGCCGCGGGCCTGGGCTACGCCGAGACGCTGACCGGCTTCAAGTGGATCTCCCGCGCCCAGGGCCTGCGCTACGGCTACGAGGAGGCGCTCGGCTACTGCGTCGACCCGCAGGGCGTCCGGGACAAGGACGGCATCACCGCCGCCCTGCTGGTCGCCGAGCTGGCCGCCACCCTCAAGAAGTCCGGCCGCACCCTGTCCGACCTGCTGGACGACCTGGCGCTGGAGCACGGCCTGCACGCCACCGACCAGCTCTCCGTCCGGGTCCAGGACCTCTCGCTGATCGCCGACGCCATGCGCCGCCTGCGCGAGCAGCCGCCGACCGTGCTGGCCGGCCTCCGGGTGACCCGCGCCGACGACCTGTCGGCCGGCTCCGCCGAGCTGCCGCCCACCGACGGCCTGCGCTACTACCTGGCCGGCGAGGGCGTCCGCTCCGCCCGCATCGTGGTCCGTCCCTCCGGCACCGAGCCCAAGCTCAAGTGCTACCTGGAGGTCGTCCTCCCGGTCGCCTCGGCCGCCGACCTGGCCCCGGTCCGCGAGCGCGCCGCCGCCCTGCTCGCCACCGTCAAGCGGGACCTCGCCGACGCGGCGGGCATCACCGCCTGATCCCCGCGCACACGTGGAGGGGCCCGCCGGTCGTGACCGGCGGGCCCCTCCGTGACGTTTCCGCGGTGTCAGACCGCGATGACGGTGATCAGCGCGACCAGGCCGAGCAGGGTGGGGGCGATGACCCACCAGCACCAGCGGACCTCGACCGGGCCCGCGGCGGCGGGGCGGGCGGCGTTGCGCTCGGCCAGCTCCTGGAGGACGGCGGTGACCTGGTCGGACCAGGCGCGGGTGGGGTCGGGCGAGCCCTGGACGACCGGGTTGGTCCGCTTGGCCATCCCCAGCCCCAGACCGGTCCGGGAGGCGTGCTCGGCGGCGCTGGGGCTCTGCGCCCGGGTGGCCCGCTTGCGCTGCCGCAGCGACACCGGCACCGCCCAGACCTGGAACTTCTTCCCGCCCGCGAGCAGCTCGACCGAGTACCCCGCGCGCAGCGCGTCCACCGAGGCCCACGGCGCGACGACGGTCCGCCACGGGTTGCGCACCACCAGCCGGTCGCGGCCGGCCGTCACGGCCGGGCGCAGCGTGTACGCGATCACCGGGAAGGCGAACACCGGCACCGCGGCGAGCGAGACGTACGGCGTCTTGCCCGTCCCGCTCACCACCGCGTCGCCGATCAGCCAGGCGGCGACCACCAGCAGCAGCACTCCGGAGATCACACCGGGGACAGAGCGGTACACGCGGTCCGCGTACTCGGGCTCCCCGTCGGGGGCGGCGGGGCCCTGGCCGGGCTTGCCGTCGGAATCGGTCATGTCGACGATTCTGCCCCATGCCCCTCACCCTGAGGTCTCGGTCCGGCCACGAATGGCAGGTGCCCTGGCGGCCCACTACGCGCGTAGATATGCTGCTCTGGTGACTATGTCCACTGTTGCAGCCAATGCCCTCGGCGTTGCGGGCAGCGGCCTTCAGGACGTTGCTGCGTCCGAGGCCTCGCTCCGCCGGTTCCTGCACGGCCTGCCCGGCGTCGACCAGGTCGGCCTGGAGGCGCGTGCCGCCGCTCTCGGTACCCGCTCGATCAAGACCACGGCGAAGGCGTACGCCATCGACCTGGCGATCTCGATGATCGACCTGACCACGCTGGAGGGCGCGGACACGGTCGGCAAGGTGCGCGCACTGTGCGCCAAGGGCAGGACCCCCGACCCGACCGACCCGACCACCCCCCGCGTCGCCGCCATCTGCGTCTACCCGGACATGGTCGCCACCGCGAAGGCCGCCCTGGAGGGCACCGACATCCAGGTCGCCTCCGTGGCCACCGCCTTCCCGGCCGGCCGCGCCGCCCTCCCGGTCAAGCTCGCCGACACCGCCGACGCGGTGGCCGCGGGTGCCGACGAGATCGACATGGTGATCGACCGCGGTGCCTTCCTCTCCGGCCGCTACCTCGACGTCTTCAACGAGATCGTGGCCGTCAAGGAGGCGTGCAAGCGCCCCGACGGCAGCTCCGCCCACCTCAAGGTGATCTTCGAGACCGGCGAGCTCCAGACCTACGACAACGTCCGCCGGGTCTCCTGGCTGGCGATGCTGGCCGGCGCCGACTTCATCAAGACCTCCACCGGGAAGGTCGCCGTCAACGCGACCCCGCCGGTCACCCTGCTGATGCTGGAGGCGGTCCGCGACTTCCGCGCGGCCACCGGCGTCCAGGTCGGCGTCAAGCCCGCCGGCGGCATCCGCACCACCAAGGACGCCATGAAGTACCTGGTGATGGTCAACGAGACCCTCGGCGACGACTGGCTGACCCAGCACTGGTTCCGCTTCGGCGCCTCCAGCCTGCTCAACGACCTGCTGATGCAGCGCCAGAAGCTGGCCACCGGCCGCTACTCCGGCCCCGACTACGTGACGGTGGACTGATCACCATGGCCAAGAAGAAGAACACCGAGGAGCCCGTGGCCAAGCCCGCCGGCGGCCTCTTCGCCTACGCCCCGGCCCCCGAGTCGCCGGCCGCCGCGGGCGACATCGCCACCTCCTACGGCCACTTCATCGGCGGCGAGTTCGTCGACTCCTCCGGCAACGAGGCCCTGAAGACGGTCAACCCGGCCACCGAGCAGGTGCTCGCCGAGTTCGCCCAGGGCACCGAGGAGGACGTGGACCGCGCGGTCGCCGCCGCCCGCAAGGCCTTCGCCGACTGGTCGGCGCTGCCCGGCAGCGAGCGCGCCAAGTACCTGTTCCGGATCGCCCGGATCATCCAGGAGCGCAGCCGCGAGCTGGCCGTGCTGGAGTCGATCGACAACGGCAAGCCGATCCGCGAGACCCGCGACGTCGACCTGCCGCTGGTCGCCGCGCACTTCTTCTACTACGCGGGCTGGGCCGACAAGCTGGACTACGCCGGCTTCGGTCCCAACCCGAAGCCGCTGGGCGTGGCCGGCCAGGTCATCCCGTGGAACTTCCCGCTGCTGATGCTGGCGTGGAAGATCGCGCCCGCGCTGGCGACCGGCAACACGGTCGTCCTGAAGCCGGCCGAGACCACCCCGCTGACCGCGCTGCGCTTCGCCGAGATCTGCCGCCAGGCCGGTCTGCCGAAGGGCGTCGTCAACATCGTCACCGGCGACGGCCGCACCGGCGCCGCGCTGACCTCCCACCCGGACGTCAACAAGGTCGCGTTCACCGGCTCCACCCCGGTCGGCCGCGCCATCGCCAAGCAGCTGGCCGGCACCCGCAAGAAGCTCTCGCTGGAGCTGGGCGGCAAGGCCGCGAACATCGTCTTCGACGACGCGCCGATCGACCAGGCCGTCGAGGGCATCGTCAACGGCATCTTCTTCAACCAGGGCCACGTCTGCTGCGCCGGTTCGCGCCTGCTGGTCCAGGAGTCCGTCCAGGACGAGCTGCTGGACGCCCTGAAGCGCCGGATGGGCACCCTGCGGGTCGGCGACCCGCTGGACAAGAACACCGACATCGGCGCCATCAACTCCGCCGCGCAGCTGGCCCGGATCACCGCGCTGACCGACGCCGGCGAGGCCGAGGGCGCCGAGCGCTGGTCGCCGGAGTGCGAACTCCCGGGCACCGGCTTCTGGTTCAAGCCGACCCTGTTCACCGGCGTCAGCCAGGCCCACCGGATCGCCCAGGAGGAGATCTTCGGCCCGGTCCTGTCGGTGCTGACCTTCCGCACCCCCGCCGAGGCGGTCGAGAAGGCCAACAACACCCCGTACGGCCTCTCCGCCGGCATCTGGACGGAGAAGGGCTCGCGCATCCTCTGGATGGCGGACCGCCTCAGGGCCGGCGTGGTCTGGGCCAACACCTTCAACAAGTTCGACCCGACCTCGCCGTTCGGCGGCTACAAGGAGTCGGGCTACGGCCGCGAGGGTGGCCGCCACGGTCTGGAGCCCTACCTGAATGTCGAGGCCCTCGATGTCTGATGTCGCAACGCGTCTTGACGTCTTCAAGACCTACAAGCTGTACGTCGGCGGGAAGTTCCCGCGCTCCGAGAGCGGGCGGGTGTACGAGGTGACCGACTCCAAGGGCGAGTGGCTCGCCAACGCCCCGCTGGGCACCCGCAAGGACACCCGTGACGCCGTCCTGGCCGCCCGCAAGGCGGTCAAGGGCTGGGCCGGCACCACCGCGTACAACCGCGGCCAGGTGCTGTACCGGGTGGCCGAGATGCTCCAGGGCCGGCGCGAGCAGTTCGCCGCCGAGGTGGCCGTCTCCGAGGGCATCGGCCCGAAGAAGGCCGCCGCGCTGGTGGACGCCGCGATCGACCGCTGGGTCTGGTACGCGGGCTGGACCGACAAGGTCGCCCAGATCGCGGGCGGCGCCAACCCGGTCGCCGGTCCGTACTTCAACCTCTCGTCCCCGGAGCCGACCGGTGTGGTCGGGGTCGTCGCCCCGCAGGCCGGGTACGGGCACTCGCTGCTCGGCCTGGTCTCGGTGATCGCCCCGGCGATCGCCACCGGGAACACGGTCGTGGTCGCGGCCGCCGCGGACGCCCCGCTGCCCGCGCTGTCGCTGGGCGAGGTGCTGGCCACCTCGGACGTCCCGGGCGGCGTGGTCAACATCGTCTCGGGCCGGACCGCGGACATCGCCCCCACCCTGGCCTCGCACCAGGACGTCAACGCGCTGGACCTCACCGGGGCCATCGCCGCCGACGGTCCCGGCGCGGCGTACGCGCTGGAGGCGGCCGCCGCGGATACCCTGAAGAGGGTGGTCCGTCCGGCGCTGGACCCGTTCGCCCAGGACTGGACCAATGCGCCGGGTACAAAGCGGCTACTCTCGTTCCTGGAGACGAAGACGGTCTGGCACCCGAAGGGGATCTGACCTCCGGTACTCCGGGTAACAACTCCACAGACTGGCCGTCCCCAGTGCCCTCACCCCCCCAGGGCCCGGACGGTCACAGGACGGACCCGCGCCTCTCCCCCCCTGGCGCGGGTCCGTCGGCGTTCCCGGGGTGTTCCGGCCGTCGGCCCGTCGACTTTCGTCACCCGCGCCGCCAACTTTCGACGCTCCCGCCCGCCCCACCGGCCCGGCCAGAATCACCGGTGACGGAGACGACCGGGGGAACGACCGGGGGGGGGACGCATGGGCGAGTTCATCGGCGAGCTGACGGCACTGTTCGCGGACGGCTTCTACCGCACGTGGCACGTGGCCCGCACCAGGCGGCGGCTGGCCGCGGGCCGCCCGGTCAGGGTGCCCTGCTCGGCCCGGTCCGAGCGGCAGCCCGACTACGTCAACGGCAGCCTGCGCATCAGGCCCGGCACCGACACCGTGGCCCTGGTCACCCGCGACACCGGCCGGTGCGAACTGCCCGCCGGCGGGACCTTCCACGAGCCCGAGCCCGACACCTGGCACAGCCCGGACTGGGCCGCCACCGCCTACCGGCCGCCCGGCGCCGACGAACCGGTCTACCTCCAGGTGGACAGCCGCTACCTGCCGATGGTCCACGTCGCCCTCGCCGACCCGGCGTCACAGTCGAAGCCAGGGGCGCGGTAGAAGGTCCGCCCCGGCCGGTTTCGGCAACCGGCCGGGATGCGTCAGACTGGTGTCCCGTGAGTGACTCCCCCATGAACCCCGCACCGACCGGGCATGCCCGGGTGATCCTGCTCTCCGGGCCCTCCGGGTCGGGGAAGTCCTCGCTCGCCGAGCGCAGCGGCCTGCCGGTGCTCCAGCTCGACGACTTCTACAAGGACGGGGACGACCCGACCCTGCCGCGGCTGCCGGACGGCGCCGTCGACTGGGACTCCCCGCTGGCCTGGCACCGCGACCAGGCCGTCGCCGCGATCCGCGCCCTGCACGAGCACGGCCGCACGGACGTCCCGGTGTACTCGATCCCGGACAACGGCCGGATCGGCACCCGCGGCCTGGAGCTGGACGGGGCGGACGCGTTCATCGCGGAGGGCATCTTCGCCGCCGAGATCACCGCCGAGTGCGCCGACCAGGGCCTGCTCGGCGACGCCCTGTGCCTGCGCAACGGCGCGCTCACCACGGCCTGGCGCCGGCTGCGCCGGGACGTCCGGGAGGGCCGCAAGTCGCTGCCGGTACTGCTGCGCCGGGGCCTGCGGCTGATGCGGGCCGAGCGGTCCATCGTCGGACGGCAGGTCGCGCTCGGCTCGTACGCCTGCGCCGGGCCGGAGGCCGAGCGGCGGATCCGCGCCGCGACCCGGGCCGGCGAGCTCTCCGCCGCCTGAACCCCGTACGGCCGAGCCCGGTACGGCCGAACCCCCAGGGCATGACGAAGGGCCCGGTGCGTCTCCCCCGCACCGGGCCCTTCGCCTTCCCCGAACGGTCTTCGGCTCCCCCACGGGCGCGCTCCCCCGAGCCGCTGCCCCCGGACCGTGACCGTCCGCTTCCCGTCCCCCGACGGGAGTCCTCGTTACGCGACCAGCTCGCCGAACGCCCGGACGGTGTCGCCGGACTTGTTCAGGTGCTCGTCCTCGCGCAGCCGGCGCAGGGCGCGCCAGATGCTGCTCTTGACCGTGCCGACGCTGATCCCCAGCACGCCGGCGATCTCCGGGTCGGTCTTGCCCTCGTAGTACCGCAGCACCAGCATGGTGCGCTGGTTCTCCGGCAGCTTCGCCAGCGCCTGCCAGAGCACGGTGCGCAGCTCGGTGCCGCCCATCGCGTCGGTGTCGCCGGCCGTCTCCGGCAGCTCCTCGGTCGGGTACTCGTTGACCTTGCGGCGCCGCCAGGCGGAGATGTGCAGGTTGGTCATGGTGCGGCGGAGGTAGCCCCCGACCGCGGCCTTGTCGGTGATCCGGCCCCAGGCCCGGTAGGTGCTGAAGAGCGCGCTCTGCAGCAGGTCCTCGGCCTCGTAGCGGTCACCGGTCAGGTGGTAGGCCGTGGCGTACAGGGAGGCGCGGCGCTCGCGCACGTACGCGGTGAACTCCGTGATGTGGTCCTCCGCGACGGCCGGGTGCTCCCCCTGCGCGCCTCCCTGCCCGGCCTCGGTGGTGCGGGCCGCCGCGGGGTTCAGCCGCAGCAGCGTCGCACCGGCGGCCTCGCGACCGGTCGGCTCCCCCGAACCGACCGTCCGCAGACCGTTCCCCCCGGTCCCCCGGTTCCCCCCCGGGGCGTCCTTGCCCTCGACGCGGACGGGGAGGATCCCCCGCAGCGTGAGGGTGGTGGCGGAGTCGGCCGAACTCCCCAGACGGCCGATCCCGTACAGCTCCCCCGTCCTGCCGCCGCCGCTCACCCGACGGGCGACAGGGTTTCCACCGGTGCTGTGCGCGCACCCCCGCACGGTCACGGCACCGGAGTTCTCGTCGGTCCTGACCTCGTACCGGGTCCGGTGGGACGTGGCTGACGAACGCGCGGTGCGGACAGCCGGGTTGGTCCGGGTCTGAAGCGTGGCGTTCATCGTGCGCCCCCTGGGTCGGTACGAGCGGTTCCGGTAGCCGCCCTTCAGCCGGCCTTGCGGCCCGCTGTCCTGCGGCGACATGGAAAATCCTGCCCGCCGGTTGTGATGGCGCTGTCCGCCGACTGTCACAGGGGTGTCACAGGAGCCGTCCGAATGTCCCGGACCGCCCCCCTGTGAACCTGACGCCGGTGGCACGCGTTCCGGTTCCAGAAGGGACGGTGGGTGGTCCGGGGGGTGATTCGGCGCTGCCGGTGGGCCAAAATGGGGCCGTGCCTTTCCTCCTTCTGATCGAGGACGACGACGCCATCCGGACCGGCCTCGAACTCGCCCTCACCCGCCAGGGCCACCGCGTGGCCACCGCTGCCTCCGGTGAGGACGGTCTGCGTCTCTTCAAGGAGCAGCGGCCCGACCTGATCGTGCTCGACGTGATGCTGCCCGGCATCGACGGCTTCGAGGTGTGCCGCCGGATCCGCCGCACCGACCAGCTGCCGATCATCCTGCTGACCGCCCGCTCGGACGACATCGACGTGGTGGTGGGCCTGGAGTCCGGCGCGGACGACTACGTCGTGAAACCGGTGCAGCCGCGGGTGCTGGACGCCCGGATCCGGGCGGTGCTGCGG
This sequence comes from Kitasatospora sp. NPDC058184, assembly GCF_042883725.1. Classification (NCBI taxonomy): domain Bacteria; kingdom Bacillati; phylum Actinomycetota; class Actinomycetes; order Kitasatosporales; family Streptomycetaceae; genus Kitasatospora; species Kitasatospora sp. NPDC058184. The sequence goes on from NZ_JBHVVE010000031.1 coordinate 53,166, forward strand.
CGCGGCGAACGGGAGAGCTCGGACTCCTCGGCCTACGGCACCGTGGTGATCGACCGCGCGGCGATGACCGTCACCAAGGACGGACTCGACCTCCAGCTCACCCCGACCGAGCTGCGGCTGCTGCTGGAGCTCAGCCGCCGCCCCGGCCAGGCGCTCTCCCGCCAGCAGCTGCTGCGGCTGGTCTGGGAGCACGACTACCTCGGCGACTCCCGCCTGGTGGACGCGTGCGTGCAGCGGCTGCGGGCCAAGGTCGAGGACGTGCCGTCCGCGCCGACGCTGATCCGCACCGTCCGCGGGGTGGGCTACCGGCTGGACCCGCCGGCCTGACCCCGCGACCCGGCCGCCGGCCCCTCCCCCGACCTCTGAACTCCCGTACCACGACAGGCTCTTGTGACTGACCATCAGACGACTGCCCGGCGGTTCTCGACGGGCCGGTGGCGTCGGCTGCGCTCCCTGCGGGTGCGGCTGATCGCGGTGTTCGCGGCCGTCGCGCTGCTCGCCGCCGTCTCGGCCTCCGGCATCGCGTACTGGCTGAACCGCGACGCGGTGCTCAAGCGCGCCCAGAACACCGTGCTGAACGACTTCCGGGTCTCGCTCACCCGCAACGTCTCCGACCTGCCGCTGAACGCGACCTGCCAGGAGCTGGCCTCGCTGGCGTCCACCGTGGCCAGCTCCGGCCTGACCTACGACGTGGTGGTGGTCGACGCGGCGCACCCGGAGTGCCCGGCCTCCTCCGACCCCGCGCACTTCACCCTGGCCGACGTGCCGACCGCGTTGCAGTCCACCGTCGCCAAGCCGCGCGAGATCACCGAGAACAACCCGTACCCGTACCACCTGTACTGGCAGCGGCAGAACCTGGAGGGCCGGCCGTTCGTGATCGGCGGCACCAAGGTGGTGCCGAACGGCCCGACGGCGTACATGTTCAAGTCGCTGGAGAACGAGCGGGCCGACCTCAACACCCTGGGCTGGTCGCTGGCGATCGCCACGCTGTTCGCGCTGATCGGCTCGGCGCTGCTCGCCCAGGCCGCCTCGGCCACCGTGCTGCGGCCGGTCAAGCGGCTCGGCGACGCCGCCCGGCGGCTCGGCGAGGGGCACCTGGACACCCGGCTGGAGGTCGACGGCTCGGACGAGCTCGCCGACCTGGCGAGGACCTTCAACCGGACGGCGGAGCAGCTGCACGAGCAGGTCGAGGAGCTGAGCGCGCGCGAGGCGCAGAGCCGGCGGTTCGTCGCCGACATGTCGCACGAGCTGCGCACCCCGCTGACCGCGATGACCGCCGTGACGGACATCCTGGAGGACGAGGCCGAGTCGCTGGACCCGATGATCGAGCCGGCCGTCCGGCTCGTGGTCAGCGAGACCCGGCGGCTGTCCGACCTGGTGGAGAACCTGATGGAGGTGACCCGCTTCGACGCGGGTACCGCCAGGCTGGTCGCCGACGAGGTGGACATCGCCGACCTGATCATGTCCTGCATCGACGGGCGGGCCTGGTACGACGCGGTCGAACTGGACGCCCCGCGCGGCATCCTGGCCGTGGTCGACCCGCGCCGGCTCGACGTGGTCTTCGCCAACCTGATCGGCAACGCGCTGAAGCACGGCGGCTCGCCGGTGCGGGTCAAGGTCCGGCAGGACGGGGAGTCGGTCGTGGTCGAGGTCTCCGACAGCGGCCCGGGCATCCCGGAGGACGTGCTGCCGCACGTCTTCGACCGCTTCTACAAGGCGGACCGGGGGCGGGCCCGCTCGGAGGGCAGCGGCCTCGGCCTGTCGATCGCGATGGCCAACGCGCAGATACACGGGGGAACGATCACGGCGGCGAACGGGGAGGTCGGCGCGGTGTTCACCCTGACGCTGCCGCTGGCCCCGCCGCCTCCGCCGTCCGCGGGCGAGGCCGAGGGCGGCCCCGCCGGCGACGCCGCCGAGGACAAGGACGCCACGTGACCAGCCCCACCGACACCGTTGTCCCCCGCACCGTCCTGCGCCGCGGCGCCGGCGTGCTGCTGCTGGTCGCGCTGGCCTCCGGCTGCGGCATCCGGCCGACCGCCGTGCCGGTCGACGCCGGCGCGCCCGCCAGCCGGACGGCCTGCCCGACCTCCCCGCACATACCGGCGGCCCTGGCCACCCCGCCGGGCCCGGCCCCGACCGTGTCCCCGACCCGCGGCACCAAGGCGGGCGTGAGCCCGAGCCCGTCGCCCACCCCGGTGGCGCCGGGCAGCCCGCCGCCGGACAACGTGTTCAGCGCGGTGCCGACGGCCTCGCCCTGCCGGTAGCCCGCCCTGGGGGTGGGCCGCCCTGCAAGTGGCCCGCCCGGCGAGCGGGCCGCCCTGCGGGCAGGCCGCCGGCAAGGGGCGGGAGGGGGGCGGGAAGGGGGTTCGGGGGCGCGTTTGGGAATGTTCACGCCGGGTGTGGAACCGACGTGACGTCGGCCCACGTCCTTCCCCCCGTGCAGCGAGATGGCACCAGGACACGCGACGAGCGTTCCGGCGCGGGGACCGAGAGCAACCCGGCGGCGGCCGTCCACCGTCCCCTCCGGTTGGCCGGACTGGCGGGCCTCACCGGCCACCTGGCACTGGTGCTCTGGCTGGTGCTGAGACCGCTGCCGGTGGCCTGGGTGTACGACGCCAACCTGACGCCGTTCGCCTCGCTCCGCTCCTCCAGCGGCTGGCAGGTGGTCGGCGAACTCCTGCTGCTGGCCCCGCTCGGGGTCCTGCTGCCGCTGGCCGGCGGCCGGCTCCGGGCCCCCTGGCTGCCGTCCTTCCTGCGCACCACCGGCGCCTCCGCGCTGCTGGCGACCGCGCTGGAGTTCCTCTCCTCCTGGGCACCCGGGCACGTCCTCAACGTGGACCACATCCTGCTCGCCGTGGTCGGCGTGGCCGTCGTCCACCTCGCGCTCGTCCCGGGCCTGCGGCACCTGCTGCGGGACCGGCGGCCGCGGGTGCCCCGGATGACGGTGCTCTCGGTGCCGCCGGCCGTCGCCTCGGTCGCCGCCGCCACCTCGGCCGCGGCCGCCACCTCGGTCGCCGCCGTCACGCCCGCCGCCCGGCGGCGCGCCTACGCGGAGCCGACGCCCCCGGCCGGCTGAACCGGCCGCGGGTCCCGGACCACCCGGCCGCCGACCTCGACCAGCCCGCCCGGGCGCGGCCCGGCCAGCAGCCGCGAGCCCCGGCCCTGGGTGATGGTCAGCGCCCGGCCGAGGTGCGCGGCCAGCAGCAGGGCGGCCGCACCGGTCGCCTCGTCCTCGTCGATCCCGTCGCCCCGCCCGGGGAAGGCCCGGGCCCGGACGGTGCCGGCCGCCTCGTCCTGCCAGGCCCAGGCGTAGACCCACTCCCCCGGCGGCGGCACCTCCAGCGCCTCCACCTCGGCCGCCGAACCGTACGGCCGCAGCGTGCGCCCCGGGGCCCACTCGGGCCGGGCCTCGATCCGGATCAGCCCGCCCTCGCGCCGCACGGCCACCTCGCCGGCGGCCGTGACCAACCGGTCCACCCCGAGCAGCCAGGCGGCGCCCACGCACGGGTGGCCGGCGAACGGCAGGCGCACCGACGGGGTGTAGATGTCGATCTCCCCGCGCTCCGGGTCGTCGACGAACACCGTCTCGCTGAAGCCCAGTTCGCGCGCGACCCGCTGCCGGTCCGCGCGACCCGGCACGGCGGCGCCGTCGCGCACCACCCCGAGCGCGTTCCCGTGGCTCCCGTCGGGCCCGCAAAAGACCCGCAGCACCTCAAACCCCGTCATTTCCCCACCTCGTCTACTCCCGCTCCGGACCGGCGCAATGACACCGTGACACAAAGGCGGCGACGGATGTCGGCCGCCTCCAGTACTGTGCGCTGTCGTCCCCGAACGGTTCCCGCCGTTTTTCTCCTTCCCCTCCCAGGAAAGCCCCCGTGAACAATCTCGACTTCAGCGCCGAACCGCTCTTCTCCTGGTACGTCGTACTGCTGGCCCTCAGCGGCGCCATCATGGTGGCCCTCGGGGTCGCGGCCGGCGGACTGAAGGTCGGCCTGCGCATCCTCAACCTCGTCCTCGGCCTCGCGTTCCTGGGGTACGCCTACTACCTGGCGTTCGTCTTCGAGGGCGGCACGTACACCATCTTCTTCAAGGCGTTCATCCTGCCGGTCGGCATGATCGTCGCCTCGGTGAAGGCGCTGGTGGAGCGCAGCAACGCCAAGAAGCAGCCCGCGCAGGCGGCCGCCCCGTTCGCCCCGAACGCGCCGCAGGGGGCGTTCAACCCGAACGCGCCGTTCAACCCGAACGCCGCCCAGCAGGCGCCGTTCAACCCCAACGCGCCGTTCAACCCCAACGCGCCGTTCAACCCCAACGCCCCGCAGGCCCCGTACGCCGCGCAGCCGGGCGCGCCCGTCCCGCCGCCGGCCGGTGCCCCCGTGCCGCCCGCCCCGGCGCCGGGCGCCTCGCCGTACCAGCCGGGTGTCGCGCCGCAGCCGGTGGCGGACAACCCGTACGCGCAGCCGCAGCCGCCGCAGCACCCGGCCGGCTGATCGCGCCGAGCCGAGCCGTACCGCCGTACGAACGCCGGAAGGCCCGCCCGTCACCCGCTGCGAAGCGGCGACGGACGGGCCTTCCGGCGTGTCCGTCTCAGTTCCCGGTGCCGCCCCGCCCGCGGTTGCGGCGCCACGCCACCACCAGGGTGCCGAGGCCGAGGGCGATCGCGGTCGCCCCGGTGATCGCCATCGGCTCCGTGGCCCTGCCGCCGCCGGTGGAGGCCAGCCCGCCGTCCCCGGCCGGGGCGGCGGTGACCATCGGCGAGCCGGCCCCCGCCGGGCTCGGCGACGTGCCGGTGGCCCGCACGACCGGGAGGACCGGGGCGGCGGCCCGCTCCGGCACGTCCGGGTCCGGGGCGGAGTCCACGAAGGTCGGAGCGGGTGCGGCGGTGGCGCCCGTCGCGGCCACGGTGATGAAGTCGGCCGCCGGACCGGCCGCCTCGGCCGCGCTCTCGCCCCGCTCCGGCAGGGTGCGCGACACGGCCGTCAGGGACTCGAACAGGATCGGCGCGTCCTTGGTGAAGGCCAGCCGGAGGTCGACGGTGCGGCTCTCGCCCTTCGCCAGCGTGATGACGTCGGCGTCCCCGTCCCCGGTCCGCAGCGCGAAGTCGAGCCGGTTCGGGTGCTCCGGGCCGCGGCCCAAGGTGGCGCCCCGCCATTGCCCGTCGGCGCCACGGAACGCCAACTCGACCGTGTCCGAAGGAAGTTCGGCCGCCCCTTGGAACACGACCGCGGGCACGACCCGCAGCTCCCGGCCGCTCCGGTTGGTGAGGACCAGTGTGAACGGCTTCGCCTCGCCGCCCACCGTGAACACGACGGGCACCCCGTGGAGCCCGACCTCCGCGGTGGCCGCCGGGGCGGGCGGCGCCGTGGCCGGTGCGGTGGCCGGCGCGGTGGTCGGCGCCCCCGCCGGAACGATGACCAGCTCCGGGCGGCCGCTGCTCGCGTCGGTGGCGCGCTGCTCCGGCGGCAGGGCCGGGTCCGAGACCACGGAGTCGAAGCCCGGCGCCACCCGGCCGGCCGGGGCGTCGGCGGTGACGGTGAGCCGCAGCCGGTAGACGGCCTCGGCGCCGGCCGGCAGCGACAGCACGGCGGGCTGGTCGAGCGCCCAGACGGCGCCCGTGCCCGCGGGGTTCGCCCTGGCGTCCTGCCACCGGGTGCCGCCGGGCGCCCGGTACTCCAGCCGGAAGTGGCCCTGCCCCGCGCCGGCGCCGGCGTCCGCGACGACGAAGGCCGAGGACGGCACGTCCAGCCGGTGGTCGGCGGTGTTCCGGAGCGTCGCGGTGAACTCCACCGGCGCGCCCCCCGCCGTGACGGTGCCGGGAAGGCCGCCGAAGGCGATCGTGACCGGCGAGGGGCGGGTCCGGGCGCCCGGGGACAGCGCGACGGCCTCCGGCGCGGCGAAGACGGCCGCGACCCCGACGGCGGCCAGGCCGGAGGCCAGGGTGACGGCGGTGGTCGCGGTCAGGAAGCTGCGCTGCCGAATGTGCAATCCAACCTCACGGGAGAATGCGGGAGAGAACCCATCAGGACGTGAAATCGCTTGCACGGGAGATCGTTTCGCAACAGTGTCGGGCTTTCGTCCGCCCCCCGGCCGACCGCGATCGGCAGCATCCTACCGAGCCCCGTCCGGCGGTCCGGACCGAGGACCGCGCCCGGTTCCCCGGGACCACCCCGAGGGAACCCCGACATCCGGCTACGACTCCCCGGTGACCCTTCGGGTCCGGGAATCACCTGCCGGGCTGAGGCCCGGGGGCCGACGGCGGCGGAGGATGGAACCAGCCCACCGGACCTGCCGGACCGGGCCGCCACCACAGGGAGAGAATCATGAGTGCGCGCCTCGCCCGTCCTCGCCGCAACCGCGTCCTCGCCGGTGTCTGCGCCGGGATCGCCGAACGCTTCGGCCTGACCCCGTGGACCGTCCGCGTGATCTTCCTGCTCTCCTGCCTGCTGCCCGGCCCCCAGTTCCTGCTCTACCTGGCCCTCTGGGTGCTGCTCCCCCAGGAGCCGTAAGCCCGGCGGCGCGGGGCCCGTCCTCGGCCCGGCGGCCCGGGGCGACCGGGCCTCACGGCACGGCGACGGGCCGCCCGCCCCGGGGTCTCCGGGGTGGGCGGCCCGTCGCCGTGCCGTGGGCCGTGGCTCAGCCGGTCAGGCCGGGGATGGCCGGGAGGGTGCTGGTCAGCCCGCCGATCGGGGTCTTGTCCAGACCGGGGATGGTCGGGAGCGCGGCGCGCTGCTGGGCGGCGCGCTGCTCGGTGACGCCGGCCAGCGGGGTGTCCCCGGCGGGGACGGCCTTGCCGACGCTCGGGGCGAGGGTGCCCAGCGTCTCGGTCACCTTGCCGGCGGCGGGCAGCTTGGCGGCGGTGTCGGTGACCGCACCGGTCACCGCCGGGTTCGTCAACGCGCCGGTGGGCAGCCCGAGGCCGCCGGCCGCCTGGCCGTCGGCCGCGGAGGCGGCACCGGCGCCGACCGCCACGATGGCGATGCCGAGCGCCGCAGTACCGGCGGCCTTGAGAGCCTGCTTCATGGTTGGTCCCCTTTGGGTCCTCGTCGGTCGCCGACTTCGCGCACGGGACCGGCGGACGGGCGACCGCCGCCGCGACGTTTCGGCATGACTGGCACACCGTAGTGAGCAGGTCACGCGGGAGCCAAAGGGCGTTCACTCACCCGAGTGAGTAGTCGGATGAACACCAACCCCCTTGCAGGAGCCTGGAGTTCATCCGACCGGCGCGCGCCGGGGCGCCGCGCCCCGGAGGCTCAGTTGCCGCCGGTGCCCGCGCTGAACAGCCACTCCGCCTTCAGCTCGGCGTAGCCCGGCTTGATCACGTCGCTGATCATCGCCAGCCGCTCGTCGAAGGGCAGGAACGCGGACTTCATCGCGTTCACCGTGAACCACTCCAGGTCGCCCAGGGTGTAGCCGAAGGCGTCCACCACGTGGCCGAACTCCCGGCTCATGCTGGTGCCGCTCATCAGCCGGTTGTCGGTGTTCACGGTGACCCGGAACTTCAGCCGGCTGAGCAGCCCGATCGGGTGCTCGGCGTACGAGGCGGCGGCGCCGGTCTGGATGTTGGAGGTCGGGCACATCTCCAGCGGGATGCGCTTGTCGCGCACGTACGCGGCCAGCCGGCCGAGCTCGACCGTGCCGTCCTCGCCCACCGTGATGTCGTCGACGATCCGCACGCCGTGGCCGAGCCGGTCGGCGCCGCAGCACTGCAGGGCCTCCCAGATCGACGGCAGGCCGAAGGCCTCGCCCGCGTGGATGGTGAAGTGGTTGTTCTCGCCCTTGAGGTAGTCGAAGGCGGCCTGGTGGCGGGTGGGCGGGTAGCCGGCCTCGGCACCGGCGATGTCGAAGCCGACGACGCCCGAGTCCCGGTGGCGGTTGGCCAGTTCGGCGATCTCCTGCGAGCGGGCGGCGTGCCGCATCGCGGTGATCAGGGTGCCGACGCGGATCCGGTGGCCGGCCGCGCGGGCGTTGGCCTCGCCGAGGCGGAAGCCCTCCTGGACGGCCTCGACGACCTCGTCCAGGCTCAGTCCGGCTTCCAGGTGCTGCTCGGGGGCGTAGCGGACCTCGGCGTACACGACGCCGTCGGCGGCCAGGTCCTCGGCGCAGTCCGCGGCGACCTTGATCAGCGCCTCACGGGTCTGCATCACGGCGCAGGTGTGCGCGAAGGTCTCCAGGTAGCGGACCAGCGAGCCGGAGTCGGCGGCCTCGCGGAACCACTCGCCGAGCTCCTTGGGGTCGGCGGTGGGCAGGCCCTGGTAGCCGCAGGCGGCGGCCAGCTCGACCACGGTCTCCGGGCGCAGCCCGCCGTCCAGGTGGTCGTGCAGGAGGACCTTCGGCGCGCGGCGGATCTGGTCGGGAGTGGGGATGCGCGGGCCGGTGCCCGCGGTGGTGACGGGGATCTGCTGTTCCATTGCGGAAATATAGCCCCTACGCGCGTAGACCGACCACCGCGAACACCGCCGGATGGTCCAAACTCCACCCGGAATTCCACCGACCGGTCCATACGATCCACCAAAGCGTCAACCCGCCGCCGCGACGGGCCCGGTCGCGCCGCACCACGACGTCAGTCCTGTCGCACGACGGCATTCTCAGCCCTGCCGCACGACGGCGTTCTCAGTCGTGCTGCAGCAGCCGCCCGCGCCGGGACAGCACGAAGTCCCGGAACGCCCGCGCCGGCGGGGCCAACGGCCGCCCCGCCGCCCAGGCCAACCCGATCGCCCGCCGGGTCCGCGGCGCCGTCACCTCCAGCTCCACCACCCCCGGCCGCGGCACCAGGGCCGGCGGCAGCAGCGCCACCCCCAGCCCGGCCGCCACCAGCCCGCGCAGCGTCTCCGCCTCCTCCCCCTCGAACGCCAGCCGGGGGACGAACCCGGCCTCCGCGCAGAAGCCGTCCGTGATCGCGCGCAGCCCGTACCCCTGCTCCAGCCCGACGAACGGCTCCTCGGCCACCTCCGCCAGCCGGATCCGCCGCCGCCCGGCCAGCCGGTGGTCCGCCGGGACGACCAGGTGCAGCCGCTGCTCGTCCAGCGGCCGGGCGGCGAACGCCGGGTCCTCCGGCAGCGGCGCGACCAGGCAGAGGTCCAACTCCCCGGCCCGCAGCCGCTCCAGCATCGCCGCGCCGTAGTCCTGCACCAGCTGGAACCGCACCCGCGGGTGCTCCGCTCGGAAGCCGCGCAGCAGCGCCGGCACCGCGTCCGGGCCCATCGTGTGCAGGAACCCGAAGGCCACCAGGCCCACCGCCGGATCCGCCTCCGCCCGGGCCGCCTCCGCACCCCGCTCCAGCTCGGCCAGCGCCCGCTCCACCGAGGCCAGCAGCAGCCGGCCCGCCCTGGTCAGCCGGACCGTACGGCCCTGGCGGGCCAGCAGGTCCACCCCCAGCTCCTCCTCCAGCCCGGCCACCGCGCGCGACAGCGTCGGCTGCGGCACCCCGAGCAGCGCGGCCGCCTGGGTCACGTGCTCCAGCCGGGCCACCGCCGCGAACCGGGCCAGCCGGGGCGCCAGCAGCACGGCCGGCTCCTCCGGCCCCAACTCGGCCACCCGGTACCGCTGTTCCCCGCCGTCCACCGATTCCGGACCGGACATCCCCGCACCACCTCGACTGATACGCCAGTGCATCAATCATCCACACTTCATGCATTGGACGCATCAACGCCGACAGGCCTACGGTCGACGACATGCAGCCCGCCGATACCGGGGCATCCGTGACCACCCCGGATGCCCCCGCCACCGCCCCCACCACCCTCACCGCCGACGACCGCCACCGCCCCGGCCAGCGCGCCTTTCGCCGCGCCAACCTCGCCCTGTTCGCCGCCGGGGTCGCGACCTTCGTCCTGCTCTACTCCACCCAGGGCCTGCTGCCGATCCTCTCGGCCGACCTCGACCTCACCCCCGGCCAGGCCAGCTGGACGGCCTCCGCCGCCACCCTCGGCCTCGCCCTCGGGCTGCTCCCGGCCAGCGCGCTCTCCGACCGGTACGGCCGCACCGCGGTGATGACGGCCTCCACCCTCGCCGCCTCCGCGTTCGCCCTCGCCCTGCCCTTCGCGCCGGACCTCACCACCCTCGTCGTCCTGCGGGTCCTCCAGGGCGCCGTCCTCGCCGGGCTCCCCGCCACCGCCATGGCCTACCTCGCCGAGGAGGTCCACCCCAGCGCCCTGCCCTCCGCGATGGGCCTGTACGTGGCCGGCAACAGCATCGGCGGCATGGGCGGCCGACTGCTCTCCGGCTGGACCGCCGCCGGACTCGGCTGGCGCTGGGGCCTCGCCGCCTCCGCCGTCCTCGCCCTGCTCGCCACCCTCGCCTTCCGGCTGCTGATCCCCGCCGCCCGGCACTTCACCCCGGCCCCGGTGGACGCCCGCGCGCTCACCCGCACCGTCGGACGGCACCTGCGCAACCCGCTGCTGCTACGGCTGTACCTGCTCGGCATGCTGTTCATGGCGGTGTTCGGCGCGGTCTACAACACCGTCGGCTACCGGCTGATCGCCGCGCCCTTCCACCTGCCGGAGTCGATCGCCGCCTCGATCTTCGTGGTCTACCTGGTCGGCACCGGCACCTCCGCCGCGGCCGGCCGGCTCGCCGGCCGCCTCGGCCGGCGCGGCGCCCTCTACGTCTCCATCGGCGTGACCGCGGCCGGCCTGCTGCTCTCCCTCGCCGAATCCCTCACCTGCGCCCTGCTCGGCCTGGTCCTGATCACCGCCGGCTTCTTCGCCGGCCACGCCACCGCCTCCTCCTCCGTCGGCCGCACCGCCACCGAGGGCCGCGCCCAGGCCTCCGCCCTCTACCTGATCGCCTACTACCTCGGCAACAGCCTCGGCGGCACCCTCGGCGCCGACGCCTACCACGCCACCGGCTGGCCCGGCGCCGCCACCGTCGGCCTCACCGCCATGGCCCTCGCCGCCGCCGTCACCCTCTACGCCACCCGCCAGGCCCACACCACCGCCCGGCGTTCGAGGCAGCCGGGCAGACTTTCCGCCAGGTAGACTTTCCCCATGGCAGACCTCAAGCGCCGCCGTCGCCCCCACCTGGTGTCCACGCCCGTGCGGAAGAAGGGCGTGGTCACCATCCCGCAGGAGATAAGAGAGCAGCTGGACCTCCAGGAGGGCGACCAGTTGGTGGTCGCGGTGGAGGACGGCCGCATCGTCCTGACCCCCGCCTCCGTCATCCCGGACGACCAGGCGTGGTTCTGGAGCGGCGCCTGGCAGGAGAAGGAGCAGGAGGTCGACGAGGCGCTCGCCGCGGGCGAGCGGGGCGAGATGTTCCAGGACGGGGACTCCTTCCTGCAGTCGCTCGCCGACGAGGCCGGCCTCGACCTGGGGGAGATCAAGCGCCGTGCCGACGTATGAGTCACTGGCCCACTTCCTGCGCGACTGGAAGGGCCTGACCGCTGCCCAGAAGACCGCGTTCCTGGTCGCGGTGGCCCAGTTCGTCGCCGACCTCCGGGCCGGCCAGGGCTTCCGCCGCGGCCTGCGGGTGAAGAGGATGCAGGGCCACCCGGACATCTGGGAGATGACCTGGGCCCCGGACGGCCGGGCGACCTTCAGCTACGGAACCCCGCCCCAGCACGGCGAGCCCCACATCGTCTGGCGCCGGATCGGCACCCACGACATCTTCGGCCGCCCCTGACCGGTGAGAAACGTCGAGCCGCCCGCCGGTGCACCGGCGGGCGGCTCGTTCACGACCGCGCTCAGGCGATGCGGTCGAGGACGATCGGGTTCGGGGTGAAGGCCGTGCCCGCCGGGGCGACCTCGATGCCGTCGGCCAGGGCCTCGACGGCGTAGTCGAAGCGCTCGGGGGTGTCGGTGTGCAGGGTCAGCAGGGGCTGGCCGGCCACCACGGTGTCGCCGGGCTTGGCGTGCATCTCGATGCCGGCGCCGGCCTGCACCGGGTCCTCCTTGCGGGCGCGGCCGGCGCCCAGGCGCCAGGCGCTGACGCCGATCGCGTAGGCGTCCAGCGTGGTGAGCACGCCGGAGGCGGGGGCCGGGATGACGTGCTGCTCGCGGGCGACCGGGAGCGGGGCGTCGACGTCGCCGCCCTGGGCGGCGATCATGCGGCGCCAGTGGTCCATCGCGGTGCCGTCGCGCAGCGCGTCCGCCGGGTCCTTGCCGTGGACGCCGGCCGCGGCGAGCATCTCGCGGGCGAGCGCGAGGGTGAGCTCGACGACGTCGGCCGGGCCGCCGCCGGCGAGCACCTCGACGGACTCGCGGACCTCCAGCGCGTTGCCCGCGGTGAGGCCGAGCGGGGTGGACATGTCGGTGAGCAGGGCGACGGTGTTGACCCCGGCGGTGGTGCCCAGGCCGACCATGGTGCGGGCGAGTTCGCGGGCGTCGTCCAGGTTCTTCATGAACGCCCCGGAGCCGACCTTGACGTCCAGGACCAGCGCGCCGGTGCCCTCGGCGATCTTCTTCGACATGATCGAGGAGGCGATCAGCGGGATGGCCTCGACGGTGCCGGTGACGTCGCGCAGCGCGTACAGCTTCTTGTCGGCGGGCGCGAGGCCGTCGCCGGCCGCGCAGATCACCGCGCCGACGGAGCCCAGCACGTCCATCATCTCCTCGTTGGAGAGCAGGGCGCGCCAGCCGGGGATGGACTCCAGCTTGTCCAGGGTGCCGCCGGTGTGGCCGAGACCGCGGCCGGAGAGCTGCGGGACGGCGGCGCCGCAGGCGGCGACCAGCGGGGCGAGCGGCAGGGTGATCTTGTCGCCGACGCCGCCGGTGGAGTGCTTGTCGCTGGTGGGCAGCGGCAGCGAGGAGAAGTCCATCCGGACGCCGGAGCGGATCATGGCGTCGGTCCAGCGGCTGATCTCGTGCGGCTTCATGCCGTTCAGCAGGATCGCCATCGCCAGTGCGGACATCTGCTCGTCGGCGACCTCGCCGCGGGTGTAGGCGTCGATGACCCAGTCGATCTGAGCGTCGCTCAGTTCTCCGCGATCGCGCTTGGTCCTGATGACGGAGATGGCGTCCATGCGTGCTCCAAGAGGGGTTTCAAAAGCGAAGAGTGTCGCGAGATGACCGGGTTCCGGCCCACTCGCGACACTCTACGCGCGTAACAGAAAGGGAGGCTAGAGCCGTTCCGGCCCGAACGCGTCGGGCAGGACCTCGCTCATCGGCTTGATGCCCGAGGCCAGTTCGATCAGCAGCCCCGGCCCGCCGTGCTCGTAGAGCAGCTGGCGGCAGCGCCCGCACGGCATCAGCAGTTCGCCGGCGCCGTCCACACAGGTGAAGGCGACCAGCCGGCCGCCGCCGGAGGAGTGCAGCGCGGACACCAGCCCGCACTCGGCGCACAGCCCCAGCCCGTACGAGGCGTTCTCGACGTTGCAGCCCGTGACCACCCGGCCGTCGTCCACCAGCGCGGCCGCGCCGACCGGGAACCTGCTGTACGGCGCGTACGCGCGGCCCATGGCCTCGCGCGCCGCCGAACGCAGCAGCTCCCAGTCGATCGCGGGCGGCGCCGCGGGCCCGTCGGCGGTCACTTGCCCTGGCCCTTGCGGTAGATCTGGCCGTCCGCCTTCGGCATCCGCAGTCGTTGCGCGGCCAGCGAGAGCACCACCAGGGTGATCAGGTACGGCGTGGCGACGATCAGCGGGCGCTGCACCTCGTCGGTGAACGAGTACCAGGCGATCAGGCCGGCCGCCACCACGAAGGAGGCCACCGTCGCGGTGTACTTGCGGCGGTACAGGTGCCAGAGCGCGAGCAGGACCATCGCGATGCCCACGATCAGGATCATCACGTGCACCGACTCCGGGTCGCGCAGTTGGAGGCTGTCGGTGAAGCCGAACAGGCCGGCGCCCATGGCGAGGCCGCCCGGCATCCAGTTGCCGAAGATCATCGCGGCGAGGCCGATGAAGCCGCGGCCGAGGGTCTGGCCGTCCTTGTAGAAGTGCGCCGCGACCAGCGAGAGGTACGCCCCGCCGAGGCCGGCGAAGGCACCGGAGGCGATGACCGCGAGGTACTTGTACTTGTAGACGTTGACGCCCAGCGACTCGGCGGCGGTCGGGTTCTCGCCGCAGGAGCGCAGCCGCAGGCCGAACACCGTGCGCCAGAGCGCGAAGTAGCTGACCACGATCAGCGCGCCGGCCACCAGCACGACCACCGAGATGTTGGTGACCAGGCCGCCGAGCACGCCCGCGACGTCCGAGACCAGGAACCAGTGGTGGTTCTCGATGCTCTTCAGCCCGGAGGACAGGCCCGGGACGGTGATGTACGGCAGCGGGTCCGCCGGCGGGGACTGGTTCTGGCCGGCACCGGCCGAGACGTAGTCCTTGTAGTAGATCCGGTTGACGTACGCGCAGATGCCGGGGATCAGCAGGTTGATGCCGACGCCGGAGACGATGTGGTCGACGCCGAAGGTGACGGTGACGACCGCGTGCAGCAGGCCGCCGAGCGCCCCGCCCAGCATGCCGGCCAGCAGGCCGACCCACGGGTTGACCAGGTAGCCCGCCCAGGCACCGCAGAAGGTGCCGGCGACCATCATGCCTTCGAGACCGATGTTGACCACGCCGGCCCGCTCGGACCAGAGACCGCCCAGACCGGCCATGCCGATCGGCACGGCCGCGCCGAGCGCGGCGGTGATCTGCCCGGAGGAGGTCAGCGAGTGGTTGCCGGTGGCCATGCCCACGGCGGAGAACAGCACCAGGGCGCCCGCGATCAGCAGCAGGACGACCGGCCAGGACAGCTTGCGCTTCTTCGCGGGTGCGCCCGGCGCCTTCGCACGCGCAGCGGTAGCCGTGCTCATGCGGACACCTCCTTCTTCTCACTGGTCGCGGCGGCCTGGGCGGCGAGCTGGGCGCCGACCTTCTGCTGCTGGCGCTTCAGGCCGTAGCGGCGCACCAGCTCGTACGCGACGACGACGCAGATGACGATGGTGCCCTTCATGACGTCGACGATCTCGAAGGGGAAGCCGCCCTGGAGCGGCAGCACCGAGCCGGTGACGTCCAGGAAGGCGAACAGCAGCGCCGCGAAGGCGATGCCGATCGGGCTGTTCCGGCCGAGCAGGGCGATCGAGATGCCCAGGAAGCCCAGGCCGGGCTGGAAGCTCTGGCCGAAGTAGTGCGAGTTCTGCAGGAGCTCCGGCAGGCCGATCAGACCGGCGATGGCGCCGGAGACGACCATCGAGATGACCACCATGCGCTTGACGTTCACGCCGGAGGCGGTCGCGGCGGACTCCGAGCGGCCGGTGGCGCGCAGGTCGAAGCCGAAGCGGGTGCGGGTCAGCACGAACTGGAAGACCACGCCGACCAGGGCGGCGACGAAGATGAAGCCCCAGAGCGTCCCGCCGGCCGTCTCCATCGCGAAGAAGTGGCTGGACTGCGAGATCGGCTCGGTCTGGATCGAGTTGGTGGTGCCGCTGGTCTTCGGCGCGAAGATGCCGGGGACGAGCAGCAGACCGATGATCGCGGTCGCGATCGAGTTCAGCATGATGGTCGAGATGACCTCGCTGACGCCGCGGTAGACCTTCAGCAGACCGGCGACGCTCGCGTACAGGCCGCCGACCAGCATGGCGGTGACCAGCAGCAGCGGGATCTGGACGAAGGCCGGCAGGTCCACCTTGGCGCCGACGAAGGCCGCGAACAGCGCCGCGACCTTGTACTGGCCCTCGACGCCGATGTTGAACAGGTTCATCCGGAACCCGAACGCGGCGGCCGCGGCGGCCAGGTAGTAGGTGGTGGACCGGTTGAGGATGCCCACCTGGCCGTCCGACTTGCTGGCGTACGTGAGCATCACGTTCCAGGCGTCGAACGGGTTCTTGCCCGAGGTCGCCAGCAGGACGGAACAGATCGCCACGGAGAGCAGGACCGCGAGCACCGGCGCCGCCAGCGCGAGCACGATCCGCTCACCGCTGAACCGCTGGGCCAGGCCGGGCTTCGCGGCTGCGGGATTGGGACTGGTCATGGGTTACTCCCCCGCCTGCGGGTCGTCGGCGGTGTCGGTGGGCTGGTGCCCGGCCTCGGCCCCGGTGCCCTCGGCCGCGACGGCCTGCGCCTCGGCGACGGCCTCCGGCTCGGACTCCAGGTGGCCGCTGGCGGCACCGGTCATCGCGGTACCGAGGTCCTCGGCGGTGACGGTGGCCGGGTCGGCGTCGGCGACCAGGCGGCCGCGGTAGATGACCCGGATGGTGTCGGACAGGCCGATCAGCTCGTCCAGGTCCGCGGAGATCAGCAGGACGGCCAGGCCGGCCCGCTGGGCGACCCGGATGTGCTCCCAGATCTGCGCCTGCGCGCCGACGTCCACGCCACGGGTGGGGTGGGCGGCGATCAGGAGCTTGGGCTGGTGGCTCATCTCGCGGCCGATGATCAGCTTCTGCTGGTTGCCGCCGGAGAGCGAGGCCGCGGTGACCTCGATGCCGGGGGTGCGGACGTCGTACTCCTCGACGATCCGCCAGGTGTCCGTCCGGGCGGCGGCCGGGTCCAGCAGCAGGCCCTTGGAGTTGGGCGCCTCGGTGACGTGGCCGAGGATGCGGTTCTCCCAGAGCGGGGCCTCCAGCAGCAGGCCGTGCTTGTGGCGGTCCTCGGGGATGTAGCCGATGCCGGCCTCGCGGCGGGCCCGGGTCAGGGTGCCGGAGAGGTCCTTGCCGTCCAGGGTGACGGTGCCGGCGTTCAGCGTCAGCATGCCCATGACGGCCTCGACCAGCTCGGCCTGGCCGTTGCCCTCGACACCGGCGATGCCGAGGATCTCGCCCTTGCGGATGCGCAGCGAGATGTCGTCCAGGACGACGCGCTCGATGCCCTCGGCGTCGGTCTTGGCGATCCGCAGGCCCTCGACGTCGAGCATCACGGTGTCGGTGACGGTCGACTCGCGGCTCTCCGGGGAGGGCAGCTCGGCGCCGACCATCAGCTCGGCGAGCTGGCGGGCGGTGACGGCCTTCGGGTCGGCGTCGCCGACCGTGGTGCCGCGCCGGATGACGCTGATCGCGTCGGCCACCGCGAGCACCTCGTGCAGCTTGTGCGAGATGAAGATGACGGTGACGCCCTCGGACTTGAGGTCCCGCAGGTTGTCGAACAGCGCGTCGACCTCCTGCGGGACGAGCACGGCCGTGGGCTCGTCCAGGATCAGGATCTTGGCGCCGCGGTACAGCACCTTGAGGATCTCGACGCGCTGGCGGTCGGCGACGCCGAGGTCCTCGACCAGGGCGTCCGGGCGCACGCCCAGGCCGTACTGGTCGGAGATCTCCTTGATCTTCGCCTTCGCCTTGGCGCCGATGCCGTGGAGCTTCTCGCCGCCGAGGACGACGTTCTCCCACACCGTGAGGTTGTCGGCGAGCATGAAGTGCTGGTGCACCATGCCGATGCCGCGGGAGATGGCGTCGCCGGGGGTGTGGAACTCGCACAGCTCGCCGTTGATCGCGATGGTGCCCTCGTCCGGCTTCTGCATGCCGTAGAGGATCTTCATCAGCGTCGACTTGCCGGCGCCGTTCTCACCCATCAGGGCGTGCACGGTGCCGGTGCGGACGGTCAGGTTGATGTCGTGGTTGGCCACGACACCCGGGAAGCGCTTGGTGATGCCGCGCAGCTCGACGGCCGGTGTCGCCGTCCCCGCGCTGGGGGTGCCGTCCTCGCGCGGGGGGACGGGGTCGGATGCGGTGATGGCGATCTCCTGGTGGTCTGGAGGCGCGTCGTTGCGCTGGGAGGGCCAAGGGGGAACATGGGGAGACGGAACAGGGCCCGGGGGTACGCGTTGAGCGCACCCTGCCGGGCCCCTCCCGTGAACTGTGTCGTGTTGCGTCGCGCTGCCGGGCAGGCGGCAGGCGCTGCGGCGTCCGGGACGCGCGGGCCTTACTGGCCGGCCGGCGCGGTCGGGATCGTGGTGGCGCCGGACTTGATCGCGTCGGCGGCGGCCTTCAGCTTGTCCTGGATGTCGTCGATCTTGCCGCCGGTGGTGGCGAGCGAGACACCGTCGGCCTTCAGGTCGAACAGCTTGATGCCGGTCGGGGTCTGGCCCTGCTTGACCGACTGGACGTACGAGAACACCGCGGTGTCGACGTTCTTGACCATCGAGGTCAGGATGCTGTTCTTGTACTTCGCCAGGGCCGGCTGGCTGGCCTGGTCGGAGTCGACACCGATGGCCCAGGCACCCTGCTTGTTGGCGACGGCCTCGATGGCGCCGTTGCCGGAGGAGCCGGCGGCGGTGTAGATGACGTCCGCGCCCTTGTCGAGCTGGCCCTGGGCGGACTCCTTGCCCTTGTCGGGCGAGGCGAAGCCGGTGAAGTCCGGCGGGGTGCTCAGGTAGGTGGTCTCGACCGTGATGTTCGGGTCGACGGACTTCACACCCGCCTTGTAGCCGGCCTCGAACTTCTTGATCAGCTCGGACTGCACACCGCCGATGAAGCCGACGTGCTTGGCCTTCGACTTGTTCGCGGCGGCGACACCGGCCAGGTACGAACCCTCCTGCTCGGCGAAGAGCAGCGAGGTGACGTTGGCCGGCTGGTCCTTGTCGTTCGAGTCGATGATCGCGAACTTCACGTTCGGGTTGTCCTTGGCGACCTTGTTGACGGCCGGCTGGTAGACGAAGCCGACCGCGACGATCGTCTTGTAGCCCGCGTCGATCAGGTTCTTGAGACGGGTCTCCTTGTCGGCCTCGGCCTCGCCCTGCTTGGCCTCGGCCTCGGTCACGGAGACGCCCAGCTCGGACTTGGCCTTGTCGAGGCCACGGGCGGCGGAGTCGTTGAACGACTGGTCGCCGCGGCCGCCGATGTCGTAGGCCATGCCGACCTTGAGCGAACCGTCGCCCGAGCCGGCGGAGGAGGAGTTGTCGGTGCTCTTTGCGCCGCAAGCGGCGAGCGAGGCCATGCCCAGGGAACCCGAGAGCACAACCGCGGCGAGCTTCATTGAACGGCGCAAGGGGATATCTCCTTCTACACGCAACCGTTTGGCGTGGTCGGTCGCCACCGTAACGCGCGTAGAACACGGTTGTGTTACGGGGTGCCAGAGCGTTCGGGTTGTTATCAAACCGTGGTCTGATGTTCTTCCTGAGGCTCTATCCCATGCGCGGACGGTGATCCGAGGTCGGTGCGGCCCAGTTTACGGAACCGTTCCGGACCCCCCGGATCCGACCGTTCCGCTTCACCCGCGCCGCCCCCGGAACCGTCACCCCGCTCCGCCGCGCCCAGCCCGCCGTCAGCTGCCGTCCGCCTCCAGGGCCAGCGCCGAGAACAGCTCCACCCCGATGCCGATCGCCCGCTCGTCCACGTCGAACCGGCCCTGGTGGAGGTCCCGGACGGTGGCGTCGCCGGGCGCCCGGACACCGAGCCGGGCCAGCGCGCCCGGGGCGTGCTCCAGGTACCAGGAGAAGTCCTCGCCGCCCAGGCTCTGCTCGGTTCCCTCGACCACCTGGGCCCCGTCCGCGCCGAAGCGGGCGTTCATCGCCTCGTCCAACCGCGCGACCGAGACCGCCTCGTTGACCACCGGCGGCACCCCGCGGTGGTAGTCCAGCGTCCACTTGGCCCGGTAGGTCTCGGACACCTTGGCGATCAGCTCGTGCAGCAGGTCCGGCGCCTCGCGCCAGCCGTCCAGCTCCAGGCAGCGGACGGTGCCCTCCAGTTCGGCGTGCTGCGGGATGACGTTGGGCGCGGAGCCGGAGGCGATCCGCCCCCAGACCAGGCTGACGCCCCAGCGCGGGTCCATCCGGCGGGCCAGCGCGCCCGGGAGGTCGGCGGCCATCCTGGCGACCGCGGTGACCAGATCGGTGGTCAGGTGCGGACGGGCGGTGTGCCCGCCGGGGCCGTCCAGGTGGAGCACCAGGCGGTCGCAGGCCGAGGTGATCGCCCCGACCCGCAGCGCGATCCGGCCGACCTCCACCTTGGGGTCGCAGTGCACCGCGAAGATCCGCCCGACGCCCGCCATCCCGCCGGCCTTGATCACGTCCAGCGCACCGCCCGGCATGACCTCCTCGGCGGGCTGGAACACCAGCCGGACGGGCCGGCGCAGCTCGCCGGTGCGGACGGCCTCCGCCAGCACCAGGCCGGTGCCGAGCACCACCGAGGTGTGCACGTCGTGGCCGCAGGCGTGGGCCCGGCCGGGGACGGTGGAGCGGTACGGCACATCGGTCTTGGCGTCGTCGATCGGCAGCGCGTCGATGTCGGCGCGGAAGGCCAGGAACTCCGTCCCCGGCGTGGTGCCGGGCGGGACGATGTCGACGAGCATGCCGGTGCCGCCGGGCAGCACCCGGGGTTCGAGGCCGGCGGCCACCAGACGGTCGCGCAGCAGCCCGGTGGTTCGGAACTCCTGGCGGCCCAGCTCCGGGTGCCGGTGCAGATCACGACGGAAGGCGATCAGCTCGGGCTCCAGCGCCCGGACCCGGTCGCGCAGATCGGCGGCGGGGCGTACGGCGGCCAGAGTGGCGCCCGACTGAGCGGGCTCAGGACGGTTCATCTCGCCAATCGTAGGCCTGTTGGGGGGATTTGGCCCGACTTCCGGAAAACTAGTCCCCGGATGGGCGCATACCGGCCGGACACGTGGGTATGACATCTTGTTTCAGCCGCCTTCCCCGGGTTGCGTGCCCTGTGCAACGATCCCCCGGGCCGGCGGTCACGGCCGCCAACCCCCCTGACGGCACCGGCGGGTTGACGGCAGTTCAGCTGGCGGTCAGAAGCGCTCCACCGGGGCGTACGTCCCCCACACCCCGCGCAGCGCGTCGCACACCTCGCCGACGGTGGCCCGGGCGGCCAGCGCCTCCTTCATCGGGTACAGCACGTTCCCCGTCCCCTCGGCGGTGCGGCGCAGCCCGTCCAGCGCCCGGGTGACGGCGCCGGCCGAGCGCCCGGCCCGCAGCCGGGCCAGCCGCCGCGCCTGCCGCTCCTCGATCGCCGGGTCCACCCGCAGCGGCTGGTACGGCTCCTCCGTGTCCGACCGGAAGCGGTTGACCCCGACCACGGTCCGCTCCCCGGAGTCGGTCTCCTGCTGGAGCCGGTAGGCGGTGCGCTCGATCTCGCCCTTCTGGTAGCCGCGTTCGATCGCGGCCACCGCGCCGCCCTGCTCCTCGATCCGGTCCATCAGCGCCCGCGCGGCGGCCTCCACCCCGTCGGTGAGCGACTCGACGGCGTAGGAGCCGGCGAACGGGTCGACGGTGGCCGTCACGTCGGTCTCGTACGCGAGCACCTGCTGGGTGCGCAGGGCGAGCCGGGCGGCCTTCTCGGTGGGCAGCGCGATCGCCTCGTCGAAGCCGTTGGTGTGCAGCGACTGGGTGCCGCCGAGCACCGCGGCGAGCGCCTGGACGGTGACCCTGGCCAGGTTGACCTCGGGCTGCTGGGCGGTGAGCTGCACCCCCGCGGTCTGGGTGTGGAAGCGCAGCATCTGCGAGCGCGGGTCCCTGGCGCCGAATCCGTCCCGCATGATTCTGGCCCAAATCCTGCGTGCGGCGCGGAACTTGGCCACTTCCTCCAACAGGGTCGTGCGGGCCACGAAGAAGAACGAGAGCCGGGGGGCGAAGTCGTCCACGGCCATCCCGGCGGCGAGCGCGGTACGGACGTAGGCGATGCCGTTGGCCAGGGTGAAGGCGACCTCCTGCGCGGGATCGGCCCCGGCCTCGGCCATGTGGTAGCCGGAGATCGAGATGGTGTTCCAGCGCGGGACCTCGGCCCGGCAGTAGCGGAACACGTCGGCGGCCAGCCGCAGCGAGGGCTCCGGCGGGAAGATGTAGGTGCCGCGGGCGATGTACTCCTTCAGCACGTCGTTCTGGACCGTCCCGGTGAGCGCCGACGGCGCCACCCCCTGGGCCTCGCCGACCAGTTGGTAGAGGAGCAGGAGCAGCGCGGCGGGCGCGTTGACGGTCATCGAGGTGGACACCCCGCCGAGCGGGATGCCGTCGAACAGCACCGCCATGTCCTCGACGCTGTCCACGGCGACGCCCACCCGGCCGACCTCCCCGGCGGCGAGCGGCGCGTCCGAGTCGTAGCCCATCTGGGTGGGCAGGTCGAAGGCGACCGAGAGGCCGGTGCCGCCGCCCGCGATCAGCTGCCGGTAGCGGGCGTTGGACTCGGCGGCGGTGCCGAAGCCCGCGTACTGGCGCATCGTCCACGGGCGGCCGGTGTACATCGTCGGGTAGACGCCCCGGGTGAAGGGGTACTCCCCCGGCCGGCCCAGCCGGGCTTCGGCGTCCCAGCCGGCCGGCGACCCGGGGCCGTACACCGGCTCGATCTCGAAGCCGGACTCGGCGCGGCGCGGCTCGGCTGCCATGGGGGCCCTCCGGGGCTGGGGGAACGGGGTCCTCGCACTATCGGGCTCCCCGCCGTGCGGGAGGCGACCGGCCCGCCGGAGCGCCGGCGCGGTTGAGATGATCGGGTGAACGACCGACGAGCCCCAGGGAGTGGCAATGACCGAGCAGAAGGTGGCCGTGGTCACCGGTGCCAGCAGCGGAATCGGCGCGGCGACCGCCCGCCGGCTGGCCGCCGAGGGCTTCGACGTGGTGCTGACCGCCCGCCGCACCGAGCGCGTCGAGGCGCTGGCCAAGGAGATCGCCGACCGGGGCGGCTCCGCCCGGGCCGTCACCCTGGACGTCACCGACCGGGCCGCGGTGGACGCCTTCGCGGCCGCCGTCGGCCGGGTGGACGTCCTGGTGAACAACGCCGGCGGCGCGATCGGCGCCGAGACCGTCGAGCACGGCGACCCGGCCGACTGGCGGGCCATGTACGAGGTGAACGTGCTCGGCGTGCTGCAGGTGACCCAGGCCCTGCTGCCGGCCCTGCGGGCGACCGGCGACGGCACGGTCCTGGTGCTCTCCTCGACCGCCGCGCTGGCCGCGTACGAGGGCGGCGGCGGGTACGTCGCCGCCAAGCACGCCGCGCACACCATCGCCGCCACGCTGCGGCTGGAGCTGTGCGGGGAGCCGATCCGGGTGATCGAGATCGCCCCCGGCATGGTGAAGTCCGAGGGCTTCGCGGTCACCCGCTTCCGCGGCGACGAGGAGAAGGCCGCCGCGGTGTACGCGGGCGTGGCCGAACCGCTCACCTCGGAGGACATCGCGGACACCGTGGCGTGGGCGGTCACCCGGCCCTCGCACGTGAACATCGACCTGCTGGTGGTCCGGCCGAGGGCGCAGGCCGCCAACCACAAGGTCCACCGCGACTGAGCCCGGGAACGGGCGGGGAGGGCGCTGACGTGCAGGTGTCAACGTCACAACTTGATAGCTCGTCCGGATGAATTCGGCGCGCGCCCTCCCCAACTGATGACCGCTCAACTACCTTTGAGGCGCTGAACGACCGGCGCTCGCGCGCCCCTCGGCAGCCCCCATCCCACCTGCGCACCACCCCGTTCCACCGGCACCTTCCCGCCCTCACGAGGAGGACCCGCTGGCCAGCGACATCCCGTCACAGCGGCTCGACGTCAGAACAGAGCCGACCCTCCTCGGGCTGCACCGCTTCAACGAAGCCGACGCCGGCGCCGCCGAGGAGGCCCTCCTGGCCTGCTGCGGCAGCCACCGCTGGGCCCTGCGCCTGACCGCGCACCGGCCCTACCCCGACATCGAGTCCCTGCTGGCCGCCGCCAGCGAGGCCTCCTACGACCTCCGACCGGCCGACCTCACCGAGGCCCTGGCGGACGAGAGCTGGATGCCGCAGCCCCTGCTCGGCATGCGGGCTCCCGGCAGCCAGGCCGCCCACACCGCGCTGCGGGCGGCGCACGCCGCGTACGAGGCCCGGTTCGGCCACGTCTTCGTGGTCTGCCTGGAAGGGGTCGCCCCGGAGGAGATGCTCGACACCGTGCTCTCCTCGATCCGCACCCGCCTCGCCAACGACCCGGACGAGGAGCGGCTGATCGCGTCCGACGAACTCCGCCGGATCGCCCTCACCCGACTGGAGCACCTGGTCGCCACCCACCCGGAGACCGCGGCGCGCTGAGCCCGCATCACGCCCCCTCTTCACCCTGCCGGGTGACAACGATCACGAAACCGCCCGGACGAGTGAACCGACCCCGCCACCGGATCCGACCGCCGCGCCCCGCGCCCACCGACGCGGGGCGCGAGCATGCCGTCACCCATCGTGATGACTCCGGGTTTGGTTCCCGCCCCACTAGGCCAGAAGTGCCTGATTGATCACACCTGGGGCCCCCGGAGGCGGTTCACGACAAGGCGTCGATAGGATGCTGGCGGCCGGTGGACCGTACCCGGCCGGGCTGACCGACACCGAAGCCGGCCGAGCCCCCAATCGCTTCCGGAGGGTTTTTCCGTGCCGGCTGGAACGCTGTACCGCGGCCGGGAAGGCATGTGGAGCTGGGTGGCTCATCGAGTCACCGGCGTCCTCATCTTCTTCTTCCTGTTCGCCCACGTCCTCGACACCGCCCTCGTGCGAGTGTCGCCGGAGTCCTACGACACCGTCATCCAGACGTACAAGACTCCGCTCGTGAACCTGATGGAGTACGGCCTGGTGGCCGCCATCCTGTTCCACGCCCTGAACGGCCTGCGCGTCGTCGCAGTGGACTTCTGGTCGAAGGGCCCGAAGTACCAGAAGCAGATGCTCTGGAGCGTCGTCGGCGTCTGGGTCGTCCTGATGGCCGGTTCCTTCTACGGGATCCTCCAGCACACGCTGATCTCCTGGTTCGGGAAGTGAGCCGAGACATGTCCACGGAATACTCCGACGCCATCGTCGTCCCCTCGAAGCAGGCGCACACCGGCAAGGGACTGGGCACCGGCAACCCGGCCGACGCGTTCGTCATCGAGCCTCCGCGCAAGCGGACCACGAAGACCCCGCGTCGCACCCGCACCAACTTCGAGATGCTGGCCTGGCTCTTCATGCGCCTGTCCGGTGTCGTTCTGGTCGTGCTGATCCTCGGCCACCTGCTGATCATGCTGGTGCTCGACGGCGGCGTCTCCAAGATCGGCTTCGCCTTCGTGGCCGGCCGCTGGGCCTCGCCGTTCTGGCAGGGCTGGGACCTCCTGATGCTCTGGCTCGCCATGCTGCACGGCGCCAACGGCATGCGTCAGGTCATCAACGACTATGCCGAGAAGGACTCGACCCGGCTCTGGCTCAAGGGGCTCATGGGTACCGCCACGGTCTTCACCGTGCTGCTCGGCACCCTGGTGATCTTCACCTTCGACCCCAACATCTGAGCCGCGAGCACCATCGACCATCGGCAGAGGCCAGAGGCGAGTTAACCCCCCATGCAGATTCACCAGTACGACACCGTCATCGTCGGCGCCGGCGGCGCCGGCATGCGCGCGGCCATCGAGTCGACGCAGCGCAGCCGCACCGCCGTCCTGACCAAGCTCTACCCGACCCGGTCCCACACCGGCGCGGCCCAGGGCGGCATGTGCGCCGCCCTGGCCAACGTCGAGGAGGACAACTGGGAGTGGCACACCTTCGACACGGTCAAGGGTGGTGACTACCTGGTCGACCAGGACGCCGCCGAGATCATGTGCAAGGAGGCCATCGACGCCGTCCTCGACCTGGAGAAGATGGGCCTTCCCTTCTCCCGCACCGAGCAGGGCCGGATCGACCAGCGCCGCTTCGGCGGCCACTCCCGCAACCACGGCGAGGCCCCGGTCCGCCGCTCGTGCTACGCGGCCGACCGCACCGGCCACATGATCCTCCAGACGCTGTTCCAGAACTGCGTCAAGCACGGCGTCGAGTTCTTCAACGAGTACTACGTCCTCGACCTGCTGATCAACGAGGGCAAGACGGCCGGCGTCGTCGCGTACGAGCTGGCCACCGGCGAGATCCACGTCTTCCAGGCCAAGTCGGTCGTGTTCGCCTCCGGCGGCACCGGCAAGTTCTTCAAGGTCTCCTCCAACGCCCACACCCTCACCGGTGACGGCCAGGCCCTGGTCTACCGCCGCGGCCTGCCGCTGGAGGACATGGAGTTCTTCCAGTTCCACCCGACGGGCATCTGGCGCATGGGCATCCTGCTCACCGAGGGCGCCCGCGGCGAGGGCGGCATCCTGCGCAACAAGGACGGCGAGCGCTTCATGGAGCGCTACGCCCCCGTCATGAAGGACCTCGCGTCCCGTGACGTCTGCTCCCGCGCGATCTACACCGAGATCCGCGAAGGCCGCGGCTGCGGTCCGGACGGCGACCACGTCTACCTGGACCTGACCCACCTGCCGCCGGAGCAGCTGGACGCCAAGCTGCCGGACATCACCGAGTTCGCGCGCACCTACCTCGGCATCGAGCCCTACACGGACCCGATCCCGATCCAGCCCACCGCGCACTACGCCATGGGCGGCATCCCGACCAACGTCGAGGGTGAGGTCCTGCGCAACAACACCGACATCGTCCCGGGCCTGTACGCGGCCGGCGAGGTCGCCTGCGTGTCCGTGCACGGCGCCAACCGCCTGGGCACCAACTCGCTGCTGGACATCAACGTGTTCGGCCGCCGCGCGGGCATCGCCGCCGCCGACTACGCCAACGCGAACGGCTTCGTCGAGCTGCCCGAGAACCCGGCCGAGAAGGTCCAGGCCCTGGTCGACGGCCTGCGCGAGGGCACCGGCACCGAGTCCGTGGGGCAGATCCGCAAGGAGCTGCAGGAGACCATGGACACCAACGCCATGGTGTACCGCACCGGCGCCACCCTGAAGCAGGCGGTCGAGGACATCGCCGCGCTGAAGGAGCGCTACAAGAACGTCTCCATCCAGGACAAGGGCTTCCGCTACAACACGGACCTCCTGGAGGCCGTCGAGCTGGGCAACCTGCTCGACCTGGCCGAGGTGCTGGCCGTCTCCGCGCTGGCCCGCGAGGAGTCCCGCGGCGGCCACTACCGCGAGGACTTCCCGACCCGTGACGACGTGAAGTTCATGCAGCACACCATGGCGTACCAGGAGGTCGCCGCCGACGGCAGCACCTCCATCCGCCTCGACTACAAGCCGGTCGTCACGACCCGCTACCAGCCGATGGAGCGTAAGTACTGATGAGCACTCCGACCGTGGAGAAGCACTCGGCCGCTCTGGACGCGGTCGAAGCCGGTGCCGTCCAGCCGATCACCGTCACCGTCCGGATCCGCCGGTTCAACCCGGAGGAGCACCCGGACCCGGTGTGGGTCGACTACCAGCTGACGATGGACCCGAAGGAGCGCATCCTCGACGCGCTCAACAAGATCAAGTGGGAGCAGGACGGCACCCTCACCTACCGCCGTTCCTGCGCCCACGGCATCTGCGGCTCCGACGCCATGCGGATCAACGGCCGCAACCGGCTGGCGTGCAAGACCCTGATCAAGGACGTCAACCCGGAGAAGCCGATCACGATCGAGGCCATCAAGGGCCTCACGGTCCTCAAGGACCTGGTCGTGGACATGGACCCGTTCTTCCAGGCGTACAAGGACGTCATGCCGTTCCTCATCACCAAGGGGAACGAGCCGACCCGCGAGCGCCTGCAGTCCGCCGAGGACCGCGAGCGCTTCGACGACACCACCAAGTGCATCCTGTGCGCCGCGTGCACGTCGTCCTGCCCGGTGTTCTGGAACGACGGCCAGTACTTCGGCCCGGCCGCCATCGTCAACGCGCACCGCTTCATCTTCGACTCGCGCGACGAGGGTGCCGAGCAGCGCCTGGAGATCCTCAACGACCGTGAGGGCGTGTGGCGCTGCCGCACCACCTTCAACTGCTCGGAGGCCTGCCCGCGCGGCATCGAGGTCACCAAGGCGATCCAGGAAGTGAAGCGGGCCCTGGTGACCCGCCGCTTCTGATCCCACCCGCCACACCGGAGGCCCCCGCCCGATCCTCGGATCGGGCGGGGGCCTTCGCCGTTCCGTCGTGCCGGGTCAGCGCAGGGCGCCGAGGTCCTTCGGCGCGGACCAGCCGCTGAAGGTCACCAGGTGCCGGTCGGGGGTGACGGCCCACAGGTCGGGCTTGCCGTCCCCGTCACCGTCGCCCGAGCTGCCGAGCGTCGGGTAGGCGGCGGTGGTGAAGCCGGTGGCCACGACGTCCGCCTTCGGGTCGGCGAGGGCGGAGTAGTCGAAGCTGCCGTCGGCCTGCTTCGGGACCGGGTACGCGTGCAGCTCGCCGGTGGCCCGGTCGCGCGCCCAGAGGGCGAGGTTCCCGGCCGCGTCCGGACCGGGGGCGATCAGGTCGTAGCCGGCCCAGTCGCCGGTGGTGGTGAGCTTGCGGGCCTTCGCCCAGCCGTACGCGAAGTCGCCTCCGGCGTGCAGCCAGAGGTTGCCGTCCTCCAGCGTCACCAGCGACGGACCGAAGCCGCCGGCCGCCGGGCCGAACGCGACGATCTGCTCCGCCTTCGACCAGTCGTCGGCGAAGTCCGCCGGGCACGCCGTCTGCGCGCCCGCCCCGTCTACGCAGGTGCTCGGACGCCTGGCGCCGATCATGCTCCCGGAGAACGATCCGTAGTCGGAGTTCCGGTACAGGTAGAGGTAGTCCGACCCGGGCTGGTAGAGGAAGAGGTCGTCCGAGGACGGCGCGTGGTCGTTCGACCAGCCGCGGTGGATGACCTGGTACGACGCCCAGCCGTTGTGATCGGGCGAGGCGAGCGCCCGGATCGTCGCGTTGGGAGTGGTGTCGGACGCGTTCACGCCGATGTACTGCAGATTGCCCTGCGCGTCGGGCAGCAGGATGTCCGCAACACCGTCCCCGTCGACGTCGCCGAAGGTCTTCGGCGGGTTGGGGTTCGAGGGGGCGTAGAAGGTGAAGGACGCGTTGGCGACGTTGCTCACGTTGTCCAGCACCTGGACGTTGAGCGTGTTGGTGCCCCACCTCAGGACCTTGAGGTCGAGCGTCACCGTCCCGTCGGCGGCCGGCTTGACCGCGTTCCGCGAGTCGCAGCCGCCCACGCCGAGGTAGTCGAAGCCGTACCGGACACAGGCGACGCCGGAGCCCGCGCCACCGGTCGGGGCCTGGTCGGCGGTCTTGATGACGAAGGTCGCCTTCTGGCCCGCGTACTTGGTGGCTGGACCGCCGTCCGGGAAGTCCGGCGAGGAGACCGTGGCGGTCGGCGGGGTGGTGTCCAGCGTGAAGCGGCAGTCCGCCGACGGGGCGGAGGCCTGCTGACCCTGGAGGGCCCAGGCGTGCCAGGCGTAGCTGTGCCCGTCCACCAGACCGCGGACCACGGTCTTGGCCTGCTGGGCGTAGGCCTGGGCCTCGTCGGTGAACACCGGGTCGGTGCCCGTGGTCTCGTCCCTGACGGCGAACCGGGCGCCGGTGCCGGCGACGTTCGCGGTGAGCGTCGGGCCGTAGTTGGTCCAGCCGACCCAGCCCGGAGCGGTGGTCGAGTCGCAGGCCTCGCTGCGGTAGTCGCCACCCTGGCTGGTGCCGAGGACGGCCGGCGCCGTGTCGGCCACGGCCGCCGTGGGCGTGGTCAGCAGACCCGCGGCCACGGCGGCCGCGGCCACCCCGCCGAGTCTGCGCACGTACGTGTTCCTCATCGAATCCCCACCCCTGGTGTCGTCCTGTAGCTCTTCTGTGCGAGCCGTGAGGATCTTGCCAGTGGGGTCCGACCGAGGCAACGGGGATTTTCAGTCGGTGGCCGGGGTGCGGCGGGTGGCGCGCAGGCCGCGCAGGCCGATGGCGCCGACCGCGATGCCGAGGGCGAAGGAGGTGACGGCGAGGAGGAGGTGGACCCAGAAGAAGGCGGTGGGCTGGGAGTGGTCGCCGTTGGTGAAGGCCTGGCCGCCGGAGTCCTTCCAGAGGTTCTTCACGAAGGTCGTCCAGATGATGATCGACCAGACCCCGAAGGCGGTCAGGAACCAGGAGGTGCGACGGCTGAGCTTCATGGGGGTCCTCGGCTTGTGAAGGCGGTGTGCGTCCCCAGTATGCGCGGGCCGCCGATCGGCGTACGGCGGGCCCCTCCTGCGGAGGACGGGCTCCGGGGGGAGGGCAGCGGGAGCCCCGAGTGGGTACGGTCAGCTGGTGCCCACACCCCGACTCACGTTCGCGCGCCTGTGCGCCGCGGTCACCGCGGCCCTCCCGGTCCTGCTCGCCGCCCCGGCGGGCGCGACCCCGCAGCAGCCGCCCCCGTCGGCCGCGGTCGGCGGCGAGCGGCTCGGGCTCCCCGGGGTCCAGGTCGCCCCGATGGCGGGTGCCCCGCCGCTGCCCTCCGACCTCACCGGCCAGTCCTGGATAGTCTCCGACGCGGCGTCGGGCGACGTGCTGGCGGCCAGCAACCCGCACCTGCGGCTGCCCCCGGCGAGCACCCTGAAGATCCTCTTCGCGGACACCGTGCTGCCCAAGTTCGACCGCAACGCGGTGCACCGGGTGGCCGACGAGGAGATCCAGGGGATCGGCCCCGGCAGCAGCCTGGTCGGCATCAAGGAGAACCTGGACTACCGGGTCGAGGACCTGTGGCGCGGGGTGTTCCTGAGCTCCGGCAACGACGCGGTGCACGTCCTGTCGCACATGAACGGCGGCGTCCAGCAGACCGTCACCGAGATGCAGGCGCGCGCCGACGCGCTCCAGGCCCGGGACACCAGGGTGATCTCCCCGGACGGCTACGACATGGACGGCCAGGTCTCCTCGGCCTACGACCTGTCGCTGTTCGCCCGGGCCGGCCTGCGCAACGCGGACTTCCGGACGTACTGCGCCACCCGGGACGCGATGTTCCCGGGCGCCGTCGACCGGAACACCGGCCAGCGCGGCAGCTTCGGGATCGCCAACACCGACCGGCTGCTGGGCAAGTACCCCGGCCTGATCGGGGTGAAGAACGGCACCACCACCAACGCCGGCTCGACCTTCGTCGGCGCCGCCGAGCGCGACGGCCGCACCCTCCTGGTGACGGTGATGCACCCGGCCAGCTACCAGCGGGTGTACGACGAGACGGCCGCCCTGCTGGACTGGGGCTTCGCCGCGGCCGGCAAGGTCCAGCCGGTCGGCAGGCTGGTCGACGAGCTCCCGCCCGCCGGCGCCGAGCCGACCGGCCAGGCCGGCGGCGCCGAGGGCACGCCCGCACCGCCGCCGCACCCCGCGCCCACCACCGCCCCGACGGCGGCGATGGGCACGCGCGGCGGGCTCGGCCTCGGCGGCTGGTCGGCCGTGGTGCTGGCCGGGGCCGCGGCCGGGTACGGCTCGCTGGTGCTGCTGCGGCGCCGCTCCGCCGGCTGACCCGCCGACGGGTGGGAGGGCTCGGCCTCAGTCCCGGGGCCGGGCCCTCTCCTCGCCCTCGTCCTCGCCCTCCCCGTTCTCCTTCTCCTTCTCCTTCTTCCGCTGCTCGGCCCGGGCGGCCCGCTCCGCCGCGTCCGCCTCCGCCGCCGCCTCCGCCTCGTCGGCCGCCTCCAG
Source organism: Kitasatospora sp. NPDC058184 (assembly GCF_042883725.1). NCBI lineage: Bacteria > Bacillati > Actinomycetota > Actinomycetes > Kitasatosporales > Streptomycetaceae > Kitasatospora > Kitasatospora sp. NPDC058184. The sequence goes on from NZ_JBHVVE010000031.1 coordinate 84,287, forward strand.
CAGCGCCCGCCCGTGCGCCCTGGTCCGGTCCCGGGCGGCCACCGGGTCGGCCGTCGCCGTCCAGGCCACGCAGTACATCAGCAGCCGGGAGACGAAGTTGATCCACAGCAGCAGCGCCACCGGGGTGGCGAACGCCCCGTACAGGCTCCGTCCGGCGACCGAGCCCAGGTAGGAGGCGAGCAGCAGCTTCAGCAGTTCGAAGCCGACCGAGCCGATCAGCGCGGCCTGCACCAGGTCCCGCCGGCGCTGGTCGGTGATCCCGGGGAAGGGCGCCAGCAGGTAGGCGAAGAGCAGCATGTCGCACGCTATGGCGATCAGCACGCCGACCGCGGTCAGCAGGTACCCGCTGTTGAGGCCGATCGCGTCGGCGATCCGGCCGGCGAGCGTGGTGCCGGCGGCGGAGGTGGCCAGCGAGAACAGCGACACCAGGCCGAGGCCGGCCAGCACCGCCACGTCCCACCCCTTGCGCAGGACCGGGTTGCCCTCCTCCTGGGGCAGCTGCCACAGGTCGCGGATCGAGGTGCGCATGGTGTCCACCCAGCCGAGGCCGGAGACCAGCAGCAGCGCCCCGCCGACCAGCCCGACGGTGCCCGCGTTGGCCACCAGGGCGGGCAGGTTGAGCGCGTCCGAGAGCCCCGGCAGCTGGTCGGAGATGTGCTCCTGCAGCTCGTGGACTCGGCTGTCGCTCAGCGTCGCGGCGGCGACCGCCAGGCCCACCGTGAGCAGCGGGAAGAGCGCGAGGAAGCCGAAGAAGGTGACGGCGCCGGCCAGCCGGTTGCCCCGGGCGGCGGAGAAGTACTCGTACACCCGGTACGGGCGGCTGCGCAGCACCCGGGCCACGAGCGGGCCGACGACCGGCAGGCGGGTCAGGAAGTCCACCTACCGGTTATAGCCGGTCCGTCCCCCGAACGGGCGTCAGTTCGCGCTCAGCGCTTGACGAGTCGCCGGGCCTTGGCGAGGGCCCGGACGGCCTGGTAGGCCCCGTAGCGGCCGTGGCTGAGCAGCTCGGTGCGCACGCCGTCCACGCCGGCCGGCGGCCGGTAGCCGGCCGGCCGCAGCCGGGCGCAGTGCTCGGCGGCCCGGCGGAAGTACTCGCGGCGGTCGCCGGGCGGGACCCGGCCGGGCTTGGAGACCACGGTGTTGAGGTGGTGCAGCATCCGGCCGTAGACGACCGGGCGCCAGCGGTCCAGGTCGGGGCGGCCGTCGAGGAAGGCGAAGACCAGGTCGTACTGGGCGAACACGTCGAAGTGCTTGCGGCTGGCGGTGGCCAGGATGTTGCCGCCCTCCTGGCGCTGGCGGTAGTGCACGCCGACCTGGTCGAGCAGGGTGATCCGGGCGGCGGCGAGCAGCGCCGGGTACGTCCAGGGGGTGTCCTCGTAGTAGCCGGCCGGGAAGACCAGCCGCTGCTCGGTGATGAAATCACGGCGGTAGGCCTTGTTCCAGACGACCTGGAGCAGGTCGAGCAGGTCGGGGCGGGCGTCGAGGTCGAAGACGTCCGGGGAGGCGGCGCCGAAGACGTGCGCGGAGGCGGCCCGGGTGATCCGGCCGTCGGCGTAGGTGCGGGCGTAGTCGTAAACCAGGATGTCCGGGTCACCCGTGGCGGTGAGCCGCTCGTCGATGCTCTTCAGCAATCCGGGGGTCAGCGTGTCGTCGCTGTCGAGGAAGACCACGTAGTCCCCGGTGGCGACCTCCAGGCCGGCGTTGCGGGCCCGGCCGAGGCCGACGTTCTCCGGCAGGTGCAGCACCCGGACCCGGGCGTCGGCGGCGGCGGCCCCGTCCAGGATCGCGCCGCAGCCGTCCGGGGAGCGGTCGTCCACCGCGATCAGTTCGACGTCCGGGCCGTCCTGGCCGAGCACCGAATCGAGGCACTCGGCGAGGTAGTCCTGGACCTGGTACACGGGGACGATCACGCTGAAACGGGACACGGACCCAGCGTAGTGGTCCCCGGGTGGGCGAGGTCCCCGGAGGTAGGATCGGGGGCGCACGTACGCACCGATCCAAGTGCGGTCAGACCCCGTACGGGCTGCCACGCTCCTCCAGAGAAAGGCCTGCGTAGCCGATGGCTCCCCGCCTCTCCATCGTCGTCCCGATCTACAACGTCGAGCGCTACCTCGTCGAATGCCTCGACTCGATCGCCGCCCAGACCTTCACGGACTTCGAGTGCGTCATGGTCGACGACGGTTCGAAGGACGGCAGCGCGGCGCTCGCCGAGGCGTACGCGGCCCAGGACTCCCGGTTCCGGCTGGTCCGGCAGGTGAACAAGGGCCTCGGCGCGGCCCGCAACACCGGCATCCGGCACATCGACCCGGACTCCGAGTTCCTGTGCTTCGTGGACAGCGACGACTCGATGCCGCCGAGCGCGTACGAGCTGATGATCAACACGCTGGACGAGACCGGCTCGGACTTCTGCACCGGCAACGTGCTGCGCTTCCGCGCCGTGGGCTACTACCAGTCCGGCGGCCACCTGAAGCCGTTCAAGGAGACCAGGCTCAAGACCCACATCACCGAGATCCCGGCGCTGGTCACCGACCGCACCGCGTGGAACAAGGTGTACCGCCGCTCGTTCTTCGACGCGGCCGGCCTGCTCTACCCCGAGGGCATCCTCTACGAGGACGCGCCGGTCAGCGTGCCGCACCACTACCTGGCCAAGAGCGTGGACGTGCTCTCCGAGCCGATCTACCACTGGCGCGAGCGCGAGGTCGGCGAGATGTCGATCACGCAGATGCGCACCAACCCCAGGGGCCTGATCGACCGGGTCGCCTCGGTCGAGCTGGTCCGCGCCTGGCTGACGAAGCAGACCGAGCCGCGCTTCGCCGAGTACCTGCGCTCCTACGACGAGAACACCCTCGTCGAGGAGATCCCGATGTTCTTCTCGTCCCTCGTCGAAGGGGACAAGGAGTACCGGGACGCCTACCTCCAGCACGTCGGCCGGCTGCTCCGGTCGATCGGCGCCGAGCACGTCGCCCGGCTGCGCGCACCGCTGCGGCTGAAGTACCACCTGACCCTGTCCGGCCGGATGGACGAGCTGGTCGAGCAGATCACGTACGAGCGCGAGAGCGGCGGCGGCGTCCAGGCCCGCGGCCTGCTGCGCCCGTACGCCGACTACCCGTTCCTGCGCGGCGGGCGCAAGAGCGTGCCGGCCGGGGTGCTCAAGCTGGACAACTCGCTGGTGATCCGCAGCCGGCTGTACCGCAGCACCTGGGAGGACGGGAAGCTCCGGCTGACCGGGCACGCGTACCCGGAGCAACTGGGCGCGGCCGGCAAGCACGACATGGTCCGCACCCTGGTGCTGCGCGAGGCCAAGGGCCGCCGGGTCATCGCGGTGCCGATGCGGACGACGTACAGTCCCGAGGCCACCGCGAGCTGCCACCACGACCTGTACAGCTGCGACTGGTCCGGCTTCACCGTGGCCATAGACCCGAAGAAGCTGAAGCACCGCGGCCAGTGGAAGGACGGCAACTGGCGTCTCCTGGTGGCCGGCGCGGGCAAGGGCGGGGTCTACAAGGGCCGGATCTCGGCCGGGTGGAGCGACAGCGCGCTGTACCTCCCGTCGCACTGGGTCGAGCCGGACGTGCGGATCGTGCCGTGGATCCGGGACAACTTCGTCTACCTCCGGGTGGAGACGGTCAAGGCCCGGGTGACCGGCCTGGCCGCCCACGGCGACCGGCTGGAGGTCTCGGGCGCGGCCCGCTCCGGCCCGAGCTTCGCCGGGGCGCGGCTGCGGCTCACCCACACCGAGTCGGACCGCCACCTGACCTTCCCGCTGGAGCTGGGCGCTCCGGTCGGCTCGCTCCAGCCGTTCACCGCGGCCTTCCCGATCGCCGAGCTGACCGCCGTCCGCGAGGCCTGGGCCGAGCTGGACCCGGTGGCCGCCGAGCGCAGCCGCGACCACTGGGACGGCGCGCTGCTGCTGGCCGACGGCAGCACCGTCCAGCTGGCCTGGGACGACCGCAACGCGCCCGAGCAGCTGCACCTGGCGCTGAACCCGCAGGCCCCGGTCGCCGAGCGCCGGGCGCTCTACTCCAAGCCCTCCCCCCACGGGCACCTCCAGTTCACCGACCAGGTGCTCCAGCCGCTGGTGGACGAGGTGTCCTCGCGCGGCGCCGACGGCTTCCTGCTGAGCGGCTCGTTCCCGCTGCCCGGCGCGCACCGCTGGGAGCTGGTGGTCCGTCACGAGTGGCGCGAGGAGGAGCACGCCTACCCGGTGGAGATCTCCGACGGCCGCTTCCGCACCGCGCTGCCCGCCGTGCCGACGGCCTCCTTCGCCGGCCGGGTGCCGCTCTCCCGGGGCACCTGGAACGTCGTCTTCCGCCCGGTCGGCGTGCCGGTGCCCGAACTGCCGGACGCCGCCGCGCTGGTGACCCCGGACTGCTTCGACGTCCTGCCGGTCGAGGTGGAGTCCCGCGGCAAGCGGATACTGCTGGAGCGCCGCGACCACGACGCCCTGTCGTTGGAGTCGCACTCGGTGCTGCTGCCCGAGGAGGGGGCCCGCTACCGCCAGCGCCAGCTGCAGAGCGTGGACTACCCGGCCGCCCGCCGGCTGCCGGTGCGCGACACGGTGCTGTACCACACCGGCAAGTACGGCACGTACTCCGGTTCGCCCCGGGCGGTGCACGAGGAGCTGGTCCGCCGCGGCCTGCCGCTGGAGCACCTGTGGGGCAACGACGACATGCAGGCCGAGCTGCCGCAGAGCGCGACCGCGCTCCGGTACCGCAGCCCGGAGTGGTACGAGGCGCTGGCCACCGCCAAGTACGTCGTGGCCAGCACCCACCTGCCCGACTTCTTCGTCCGCCGCCCCGACCAGGTGGTCGTCCAGACCTGGCACGGCACTCCGCTGAAGCAGATCGGCTTCGACTTCGAGAAGGTCTGGTTCACCGACTCCAAGTACCTCAGGAGCCTGGCCCGGGAAGTCCCGAACTGGAGCCTGCTGGTGGCCGGCAACCGCTGGTCGGCCCCGGTGCTGCGGCGCGCCTTCGACTTCAAGGGCGAGATCCTGGAGAGCGGTTCGCCCCGCAACGACCTGCTGTTCGCGACCGACCGGGAGAAGACCGCCGAGCAGGTCCGGGAGCGGCTCGGCCTGCCCGAGGGCAAGAAGGTCGTGCTCTACGCGCCGACCTGGCGCGAGGACCGGCGCCGGCCGCAGGACGGCTACCAGATCGACCTGCGGATCGACCTGGCGGCGGCCAAGGCCGCGCTCGGCGACGACCAGGTGCTGCTGGTGCGCCGGCACCACCTGATGTGCGGCCAGATCCCGGGCGCCGGCAACGGCTACATCTGGGACGTCGGCACCTACCCCGACATGGCGGAGCTGCTGCTGATCGCCGACGTCCTGGTGACCGACTACTCGGCGAGCGCGTTCGACTTCGCGTCGACCGGCAAGCCGATCGTGTTCTTCACCTACGACCTGGAGCACTACCGCGACAACCTGCGCGGCTTCAGCCTGAACTTCGAGGCCGAGGCGCCCGGCCCGATGCCGGCCACCTCCGAGGAGCTCCTCTCCGTGCTCGGCCGGGTGGACGAGGTCGCGGCCGAGTACGCGGACCGGGCCGCCGCGTTCCGCGAGGCGTACTGCGACCTGGACGACGGCAAGGCCTCCATCCGGGTGGTCGACGCGATGCTCCGCAAGGAGTAGCCCCCTCGCACGATCCGGCGGGGGGGGGCGGCCCCCCGGGGGGGGGGGGCCCCCCCCCCCGCCGGCGGGCGGGCCCGCCCACCCCCCCCACAACGAATGA
>NZ_JBHVVE010000031.1:90028-95936 GCF_042883725.1 Kitasatospora sp. NPDC058184
CAGCGGGGTCGGCCCCTGTTGGCCCACATTTGTTTACCCCCCCCCCCGGAGCCGGGGGCCCCCGCCACACTCGGGGTGCCGGGCGCCCGCGCGCTTCCGGAGCCGGATCCGGAAACGACCGGAAAACCGATTTCGAATGTCGAACCGGCGTTCCCGAAAAAGCATTCCCCGGGGCATTCGAAAAAGCGTGCAATTGACCCCGGCGCCATTTCTGGATGGGATGTGGATCTCCCTCCCGAAGGGCTCCCACCGCCATGCCTGTGCTCACCCGGCTGGTCCTGCCGCACGCCGCCCCCCGGGTGGCCGCCGACCACCCCGCCGCCGACGAGGACGTCGCCTTCGGCCTGCTGCGCGCCCGCTGGCACGGCCGCGGCCTGGAGCTCACCGGCTTCGCCCGCCCGGACGGCCAGGACACCGGCCGGCCCGGCTCCGCCTGGACCTGGCTGACCCTGCGCCACCAGAACCGCTCCCAGCCGCCGCTGCACCTGCGCTCCCGCCCCCGCCGGATGCCCGAGGTCACCGACGACAGCGCCCAGTCCGAGCACAACCACGACTGGTCCGGCTTCACCGCCCTGATAGCCCCCGGCCGGCTGCGCCGCGGGGGCCACTGGCTGCTCGGCGACTGGCGGATCGAGGCCACGCTCTTCACCCGCCCCCGCCCCGCCCGGGTGCGCCGCCGGTACGGCGCCCTCGCCCCGTACTGGTGCGGGTCCGGCGAGTACCCGCCGGCCCACTGGGTGGACCACGACGTCCGGCTCCAGCCGTTCTTCGCCGACGGCCGGCTGCACCTGCGGCTGGAGCGCCCGGCCGTCCTGGTCACCCGGGCCGCCCCCGCCCCCGACGGCCTGGACCTGGACGGGGTCGCCGACACCTGCCCCTCCGGCACCGTGCTGCGGCTGCGCCACCGGGAGAGCGACGCGGTGGTCGAGCGGCCGCTCGCCCGTACCGGCAACACCTTCACCGTCCGGGTGCCGTACCGGCCGTTCACCGCCGACGGGCGGGGCGGCGGCCGGCTGGAGCACTGGGACGCCGAACTCCTGTACCCCGACGGCGCCGCCGTGCAGCCCTGCCTCGACGAGCGCGGCGGCCCGGTGGCCGGCCAGCACCCGCTGCCCGGCGCCCCGGACCGGGTGCTCTACCTCAAGCACCTCGCCGACGGCCGGCTCCAGCTCTGCGTCCAGCCCGCAGCCGGCCTGGTCGACCGGATCGCCGTACGGGACGGCGGCTTCGAGCTGTCCGGCCACTGCCCGGGCCCGGCCTCGGCACTGGAGCTGGTGCTGCGCCACCCCGGCTCCGCGAGCGAGGTCCGCACCCCGGTCGGCACCGGCCCGGACGGCCGCTTCCGGGCCCGGGTGCCCGCCACCCGGACCGGCTCGGACGGCGTCCCGCTGCCACTGCGCAAGGGCGTCTGGGAGGCCGCGCTGGAGCCGGTCGGCCGCCCCGGGGACGGCCGGCCGCTGCTCGCCGCCCCCGGCGCGCTGACCGCCGTCCCCGCCGCCACCACCGCCGGCGGCAAGCGGATCCTGCTGCAACGCCGGTGGCACGACACCCTGGTGGTGGACTCCACCCCGGTGCTCACCGCCACCGAGCGCAGCGCCTGGACCCAGCACCGGCTGCGCACCGAGCGCTACCCGGCCGCCCGCCGCGCGCCGCTGCGCGAGGCGGTGCTGTACGACGTGTTCGGCGGCCGCGGCTACGCCGACTCCCCGCGCGCGGTGCACGCCGAACTCGCCCGCCGGGACGGCCGGTTGGAGCACCTGTGGGTGGTCGACGACGCCCAGGCCGCGCTGCCGCCCGGAGTCGTCCCGGTGCGGAGCTGGAGCCCGGAGTGGTACCGCGCGCTGGCCACCTGCCGGTACCTGGTCGGCAACACCCACTTCCCGGACTTCCTGGAGCGCCGCCCCGGCCAGGTCGTCGTGCAGACCTGGCACGGCTCCCTGCTGAAGCGGATCGCCCACGACGTCGAGAGCCCCTGGCTGGCCGACCGCGGCTACCTGCGGGCGCTCGACCGGGAGACCCCGCAGTGGAGCCTGCTGCTCTCCCCCAGCCCGTTCGCCACCCCGATCCTCCGGCGCGCCTTCCGCTACGGCGGCGAGCTGCTGGAGTCCGGCTACCCGCGCAACGACGTGCTCGCCCGCCCGGACCCGCGGGCCGCCGCGACCGTCCGCCGCCGGCTCGGCGTCCCCGAGGGCCGGCGGATCGTGCTGTACGCGCCGACCTGGCGCGAGGACCAGCAGCGCGGCGACGGCGACGGGTTCCGGCTCGACCTGCGGCTGGACCTCGGCCACGCGCGGCGCCTGCTCGGCGCGGACCACGTGCTGCTGGTCCGTCCGCACGCGCACGTCCGCGAGCCGCTGCCGGGCGCCGGCGACGGCTTCCTGTACGACTGCGGGGACTACCCCGACCCGCAGGAACTGCTGCTGGTCGCGGACGTCCTGGTGACCGACTACTCGTCGATCATGTTCGACTTCGCCATCACCGGCCGCCCGATGTACTTCTTCACCTACGACCTGGAGCACTACCGCGACACCCTGCGCGGCTTCTCCTTCGACTTCGAGTCGAACGCCCCCGGCCCGCTGGTGCCCACGTCGGCCGAACTCCTCGGCGCGCTGCGCGAACTGGCCGACGGCGACGGCGGACCGCCGCCCGGCTACGCCGAGCGCTACCGGCGCTTCCGGGCCGAGCACTGCGCGCTGGACGACGGCGGCGCGGCCCGCCGGGTGGTCGACCGGATGCTCGAACTCGGCGGCCGGGGAGGGCTAGGTCACACCCTCGGACACGCCCCGGAGCACACCCCGGTTCACCCGAACGGGTAGCTCCGCCAGGGCCGCCAGACCTCGTCCGCGTCGAAGCGGGAGAGGCCGAAGCCCGGCACCGGGAAGTCCGCCCGGAAGCCGCGCGCCTGCTCGTACGCCTGGTCCAGCACGTCCTCCGGCAGACCGTGGGCGACCGTCACGTGCGGGTGGTACGGGAACGCCAGCTCGCGGGCCAGCGGGCCGGAGCGGACGTCCGCCTCCAGCAGCCGGCACTCCTGCGCGCCCTCCTCGACCCGGACGTACACCACCGGGGAGACCGGGCGGAAGGTCCCGCTGCCGCGCAGCAGCATCCGGAACGGCCGGTGCGCGGCCGCCACCGCCGCCAGGTGCTCCTCGATCTTCGGCAGCTCCCCGGCGGGCACCTCGGTCGGCGGCAGCAGGGTGACGTGCGTGGGTATCGACCGGGCCAGCGGGTCGCCGTGCCCGGCCCGGGCGTCCTGGATCGCCGTGCCGTACGGGTCCGGGACGCTCACGGACACGCCGATGGTGACGACCTCGGGGAGGCCGTCACCACCGGGCAGGCGTGTGAGGGGATTCACCGCTTGGCGGCCGGGAGGAAGCCGATCCGGTCGTACACCGTCTCCAGCGTCACCGACGCCACCTCGCGGGCCTTCTCGGCGCCGATCGCCAGCACCCGGTCCAGCTCGGCCGGGTCGTCCAGGAACAGCCGGGTGCGCTCCTGGAAGGGGGTGACCCACTCGGTGAACAGCTCGGCCAGCTCGGTCTTCAGGGCGCCGTACATCTTGCCCTCGAAGTGCGCGACCAGCTGCTCGACCGACTGGCCGCTGAGCGCGGAGTGGACGCGCAGCAGGTTGGAGACGCCCGGCTTCCCCTCCTCGTCGTAGGACACGACGGTGCCGGTGTCGGTGACGGCGCTCTTGAACTTCTTGGCGCTGGCCTTCGGGTCGTCCAGCAGGCTCACCAGGCCCTTGGGCGAGGAGGCCGACTTGCTCATCTTGACGGCCGGGTCCTGGAGGTCCTGGATCTTCGCCGTCTCCTTGAGGATGTACGGCTTCGGCACCGTGAGGGTCCGGCCGTAGCGGGTGTTGAAGCGCTCGGCGATGTCGCGGGTGATCTCCACGTGCTGGCGCTGGTCCTCGCCGACCGGGACGGCGTCGGCCTGGTAGAGCAGGATGTCCGCGATCTGGAGGATCGGATAGGTGAACAGGCCGACCGTGGTGCCCTCGGCGCCGTACCGGGAGGACTTGTCCTTGAACTGGGTCATCCGCGAGGCCTCGCCGAAGCCGGTGAGGCAGTTCATCACCCAGGCGAGCTGCGCGTGCTCGGGCACGTGCGACTGGACGAACAGCGTGCAGTGGTCCGGGTCCAGGCCCGCGCCGAGCAGCTGGGCGGCGGAGACCCGGGTGTTCTCGCGCAGCGTCGCCGGGTCCTGGGGCACCGTGATCGCGTGCAGGTCGACGACCATGTAGAAGGCGTCGTTGTCCTTCTGCAGGTCGACCCACTGGCGCACCGCGCCCAGGTAGTTGCCGAGGTGGAACGAGCCGGAAGTGGGCTGGATGCCGGAGAGCACCCGGGGACGGTCCTTGACCGGACCAGTGACCGCTGCGTTGACCATGCGGGCCATTCTTCCAGTTCCACCGACCGCTCAGGAAACCTCCGCCCCCGCGGGCTCGGCCAGTGTGACCGCACTCACCCCCACCCGGGCGATCCGCCGGCCCTCGACCTTGGCCACCGTCAGCAGCACCCCGCCGCCCCCCTCGACGGGCACCCGCACCTGGTCGCCGTCCCGGGGCAGCCGGCCGAGCGCGGCGACCAGGCAGCCGGCCACCGTCTCGTACGGGCCCTCGGGCAGGGTGACGCCGGTCTCCTCGGCGAAGTCGCCGAGGTTGAGCAGACCGTCCAGCTCCATGCCGCCGCCGGCCAGCCGCCGGGTGGGGGCGGCCGCCGGGCTGTCGTACTCGTCCCGGATCTCGCCGATCACCTCTTCGACCAGGTCCTCCAGGGTGACGATCCCGGCGGTGCCGCCGTACTCGTCCACCACGATGGCCAGGTGGTGGCCCTCCCGGCGCATCTCGCCCATCGCCTCCAGCACCCGCTTGGTGCCGGGCAGCAGCTTCACCGGGCGGGCCAGGTCACGGACCTTGACGGCCTGCTCGCCGCGCGCGCCGTACAGGTCGCGGACGTGGACGAAGCCGACCACCGCGTCGGCGCTGCCCTCGACCACCGGGTAGCGCGAGTGCGGCGAGGTGTCGGCCTGGTGCCGGACGGCGGCCAGCGGGCGCTCGGCGTCCAGGAAGGTCACCTCGGTGCGCGGGACCATCACCTCGCGCAGCTGGCGCTCCCCGGCGGAGAACACGTCGGCGATCAACGCCCGTTCGTCGCTTCCGAGTTCGGTGTTGGCGGCGACCAGGCCGCGCAGCTCCTCGGAGCTCATCGAGCCGCGGCCCGCGGTCGGGTCGCCGCCGAGCAGCCGGACCATCAGGTTGGTGGAGTGGCCGAGCAGCCAGATCACCGGCCGCAGCACCACCGACATCACGTCCACCACCGGGGCGGCGACGACCGCGATCGACTCGGCGCGCTGCAGGCCGATCCGCTTGGGGGTCAGCTCGCCCAGCACCAGCGAGGCGTAGCTGATCACCAGGGTGAGGCCGACCAGGGCCACCGCGGCGGCCACGCCCTCGGACAGCCCGGCCCGGACGAACAGCGGGGCGACCTTGCCGGCCAGGGTGTCCGCGCCGAAGGCGGCGGACAGGAAGCCCATGCAGGTCACCCCGACCTGGACGGCGGCCAGGAAGCGGTTGGGGTCGGCGGCCAGGTGCGCGGCCCGGGCGGCGCGGCGGGTGCCGTGCGCCTCCAGCGTCCGGATCTGGCCCTCGCGCAGCGAGATCAGCGAGATCTCGGCGACGTTGAACAACCCGCCCAGCAGGATGAAGACGAGGACGAGCGCGGCGTCCCCGAGTGTTTCGTTCACAGCGGGCCAGTGTAGGACGGCCGGTACCGGCCGGGGCCGGACACGACGGCGGAGCGCCGACTCGGACACCGCCGCGGAACCCGGGCCCGCACGACGGCGGAGCCCGGTCCGGACACGGCGGCGGGGCCCCCCCCCCCCGGACGGAGACGGCGGGCCCCCC
>NZ_JBHVVE010000032.1:0-91507 GCF_042883725.1 Kitasatospora sp. NPDC058184
AGCTACCTCGCAGGCCTCCACCTCCGCGCCTCAATGATCTGGATAGACGACCTCGTGCGACCACCCAACTGATCACAACATCACACAGGCCCTAGCCGCGACGACGGGTGCGGCGTGTCGCGAGCGTCAGGCCGCCGCCCAGGAGCAGGAGGCTCCCGGCCAGCTCGGCGAGCCGGGTGTCGGTGCCGGTGCCGGTGTTCGGCAGGTGCCCGTGTGCCTCCTTCGTGGTCACCGTGGTGGTGGACGGCGGGGAGGTCACCGGCGGGCCGGACGGCGGAGTACCCGTCGCCGTCGCCGTGTTGGTGACCTTCCCTCGGTCGATGTCCGCCTGGGTGACCGTGTAGGCGGCCGTGCAGGTGACCGACGCCCCGGGGGCGAGCGAGGCCGCACCCGCCGGGCAGGTCACCACCGGCGGCGTCCCGGCGCCCGAGAACGCCGTCTCGTTCACCGTCACGTTCGTCAGCGTCACGTTCCCGGTGTTCGTCACCAGGTACGCGTAGTCGACCGTCTGTCCGACCGCCGAAACCGTCGTCGGGGACGCCGACTTCGCGATGGTGAGCGCCGGCTCAGGGGTGTTCGGGACGGTGGTCGAGGACGGCGGGGAGGTGACCGGCGGGCCGGACGGCGGAGTACCGGTCGCCGTCGCGGTGTTGGTGATGCTGCCCGCGTTGATGTCCGCCTGCGTCACCGTGTACTCGGCCGTGCAGGTCAGCGACGCCCCGGGGGCGAGCGAGGCCGCAGCGGGCGGGCAGGAGACCACCGGCGGCGTACCGGCGCCCGAGAACGCCGTCTCGTTCACCGTCACGTCCGTCAGCGTCACGTTCCCGGTGTTCGTCACCAGGTACGCGTAGTGCAGCACCTGGCCCACCCCGGTCAGCGCCGTCGCGTCCACCGACTTGACGACGGTGAGCGCCGGTGCGGGCGTGACCGTGACGGTCACGGTGGACGGCGGGGAGGTGACCGGCGGGCCGGACGGCGGAGTACCGGTCGCCGTCGCCGTGTCGGTGATCTTCCCGCTCCGCAGGTCGCTCTGGGTGACCGTGTAGCTGGCCGTGCAGGTGACCGACGTGCCGGGGGCGAGCGAGGCCGCAGCCGGCGGGCAGCTCACCACCGGCGGCGTCCCGGAACCGGAGAACGCCGTCTCGTTCACGGTGACATTCGTCAGCGTCACGTTCCCGGTGTTCGTCACCAGGAAGCTGTAGTCCACGACCTGCCCGACCGCCGAAACCGTCGTCGGCGACGCCGACTTCACGATCGTGAGGGCCGGCTCGGGGGTGTTCGGGACGCTGGTCGAGGACGGCGGGGAGGTGACCGGCGGGCCGGACGGCGGCGTGCCCGTCGCCGTCGCGGTGTTGGTGATCTTCCCTCGGTCGATGTCCGCCTGGGTGACCGTGTAGCTGGCCGTGCAGGTGACCGACGCACCGGGGGCGAGCGAGGCCGCAGCGGGCGGGCAGCTCACCACCGGCGGCGTCCCGGAACCGGAGAACGCCGTCTCGTTCACCGTGACGTTCGCCAGCGTCACGTTCCCGGTGTTCGTCACCAGGTACATGTAGTGCAGCACCTGGCCCGCCGCCGTCAGCTCCGTCGCGTCGACCGACTTGACGATGGTGAGGGCCGGGTTGGCGGTGGCCGTGACGGTCACGGTGGACGGCGGGGAGGTCACCGGCGGGCCGGACGGCGGCGTACCCGTCGCGGTCGCGGTGTTGGTGATCTTTTCTCGGTCGATGTCCGCTTGGGTGACCGTGTAGGCGGCCGTGCAGGTGACCGACGCACCGGGGGCGAGCGAGGCCGCAGCGGGCGGGCAGCTCACCACCGGCGGCGTCCCGGTGCCCGAGAACGCCGTCTCGTTCACCGTCACGTCCGTCAGCGTCACGTTCCCGGTGTTCCTCACCAGGAAGCTGTAGTCCACGACCTGTCCGACCGCCGAAACCGTCGTCGGCGACGCCGACTTCGCGATGGTGAGCGCGGGCGTCGCCGGGACCGGGGTGTTCGTGAAGGTGCAGAGCACCATCGGGCTGTTCTTGTCCTCCACCGTCGCCGGGAACGGCAGGTTGAAGGTGGTCACGCCGCTGCCCGAGGCGACCGGGGCGTTGCCGTTGGCCGTGTCGACGCAGTCGTAGGTGGCGGTGTAGTCGGAGAGGCTTCCGGAGGCCGCCGTCTCGGTGAGGGTGTAGGTGGTGCCGGACAGCGCGATGACCGGGCCGGCCGGGGGCGACTGGACGCCCGTGCTGGTGCCGGTCGTGGTGGCGGTGTTGCCCTGGGTGACGCCACCGCCGGTGATCTCCAGCGTGAACTGGTCGTTGGACGTGGTCGACTCGGCGAACCGGCCGACGATGTCCTTCTGCAGGGTCAGGGTCGGGTTGGTGGAGCAGGCGCCGAGGTCCACGGAGAGGAAGGCGTTGTTGGTGTACGGCGTCGGACCGGCCGTGACCGCGCCGGTGTTCGGGTTGAGTCGCTCCAGGTAGGTGGTGGTCCCCGAGGTGAACTCGATGTAGAGGTTGCCGACGTTGTCGAAGGCCGCCCCGTTGAAGGACCTGTCCGTCGGGTTGTCCAGGGTGCTCAGCGTCGTGCTGGTCAGCGGCACACCGGTGGCCGACCCCGTGGTGGGGATCGGTGCGGAGACCCGGCCGATGGCGGCGTCGGTCCCGACGGAGGAGAGGATGTAGAGGTTGCCGCCCGCGTCGAAGGTGATGTCGCCGTTGGGGCCGGAGGTGCCGGTGACCGGCAGGTCGAACGTGCCGATCACGCCGGGGATCGCGGTGTTGGTGGTGGTGTTGAACCCGTAGAGGGTGGCCACGCCGGGCGTGGTCGCGGTACCGGGCTCGAAGCTGGCGTAGTAGTAGATGCCGTTGACCGGGTTCACCGCGCCGGCGACGAAGGAGTCGCTGGTGGGGCCGGCGGATCCGGTGTAGACGGTCCAGGCGCCGGTGGCCGCGTTGTAGCCGTACACGTTCACGGACCCGCTGACGGCCGGCGTCTGGTCGACCACGTAGGCGGCGGTGCCGCCGTCCGTGATGCCCAGGGCGTTGGTGAAGCCGGACCCGGCGGGGAGCGTGCTCACCGTCGTGGCGGTCACGCTGGCGCCGCCGACGGTGCCGGAGGCCAGGGCCAGCAGGGTGCCCGTACCGGCGCCCGAGGAGCCGCGCTGGACGGCGTAGATCGTGTTGCCGCTGCAGTCCAAGGGGGTGCCGGGTGCCCTGGGGGCGTGGCCGGCCGGGGCCGTGCCCGACGGGGGGACGCTCTCAGCGGACGCTGCGGCCGACGGGGGCTCGGGGGCGCTCGCGGCGGACGGCACCGCGGACGGCGAGGCGGACGGGGCCTGCGAGGCGTTGCCCTGGACGGGGGCGGCCTTCGCCGAGGCGGCGTCCGGGGCCTGCCACTCCAGCACCACGAGGCCGTTGCCGCCGTCACGTCCGTCGCGTCCGTCATGTCCGTCGCGGTCGCCGGGCTTCACCGGGGCGGCGGGGTGAGCGAAGCCGCCGAAGCCCGCCCCGGCGACGTACTGGCGCTCGGTCAGGTGGGAGACCAGGCCCGCCGGAACGTCGCCGCCCCCGGAGCCGACGGCCGCGCCGCCCGCGCTCGGGGAGGTGCCGCCGTCGGCCGCCAGCAGGGTGCGGGCCGAGGCGTGCGGCTCGTCGGCCAGGACGCTGGAGGCGCCGCCGCCGAGGGCCGTCCGAGCCGCCGGGGAGCTCGGGTCCTCGGAGTGCGCCCGCCCGCCCTGGCCGGGCACCACCGTCAGCCGCTGCCCCGGCGTCACGTCCAGCAGAGCCGTCGCGAAGGCGCCGGCGGCCCCCGGTCGGCTCCGGTGGTCGGCGCCGGCCGTTCCCGCGGGGCTGTCCGCTTCGGCGGCCGCGCCCGCACCCCAGGCCTTTGCCCGGACGGAGGTGACGCCGGGGGGAACGGTGAAGTCCTGGCCGCCACCGGTGTGGGTGAAGGCGAGGCAGTCGGTGTAGCCCGGGTCGGGCGGGCAGGCCTGGGCGGCGTGCGCGGCGGGGGCGGCCATCAGCGGGACGAGCGACAGCGGTGCCAGCGTCAGCGCCGCTGCCAGCGCTCCGGACCAGCCGCGCCGCTTCGACGCGGCACGGTTCGACGGACGAGCCGGGACGGTACTGCCCCGCACCCCGAAGGCCGGGGCCAGGCCCCGGCGACGTCTGACTTTGGGCATCGAGGACTCTCCAGGGTGTGCACGGGACTCTGGATGACGGAGTGAACACGCCATTGGGCGACGGGACGACTATGCCGTCTCCACCATCCGGGTCGGTCCGGCACGCTGGGGAGGTCATCCCGGCGGCCCACACGAACGGTCCGACCACCGCGCTCGACGCCCGTCGCGCGCCCCCTGCACGGGGTGCGACCGACCGCGACGACCTCGACCCGGGCCAGTGCAAAGTCTGTTGACGCATCGTCATATGAACTAACCGCGTCGAGCGGAGTCGTCCCACACCCGCGCCGGCGAGGGCGGTCCGGCCGGTGAACGCCACCGGACGCGGCGAGGCCGGTGCCATCCGGGAGCGGCGGCTCCCGGACAGCACCGGCCTCACGGTGCGGGAAGGGCTACCAACGGCGGCGCGGCGCCGGTGGGTTGAGCTTGGCGGCGAGCGCCGAGAGGAAGGTCGGAAGCTTGTCGACCATGGCCTTGGGGACCGGGGTGGTCTCGACGCTGCCGGTTCGCACGTCCTCGACGAGCAGCGTGTACGTGCCGTTCTCCTCGACGAGTTCGGCGGCGAAGAGCAGTGTCCTGGTGGAGGTTTCCATCGGGGTTCCTAGGCTTGGGTGTCGTTGAGCCAGGCGGTCCACGCCGCGGTGGCCCGCTGCTCGTCGGCGTCCTCGGCGAACAGGTGGTGGCCGAGCCAGATCGGCACGTTCCAGGTGCTGCCGTTGAAGAACCGGTAGAGCGCGTCCGGGCCGCGCAGGCCGACGAAGTCGGGGCTGAGCCAGTCCACGACCACCTCCTCCGGGCCGCCGTCCGTACCGGGGACGTCGAGTTGCAGGCGGTCGCCGACGGCCGCGTCGGCGGCGAGGCCGAGGCGCAGCCGCAGGGCGGCGAAGTCGGCCGGGTCGGCGGTGGGTTCGGGGCGCGGGGCCCTGACGTAGACGGCGGAGCGGCCGGCGAAGTGCCGCAGGTACTCGGCGAGGCCGTGCTGGTAGAAGTCGACGTGCTTCTCGGCCGCGTCCGACTTGGCGTCCCACATCCAGGCCTCGTCGACGACGCCCGTGTGCACCCAGTGGATGCCCATCCGCAGGTGGCTCGTTCCGCCGTCGGCGGGCTCGATGTGGTAGCTGAGCGTGTTGGAGAACCCGCCGTCCTGGGTCGCCCGGACGGCGAACCGCCGCGGCGGCTCCCACGCCACGACGGTGGAGTCGCCCCGGCTGGCCTTTCCGCCGACGCGCGGCTCGACCTCCATCGGGTACAGCCAGCCGAGGTTGCCGGCGCCGGTGGCGACCGCGTCCCAGACCTGTTCGGGCGTGGCGGGCAGGTCCTGTTCCCGGCGGACCTCGAACTCTCGGGCCATGATCGGTACTCCTTCGTCGTCGTTCATGGTCAGTGGTCGTCGTTCATGGTCAGTAGGTGACCGGGAGGGCGCTCAGCCGCCGTTGCAGCGGGTTGGGCCGCCAGTCCAGCGCCGCCTCGTCGGCCAGCCGCAGCCCGGGCAGCCGGCGCACCAGCGTGCCGATCGCCACCTCGGCCTGGAGCTTGGCCAGCGGGCCGCCGAGGCAGAAGTGCGGGCCGTGGCCGAAGGTCAGGTGCCGGTTGCCGGGGCGGGTGAGGTCGAGCCGGTCGGGGTCCTCGAAGCGGTCCGGGTCGCGGTTGGCCGCGGCGAGGAACAGGTACGCCAGTTCGCCCTCGCGCAGCTTCCGTCCGCCGATCTCCAGGTCCTCCGCGACGACCCGGACGATCGCCTGGGTCACCGTGTCGTAGCGGGCGAGCTCCTCGACGGCGCCGCGGATCAGCCCCGGATCCGCCCGCAGCCGGGCCAGTTGGTCCGGGTGGCGCAGCAGGGCGAGGACGCCGTTGTTGATCAGGTTGGCGGTGGTCTCGTCGCCGGCGGTGATCAGGACGAAGCAGGTGGACAGCAGTTCGGAGTCGGTGAGCCGCTCGTCCTGCGCCTGGGTGGCGACCAGGGCGCTGATCAGGTCGTCGCCCGGCGCGCGCCGGCGCTCCCGGATGAGCCCGGACAGGTACTCCTCGTACTGGTCGATCGCCGCCTCGGACTTGTCGATGTCCTCGGTGAGCCGGCCGAAGCGGCGGAACCAGCCCTTGACCCGCGGCCGGTCCTCCTCCGGGATGCCGAAGAGCTCGCAGACGACGGACATCGGCAGCGGGGCGGCGACCGCCTCGATCAGGTCCATGCTCCGCCCGGCCGCGACCGCCTCGTCGACGAGCCGGTCGACGATGCCCTGGACGCCGTCGCGCAGCGCTTCGACCCGGCGGGCGGTGAAGGCCCGGTTGGCCAGCTTGCGCAGTCGGCTGTGGTCCGGCGGGTCGGTGTTGGTCATCACCCGGCCGAGCCGGTCGGTGAGCCGGCTCAGGGCCTTCAGGTCGCCGCCGAGCGCGCTGTAGGCCCGGGTCATCCGGTCGCGGTCGTTGGACAGCCGCAGGTCGCCGAGAGCCGCCTCGATGTCGGCGTACCGGGTGAGGTACCAGATGCCCTGGTCGCTGCGGTGGACGGGGCTCTCGCGCCGCATGCGGGCGTAGAGGGGGTACGGGTCCCGCCGGGCCTCGGGGGTGAGCAGGTCCGCGGCGAAGTCGTGGGACGGGACGGGGTCGTGGGCCGGGGCGAGGCCCGCCGCGGGGCGGGCCTCGTCCGTGGTGTCGGTCGGGTTCACTACGGGCCGCGCTACTTCCGGGTGTCCATGGCGTCGGCGAGGCTCCTGGGCCGCATGTCGGTCCAGGACTTCTCGACGTACTCCAGGCAGGCGGCGTTGGTGTCGGGGCCGTGGACGACGGTCCAGCCCTCGGGGACGTCCGCGAACTGCGGCCAGAGCGAGTGCTGGTTCTCCTCGTTGACGAGCACGAGGAAGGTGCCGTCCTGGTCGTCGAAGGGGTTGGTCATGGGTCAGTCCTCCTGGTGGGAAAGGGTGGTGGTGCCGTCGGTGTCGCCGACGGCCTCGGTGATCCTGGCGGCCAGGACCGGTCCGATCTGGGCCAGCGAGCCGGCCTGGGTCATCCGGTCGTGCCGGGTGGTGATCTCGTGGGACTCGATCCGGCCGGTGACGTAGGGGCGCCAGGTCTCGGGCCCGGCGTTGTCCTCGGCGCGGTCGATCGTGGAGTTGAACAGCAGCAGGTCCCCGTCGAAGCCGCCGGGGACGAAGTCGACCGCCAGCTTCGAGTTGTTGATCATGATCTCGACGATCACCTCGACCTGCCGCTCGGTCAGGCCGGCCAGCGCGCTGCCCCGCCGGTTCAGCACCTCGGCGACCTCGGCGTAGGTGATCTCCCGGTCGCCCAGCTCGTCCGGGTCCACGTCGAGCACGCCGACGAGCACGTCCCGCACGGTGGGCACCGGAGCCACCTCGAACCGCACCTCCTTCACCGGGTAGGCGTCGAGGATCGCCAGCAGTGCGGTCCGTTCGCCGCGCGACTGCAGCTCGCAGGCGAGCGCGTGGGCGATCAGCCCGCCGGCGGACCAGCCGAGGAGCAGGTACGGGCCCTCCGGCTGGATCTTCTGGATCTGGTCGGCGTAGTCCGCCGCCATCTCCTCGTAGGACGTCGGCAGGGGTTCGGGCCGGCCGAGGCCGCGCGCCTGGATGGCGTAGACCGGGTGCTGCGGGCCGAGGTGGTTCAGCAGGCCGCTGTACGACCAGCTGATGCCGCCGCCGGGGTGGACGCAGAACAGCGGCGTCCCGGTCCCGGTCGAACGCAGCGGCAGCACCACGTCCAACGCGTCCTCGGGATTGTCCATGACCAGCCGCTCGGTGAGACCGGCCACGGTCGGCGCCTCGAACAGCATCCGCAGGCCCAACTCCAGGCCGAGGGTCTCGCGGACCCGGGAGGCCAGCCGGGCGGCCAGCAGCGAGTGCCCGCCCAGGTCGAAGAAGTTGTCGTCGATGCCCACCTGCTCCCGGCCGAGCACCTCGGCGACGAGGCCGCACAGCAGCTGCTCCTGCGGCGTCCGGGGGCCGCGCCCGGCGGTCGAGGACCCGTACTCGGGGGCCGGCAGGGCGGCCCGGTCGAGCTTGCCGTTGGCGGTCAGCGGCAGCGCGTCCACGGAGACGAACGCCGCCGGCACCATGTAGTCGGGCAGGTCGCGGCGCAGCCGGCCGGACAGCTCGCCCGCCTCGGGCGCCCCCTCCGGGGCGGGCACCAGGTAGGCGACCAGCCGCTTGTCCCCCGGCCGGTCCTCGCGGGCGACCACGGCCGCCTGGGCGACGCCCGGGCAGCCCGCCAGGACGGCCTCGATCTCGCCGGGCTCGATCCGCAGGCCGCGCAGCTTGACCTGGTGGTCGGCGCGTCCGGCGAAGTCCAGCGTGCCGTCGGTCCGCCAGGAGGCGAGGTCGCCGGTGCGGTACATCCGGCTGCCGGACGGCCCGTACGGGTCGGCGGTGAAGCGCTCCGCCGTCAGGCCGGCCCGTCCGAGGTAGCCGCGGGCCACGCCCGTCCCCGCGAGGTACAGCTCGCCGACCATGCCGGTCGGCACCGGGCGCAGCCGCTCGTCGAGCACGTAGGCGCGCATGTTCGCCATCGGCCGGCCGATCGGCACGGTCGCGGCGTGTTCGGGGAGGTCGTCCACCGGGTGCCGGGTGGCCAGGGTGGTGGCCTCGGTGGGCCCGTAGCCGTTGACCACCTCGATGCCGGGGCAGGCCTCCCGCACCCGGGCGACGGCGGCCGGGGAGACCACGTCGCCGCCGGTCCACACCTCGCGCACCCCGGCGAGCAGGCCCGGGCGCTCCTCGGCGACCAGGCGGAACAGTCCGGCCGTGAGCCACAGTCCGGTCACCCCGTGCGCGGTGATGGTGTGCTGGAGCAGGTCGAGGTCGAGCTGCTCCGGCGGCGCCACGACGACCCGGCCGCCGTTGAGCAGCGGCACCCACAGCTCGTAGGTGGAGAGGTCGAAGGCCGTCGGGGAGTGCATCAGCACCCGCGCGTGTCCGCCGCCCCGCCACTCGGGGGTGAGCGCGAGGCCCACCACGTCGCGGTGGGTGACGGCCACGCCCTTCGGCCGGCCGGTCGAGCCGGAGGTGTACATGATGTACGCCAACTGCTCTGGCACACAGGGGACTTCGACGTCGGACGGATCGGCGGCCGCGGACCGCTCCAGTGCGGTGAGCACCTCCCGGGTGAGCACCAGGGCGGCCCCGCTCTCCCGCAGGATCAGGTCGACCCGGGAGGAGGGGAAGCGCGGGTCGAGCGGCACGTAGGCGCCGCCAGCCTTGATGATCGCCAGGATCGCCACGACCAGCTCCGCCGAGCGGTCCAGCATGACCGCGACCGGCGTCTCCGGCCGTACGCCCTGGCGGATCAGCGCCCGCGCCAGGCGGGCGGCCCGCTGGTCGAGCTGCGCGTAGGTCAGCTCGGTGCCGCCCGCGACGACCGCGACCGCCTCCGGGGTGGCCCGCACCTGGCGGGCGAACAGCTCCGGCACCGCGGCCTCCGGCAGCTCGGCCGCGACGCCGGTGGACCCGGCGAGCAGTCGGCAGCGCTCCTCGGCGGGCATGATGTCGATCCGGCTGATCGGCCGGTCCGGGTCGGCGACCGCCGCGCGCAGCAGCCGGGCCAGGCGCTCGAACAGCAGCTCCACGGTGGGCGCGTCGAACAGGTCGGTGGCGTACTCCACCGCGCCGACCAGGCCGTCGGGGGCGCCGTCCGGGCCGAACCGCTCGGCCAGGCTGAAGGTCAGGTCGACCCGGGAGGTGCCGGTCGGCGCCGCCAGGTGGCCGGTCTCCAGCCCTGGCAGCGCGAACTCGCCGACCGGCGCGTTCTGCAGGGCCAGCATGATCTGGAACAGCGGGTGGTGGGCCAGCGACCGCGCGGGGTTGACCACCTCGACCAGGTACTCGAACGGCACGTCCTGGTGGTCGTACGCGCCGAGCGCCTTCTGCCGGACCCGGCCGAGCAGTTCGGCGAAGGTCGGGTCGCCGCCGGTGTCGGTGCGCAGCACCAGGGTGTTGACGAAGAACCCCACCAGCTCGTCCAGCGCCTGGTCGGTCCGGCCGGCGATCGGGCTGCCGACCGGGATGTCCGTGCCGGCGCCGAGCCGGGTGAGCAGGGCCGCGAGTCCGGCCTGGAGCACCATGAACATGCTGGCGCCGCGCGCGGCGGCCAGGTCCCGCAGGGCCTGGTGCAGTTCGGCGTCGAGCCGGACCGCGACCCCGTCGCCGCGCTGGGAGGCCACCGGCGGCCGCGGCCGGTCGGCGGGCAGCTGAAGTTGCTGCGGGACGCCGGCCAGCTCCTCCTTCCAGTAGGCCAGTTGCCGGGCGAACAGACTGTCCGGGTCGGCGGCGTCGCCGAGCAGGTCGCGCTGCCAGGCGCTGTAGTCGGCGTACTGCACCGGCAGCGGGGACCACTGCGGGGCCTCACCGCGGCAGCGGGCCGCGTAGGCCGCGGCGAGGTCACCGGAGAGCGGGCCCATCGACCAGCCGTCGGCGGCGATGTGGTGCACCACGACCAGCAGGGCGTGCCGGTCGGGGGCGAGCGCGTACAGCTCCGCCCGGACCGGCGGCTCCGCGGCCAGGTCGAAGCCGCACCCGGCCGTCTCCGCCAGGCGCCCGGCCAGGGCGCTCTCGTCGATCTCCACCACCGGCAGTGCGGGGCGCGCCTGCTCGGCGCTCAGCACGACCTGGTACGGCACGCCGTCCGTCTCGCGGAACACCGTCCGCAGGCTCTCGTGCCGGGCCACCACGTCCGCGAGCGCGGCGTGCAGGGCCGGGCGGTCCAGCTCGCCGGTCAGGCTGAGCGCGAGCGGCATGTTGTAGGTGGCGCTCGGCCCGTCCATCCGGTGCAGGAACCAGAGACGGCGCTGGGCGAAGGAGAGCGGCACCCGGTCGGGGCGGGCCTGGGCGGTCAGTGCGGGCCGAGCCGCTCCGGAGCCGTCCAGGCGGGCGGCCAGCCCGGCCACGGTGGGGGTCTCGAACAGCGTCCGGACCTCCAGCTCCGCGCCGAGGGTCGCCCGGACCCGGGAGGCCAGGCGGGTCGCCAGCAGGGAGTGCCCGCCCAGGTCGAAGAAGCCGTCGTCGACGCCGACCTGTGCCAGGCCGAGCACCTCGGCGAACAGCTCGGCGAGGAGCTGCTCCTGCGGGGTGCGCGGCGCCCGTCCGACCGCGACCGGGCCGAGGTCGGGGGCGGGCAGAGCACGGCGGTCGAGCTTGCCGTTGGCCGTCAGGGGCAGCGCCTCCAGCGCCACGAACGCCGAGGGGACCAGGTAGTCGGGCAGCCGGTCCCGCAGCCAGTCGCGGAGTTCGCCCAGGAGGGCGCTGGTGCCCCGGTTGCCGGTCGGGCGGTTGGTCAGCGAGGACAGCGGCGCACCCGTGGCCCGGGCCGGCCGGTACGCCTCGACCGGGGAGCCGTGGAGCGCCCGGGGGTCGGTGAAGACGACGTCCACGGCGTCCGCCGCGGCGGCCGACCAGGTGACGGCCGTCGAGCGGCCGAACTCCGAGCCGAGGGCATGGAAGTCCTCCGGGTCGGGGAGGCCGCCGTCCTCCGGGGCGTACAGGCGTTCCAGCAGCTCGGCGAGCGAGCCGTCGCCGTCCTGCACCGCCCGGGCCAGTGCGGCCTCCCGCGCCACCCGGCGGTTCGGCACCCCGGTGATCCGCAGCGCTCCGAGGGGCGACTGGCCGAGCAGCTCGCGCAGTTCGGCCGGTCCGGCGACCTGCCGGCCCCAGGCCAGTTCGACGGACCGCTCCGGGGCCGCCGGGGTGACCGGCGGCTTGTGCAGCGTCACGTCGTAGCGGTAGCGGGTCAGCTCGTTGTGGTGGCGGCCGCGCTTGACCTCCACGGCCGCCGTGCCGATGTCCGTGCCGTGCTCCCGCAGGGCGGTGAAGAAGTCCGGGTCGACCAGCAGCTCCTTCTCCACCCGCAGGGCCTGCTCCACCGTGCGACGCACCGACGTGAGGTCCGCGGCCTCGGCGACCCGGTGGAGCTGGACGGCGGTGGCCAGCGGGCGGAGCAGCCGCAGGTTGCGGACGTCGCCGACGAAGAGCGCGCCGCCGGGGGCGAGCAGCCCCATCAACTTCGCGATCACGTCGGCGAGGTAGTCGGCGGACGGGAAGTACTGCACCACCGAGTTGATCACGATGGTGTCGAACTCCCCGGCCGGGAGCCCGTCGGTGTCGTGCGCCGGGCGGGTCTGCAGGACGACCCGGTCGGCCAGCTCCTTCTGGTCGGCCACCTGGGCGGCCAGCGCGTCGATCGCGGTGGCGGAGAAGTCGGTCGCGAAGTACGTCTCGCAGTGCGGTGCGACCTGCGACAGGAGCAGGCCGGTGCCGACGCCGACCTCCAGCACCCGGCGGGGGCGCAGGGCCAGGATGCGGGCCACCGTGGCGTCCCGCCACTCCCGCATCTGCTCGACCGGGATCGGGCTGGCGTCGTAACTGCTGTTCCAGCCCACGAAGTTCTGGCCGAAGCCGGCGTCCTCGGGAACGATCGGCAGGGCGTCGTAGATGTCCTGCCACTCGCCCACGTGGTCCGCTTCCAGGGCGCTGTCGCGGGCCTCCTCCTGGCGGGGGACGACGTAGCCGACGAGGCGGTCGTCCTGGGCGAGGACGGCGGCCCGGGCGACGGCGGGGTGCTCGGCCAGGGCCGCCTCGACCTCGCCGGGCTCGACCCGGAAGCCGCGCACCTTCACCTGCTCGTCGGCGCGGCCGACGTATTCCAGCTGCTCGTCACCGAGCCAGCGGACCAGGTCGCCGGTGCGGTACATCCGGGCGCCCGGCTCGAACGGGCAGGCCACGAACCGTCCGGCGGTCAAGCCCGGCCGGTCCAGGTAACCCCGGGCCAGACCCGCGCCCGCAACGTAGAGCTCGCCGGGCACACCGGGCGGCACCGGCCGCAGCCGGTCGTCCAGCACGTACACCCGGGCGTTGGCGATCGGCCGGCCGATCGGCGGCACACCCGACCCCGCCGTCAGCGGGTCGCTCATGGTCGCGCAGACCGTGGTCTCCGTCGGACCGTACGCGTTGATCATCCGCCGGCCCGGCGCCCAGCGCGCCACCAGCTCCGGCGGGCACGCCTCCCCCGCCACCACCAGCGTCGACACCGCCACCGAACCCTCCGGCACGGCGGCCAGGACGGACGGCGGCACGGTCACATGGGTGACCGCGAGGCCCGGGTCGGCCAGCGCGGCGACCGGGTCCCCCGCCGGGGGCAGCACCAGGGCCGCGCCGCGCAGCAGCGCGGTGTAGATCTCCGACACCGACGCGTCGAAGCTCGGCGAGGCGAACTGCAGCACCCTGCTGCCGGGTTCGATCGCGAACCGCTCGATCTGGGCCGCGACCAGGCTCGCCACCCCGGCGTGGCTCACCACGACGCCCTTGGGCCGACCGGTCGAACCCGAGGTGTAGATCACGTACGCCGGGTGCCGGACGTCGAGAGCGACCTCCGGGTCGGTCTCCGGCCCGTCGCCCCCGGCCACCATGGCGGGGTCGTCGACCAGCAGCGCCGGGCGGGCGTCCGCCAGCATGAAGTCGATCCGCGCCCGCGGGTACGCCGGATCCACCGGCAGGTACGCCGCCCCGGCCTTCAGGACGCCCAGGACGGCGACCACGGCTTCCACCGAGCGCGGCAGGGCCACCGCCACCAGCTGCTCAGGCCCCACCCCCTGGGCGATCAGCGCGTGAGCGAACCTGTTGGCCCGGGCGTTCAATTGACGGTACGTCAGCTCGATGTCGCCCCGAACGAGGGCGACCGCGTCCGGCGTCGCCGACACCTGCGCCGCGAACGCCTCCGGCACCGGTACGGCGGCCACCTCACGGGCCGTCGCGTTGCCCCGCTCCAGCAGCCGGTGCCGCTCCTCGCCGTCGAGGAGGTCGACCGCGCCGATCGACCGGTCCGGGTCGGCGGTGACGGCCTCCAGCAGGAGCGTCCAGCGCCGTACCAGGGCCTCGACCGTCGAGCGGTCGAACAGGTCGGTGGCGTACTCCGCCGCGCCGACGATCCCGGCCGGGCTCCCGTCCGGACCGAACTGCTCGACGAGGCTCACCCCGAGGTCGAACTTGGCCGTTCCGGTGGCCACCGCGTAGGTGGCCACCTCCAGGCCCGGCAGCGAGAACCGGCCCATCGGGGCGTTCTGCACGGCCAGGATGGTCTGGAACAGCGGGTGGTGCGACAGCGACCGGGACGGGTTCAGCACCTCCACCAGGTGCTCGAACGGCACGTCCTGGTGGGCGTACGCCGACAGCGCCGCCTCCCGGACCCGGCCGAGCAGTTCGGTGAAGCTCGGATCACCACTGGTGTCCGTCCGCAGCACCAGGGTGTTCACGAAGAACCCGACCAGCTCGTCCAGCGCCTCGTCGGTCCGGCCCGCGATCGGCGAACCGATCGGGATGTCCGTGCCCGCGCCAAGCCGCGTGTACAGCGCCGCCAGCGCCGCCTGCAGCACCATGAACAGACTGGTGCCGGTGGTCCGCGCCAACTCGGTCAGCGCGGCGTGCAGTTCGGGGCTCAGCTCCAGGCCGACGTGGTCCCCGTGCCAGCCGGCGACGGCCGGCCGCGGCCGGTCGGCGGGCAGCTGGAGCAGCTCCGGGAGGTCGGACAGCTGGCGCTTCCAGTAGTCGAGCTGCTCGGCGAACCGGCTCTGCGGGTCGGCGGCGTCGCCGAGCAGGTCGCGCTGCCAGAGCGTGTAGTCGGCGTACTGCACCGGCAGCTCCGACCAACCGGGCGCGCGGCCCGCGCTCCGGGCGGCGTACGCCTCGGCGAGGTCGCGGGCCAGCGGGCCGATGGACCAGCCGTCACCGGCGATGTGGTGCATCACCAGCAGCAGCACGTGCTCGTCCGGCGCGACCGCGAACAGCTCCGCCCGCAGCGGCGGCTCCGCCGCCAGGTCGAAGGGCCGCCGGGCGAACTCGGCGAGCCGGCCGTGCAGTTCGTCCTGCGGGACCTCGGTCAGCCCGGCCCGGGGCCGGGCCTCGGCCGGGTCCAGGACCCGCTGGCACGGGACGCCGGCCACCTCCGGGAAGACCGTCCGCAGGCTCTCGTGCCGGGCCGCCACGTCGGCCAGCGCCTCGTCCAGCGCCGCCCGGTCGAGCGTCCCGGTCAGCTGGAGGGCCAGCGGGATGTGGTAGGTCGCGGCCGCGCCGTCCATCCGGTGCAGGAACCAGAGCCGGCGCTGGGCGAAGGACAGCGGCACGGCCTGCGGCCGCTCCCGTACGGCCAGCGTCGGGCGTGCACTGCCCGCCTCGGCCAGCGCCCCGGCCAGACCCGCCACCGTGGACGTCTGGAACAGCGCGCGCAGTCCCAGCTCCACGCCGAGCACCGAGCGCACCCTGGCGGCCAGCCGGGTGGCGAGCAGGGAGTGCCCGCCGAGGTCGAAGAAGTCCTCGTCGACCCCGACCTGCGGCCGGCCCAGCACCTCGGCGAACAGCTCGCAGAGGATCTGCTCCTGCGGAGTGCGCGGCGCCCGGCCCGCCGCCGTGGCCACGGACTCGGGCGCGGGCAGCGCCGCCCGGTCCAGCTTCCCGTTCGGCGTCAGCGGCAGCGCCTCCAGCAGCACGAACGCGGACGGCACCAGGTAGTCCGGCAGGCGCTCGCGCAGGTGCGCCGCCAGCTCCGCCGGACGGGCCGAAACGCCGGGCCTCGGAACCACGTAGCCGACGAGGCGCTCGTCCCGGGCCAGGACCGCCGACTGCGCGACGGCGGGGTGCCCGGCCAGGGCCGCCTCGATCTCGCCGAGTTCGATCCGGAAGCCGCGCACCTTCACCTGGTCGTCGGCGCGGCCGACGTACTCCAACTCCCCGTCGGCGCGCCGAAGCACCAGGTCTCCGGTGCGGTACATCCGCTCCCCCGGCTCGAACGGGCAGGCCACGAACCGCCCGGCCGTCAGCCCCGGCCGGTCCAGGTAACCCCGGGCCAGACCCGCACCGGCGACGTACAACTCCCCCTGCACACCCGGCGGCACCAGGCGCAACCGGTCGTCCAGCACGTAGACCCGGAAGCCCGCGACCGCACGGCCGATCGGCGGCGCACCCGCTCCCGGCGCCAGCGGGTCGCTCATCGTCGCGCAGACCGTGGTCTCGGTCGGGCCGTACGCGTTGATCATCCGCCGCCCCGGCGCCCACCGCGCCACCAGCTCCGGCGGGCACGCCTCCCCCGCCACCACCAGGGTGCCGGCCGTGACCTCGGCACCGTCCACGGCCGCCAGGGCCGAAGGCGGCAGGGTCACATGGGTGACGCCGAGCCGGCGGTCCGTCAGCGACTCCAGCGGGGCCTCGGCCGAGGCCAGGACGAGGGCGGCGCCGCTGAGCAGGGCGCTGCAGACGTCCCAGAACGACGCGTCGAAGCTGGGCGAGGCGAACTGCAGCACCCGACTGCCCGGCCCGACGCCGAGGCGCTCGACCTGCGCCGCTGCCAGGCCCGCCACACCGCCGTGGCTGACCACGACGCCCTTGGGGCGCCCGGTCGAACCCGAGGTGTAGATCACGTAGGCCGGGTGCCGGACGTCGAGAACGACCTCCGGGTCGCTCTCCGGCCCGTCGCCCTCAGCCACCGTGGCGGGGTCGTCGACCACCAGCACCGGCCGGGCGTCCGCCAGCATGAAGTCGATCCGCGCCCGCGGGTACGCCGGGTCCACCGGCAGGTACGCCGCTCCGGCCTTCAGCACACCGAGGACCGCCACCACCGACTCCACCGAGCGCGGCAGGGCCACCGCCACCAGCTGCTCCGGGCCCACGCCCCGGGCGATCAGCGCGTGAGCGAACCGGTTCGCCCGGGCGTTCAGCTCCCGGTACGTCAGCTCGGCCTCGCCGCAGACCAGCGCGACCGCGTCCGGCGCCGCCGCCACCCGTGCCGCGAACAGCTCCGGCAGGCTCGCCCCGGCCGCCCCGCCGTCGACGGCGGGCAGCAGCTCGTGCCGCTCCTCGGCCGACAGCAGGTCGACCGAGCCGATCGGCTGCTCGGGTGCGGCAGCGACCGCGGTCAGCAGGCGGGTCCAGCGGGCGACCAGGGCCTCGACCGTCGAGCGGTCGAACAGGTCGGTGCTGTACTCCACCGCACCGCTGAGCCCGGCTGGCGCGCCGTCGGGCCCGTGCTCCTCCGCGAACCCGAAGGTCAGGTCGAGCCGCGCGGTCCCGGTGAGGACGTTCACCCCGGAGACCCGGACGCCCGGCAGCTCGAAGTCGCCGCCCGGCGCGTTCTGGACGACCAGCCCGGTCTGGTACAGCGGGTGGTGGGAGAGCGACCGGGACGGGTTCAGCGCCTCCACCAGGTGCTCGAACGGCACGTCCTGGTGCGCGTACGCCGACAGCGCCGTCTCCCGGACCCGGCCGAGCAGTTCGGTGAAGCTCGGATCGCCGCTGGTGTCCGTCCGCAGCACCAGGGTGTTGATGAAGAACCCGACCAGCTCGTCGAGCGCCTCGTCGGTCCGGCCCGCGATCGGCGAGCCGATCGGGATGTCCGTGCCCGCGCCGAGCCGCGTGTACAGCGCCGCCAGCGCGGCCTGCAGCACCATGAACAGGGTCGCACCCGAGCGTCGCGCCAACTCCACGAGTGCCGCGTGCAGTTCGGCGTCGATCCGGACGTCCAGCAGGTCGCCGCCGTACGACATGGCGGCCGGGCGCGGCCGGTCCGCGGGCAGTGGGAGCTGCTCGGGCAGCCCGGCCAGCGCCTCCTTCCAGTAGGCGACCTGGCGTGCGAACAGGCTGTCGGCGTCGTGCTCGTCGCCGAGGATCTCGTGCTGCCACAGGGTGTAGTCGCCGTACGTCACCGGCAGCGGCGGCCAGTCCGGCGCCCCGCCGCCCTGGCGGGTGGTGTAGGCGGTGGCCAGGTCGCGGGCCAGCGGGCCCATGGACCAGCCGTCCCCGACGATGTGGTGCATCACCAGCAGCAGCACGTGCTCGTCCGGCGCGACCGCGAACAGCTCGGCCCGCAGCGGCACTTCCGAGGTCAGGTCGAAGCCGCGCACCGCGGCCTCGCGCAGCAGCGCGGGCACCTCCGCCTCGCCGGCCGCGCGGACGGTCAGCGGGACGGCGGCCTCGGTGCTGTCCAGCACGCGCTGGAACGGGATTCCGGCGGTCTGCGGGAACACCGTGCGCAGCGTCTCGTGCCGGGCCACCACGTCGGCGAGCGCGGCGCTCAGCGCGGCCCGGTCGAGGCGGCCGGAGAGCCGCAGGGCCAGCGGCATGTGGTACGTGGCGCTGGGCGCCCCGAACTGCTGGAGGAACCAGAGCCGGCGCTGGGCGAAGGACAGCGGCAGCGGTTCCTCCCGGCGCGGCCTGGGCACCAGGGCCTGCCGCGCGGTGCCGGCGTCGTGCAGCCCGGCGGCCAGCCCGGCGGGTGTCGGGGTCCGGAACAGGCTGCGCAGCTCCAGCTCGACCCCGAGGGTCGCCCGGACCCGGGACACCAGCCGGGTGGCGAGCAGGGAGTGCCCGCCCAGCGCGAAGAAGTCCTCGTCGACCCCGACCCGGGCCAGGCCCAGCACCTCGGCGAACAGCTCGCACAGGATCTGCTCCTGCGGCGTGCGCGGCGCCCGGCCCGTCTCCCTGGCCGTGGCCTCGGGCGCGGGCAGCGCCGCCCGGTCCAGCTTTCCGTTCGGCGTCAGCGGCAGCGCGTCGAGCAGCATGAACGCGGAGGGCACCAGGTAGTCCGGCACCCGGCCGCGCAGGTACGCCGTCAGCGCCGCCGCGGTCGCCCCGCTCCCGGCCGACGGGACGACGTACGCGACGATCCGGTCCTCCCGGGCGAGCACCGCGACCTGGGCGACGCCCGGGTGGGCGGTCAGCTCGGCCTCGATCTCGCCCGGTTCGACCCGGAAGCCGCGCACCTTCACCTGGTGGTCGACCCGGCCGGCGAACTCCAGCTCCCCGTCGGCCCGCCAGCGCACTAGGTCGCCGGTGCGGTACATCCGGCTGCCCGCCGGACCGTACGGGTCGGCGACGAAGCGCCCGGCGGTGAGCCCGGGCCGGTTCAGGTAGCCGCGGGCCAGGCCCGCCCCGGCCAGGTACAGCTCGCCCAGCACCCCGGGAGAGACCGGGCGCAGGGCCGAATCCAGCACGTAGACGCGGCAGTTGGCGATCGGACGGCCGATCGGCACCGGCAGCGGGCAGTCCGCCGGGTCGGCCGGCAGCGGGTAGGCGGTGATCACATGGGTCTCGGCGGGGCCGTAGTGGTTGTGCAGCACCCGGCCGGGCCGACGGCCCTGGAAGCGGCGCACCGCACCGCTCAGGCGCATCGCCTCACCGGCCTGGGCGACCAGCCGCAGGTGCGGCAGCTCCAGCCCGGCCTCCTCGGCGGCCTCGGCGAGCGCCTCGACCACCAGGTTGGGCGCGAACAGCTCCTCGACCCCGTGCCGGTCCAGCCAGTGGGCGAACAGCTCGGCGCTGCGGCGCTGTTCCTCCGTCGGCACCACCAGGGTCTTGCCGTACAGCAGCGCGGAGAGCACCTCCTGCACCGAGACGTCGAAGCTGATCGCGGTGAACTGCGCGGTGCGTGTGCCGGGTTCGCCGCCGACGGCCTCGTGGTGCCACTCCAGCAGGTTCAGCAGCCCGGCGGCGGGCATCACCACGGCCTTGGGCCGGCCGGTGGAGCCCGAGGTGTAGATGACGTAGGCCGGGTGCCGTGCGTCCACGGTGACGACGGGGTCGGTCTCCGGGTGGTCCCCGTCCGGTGTGACGGCCGCGAGGTCGTCGAGCACGACGGCCGGCCGGGCGTCCTCCAGCATGTACGCGATGCGGGCGGCCGGGTAGTCCGGGTCGACCGGCAGGTACGCCGCGCCCGTCTTGAGCACGGCGAGGACGGCGACCACCAGCTCGGCCGAGCGCGGCAGCCGCAGGGCGACGGTCTGCTCCGGCCCGACGCCCCGCGCGATCAGCGCGTGCGCCAGCCGATTGGCCCGGGCGTTCAGCTCGCCGTACGTCAGCACGGTGGACTCGAACACCACGGCCGGGGCCTCCGGGGTCGCCCGGACCCGCGCCTCGAACAGCGCGGGCAGGCTCTCGACGGGCACCGGGCGGGCGGTGTCGTTGCACGCGACCAGCAGCTCGTGCCGCTCCTCGGCGGTGAGGACGTCGATCCGGCTCAGCGGCCGGTCCGGCTCGGCGACCACCGCCGCCAGCAGCCGCAGCCACCGGGCGAGCAGCGTCTCCACCGTGGCGTGGTCGAACAGGTCGGTGCTGTACTCGACCCGCCCGGCGATGCCCTCGGCCGGCCCGCCGGTGCCGCCGTGCTCCAGCAGGTGGAAGCCGAGGTCGAACATCGCGGTAGGCGTGCGCACCAGGAGGATCTCGGAGTCCAGACCGTCCAGCGCGAACTCGATGCGGGGCACGTTCTGCAGCGCGAGCAGCACCTGGAAGAGCGGCTGGCGGGCGAGCGACCGGGCCGGGTTGAGGGCCTCGACGACGTGCTCGAAGGGCAGGTCCTGGTGGGCGTACGCGCCGAGCGCGCCCTCCCGGACCCGGGCCAGCAGCTCGGCGAAGGTCGGGTCGCCCGAGGTGTCGGTGCGCAGCACCAGGGTGTTGACGAAGAAGCCGACGAGGTCGTCCAGCGCCTGGTCGGTCCGGCCGGCGATCAGGCTGCCGACCGGGATGTCGGTGCCCGCGCCGAGCTTGTCCAGCAGCGAGGCCAGGGCGGCCTGCAGCACCATGTAGACGCTGGCGCCGTGCTCCCGGCCCAGCCGGACCAGTCCGGCGTGCAGTTCGGCGTCCAGTTCGACGTCGAGGTGTCCGCCGGCGTAGGAGGGGGTCGCGGGGCGGTGGCGGTCGGCGGGGAGCCGGAGCTGCTCCGGCAGGCCGGCCAGTGTCCGCGTCCAGTGGTCCGCCTGGCGGGCGAACAGGCTGTCCGGGTCCGCCGCGTCGCCGAGCAGGTCGCGCTGCCAGAGCGTGTAGTCGGCATACTGCACGGGCAGCGGCGCCCACCGCGGCTCCTCGCCCCGGCGGCGGGCGGCGTACGCGGTGGCCAGGTCGGCCGCCAGCGGGCCCAGCGACCAGCCGTCACCGGCGATGTGGTGCATCACCAGGAGCAGCACGTGCTCCTCCGCCGAGAGCTCGAACACCTCGGCGCGCAGCGGCGGTTCGGCCGCGAGGTCGAATCCGCGCGCCGCTGCCGCCGCCAGCCGTTCCGGCAGGGCCGGTTCGTCGACCGGGGTGACCGACAGCGTCGGGCGTGCCGCTCCGGCGGGCAGCACCTGCTGGTGGGGAACCCCGTCCACGGCCGGGAAGACGGTGCGCAGGGTCTCGTGCCGGGCACTGACGTCGCCCAGCGCCGCCTCCAGGGCCGCCAGGTCCAGCGGTCCCGAGAGCCGCCACGCGAGCGGCATGTTGTAGACGGAGTCGGCGCCCTCCAGCTGGCGCAGGAACCACAGCCTCCGCTGGGCGGACGACAGCGGCACCAGCGCGGGCCGCTCCGCCCGCTCCAAGGCGAGCCGGGCCCGGCCGGCCCCGCCGAGGCCGGCGGCCAGCCCGGCCACCGTCGGCGTCTCGAAGAGGGCGCGCAGCTCCAGTTCCACCCCGAGGGCGGCCCGCGCCCGGGCGACCAGCCGGGTGGCGAGCAGGGAGTGCCCGCCGAGGTCGAAGAAGTCGTCGTCGGCCCCGACCTCGGCCACGCCCAGCATCTCGGCGAACAGCTCCGCGAGGACCTGCTCCTGCGGGGTGCGCGGTGCGCGGCCGGTCGTCGGCGCGGTGTGGACGGGTGCGGGCAGCGCGCGCCGGTCCAGCTTGCCGGTGGCGGTCAGCGGCAGGCTCTCCAGGGCGACGAAGGCGGTCGGGACCATGTACTCCGGCAGTCGCTCGCGCAGGTGCGCCCGCAGCTCCTCCGGCCGGAGTTCCGCCCCGGTGACGGGCACCGGGTAGGCGACCAGCCGCGCGTCCCCGGCCCGGTCCTCCCGGACCGTCACGGCGACCTGGGCGACCTGCGGGTGCTCCGCCAACGCCGCCTCGACCTCGCCGAGTTCGATCCGGAAGCCGCGCACCTTCACCTGGTCGTCGGTCCGGCCGAGGAACTCCATGTTCCGGTCGGCGCCCCAGCGGACCAGGTCGCCGGTGCGGTACATGCGCGTGCCGGTCGGACCGAACGGGTCCGCCACGAAGCGTCCGGCGGTGAGGCCCGGCCGGTTCAGGTAGCCGCGGGCCAGGCCCGCCCCGGCGAGGTACAGCTCGCCCGCCACGCCCGCGGGCACCGGGCGCAGCGTGCTGTCGAGAACGTACAGCCGGAGGCCCCCGAGCGGCCGGCCGATCACCGGGCGCGGACTCGATCCCAGCGGTGCGACGACGGCGTCCACCGTGCATTCGGACGGCCCGTAGTAGTTCAGGCAGGACACGCCCTCGACGGCCCGCAGCCGCTCCCACAGTCGGTCCGGAACGGCCTCCCCGCCCATCGAGACCACCGAGGGACGGCGCTCCGGGTCGTCCAGGAGTCCCCGGGCGACGAGCTCGTGCAGGTAGGACGGGGTGGCGTTGACGTAGTCCAGCCCGGCGCGCCTGACGTAGTCGACGAAGGCGTCCGGGTCGGACCAGGTCGCCTCGTCCAGGACGTGCAGTTCGTGGCCCGCGTACAGGCTGGACAGCTGGTCGCAGGAGGCGTCGAAGGACACCGAGGTGGTCAGCCCGATGCGCAGCCGCTCCTTCGTCCCCCGGGGGAACAGCAGCGGACGCTGGCTGACGAAGAGGTTGAGCAGGCCGCCGTGGGTCGACAGCACGCCCTTGGGCCTGCCGGTGGAACCGGAGGTGTAGATCACGTAGGCCGGGTGCCCCGGGTCGATGGCGACCAGCGGGTCCGTCGCCGGGCAGTCGGCCACCAGGGCGGCCGTCGCCGGGTCGTCGAGCACCAGCCACCCGGCCGGACCGGCCTCCGGCAGCCCGTCCCGGGTCCGGGCGTCGGTCACCACCAGGACCGGGCCTGCGTCGTCCAGCATGTGCCCTATCCGCGCGGCCGGGTACTCGGGATCGACCGGGACATAGGCCGCCCCGGTCCGCAGCACGGCGAGGATCGCCACGACCAGTTCGGCCGACCTCGGCAGGGCGACCGCCACCAGCCGCTCCGGCCCGGCGCCCCGGGCGATCAGGGCGTGCGCCAGCCGGTTCGCCCGCGCGTCCAGCTCCTCGTACGTCAGCGAGACGTCCCCGCTCACCAGCGCCACCTGGTCCGGCGTCGCCCGCACCTGCGCCCGGAACAGCTCCGGCACGCTCGCGGCCGGGAGCTCCACCTCCGGTCCGGTGCCCAGGGCCGCCAGGTCGCCGTGCTCCTCGGCGGAGAGCAGGCCGTACCGGCTGAGCCGCCGCCGCGGGTCGGCGACCACGGCGCGGAGCAGCCGCTCCAGGCGCCCGAACAT
Organism: Kitasatospora sp. NPDC058184; assembly: GCF_042883725.1. Classification (NCBI taxonomy): domain Bacteria; kingdom Bacillati; phylum Actinomycetota; class Actinomycetes; order Kitasatosporales; family Streptomycetaceae; genus Kitasatospora; species Kitasatospora sp. NPDC058184. Next base: position 23,409 of record NZ_JBHVVE010000032.1, read on the forward strand.
CGTCTCGACGGTGGCCGGGTCGTAGAGGTCGCCGGCGTACTCGACGAGCCCGTCGATCCCCTCCGGGGAACCGTCCGGCGCCTGCCGCTCGGACAGGGTGAAGATCAGGTCGAGCTTGGCGGTGGTCGTCGTCAACGGCATGTCGTCGACGTTCAGCCCGGGCGGCGCGAAGTCGGCCCGGGGCGCGTTCTGCAGCACCAGCATGACCTGGAACAGCGGGTGGTGCGCCAGCGAGCGCACCGGGTTGAGGGCCTCGACCAGGTGCTCGAACGGCAGGTCCTGGTGGGCGTACCCGGCCAGCGAGGTGTCCCGGACCCGGTCCAGCAGTTCGGCGAAGGTCGGATCGCCCGAGGTGTCGGTGCGGAAGACCAGGGTGTTGACGAAGTAGCCGACCAACTCGTCCAGCGCCTGGTCGGTCCGGCCGGCGACCGGGCTGCCGACCGGGATGTCGTCGCCCGCGCCGAGCTTGCTCAGCAGCGCCGCCAGGCCGGCCTGGAGGACCATGAAGAGACTGGTGCCGTGCTCGCGGGCGAGCGCGCGCAGCGCACGGTGCAGTTCGGCGTCCAGTCCGGCGTGCACGAAGCCGCCCCGGTGCGAGGCGACGGCCGGGCGGGGCCGGTCGGCGGGCAGCTGGATCCGCTCCGGGAGGCCGGCCAACTGCCCTGTCCAGTAGGCCGCCTGGCGGGCGAACGGGCTGTCCGGGTCGGTGGAGTCGCCGAGCAGCTCGTGCTGCCACAGGGTGTAGTCGGCGTACTGGACCGGCAGGCCCTCCCACCGCGGTGCCCCGCCGCGGCAGCGCGCCGCGTAGGCGGCGGTCAGGTCCTGCGTGAGCGGGCCCAGCGACCAGCCGTCACCCGCGATGTGGTGGAGCACCAGCTGGAACACGTGCTCGTCCGCCGCCAGTTCGAACAGCTCGACCCGCAGCGGCGCGTCGGCCGCCAGGTCGAACGGCCGGTCCTTCGCCGCCGCCATCAGGGTGGGCAGCCCGGCCTCCGTGGCTCGGCTCACGAGCAGCCGCGGGCGGGCCGCCACGACGTCCAGCACCCGCTGGTGCGGGACGCCGTCGACGGCCGGGAAGACGGTCCGCAGGCTCTCGTGCCGTCCGACCACGTCCGCGAGGGCGGCCTCCAGGGCCCGCCGGTCCAGCTCCCCGGACAGCCGCCAGGCCAGCGCGATGTGGTAGTTCGCGCCGGCGCCCTCCAGCTGGTGCAGGAACCAGAGCCGCCGCTGCGCGAAGGACAGCGGGACCGCCTCGGGGCGCTCGCGCCGCACCAGGGCGGTCTGCGCCGGTCCGGCCGCCACCAGGGCGGCGGCCAGGGCGGCCGGGGTCGGCGCCTCGAACAGGGTGCGCAGCGGCATCTCCACGCCGAGCGTCGCGCGGATCCGGGCAGCCAGGCGGGTGGCGAGCAGGGAGTGCCCGCCGAGGTCGAAGAAGCCGTCCTCGACGCCGGCCGACGCCACGCCCAGGACCTCGGCGAACAGCTCGCAGAGCACCTGCTCCTGCGGGGTGCGCGGGGCACGGCCGGAGGCCGCCGGGGCGAGGTCGGGGGCGGGCAGGGCCCGGTGGTCCAGCTTGCCGTTGGCGGTCAGCGGCAGCGCGTCCAGCGCGACGAACGCCGAGGGCACCATGTGCTCCGGCAGCCGCTCGGCGAGGTGCTCGCGCAGCTCGGCCGGGCGCGGTTCGGCGCCCGGGGCCGGCACCAGGTAGGCGACCAGCCGGGTGTCGTCGGCGCGGTCCTGCCGGGCGAGGACGGCGACCTGGGCGACGCCGGGGTGCGCGGCCAGCGCCGCCTCGATCTCGCCGAGTTCGATCCGGAAGCCGCGCACCTTCACCTGCTGGTCGGCCCGGCCGACATAGCTCAGGCCGCCGTCGGCGGCCCGGCGCACCACGTCACCGCTGCGGTACATCCGCGATCCGGCCGGTCCGAACGGGTCCGCGACGAACCGTCCGGCGGTGAGGCCGGGCCGGTTCAGGTAGCCGCGCGCCAGGCCGGGGCCCGCGACGTACAGCTCGCCGGGCACGCCCGGGGCCACCGGCCGCAGGCCGTCGTCGAGCACGTACGTCCGCAGGTCCGGGAGGGCCGCGCCGATCCCGCCGGCGCCGGTGCCGGACCGGTCGAGCGCGGCGTGGGTGACGTGCACGGTGGTCTCGGTGATGCCGTACATGTTGACCAGCCGCGGCGCGTCCTCCGGGTGCCGCTCGTACCAGCTCGCGAGCCGGGCGTGCTCCAGCGCCTCGCCGCCGAACACCACGGTGCGCAGGGCGAGTTCACGCGGCTGCTCGGCGTCCGCCTGCATCAGCTGGTAGAAGGCGGACGGCGTCTGGTTGAGGACGGTCACCCGCTCGCGGGCGAGGAGCTCCAGGAACCGGCCGGGCGAGCGGCTGGTCTCGTGGTCCACGACCACGAGGCGGCCGCCGTGCAGCAGCGGGCCCCACAGCTCCCAGACGGAGAAGTCGAAGGCGTAGGAGTGGAAGAGCGTCCAGACGTCCTCGGCGGTGAAGCCGAACAGCTCCTCCGTCGTCCGGAACAGGCGCACCACGTTGCGGTGCGGGACCACGACGCCCTTGGGGTTGCCGGTGGAGCCGGAGGTGTGGATGACGTAGGCGGCGTGGCCGGGGTCGACGGCGACCCCCGGGTCGGTGTCCGGCCGCCCGTCCAGGTCGGCGGAGTCCAGCAGCAGCCGGTCCAGGTGGTCCGCCCCCGGCAGCTCGCCGACAGCGCTCGTCGTGACGAGCAGCGCGGGCCGGGTGTCCTGGAGCAGGTAGGAGATCCGGGCCGCCGGATACGTCGGGTCCACCGGCACGTAGGCGCCGCCGGCCTTGAGCACCGCGAGGACGGCCACGACCAGGTCCGCCGAGCGCGGCAGGGCCAGGGCCACCAGCCGCTCCGGGCCCACGCCCCGCTCGATCAGCGCGTGCGCGAGCCGGTTGGCCCTGGCATTCAACTCGCCGTAGGAGAAGGTTGCTTCACCATCCGCGAGGGCGACGGCGGCCGGGTCGATCCGGACCTGCCGCTCGAAGAGCGCGGTCAGACTGCCTTCCGGCGCGTCCTCCTCCTCGGTACGGGCCGGGAGCAGCGCGCGGAGCTCCTCGGCGGACAGCACGTCCACCCGGCCGATCCGTCGGCCCGGGTCGGCGACGACGGCGCGCAGCAGCCGCAGCCACCGGTCGACGATGCCCGCCGCGGTGGCCTCGTCGAACAGGTCGGTGCTGTACTCCAGGACGCCCGAGAGGCCCTCGGGCTGCTCGGCCAGGATGAAGGTCAGGTCGCACTTGGCCGTCCCGGTGTGCACCAGGTCGGTCGTCACCCGCAGCCCGGGCAGGTCGACGGTGTCGAGCGGCGCGTTCTGCAGGGCGAGCATGGTCTGGAACAGCGGGTGGTGCGCCAGGGTCCGGGTCGGGTTCAGCGCCTCCACCAGGTGCTCGAACGGCACGTCCTGGTGGGCGTACGCGGCCAGCGCGTCGGAGCGCACCCGGCCCAGCAGCTCGGTGAAGGACGGGTCTCCGGACAGGTCGGTGCGCAGCACCAGGGTGTTGACGAAGAAGCCGACCAGGTCGTCCAGGGCCTCGTCGGTGCGGCCGGCGATCGGGGTGCCGATCGGGACGTCGCTGCCCGCGCCGAGCTTGCCGAGCAGGGCGGCCAGCCCGGCCTGGAGCACCATGAAGAGGCTGGCGCCGCCGTCGCGGGCGAGGTCGCGCAGGCCCTGGTGCAGCTCGGCGTCGATCCGCACCGGCAGGTGGGCGCCCCGGTAGGACATCACCGCCGGACGGGACCGGTCGAAGGGCAGCTCCACCTGCTCGGGCAGGTCCGCCAACCGCTCCCGCCAGTAGGCGAGCTGGCCGCTGAGCAGGCTGTCCGGGTCGGCGCCGTCACCGAGCAGCTCCCGCTGCCAGAGGGCGTAGTCGGCGTACTGGACGGGCAGCGGCGACCACTGCGGCTTCGCGCCCCCGGTACGGGCCGCGTAGGCGGTCCGCAGGTCCCGCAGGAGCGGCCCCGCCGACCAGCCGTCACCGGCGATGTGGTGCACGACCAGCAGCAGCACGTGCTCCTCGGCGCCGAGCCGGAACAGCTCGGCGCGCAGCGGCGGCTCCTCGGCGAGCTCGAAGCCGTACCGCGCCGCCTCTCCCAGCAGGTCCGGCAGCTCGCGCCCGCCGGCCTCGGTGACCCGCAGCCCCGGCCGGGCCTCGTCGGCCTCCAGCACCCGCTGGCACGGCACGCCGTCGACCACCGGGAAGACGGTGCGCAGGCTCTCGTGCCGCTCGACCAGGTCCGCCAGGGCGGCGTCCAGGGCCCGCTGGTCGAGGGTTCCGCCGAGCCGCAGCGCCAGCGGGATGTTGTACGTGGCGCTCGGGCCCTCCATGCGGTGCAGGAACCACAGCCGGCGCTGCGCGAAGGACAGCGGGACGGCCGCGGGCCGCTCGCGCCGCCCGAGCGCCGGGCGGGCCCGGCCCGCGACGTCCACCGCCGCGGCCAGTCCCGCCACCGTCGGCGCGTCGAACAGGTCGCGCAGCCCCAGCTCCACGCCCAGCACCGACCGGGCCCGGGCGACCAGCCGGGTGGCCAGCAGGGAGTGCCCGCCGAGGTCGAAGAAGTCGTCGTCGGCGCCGGCCTCCGGCACGCCGAGCACCTCGGCGAACAGCCCGGCGAGCAGCTGCTCGGTCGCGGTGCGCGGGGCCCGGCCCCGGTCCGCGGGCTGCCGGTCGGGCGCGGGGAGGGCCCGCCGGTCGAGCTTGCCGTTCGGCGTCAGGGGCAGGGCGTCCAGCAGCACGAAGGCCGAGGGCACCATGTGCTTGGGCAGCCGCTCCCGGAGGTGTTCGCGCAGGGCGGTGTCGGTGACCGTGGCGCCGGGCTCGGCGACGGCGTAGGCGACCAGCCGGGGCTCGTCCTCGGTGCGCACCACGGCGGCGGCCCCGGCGACCAGCGGGTGCTCGGCGAGCACGGCCTCGACCTCGCCGAGCTCCACCCGGAAGCCGCGGACCTTGACCTGGTCGTCGGTGCGCCCGAGGAACTCCAGCTGCCCCTCGGCGTTCCAGCGCACCAGGTCGCCGGTGCGGTACATGCGCGAGCCGGCCGGACCGTACGGATCGGCGACGAACCGCCCGGCGGTGAGGCCCGGCCGGTTCAGGTAGCCGCGGGCCAGGCCGGGCCCGGCGATGTACAGCTCGCCGGGCGTGCCGGCCGGCAGCGGCCGCAGGGCGCCGTCGAGCACGTGGAGCCGGACGTTGGTGGCGGGCCGGCCGATGACCGGGAACGGGCTCGACCCCACGGAGGCGACCACCGGGTTGACGGTGCACTCGGACGGTCCGTAGAGGTTGAGGCAGGACACCCCGTCCGCCGCCCGCAGGTCCGCCCACAGCCGCTCCGGGACGGCCTCGCCGCCGGCCGCGACCACCGCCGGGCGCCGGTTCCCGTCGGCCAGGAGCCCGTGGGCGACCAGGACCTGGAGGTAGGACGGGGTGGCTTCGACGTAGTCCAGCCCGTGGCGCGCCGCGTAGCCGACGAAGGCGTCGGGATCGGTCCAGGTCTCGTGGTCCAGGACGTGCAGCTCGTGGCCCGCGAACAGGGCGAGCAGCTGGTTCCACGAGGCGTCGAAGGACACCGACGTGGTCAGGGCCACCCGCCGCCGCGGCCGGTCGCCCGTCACCGGCGGGAGGTGGACCTGCCGGAGGTCGGTGAGCAGGTTGAGCAGGCCGCCGTGGGTCGGCGCCACGCCCTTGGGCCGGCCGGTGGAGCCGGAGGTGTGGATGACGTACGCCGGGTGGCCCGGGTCGACGGCCGCCATCGGGTCGGCCGCCGGCAGGCCGTTCACCAGGTCGGCCGTCTCCGGGTCGTCGAGCACCAGCCGGTCGACGGAGCCCTCCCCCGGCAGCCGCGCCGCGCTGAGGGTGTCGGTCACCACCAGGGCCGGGCCGGCGTCGTCGAGCAGGTGGGCGATCCGGGCGGCGGGGTACTCGGGATCGACCGGGACGTAGGCCGCGCCGGTCTTCAGCACCGCGAGGATCGCCACGACCAGTTCGGCCGACCTCGGCAGTGCCACCGCCACTAACCGCTCCGGCCCGGCGCCCCGGGCGATCAGGGCGTGCGCCAGCCGGTTCGCCCGCGCGTCCAGCTCCGCGTACGTCAGCGACGCTTCCGGCCCCACCACCGCGACGGCGTCCGGCGTGGCCCGCGCGTGCTTGCGGAACAGCTCCGGCAGGGTCTCGGCCGGGAGTTCCGCCGTCGGCCCGGTACCGAGGGCGGCCACCTCGCGGTGCTCCTCGGCGGTGAGCAGGTCGATCCGGCTCAGCGGCTCGTCCGGGTCGCAGTCCGCGACGGCGTCGAGCAGGGCGATCAGCCGCCGCTGGTGGGCGGCGAGATCGTCCGCGCCGTACGCCTCGGGCGAGCCGTGCAGCCTGAGCAGCGGCGGGTTGCCGTCCCGGTAGTCGAACACCCAGACGGCCAGGTCGCTGGTCGATCCCGACACGAAGTGGTGCACGGAGGCGGGGTGCCCGGCGAAGGTCGGCCGGGAGTTGAACGCCATGATGTTGACGATCAGCGGGAACGCCGTCCCGATGCTGCCGGGGGCCCCGAGGTCCCGCAGCAGGTCCTCGCTGCGGTACCGCTCGTGCGCGACGGCCGCCTCGACCTCCCGCGCCGCCTGGGCGACGAGGTCGCCCCACGGCATGTCCGGTCGTACGGTCAGCCGCAGGGGCACCACGTTGGACATCGTGCCGGGCACCGCCGTCAGGTCGCGGTCGGCGGACCGCCGGGCCGTGACGGGGAGGGCGAGCACCACGTCCCGCGTTCCGGTCAGCCGGTGCGCGTAGAGCGCCGCCGCCGCGACCACCAGGCGGGACCAGCGGACGCCGGTCCTCGCCGCCGCGGCGCGCAGCGCGTCCGGGCGCCGCAGTTCCCGCTCCTCGGCCAGCCGCAGCGCGCGGTCCGGGTCGGTCGGGGCCGTGCGGGTCAGCCGGGTCGGTTCCGGCCGGTCGGCGAATCGTTCCGTCCAGTAGTCGCGGTCGGCGGTGAAGTCCGCCGACGCGCGGTAGGCGGCGTCGCTGTCGACCAGGTCCCGCAGCGGGCCGAACGGGGACGGCGGCACCGGGCCGCCGTCGGCCAGCGCCGAGTACACCTCGCCGACCCGCCCGCGGACCATCGAGCTGCTGATCGCGTCCAGCACCACGTGGTGGTAGTTCAGGTACCAGAGGTACTCGGTCGGCGACAGCCTGACCAGCGCGTGGCCGAACAGCGGGTCGCGCGCGAGGTCCAGCGGGCGCAGCAGGTCCCGCTCCATCCACTCCAGGGCCGCCGCACGGGGTTCGGGCTCCCCGCTGAGGTCCAGGTGGGCCGGTGCCCAGTCCCAGGTCTCGCGGAGGACCTGGCGCGGGCCCTCGCCGTCGTCGACGAAGGTCACGTGCAGGGCGTCGACCTCGTCGACCACCCGGCGCAGCGCCGTCTCGAACAGCTCCGGGTCCACCGGCCCGTGGATCTCCAGGCACTCGCCGACGCGGTAGCCGGGGATCGGTGTGCGGGAGCGTTGTTCGGCGAGCCAGATCTCGCGCTGGGCCCCGGTCAGGGGAAGGACGTCGCCGTCGCGACGGGACATGGGAAGACCTCCGGAAGAGTGTGGGCGGGCAGGCGCGCAGGACGCGCCGACTGCGGTGGCGTCACGCTGTCGGCGGGCGGAGCGGCCTGGTGGGTGGCATCACGCTGTCGGCGAGCGGAGCGGCCTGGTCGGTGGCATCACGCTGTCGGCGAGCGGAGCGGCCTGGTCGGTGGCATCACGCTGTCGGCGAGCGGAGCGGCCTGGTGCGGTCAGGCGGCGAGTTCGCCGGCCTGGAGTCGCCAGAGGGATGCGTAGAGTCCGTGCCGGGCGATGAGTTCGTCGTGGGTGCCCTGTTCGGCCACGACGCCGCCCTTGTCCATGACGTAGATCCGGTCCGCGTGGCGGACGGTGGAGAGCCGGTGGGCGATCACGACCATCGTGCGGTCGGCCGAGAAGGCCCGGAGCGTGCGCTGGATGGCGGCCTCGGTCTCGTTGTCGACGGCCGAGGTGGCCTCGTCGAGGACGACGACCGGCGCGTCCTTGAGGATCGCCCGGGCCAGGGCGATCCGCTGCCGCTGGCCGCCGGAGAGGGCGGCGCCGCGTTCGCCGATCACCGTGTCGTAGCCGTCCGGCAGCGTCGCGATGAAGGTGTGGGCCTCGGCCATCGTGGCCGCCTCCACCAGGGCCTCGTCCGAGGCGCCGAAACTGCCGTAGCGGATGTTGTCGGCGATGGTTCCGTCGAAGAGGAAGGCGTCCTGGGCGACGAACCCGATCGCGTGGCGCAGGTCGCGCCGGCGCAGGTCGCGCACGTCCCGACCGTCGAGCAGCACGCTGCCGGACTCCGCGTCCTGGAAGCGCATCAGCAGCTTGGCGACGGTCGTCTTGCCGGAGCCGGTCGCGCCGACGAGGGCGGTGACCCGCCCGGCGGGGATGGTCAGCGAGAGGTCCTCCAGGACCGGCGGCCGTCCGGGGTAGGCGAAGGTCACGCCGTCGAGGACGATCTCGCCCTTCACCGTCGCGACGTCGAGCGCTTCCCCGGTGCCCTCGGTCTCGGCGGGCAGGGCCTCCAGCCGGTGGACCCGGTCGTAGGCGGCGAGCGTGCGCTGGTACTGGTCGACGATGCCGCCGAGCCGGTTCATCCGCAGCATCACCATCTGCGGCAGCCCGATCAGCGGGCTGAACACCTCGAACCGCAGGGTGCCGTCGAGCACCGAGCGGCCGCCGAGCAGCAGGGTGCCGGCCATCGAACTCGTCGTGCAGACCCGGACGACCTCGGCGTGCCGGATCGTGCCCCGGTCGGTCTGCCGGTTGCTCTCCTGGGCTTCCCCGCTGAGCCGGTCGATGCGCTCGGCCTCGTAGTCCTCGGTGCAGAAGCTCTTGACCGTGGCGCCGGCCTCCAAAGTGTTCACCAGCTGGCTGTGCAGCCTGGCCCGGCGCTCGCCGGAGACGGCGTAGTCGGTCGCGGCCCTGTCCTGGTAGCGGAGCGACAGCCAGGCGATGACCGGGATCGGCAGGAACGCGATCCAGGCGATCTGCGGGGCCAGCAGCAGGAACGCCGGCACCAACAGGGCCAGGCTGGTGCCCAGTTGCAGCACGTCGTTGGCCGAGGTGGCGAAGAAGCTGCCCAGCTGCCGGACGTCGTCGGTGAGCACGCCGGCGATCCGGCTGGTCCGCTCGCCTTCCAGCTGCCCCAGTTCGAGGTGCTGCACATGGGCGTAGGTGCGGCTCCGCCAGTCGTGCTCGATGTCCTGGCCGAGCCCGCGCCACTGGAGGTTCGAGGCGTACGAGAGGCCTGCCACGGCGGCGCAGGCGACGGTCACCAGCCCTGCCAGGCCCCAGAGTTGGGAGGTGGCGGTGGTCAGCCCGAAGCGGACCAGCGGCGCGGCCTCGCCCTTGATGAGGACCAGGGCGGTCCAGCCGAGGAAGGTGCCGAGCGCCATCTCCGAGACCTGGCAGGCGACCGAGAGCGCGGAGGCCCGGTAGAGGCGCCGGCGGTGCGGCCCGACGACCTCCCGCAGCGGGTGCCGGCCGGTGCCGGACCCGGACAGCTCCCTGGTCCGCTCGACCGCTCGGCGCCATGCCGTCCGGACGACGGCGGCCGTCGCGACGGCGACCCCGCCGAGCGCCACCAGCTGCCTGCTCAGCGCCGACCCGCGGATCAGCGCGATACCGGCCGCCGCCCCGCCGCCCACGGCGAGGACGGGGCGCAGGACGGGAACGCGGTCCGGCCGCGTCCCCGGTCCGGCGGCGGGCCGGGCCGCCGCCGGCGGGGCGGTCCTGACCGGACCCTCCGCGACCCGGGCGACCACCCGGCGCAGGATCCGGCCGACATCCGCAGCGGGCAGCAGCGATTCGTGCCGGACGAGGACCCCACCGGTGATCGGGTTCGCCTGCGCCTCGGTGATCCCGGGGACGCGACGCAGCGCTGCCGCGAGGACTTCGGCCGTCCTCGGCCGTCCGAGGACCAGCTTGACGTCCCAGCGCTGGCGGCCCGGAATGACCGAGCGCGGGCTCACGTCCGGATCCACGGAGCGGAATCCGGCCGCGGCACCCAGCAGAGATGGCATGTGTACGATCACCTGTTTGCAGAGGTCGCGAACGATCCGCCATCGGGCATGACGGAACACCGCGACGGAGCGGAATTCTGAACGGGCGGCCGATGCGGCCGGAAGGCCCTCGGCCGACCGCCGCGTGGACACGGCGCGCGAGTTCGGTCGCGGTGCGCGTCCAGGCGGCGGGTCAGGACATGATGGTGCGTCAGTGCGTCTTTCCGGCACCGGCGTTCGCGCGAATCTTCGGCGCCCTCGCCTCGGCGTCGCCCGGGGCGGTCGCCCCGGCCTTCTCTTCGAACGGGGCAGTGGCCTCCGCGGCGCGGTGGCCCTCACCGGAGGCGACCTGGGCCGCCACCACGTCGGCGGCCACCTCGGCCGCGAGGTCGTGGATGTTCTCGCCGGCCTCGTGGGCGGCCTTCTTCACCTCCATGACGATGCCGACGGACGTCTTGACGACACCGCGCACCAGTGGCTTGAGGAGGCGCTTGGCCAGCGGCGCGACGACGAGACCGATCAGGAACGGCGGAACTACGGGCGGCATGGTGTTCCCATCTCTCTACGCAGACGGATGACAGGGGATCCGGGCGCTTCGGACTCCGGAGCGCGCACAGCAGAACGGACGGACGTACCCGCCTCGCGGGATGACCGGTTCCCCTCGCGGATTTCCCGCGGAACCGAAACTCCTCGCCGATGGGGTCCACCGCCCGATCCTCCGTCACCGTAGTCGAGTCGAGCTCACCAAAACCAAATGCTCCCAAGGGGATTCACTCGTGCGAGTGCAATCTGAACATAACCCAGAACGATCGCTTGTATGTACGCCAAGCAATTTGTCAGATAGTAATATTTATTGATCGGCTACGACCTTCAGCTCCCGCGTGACCCGCCGGCGCAGGGCGGGGAACGGCAGCGCGCCACCTCCCAGCACCGCCTCGTGGAAGGCCCGCACGTCGAACCCGGCACCCCGGCCGGCCTCCGCCTCCGCCCGCAGCCGGACGAATTCCAGGTAGCCCGCGCGGTAGGAGAGCGCCTGCCCCGGCAGGTCCGTCGAGTACCGCAACAGGTCCGAGGCGATCTGGCCGTCCTCCTCCGTGGAGTTGGCGCGCATGAAGTCCCGCGCCCCCGCCAGGTCCATCGTCCCGAGGTTGAGCCCGGTGTCGACGACCAGCCGCTGCGCGGTGAACCGCTCCTGCGCGAGACGCCCGTACGCGTCCCACGGGTCCTCGTAGAGGCCCATCTCCCAGCCGAGCCCCGCCGCGTACTCGGCCCAGCCCTCGTTGAACGCGCCGAACTCCGCCGCCTCGCGGCGCAGTCGCGGCAGCGCGGCGTCCTCCGCCTGCCGGGCGAGGTGGAAGTGGTGCCCGGGCGCCAGCTCGTGGTAGATCAGGGAGGCCGAGCCGATCAGGGACCGCCGGTCCAGGTCCGAGCCGTTGTAGCGGTAGCGCCCGACCGCACTGGCCGCGGTCGGGGCCTCGTAGTACCCGAAGGTCATCCCCGGCTCCAGCGCCGGATCCAACCGGGCCAGCCCGTACGGGGCGGTCGGCAAGGTGGCGAACCACTGCGGCAGCCGCGGCTCCAGCCGGTCGAGGTGGCCGCGGAACCGGGCCTCGACCTCCTCGGGCGTCCGGGCGTACAACCGGGACTCGGTCCGCAGCCGCTCGTGGAACCCGGCCTCGGTGCCGTGGAAGCCGAGGGCCTCGCGCACCTCCCGCATCCGCTCGGCCAGTTCGCGGCACTGGTCGCGGCCGAGCTCGTGCAGCCGCTCGGGCCCGGTGTCGCTCCCGGTGTGGGTCCGGACGAAGTCCCGGTAGGCCTCCTCGCCGCCCTCGTAGTGCGCCCACCCGACGTCCCGCGGCGCCCCTCCCGGGTACGCCGGGTCGTCGACGCACCCGAGCAGCCGGTCGAAGGCCGGCGCCAACTCCGCCTCCACCAGCCGCCGGACACCGTCCCGGAGGCGTCCGCGCCCGGCCGGCCCGAGCCCACCGAGCCGGTCGTCCGCCACCGTGACCCGGCGCCCGGCGGAGGACCGCAGGCCCTCGACCGTGGCCCGCACCCCGGCCAGGGCCGGCGCCGGCACCCGGAAGCCGCGCGCGGCCTGGCCGACCACCTTGTCACCGATCGAGCCGACCACCCGCGCGAGGTCGTGCACCAGCGCCACGTACCGTTCACCGTCGGCTGGTTCGGCGAAGCGGAAGTCGCCCAGGACGGCATCGACGTACAGCGACAGCGGGAAGAGCCGGTACGGCGTGGCGGCGGGCGTCAGCCAGTACCACCGGTGGGCGCGCAACTCCTGTTCCGCCAGCGCCACGAGGACGGCCGCGGTGTCGGCATCGGCACCGGACAGCTCCGCGCCGTCGAGCGGCCGCATCCGCTCCAGCACGCCGGCCGCGAACCGCTCCCGCTCCTCGGACTCGGCGAGCGACGCCCCCGGCAGCGTCTCCACCGGGAGCCCCTGGCGGACCCGCAGCAACGGCTCCCGCTCCAGCAGGAACTCCCAGTAGCGGTCCGCCAGGTGGCCGACCTCACGGCCCGGATCGTTCGTCGTCATGTCGACACAGTGTGGCGATGGCGGACGGCCAGGTCACCCGGCCGACGGCCTACAGGCCCCGACACCCCTCGAAGGAGTGAATCGGAATCACCCCCCGCCGACATCCCGCGCCCGGCGTACGCACGGCTCCCGACAAGGTGGGAGAGGCGAACCCATTCAATCGAACACGCCGTTCCCCCACGTGAGTTGACTCGCCAGCGCCAAAGCCCGGTGGCACCATGACGCCATGCTCCGTCGCCCCCTGCCGGCCGCCCTCGCGGCCGCCCTGACCGCTGCGGCCCTCGCGCTCAGCGGCTGCGGCAGCACTGCCACGTCCTCGACGAGCACCCCCCTGGTGGACCGCGGGACCGTCCGGATCGCGGCGGCCGGCGAGACCCCGAGCTTCGACCCGTACTCCACCTTCGGTGCCTCCCAGGCCCGCTACGCCTACGACTCCCTGGTGAACGTCGCCCCCGACGGCACCCTGGTCACCGGCCTGGCCACGTCCTGGCAGGCCACCGCCACCTCCGCCGACTTCACCCTCCGCCCGGGCGTCACCTGCTCCGACGGCACACCCCTCACCGCCTCCGCCGTCGCCCGGTCCCTCAGCTACGCGGGCGACCCGGCCAACCAGCTCGCCGGCGCCCAGACCGTCCTGCCGAACGTGCCGTTCACCGCCACCGCCGACGACACGACCGGCACGGTGTCGGCGACCACCACCGCCCCCTTCCCGTTCCTCACCCGCAGCATCGGCCTGCTGCCGATCGTCTGCCCGGCCGGCCTCGACCACCCCCGGTCGCTGGACCGCACCACCCAGGGCACCGGCCCCTACGTGCTCACCCGCTACACCCCCGGCGGGCCCTACGAGTTCACCGTCCGCGACGGCTACACCTGGGGACCGGCCGGGGCGAGCACCGCGGAGCCCGGCCTCCCCGCGCACATCGTCATCTCCGTCGTCCCCCAGGCCTCCACGGCGGCGAACCTGCTGCTCACCGGGGGCGTCGACATCGCGAACGTGAACGGTCCCGACCGCGCCCGGCTCACCGGCCACGGCCTGGCCGTCACCGACGTGGCCACCGTGGTCGGGCTGACCTTCTTCAACCAGCGCCCCGGCCGGGCCCTCGCCGACCCGGCGCTGCGCCGCGCCCTGGTCTCCGCCCTCGACCGGCAGGGGCTCGCCAACGTCGCGGTCGGCGGCACCGGCCGCCCCGCCGGCGACTTCGGCGCCGAGGGCGCCGTCTGCCACGCCGACCTCGCCGACGCCAACCTGCCCGCCCAGGACGGCGCCGAGGCCCTGCGCGCGGCCGGCTGGACCCGCTCCGCCGGCGGCCCGCTGACCAAGGACGGCAGGGCGCTGCGGCTCCGCCTGATCACCAGCCCCGACCTCGGCCCGACCCTCTCCTCCGTCGCCGAGCTGATGGCCCGGCAGTGGACGGCGCTCGGCGCGCGGGTCGACCTGGTCAGCGAGAGCCTGCCCGCCCTCGTCAACGCCATGTACCAGAGCGCCGACTTCGACGTGGTGGTCGGCACCTCGCCGGGCTTCGCCCTGCCGGTCGGCTTCATCCCCTTCTTCTCCGGCCCCACCCCCGCCCAGGGCCTCAACTTCGCGGGCGTGCGCAACCCCGAGTACGACGCCCTGGTCGCCCAGGCCCTCCGGGAGACCGACACGACGGGCTGCGGCACCTGGAACCGGGCCGCCGCCGCGCTCTTCCGCGCGGCCGACGCCCTGCCGATCGCCGACGGCCGCAGCGGCGTGTACGGCCACCGCACCACGTTCACCACCACCTTCGGCGGCCAGCTCGTCCCCACCAGCATCCGCCTCCACCAGTGACCGGGGCCACCATGTCCGTACCCCGACTGCTGCGGCACCCCTGGACCGTGTTCCTCGGCCGCCGCACCGTCCGGCCGCTCCTCTCCCTCGCGGTCGTCCTCACCGCCTCGTTCGCGATGATCCGCCTCGTCCCCGGCGACCCGGTCCGCGCCGCGCTCGGCGTCGACGCCGCCCCCGCCCTGGTCGCCGCCCGCAGACACAGCCTCGGGCTCGACGCGCCGTTCCTGTCCCAGTACCGGCACTACCTCGGCGGCCTCCTGCACGGCGACCTCGGCACCTCGCTGACCACCGGGACACCGGTCGCGGAGCTGGTCCGCACCCGGCTGCCCGCCACCCTGGAGATCGCCGGGCTGGCCTTCCTGGTCACCCTCGCCGTCGCCCTGCCCGGCGGCCTGCTCGCCGCCGTCCGCACCCGCGACGGCCGCCGCCCGCGCACCGAGCTGGCGTTCACCGCCGTCACCGCCGGCCTGACCGGGGTGCCGGACTTCGTCCTGGCCGCCGGACTCACCGCGCTGCTGGCCGTCGGCCTCCAACTCCTCCCGGTGGCCGGTGCGGCGGGCGTCGAGTCCTTCGTCCTGCCCGTCCTCGCCCTCTCCCTCGCGCCCACCGCCGTCCTGCTGCGCATCGTCCGGGTGGAGGCGCTGAAGGTGCTGGACGAGGACTACCTGCGCACCGCCCGGAGCAAACGGCTGTCCCCCGCGCGGTACTACCTGCGGCACGCGGCACCGAACACGGCCACCGCCGCGCTCACCGTCGCCGGGAGCCTGCTGCCCGGCCTGATCGCCGGCACCGTGCTGGTCGAGAAGGTCTTCGCCTGGCCCGGCATCGGCTCCGCCCTGGCGCAGTCCGTGGTCGCCCAGGACTACCCGGTGGTCCAGGCGATGGTGCTGGTGCTGGGCACCACCGTGCTGCTCGCCGGCCTCCTGGTCGACGTGCTGCTCGCCGTGCTCGACCCCCGCTCGGCGATCAGGGAGATGTGACCATGAGCCTTCCGTCCGGCCTCCGGCGCTCGCCCATGGCCTGGGTCACCGCCGTCATGCTGGCCTCGCTCGTCCTGCTCGCGCTGGTCGAACCGCTGGTCTGGGGCGCGGCGGCCGACCGCCCGGACCCCTCGGCGGTGCTCCAGGGGCCGTCCGCGGGGCACCCGTTCGGCACCGACAACCTCGGCCGGGACCTGCTCGCCCGGGTCCTGGCGGCCACCCGGCCCTCCCTGCTGCTCGCGCTGGCGGCCGTCCTGCTCGGCGCGAGCGCGGGGGTCCTCCTCGGGGCCTCCACCGCCGTGCTCGGCCGGCGCGCCCGCCGGCTGACCGCCGGACTGGTCAACCTCCTGCTCGCCTTCCCGGCGCTCCTGGTCGCGATGTTCCTCGCGGTCGTGTTCGGCGCGGGCGCCGCCGGGGCGATGCTGGCCCTCGCGGCCGCGGGCGTCCCCGGCTTCGCCCGGCTCGCCCAGACCCTCGCCGCCGGGGTGGCGGGCACCGACCACCTGGCCGCGGCCCGGGTCCTCGGCCTGCGCCGCCTGCGGCTGCTGTGGCGGCACGTCCTGCCCAACATCGCCGAGCCGCTGCTCCTGGCCACCACCACGGCGGCGGGGACCTCCCTGGTCGCCCTCTCCGGGCTGAGCTTCCTCGGCCTGGGCGTCCAACCGCCCGGCTACGACTGGGGGCAGCTGCTCAACCAGGGGCTCGACCGCGTCTACGCCGAGCCGCTGCCCGCCCTCGCACCCGGTCTGGCCATCCTCTACGCGGCCCTGACCTTCCAACTGCTCGGCGAGGTCCTGGCCGGGAGCGTCGCCCGGCGCGGCCCGGCGCCGCGCACGCCCGTACCGACGCCCGCCGCGAGCGGCCACGCCGAGGACGGCCTGGTGCTCCAGGTCGAGGACCTCCACGTCGAACTCCCCACCCCTGACGGCGTGATCCGGCCGGTGCGCGGCGTCAGCCTCGCCCTGCGGCCGGGCGAGACCGTCGGGCTCGTCGGCGAGTCGGGGTCGGGCAAGTCGCTCACCGCGCTCGCCGTCGCCGACCTGCTGCCGTACGGCGCCCGGGCGCCCCGGCGCACCCTGCGGCTGCTCGGGGCCGACCTCGCCGCCCTGCCCCCGAAGGAACGGGACCGGCACCTCGCGACGGGCCTGGCGGTGATCTTCCAGAACCCGGCCTCGGCGCTCAACCCGTCCCTGCGGATCGCCACCCAGCTCACCGAGACCGTCCGGGCCCACCGGGGCGCGAGCCGTGCCCGGGCCGCCGCGGAGGCCGCCGACGCGCTGCGCCGGGTCGCCCTCTCCCCGGCACTGCTGCGCTCCCGCCCCCACCAGCTCTCCGGCGGCCAGCGCCAGCGCGTGATGATCGCCTCCGGGCTGATGGTGCGGCCCGGCCTGATCATCGCCGACGAGCCGACCACCGCGCTCGACGTCACCGTGCAGCGGCAGATCACCGGGCTGCTGTCCGAGATCCGGCGGGACACCGGCGCCGCCATCCTGTTCATCAGCCACGACGTCGCGCTCGTCGGGGAGTTCTGCGAACGCGTGCTGGTGATGTACGCGGGCACCATCGTCGAGGCCCTGCCCGCCGACCGCCTCGCCGACGGCGCCCGGCACCCCTACACCCGGGCCCTGGTCGCCTCGGTCCCGGAGCTCACCGCCGACCGCGACCGGCCGCTGCGGACCGTCGACGGCGCACCGCCCGACCCGCTGCTGCCCGCCCCGGGGTGCGCGTTCGAGCCCCGCTGCCCGCGCCGCCGGGACCACTGCGCCGAGCAGGCCCCGCCGCTGGAGGACCTCGACGCCGGCCACCGGGTCGCGTGCTGGTCCCCGGTACCGGTGGCGGCGGACCCGGAGACGGTGGCCGCGTCATGACCGAACTCCAGGTCACCGGCCTCACCGTCCGCCACCCCGGCCCGCGCGGCCCGGTCACCGCCGTGGACGGCGTCTCGCTGGAGGTCCCGTCCGGTACGACGCTCGGGCTCGTGGGCGAGTCCGGCTCCGGCAAGTCGAGCCTGGCCCGCGCGATCGTCGGCCTCACCCCCGTGCACGCCGGCCGGGTCCTGCTCGACGGCCGGGAGGCCCGCACCCGCACCGTCCGTGACCGCCGCCGGCTCGGCCGCCTGGTCCAGGTCGTCCTCCAGGACCCGGACACCGCGCTCGACCCGCGGATGACGGTCCGCCAGACGCTCGTCGAGGCGGCCACCGTCTTCCGCCGGCTCGACCGGCCCGCCCGCGCCGAGCGCGTCACCGAACTGCTCGGCCTCGTCGGCCTGGACCCGCGGCTCACCGACCGGCTGCCACGCCGGCTCTCCGGCGGGCAGCGCCAACGGGTCGCCATCGCCCGCGCCCTGGCCGTCGAACCCGGCCTGCTGATCGCCGACGAGATCACCTCGTCGCTCGACGTCTCGGTGCAGGCCTCCGTGCTCAACACGATCCGGGAACTCCAGCGGCGCCTCGGCCTGTCCATGCTGTTCATCGGCCACAACCTGCCGGCGGTCTGCCACGTCTCCGACGCGGTGGCGGTCATGCGGCACGGCCGGATCGTCGAGACCGCCCCCACCGCAACCCTCCTGCGCGCCCCGCGGCACCCGTACACTCGGACGCTACTCGCCGCCGTGCCGAGCCTGCGCACGCCGCCGCCCGGGGAGGGGCCGCCATGACCGACGTTCGACCGGACGCCGTGGTCGTCGGAGCCGGGGTGATCGGCGCCGCCGTCGCCCTCGAACTCGCGCGCGCCGGGCGGCAGGTGATCGTCGTGGACAAGGCGGGCGCCGTCGGCCACGGGTCCACCAGCGCCTCCAGCGCGATCATCCGCTTCAACTACTCCACCTTCGCGAGCGTCGCCACCGCCTGGGAGGCGCGGCACCTCTGGACGTCCTGGCCCGACCACCTGCGGCTCACCGGCCCCCGCCCGCTCGCCGCCTTCCACCGCACCGGCGCCGTGCTGCTCGACTCCCCCGAGGTCGAACCCTCCGAGACCGCCGCCCTGTTCGAGCGCGCCGGCGTCCCGTACGAGCGGTGGGACGCCCCGACGCTGCGCGAGCGCCTTCCCGGGATCGACCCCGGACGGTACTGGCCGCCGAAACCGGTGGACGACGACGCCTTCTTCGCCGACCCGTCCGGCGAACTCGGCGCCCTGTTCACCCCGGACGCCGGGTACGTCGACGACCCCCGGCTCGCCGCCCTGAACCTCGCCGACGCCGCGGTCGCGCTGGGCGCCCGACTCCTCCTCCACCACACCGTGGTGGCCGTCGACCGGCACGCAGACCGGGTCACGGGCGTCCGCCTGGCCGACGGCTCGCGGATCGCCGCACCGGTCGTGGTCAACGCCGCCGGCCCGTGGTCGGGCGGCCTCAACCGGCTGGCGGGCGTCGGCGCCGACTTCACGATCGGTGTGCGTCCGCTGCGCGAGGAGGTCCACCAGGTCCCCGCACCAAACGTCCGGACCGCCGACCCCTTCCCCCTGGTCGCCGACCTCGACGTCGGTACCTACGTCCGCACGGCCCCCGGCGGGCAGCTCCTGGTCGGCGGGACCGAGCCGGACTGCGACCCGCACGAATGGATCGACGACCCGGACGGGGCCGATCCCCGCCCCACCGCCCGGCGCTTCCGCACCCAGGTGACCCGGGCGGCACGCCGGTTCCCGGCGCTCCGGGTCCCCAACCGGCCCCTCGGCGCGGCGGGCGTGTACGACGTCGCCGACGACTGGACCCCGATCTACGACCGCACCGCCCTCGACGGCTACTACGTGGCGATGGGCACCAGCGGCAACCAGTTCAAGAACGCCCCGCTGGTGGGCCGCTACCTCGCCACCCTGATCGACCGCGTCGAGGCCGGGCACGACCACGACGGCGACCCGGTGCGCTTCCGCTGCGACCACACCGGCACCGTGGTCGACCTGGGCGCCTTCTCCCGCCGGCGCCCGGTCCGGACGGACTCCGCGCGGACGGTCATGGGCTGATCGCGGGCAGCTCGCGCACCAGGTCCCCGACCACGCCGACCACGAACTCGGGCGCCTCGTGCGGGAAGTCGTGGCCCGTCCCCGCCGGTGTGTACACCAGCCTCGACGCCGTCGACGCCGCCAGGTAGCGGACCCGGCTGCGGAGGTAGAAGCGGCTGATCCGCTCGGCCTCGACCGCGTCCCGGGCACCGGCCAGCACCGCCTCGCCGCCGATCAGGTCCCGCGGTACCACCAGCACCAGCGGCAGGTCCCCGAGGTCCCCGTCGTACACCACGGTGTCCCAGCCCACCTGTGCCAGCCCGGACGGCGACAGCTCGGCGAAGATCGACGCGGCGGCGCAGCACGGCCCGGTCCGGCCGCCGGGGCCCCGGTGCGCGCCGAACAGCTGCCGCACCGCCGTCAGCAGGACGCCCCGGCGCAGCGCCGCGAGCTGCCCGTTGGGCGGCGCGAAGGCGATGACCTCCAAGGGGGTCGGGTCCAGCAGGACGAGCCCCGCCACCAGGTCCGGCCGGCGCCTGGCCACGTTCGCGACCAGCAGCCCGCCGAAGGAGTGGCCGACGAACACGAAGGGTGCCCGCTCCCCCGCCGCCTCCAGCGCCGCCGGCAGCGCCGCCGCCTCGGCGGCCGTCGTCCGGGGGAACGGCCCGACGTCGCTCCAGCCCGTCCCCGGGCGGTCGACCAGCACCGACCGGGCCTGGGCCGACAGCATCGTGTGCAGTTCCCGGAGGTCCTCGCCGGGGGCGTGCCCGCCGGGCATCCAGACCACCGTCGGCCCCGCCCCGGCCCGCCCCTCGGCGAGGACGTGCATCCGATGACCGCCCACGTCCACCAACCGCCCCGGCGGCGGATGCGCCCGCGCCTCCCGGGCCACCAGCACCAGATGCCGAACGGCCCCGGCCGCCAGCAGCACCCCGACGGCCAGCGCCAGGCCGGCGAGCGCCACCGACCAGGCCGCCCCCACCGCGAGGAGGCCGCCGCCCGCCGCCGCCACCGCCAGCGCGACCGGCGCCCCGATCCAGTCCCGGCTCACCACCGCGAGCAGGGAGTTCGCCATTCGTCCGTCCCGTCGCATCGGCCCTCCGCGACAGCAGCGCGTCCGACAACTGCCCCCTGGCCTTCTCTTTCCCGCCCGCTCGTGCCCTCACCCTGATCAACTCCCCCACAGTCCGGCATTCCGGGTACCCGGGCGCACCCGGGGCCGGGCCGGTCGGCTGCCGGCCGGGCACCGCCGGACCGGTCCGATCCGTCCGGCCCCCTGGTCCCGGCTCCGTGACCGGCCGAAGATGGCGGCATGGGTGTCGACGGAGCGGGTGCCGGGCTGCTGGTGACGAACGTGCGCGTCTTCGACGGGACCGGAGCCGAGGCGGCGCCGGGGTACGTCCGGGTGGAGCGGGACAGGATCGCGGAGGTGGTGCTGGGCCGCCCCTTCCCGTCCGGTCCCCCGGGTGGCGCGACGGTGCTCGACGGCGGCGGCCGCACCCTCATCCCCGGGCTCACCGACGCCCACGTCCACCTGTTCGCGGCCGGCGGCACCATGGCGGAGCTCCAGCTCGCGCCGACCGGCACCGTCTACTACCAGGCCCTGGCCGCGGCCCGCTCCATGCTGATGCGCGGCTTCACCACGGTGCGGGACATGGCCGGCGACACCGAACCCCTGCGGCGGGTGCTGGACAGCGGGCTGTTCCCCGGCCCGCGGATCTACCCGAGCCAGGCGGCCGTCTCCCAGACCTCCGGCCACGGGGACTTCGGGACGGTCCACGACGCCCCCACCGCCCTGGGCGGGCCGCCGGCCCGGAGCGAGCAGCTCGGGTTCACCCGGGTGGCCGACGGGCCGGAACGGGTGCTCGCCGCGGTGCGCGAACAGCTCAGGAAGGGCGCCACCCAGATCAAGCTGATGGCCGGCGGCGGCGTCAGCTCGGAGTTCGACCCGCTGGACGTCCTGCAGTTCACCCCGGCCGAGCTGGAGGCCGCCGTCGCCGCGGCCTCCGACTGGGGCACCTACGTGACGGTGCACGTCTACACCTCCGAAGGCGTCCGCCGCGCGGTGCGGGCCGGGGTGCGGTGTGTCGAACACGGGCACCTCCTCGACGAGGACACCGTCCGCCACCTCGCGGAGCAGGGCGTCTGGCTGAGCACCCAGCCGTTCGAGGTCGACGACCACCACTACGCCTCCCCGGACAGCGCCCGCAAGAACCGCGAGGTCTGCGAAGGCGTCGCCCGCACCATCGGCTGGGCGGTGCGGCACGGCGTGCGGCTGGCCTTCGGCACCGACCTGGTCTTCGACCCCGGGAAGGCGCACCGGCAGAACGAGATGCTCGTCCGGCTCGGCGACCACCTCGGCCCGGTCGAGGCCCTGCGGACGGCCACCTCCGGCAACGCCGAGCTGTTCCGCCTGTCCGGCCGCCGGGACCCCTACCGTGCCGCACCGCTCGGCGTCATCGCGCCGGGCGCCTGGGCCGACCTCCTGGTCGTCGACGGCGACCCGACCACCGACCTGTCCGTGCTCGCCGACCCCGAACGGAACCTGCGACTGATCGTCAAGGACGGCGTCGTCCACAGGAACGCACTCGGTTGACCCCCTCGCTGTGGCCGGTCAGGCGTGCCGGAGGCAGAGGGTTCCCCACTGGAATCCCGCACCGATCCCCGACAGCACATAGGTGTCCCCCGGGAGCAGGGCGCCTTCGGCCATCGTGGCATGGAGCGCGGTGAACAGCCCGGCCGACCCGGTGTTGCCCAGCCGCTCGACCGTGACGGGCACCCGCTCGCGGGGAACGCCCAGGGCGGTCATGGTCTCGGTGAGGATGTTCAGGTTGGCCTGGTGCAGGAAGAAGTGCCGGATCCGGTCGACCGGCACACCGGCCCGGTGCGCGGCGCTCGCGATGCTCTCGGGCAGGCGGGTGGTGGCGGTGTTCCAGACGGCGCGGCCGTCCATCCGCAGGTAGTGCTCCCCGGCGGCGACGGTGGCCGCGGTGGTGGGCAGCCGGGAGCCCCCGGCGGGGATCTGGACGCCGTAGGAGAGCTGGGAGCCCAGGTCGTAGGAGAGCAGGCCCGCTCCGGCCTCGTCGGTGCGGGTGAGCACCACGGCCGCCGCGGCGTCTCCGAAGAACACCCCGGCGGTGCGGTCGGTCGGATCGGTGACCCTGGAGGCGCAGTCGGCCGCGAGCAGCAGGACGGTGCTGATGGAGGGGTTCTGCAGGAGGTGGGCGGCGATCAGCACGGCCTGGACGCCGGAGGCACAGGCCGCCTGGGTGACGTCCAGGGACAGGGCGCGGTGGGCGCCAAGGGCGTCCTTGACGATCAACGCGGTCGACAGGAGCGGCTGGTCCCCGGTGTAGGAGGCGACGACGACCGCGTCCAGCTGGGCAGGCCCGACCCCGGCGGCCTCCAGGGCCGGGTGGGCCGCGGCGACGCACATGTCGGAGGTCGCCAGGTCCGGGGCCAGCCGCCGGCGCTCACGGATACCGGTGCGGCTGGTGATCCACTCGTCACTGGTGTCCAGGGTGCGGGTGAGCTGCTCGTTGGTCACGACGGTCGGCGGAAGGTGCACCCCCGTCCCGGCGACGGCGAACGGCACGGGCAGCCCGGCGCCGGTCTGGTGGTGCAGCGTCTGCTCCACGGTGACGGTCACAGCAGGGTGCTCCGCCCGGATTCGATCGGTCCGCCGCGAGAGGCTCCCATGGTTCTTTTCCTTCCCCTGCCGGTCCGTCATTTTTCAGTACCGTCGCATCGTTCCACGAAACATCGAGGCCAGATGTCTCGTGGTAATCCGTAAGCGTGACGAAGCCGCCGACCAATTGACATCCAGTCGCCGTGATGTGCTATCGACCGGATTCCTGAAATGGATCCGCGCAGGAAAGATGAATACGCCGCTCTCGCAAACTGACCGTCCACTCCGAAAAGTCGTACGAAAAGAGCGCGGATGACCGATCCAACGGCGTATCGGGGGTCGCCGGCGGTGAGGACGTCGAACTGCGGGGCTCGACGGCGGCCCGGGCATCATCGCCGCCGGTGGCTGCGGCGAGTCGCGAATCTCGATGGCGTTGCGGCGCTGGTGCCGCCAGGGTGTCCCCGTGCTGACACTGACTGTGAGGCCTTCTCCACCGAGTACGGCGTCCCGCTCGGTGTCGCCGACACCATGACGATGGCGGACGGGCTCAACCTCGTGTTCGTCCCGCGAGAGTTCCAGCCGGCCGCTGACAGCTTCGACGAACGTTTTCACTTCGTCGGCCCCTCGATGGGCAGTCGCGAGCAGACCGAGCACTGGTCGCCGCCCGACCCCGACGCGCCACTGCTGTATGTCTCACTGGGCACCGTCTTCAACGGTCGCCCGGAGTTCTACCGCGCCTGCATCGACGCCATCGCCGACGGGCCCTGGCAGCCGGCGATGACCGTGGGCGATACGGATGCCGCCGTACTCGGCGCCATCCCGAGCCGGGTGGACATCCGGTCGCGGTTCCCGCAACTGGCGGTACTCCGCCATGCCACCGCCTTCGTATCGCACGCCGGGATGAACTCCGTTATGGAGACGCTGCATTACGAGGTCGGCCTCGTCGCCGTCCCGCGGACACCCGAGCAGGCTGCCAACGGCGACCGCCTGACCTCCGGGACACCGGCGTTCACGAGGACGGCCGTCCCGGAGCATCGGTGGCGGCCGGTCCGGCACCAGGCCGGTCCGTCACCAGGTGGCGGGCAGGTGCAGGGGGCTGCGGGTGGAGGTGCCGAGCCGCCATTCGATCCCGGTGGTCGGCAGGGTGAGGCGCAGGCCGGGCAGGCGGGCGGCGAGACGGTGGAGGGCGATCCGCATCTGGAGGCGGGCCAGCCACGCGCCGGGGCAGAAGTGGGGACCGGCGCCGAAGGCCAGGGTGCCGGCTTCCAGCGGGTCGAACAGCCGGCTGAGGGAATCGGGTGGGAAGACGCCGGGGTCCCGGCTGGCGGTGGTGCGGTCGGCCGCGACGATGTCGCCGGCGCCGATGGTCACGCCGCCCAGCTCGACCTCCTCGGCGGTACGAAGGAGGCTTCCGGGGCGTTCCCTGTTGGCCCCCAGGGGGATGGTGTGCAGCAGCCGCTCCGCCGCCAGGGCGGCCGCCGCCTCGTCCGAGCCGATGCGCCTCCAGGCGTCGGGGCGTTCGGCGAGCAGGTAGAGCACCGCGTTGGCCAGCGTGGTCATGCTGGTCTCGTGTCCGGCCACCATCAACCCGCACACCAGGTTGACCAGTTGGCGCTCGGACACCTCACCCTCGCGGTCCGCGGCCCGGACGATGGCGCTGACCAGGTCGTCGCCGGGTGCGCGTCGGCGGTCGGCGAGCAGCCCGGCCACGTACGCGGTGAACTCCCGCATCGCGCGGCTGACTTCGGCGGGGTCGCGGTCGGCGGTGGCGAAGGCGAGTTCGGTCCAGTCCCGGACGCGTCCGAGGTCCTCGCCGGGGAGGTCCATCATCCTGGCGATCACCGCGCCCGGCAGCGGCCTGGTGTACCCGGTGACCAGATCGGCCGGGGCGCCGAGCCGCACGAGGTCGTCCAGCAGCCGGTCGACCACGGAGGTCACCCACGGACGCGACCGCTCGATCGCGCCGGGGGTGAACGCCCGTTGGAAGACGCGGCGCATCCGGTGGTGCTCGATCCCGTCCTTGTGGAACATCGAGTCCCGGTCGCTGCCCAGATTGGGCGTGTCACTC
The DNA here is from genome assembly GCF_042883725.1 of Kitasatospora sp. NPDC058184. NCBI lineage: Bacteria > Bacillati > Actinomycetota > Actinomycetes > Kitasatosporales > Streptomycetaceae > Kitasatospora > Kitasatospora sp. NPDC058184. The sequence continues at coordinate 48,455 of NZ_JBHVVE010000032.1, forward strand.
AGCGGCGGCGCGTCCGGGGCGAACAGCAGCGACCGCTTGAACCGGGCGTCCACGAGAGCCCGGCGGACGTCGTCGTAGCGCGTGACCAGCCAGATCGGAGTGCCGTTCGGCAGCTGCTCACGGCGCGGCGGCCCCACGGACGGCAGCTCCATGCGGTGCATCGGGACCAGCCGTGCTCCGGGGACAGTGATTGTGAGGTTCTCGGTCTGGGGCAACGGTTCCCCCTGGGATCGTCGGATGGCTGCGGTGCGGTCGGCAGGCACCGGCGGCTCTCGGGCGGGTCACCGCCCGCCGTCGGCGTCGGACGGACGGGCACGGTGGTTCGCGGACGTCATGGTGGCGAAGCGGCAGCCGGGGCGCCAACCGGCCCGCGCAGGGTTCACCCGTCCGGCGGCAGGCGGCCGGGCGTCCCGCCCCCGATCCGACGGTTCCCCTACCCCTGTCCACCTACCGCCGGCCGCTCGCCGCGAGCGGGCGGGAGCGCAGCAGGGCGCGGGTCGGCAGGGCCGTCGCGGCGAGGCAGAGGACCACGGCCGCGGCGGCCAGCGGCAGGGCGGTGCCGGGCGGGACGTACGGCGGGGCGTCGGCGAGGCCCCGGGCGATCGGGACCAGGGTGATCCAGGCGATCAGGCCGCCGAGCAGCAGCCCGGTCACGGCCACCAGCAGGGCCTCCCAGCGCATCATGCCGCGTATCTGGCGGCGGGTGGCGCCGGTGAGGCGGAGCAGGGCCACCTCGCGGCCGCGGTCCAGGACGGTCATCACCAGGGTGTTGGCGGCGGTGATCGCGGCGAAGCCGCCGAGGACGGCCGCCATCACGGAGTTCGCCCAGTCGCCGGCCTCGCGCCTGCGGTCGGTCTGCGCGACGTACCCGGCGCGGTCGGCCACCGTGAGCCCGACGACCGTGGCGGCCCCGGTGGTGGAGGCCTCGGCGGGGAGCTTCGCCAGCCGGGCGGCGACGTCCGCGCGGTCGGCTCCGGGTGCGTCCGCGACGAGCACCTGGCTGTCGTAGGCGACGGCGGCGTGTGCGGCGACGGCGGCCCGGGGCAGGATCAACTGCCCGAAGCCGAGGCCGCGTTCGTAGGTGGCGACGACCGTCAGCTGTGTCTGGGTGCCGTCGCCGAGCCAGAAGGAGGCGCGGTCGCCGACGCTGTGGCCGAGCCTGTCGGCGAGGGCCGCGTCGAGGGCGACGGTGTCCGTGCCCCGGGCGAGGTCGGCGAGCGAGCCGCTGCGCACGCCCAGGTCGAGGACCCGGGGCAGCCTCGTCGGATCGCCGGACACGCCGAGGGCGTTGGCGGAGCGGAGCTTCCCGTCGGAGCGGTAGACGGCTCCGGTGCGCAGCACGCCCACGGCGGCTTCGACGCCGGGCACCTCGGCGGCCCGTTCGGCGGTGGCGGCGGGCAGGCCGCGACCGGTGGAGCCGAGCACGTGGTCGGCGACGACCCCGGCACGCAGCTGTTCGCCGGTGGCGTGCCCGACGCTGCTCTGGATGAACAGCATGGTGCCGCAGAAGGCGCTGACCATCACGATGGGTGTGATCGCGGAGGTCAGCCGGCGGGCGTCGGCCCGGGCGTTGTCGGCGGCCAGCGATCCGGCGGTGCCGCCCGCGCCCGCCCGCAGCGGCAGGCCGAGCACCCCGGCGGCGACCCGGGCCACCCAGGGGCCGAGCAGGGCGGTGGCCACCAGGAAGCACATGACCACGCCGAGCGCGGTGTTGGCGGCGTTCTCACCGCTCAGGCCGGCGGCGACGGCGGCCAGCACGACGCCGCCCACGACGGCCGCCAGGCCGAGGAGGGCCCGCACCACGCCCGCCCGTCCGGCCGGCACCGAGGCCTCTCCGAGTGCCTGGCCGGGGCGCAGGCGGGAGGGACGGTGCGCGGCGAGGTAGCCGGCGGCCAGCGCGGCCAGCGAGCAGGTGGCGACGGCGACGAGCGCGGGGACCGGTCCGACGTCCAGTTCGACGCCCTCGGGGACGGCGCCGCGGGAGACCAGTCCGTCGAACCACCAGCGGGCCAGCGCCACGCCCGGGACGAGGCCGAGCAGGCCGGCGAGGGGTGCCACCAGCATCGCCTCGGTGGCGACCGTGCGGCGGATCTGGCGGGGGGTCGCGCCGACGGCGCGCAGCAGGGCGAACTCGCGGGCCCGCTGACCGACGGCCAGAGCGACGGTGGACACCACCACGAAGACGACAGCAGCGTCCGGCTCTGCCCGAGCCCAGGCTGTTCGACGGAGCCGCGGTCCTCGCCGGTGACCACCCTGATCCCGGTGGGCGACGCCCCGGAGGCCTGCGGGCCGGCGGTGTCGCGCAGGGCCTCGCGGAGCCGGCGGGCGAGGTCCTTGGCGCCGACGCCCTCGCTCGGCTGGACGGCGATGGCGTCCACCCGGCCGGGGTGACCGGAGAGCTGCCCGGCCACCGCGTCGGCGAACCAGGCCGTCGGGCCGGCGTTCTGCGGCGCGGCCAGGCCGGAGATCCGGTAGGTGCCGCTGCCGCCGGGTGCGACCAGGGTGAGGCTCGCGCCGGGTGCCAGCCGGGCGTCCCGTGCGGTGGCGGCGTCCAGGACCACCTCGTCCGGGCCGGGGGCGCGGCCCTCGACCAGGGTGTCCGCACCGCCGGCGATGCCGAGCGCCGCGTACCCGCGCCCGGTCAGGCCGGCTGCGGCCGGACCCGGCTGGATCGGGAAGGCGGTGTCGGGACGGGCCGCCGCGACACCGGGCAGGGCAGCGATGCGCTGGGCCAGGGCCGCGTCCACCCGGGGCCGGTCGGGCACCGGCCGGTCGACGGCCTTCTCCTTCTTGTTGACCTTGCGGACGATCCCGATGTCCGGACCGGCCGCGACGACGACCGGCGCCTGCGCGTAGCGCACCGGGGGCACGCTCGCGGTGATGCCGGTCTGCAACAGGGTGCCGCAACCCATGATGACCGCGGCGCCGAACAGCAGGGCGACGAAGGTCCCCGCGAAGGAAGGCGGCCGGAAGCGCACCGAGGCGCGCGCGAGTCCGTTGCTCATGCCGCCGCCCCCGACGGGGCGGTGGAGCTGCCGCGGCCCGGCGCGAGGTCGACCCCGCGCACCGCGTGCACCGTCTCGCCGCCGCGCCGCACCGCGCGCGGTCCGATCGCGGGGCGGGCGGGGGCGTGAGGCTCGGGCGGTTCGTACTCCTGGCGGTGGTGGCGGGCTGCCATGGTGCTGCCATCCCTCGTGGATCGTGTCCGTCAGCGACGGGGTCCAGGCTAGGAACGGCGGGTGGGCACGAACCATGGTGGCGACCGGCGTGCGCGGGGTGGGGATAACCCCACCCGACGCGCGCAGGCCTCGGGCGGGCCGGACCGGCTCCAGCGGGCCTTGCCGCCCGGCCACGGCTCAGCCGCAGTGCTCGAAGCTGTAGCCGGTGTCACCGGTGCCGGAGAACTCGTTGTACTTCAGCCCCCCGATGAAGTCGATGCAGGCCCCCTTGGCGTACGCGTAGACCGGGCCCGCGTACTGGGTGTAGTTGCTGCCGACACCGTCCTTGATCCAGGTGCTGTCGCGGGAGCGCCGTATCTCGACGAAGATCTCGTGCTGGCCGCTGACGACCGCGTCGTTCCCGCGGGCGATCACGCAGTTGTACCCGTTTCCGCTGTTGTAGTAGACGTCGATGAAGCCGACCACCGCGGCCACGTTGTGGATGTCGTTGATCTCCCAGCTCCGCTTGAAGTCGTACGCGCTCCCGCACTTGTTGACCCGGGCGGAGGCGTGGGCCGCGCCGGCGGAGAGGCCGACGAAGCCTCCGGCGAGGACCGTGGCCGCGAGGACCGTCGCGAGACGCTTCCTGATCATCGAGAACTCCTTCGAGTGCCGGGGTTCGCGGACCGCTTCCGCGATCCGCGCGGAACTGCCGGCGGCGGGTGGTGCGTTGCTGGATCGCGTCGCCGCCGGGTGGTACGTCGGGCGGCCGACCGCCCCCGTTGTCGTCGGTCGGCCGCCCGGTCGCGGCGCTCGGGGTTCGTGGTGCGGACTCCCCGGCGCCCGTCAGAGGGCGGCGCCCGGCCCGCTCGAACGGGCCCTGCCGCCCGGCGATGGTTCAGCCGCAGTGCTTGGAACCGTAGCCCGAACCCCCTTGCCCCGTGAACTCGTTGTACTTCAGCCCACCGACGAAGTCGATGCAGGCCCCCTTGGCATACGCGTAGACCGGGCCCGCGTACTGGGTGTAGTTGCTGCCGAGGCCGTTCTCGATCCAGCCGTCCGTTCCGGAGCGCCGTATCGCGACGTAGATCTCGTGCTGGCCGGTGACGGCCGCGTCGCGTCCGCGGGCGATCGCACAGTTGTACCCGTTCCCGCTGTTGTAGTAGATGTCGATGAAGCCGACCACCGGAGCCGCGCTGGAGTTGTCGGTGATGTCCCAGCTCCACTTGAAGTCGTACGCACTCCCGCACTTGTTGACCCGGGCGGAGGCGTGGGCCGCGCCGGCGGAGAGGCCGACGAAACCTCCGGCGAGGACGGTGGCCGCGAGGACCGTCGCGAGCTGCTTCCTGATCATCGAGAGCTCCTTCGAGTGCGGTGGTTGCCGAGGTCCGGGGCCGTCGGGTGACCGCCGCCGCGGGACGGCGCAGCCCCGGCTCCGGCACCGGAGGTCCCGGCCGGCGTGTCCCGTCGCAGGCAGGCTCCGACAAGTTGTCCGAAGACCCGGTGGAGTTCCCACAGTGCGGGCGTATTTGATTGTCCATCTACAAGACTCGGCCGCGGCCCAGGTGAACAGCGGACAACCCGGATTGACCACGGACACGGCAGGGGGCAGGGAATGGGGAGCGCCGGACGCCCACAGGGGCGGTTCAAGGGCGAGACCGAGCAGGCGAACGACCTGGCCGGGCTGGTGCGGGAGGTGACCTCCGGGCTCACCGTCCGCGAACTCGCGCGCCGGTACCCGGCCGGCAGGACCAGCTGGAGCGAGTACCGCTCCGCGGAGAAGGACATCCCGTGGCACCTGCTCCGGCAGCTGATCCACGACCGCGTGACGGACCCCCGGGCCCAGGCGGTGCTCCTGGCCCGGGCCGGTCAGCTGCACGAACGGGCCGGGCTGGCGGCCAGGGGGCTCCCGTCGCCCGCGGCAGGGCGGTCGGACGCGCGGCAGGCGCTGGATCTGGCCAGGCAGGCGCAACGGCAGGCCGAGGCCGGCGTGGCGGAGGCGGAGGAACTGATCCGCGTGCTGATCGCCATCGTGGCCGAGCTGCGGGGTGAACTGGGCTCCGCCGGAGCGGACGGGACGTCCCCCCTCGCGCCGCTGCCGCCCGGCGGGGGCGATGCGGGGCAGCGGCGGGCCCGGTTGCTGGAGGCGACGCGCTGCCTGGACGAGGTGCGCCGCATCCGGGAGAGCGCGTACGACGCTCGGCGGACCGCGGAGCAGGAGCAACGCGCCATGGGGCTCCTGGTCGACCAGGAGCAGTCGCCGGCCGGGGCCGACGGTGGCCGACAGCCGGGTGCGGAGCCCGCGGTGGCCGACGGGGTGCCGGCGCACCTGCCCGTGCTCCGGCGCCTGCACACGGACCTCCTCGCGGTACGCACGGCCCTGGCCGGCCGGTACCTGGAGGTGGCCCGGATGGCCCCGGCGACGACCGCCGCCGTGGTTGTCCGCGGTGAGCTGGTCCCGGTCACGGACAATCGCCCGACCGGCCTCTTCCCGCCGGGCCTGGCGTTCGACGACCTGCCGCCCGTCGATCCGCCCTACCCCACCGAGCCCGCCGGGGCACCGGGGCGTCGGACCGTCAGGACGGGCGCGGCCGTCGGCGCGGCGGCGGTCCTGGCCGGAGCCCTGGTGCTGGCGGGCGTGCTGGTGGGCGTACAGCTGCGCCCGGTGCCCGCCTCCTCCGGCGCGCTCCCCCTGGCGGCCGGTACCGACGCCGCGCCGACGCCCGGCACGAGCGCCGAACCGTCCGCGCCACCGGCGGGCAGCCCGTCGGCGCGGCCCCCCGGCGACGGACCGGCCACGGCGTCGACCGCGCCCCCACCGGACGGCGGGCCGGCTCCGGCGGCGGGGGTTCGGAGCGCAGCGGCACAGCCCGGTCCGACGGTTCCCGGCGAGCCGCCCCGTGCCCTGTCGGAAGCCACCGGCCCTCCGGCCTCGACCGGGGGCGACCGACCCGCGCCGCCCCCGGTGCCCACCGCCGCCGCGTCCGCCTCCGCGTCCATGTTCCCGGCACCGGGGCGCCTCGGCGGCACCCCGCTCGTCCCGCCGACGGGATCGGTGGCGATCAGGAACAACAACAGCCTGCAGTGCATCGCCACGCCCGGCGGGAGCCGGGAGGAGGGCGCGCAGGTCCAGCAGTATCCCTGCGGGGACTTCCCCGACCACTTCTGGCAGACCCAGCAGGCCTACACGGACGCCGACGGCGACACCTACTACCGGATCGTCAGCTACAACAGCGCCCTCTGTCTCTCCGTCCAGGACTCCAGCACCGAGGCCACCGCCCAGGTCGTCCAGTCGGCGTGCCGGAACCACCCCGGGCAGGCCTGGAAGATCGAGAACTGGCCGCACGGCATCCGCTTCGTCAACGGCAACAGCCGCCAGTGCCTCGCCGTCTCCCACGGCAGCAACGCCCCGCAGGCCCCGCTGATGCAGTACCCGTGCGGCGACTACCCGGACCACCACTGGGGCTACGGCTCACGCCGCTGAAGCTCGTTCCAGAGGCCGGGAACGGGGACTTCCCGGCACGAGCAGGGTGTCGCGGGCTGGCCCGGATGCCGTGGCGCGACGGGCGCACGCCATGCGCCGGCGTGGACGCAGACCGCCCACAGGGAGGGGGTCGCCGGATAGCGGTCGCGTACCGCCCGGACGCCGGAGTCCGCGGTGCTGCGGGCGGAGAGGTACGCCAATCCCGGCCAGGGGCGGGCCCGTTGGGCAGTGCTGATCGCGGCTGTCGGCCGGCCGCCGGCGAGGCGGCCGGCCGCCGGTGCCTCGCCGCGGCGGGGCGGCGGCCGGCCTGCTAGACCGCGGCGGTCAGGGCCACTTCACCTCGGAGAGGTGCTCCTCTACGCGGAGGATGTCGGCGTCGGTCAGGGCGAAGCACGCGCGGACGTAGGGATAAGGGGCCGGCCCGAGATGGAACGCGTCGGCCGGGATGGTGGCGATGCCGGCGGCACTCAGGATCGTCTCCGCGACCTCGCCGCTGTCGCCGCCCAGCGGAGTCCCGTCCACCAGGAGGTAGTAGGCGCCTTCCGGGTCGTTGGTCGCGAGGCCCGCGTCGCGGAACGCCGCGGCGATCCGGTCGCGCTTGCGGCGGTAGTCCTGGCGCGTCCGCGCGTAGAAGGAGTCCGGCAGGGTGAACGCCCGTGCGGCGATCTGCTGCAGCGGGGTGGGGGCGCACACCGAGAGCGCGTCGGCGGCGATGCGCAACGGCGCGATCAGCTCCGGGGGTCCGGCGGCGTAGCCGAGCCGCCATCCGGGGATGCTGTAGGTCTTGGAGAGGCCGGAAACCGTGATCGTGCGGTCGCGCAGCAGGTCGAACGACGCCGGCGAGCGGTGCGGTTCGTCCCCGTAGTAGAGGTGCTCGTAGATCTCGTCGGTGATCACCAGCAGGTCCCGGTCCGCTGCGAAGCGCGCCACCTCCTCGATCTCGTCCGGTGGCATCCGGTGGCCCGACGGATTGCCGGGTGTGCACAGCACGATCGCCCTGGTGCGGTCCGTCGTGGCCGCCTCCAGGGCCGCCCTGTCGATCCGGAACCCGGGGGCGTCCGTCCTGACCGGCTGGGGAACGACCCCGTGGATCTCCGCCACGGTGCGGTGGTAGCCGTAGAAGGGTTCGGGCAGGAGCAGGCCGTCTCCCGGGTCGAGGTGGGCCAGTACCGCCGCGTTGTACGCGCCGGTGGCGCCGATGGTGGCCACCACCCCGTGCTCCGGGTCGACGTGGACTCCGTTGTACTCCGCCAGCTTCCGCGCGACGGCCTGCCGGAGGACGGCGTCTCCGTGGGCGGGGCTGTAGGAGTGGTCGGCGGACGCGAAGTGTGCGGTCGCGTGGTCGAGCAGGTCGTCCGGGGGCGGCGTGCGGGACAGGCCCTGGCCGAGGTTGATGCCGCCGACGGCGACGCACCGCTCGGTCATGGCCCTGATGGTCGACTGCCGGAACCCGTCGAGCCTCCGCGCGTGCGGCTTCATCGGTGCCTCCTCCCGTGTTCGGGCCGGTCGTGGGATCGGTGGGTGTTCACCCGGTGGGTGTTCATGCGCTGACTGTTCATGCGGTGGGTGTTCATGCGGTGACTGTTCATGCGGCGGTCCATCCGCCGTCCGCCTCGATGACGGCTCCGTGGACGTAGCTGGACGCCTCCGAGGCCAGGTACAGCACGGTCCCGACGAGCTCCTCGGGCCTGCCCCAACGGCCGGCGGGTACCCGGGTGAGCAGGCCCGCACTGCGCTGCGCGTCCGTGCGCAGACCGGCGGTCAGGTCCGTCTCGAAGTAGCCGGCGGCGATCGCGTTCACGTGGACGCCCCGCCCGGCCCACTCCGCCGCACAGGACCGGGTGAGCTGTACCAGCGCGCCCTTGCTCGCCGCGTAGGCGACGACGTTGCGGCCACCGCTGTGGGCCAGGACCGATGCGATGTTGACGATCTTTCCGCTGCCCTGCCGGAGCATGGCCCTCCCGGCGGCGCGTGACACGAGGAACGCGCCGGTCAGGTTGGTGTCGATGACGCGCTGCCAGGTCTCGGCCGGGTAGTCCTCGGCCGGGAACCTGTCGATGATGCCGGCGTTGTTGACGACGATGTCGAGTCCGCCGTGTTCGCGCACCGCACGGGAGAGGACGTCCTCGACCTCTGCTTCCCGCGTCACGTCCAGCCCGACACCGACGGCGGATCCTCCGTCGACGGCCAGTTTGCCGGCGACCGCGTCTGCTGCTTCGCTGCTGCGCCCGGCGACGATCACTCTGGCACCGGCGCGGGCCAGGCCGGCCGCGATGGCCTGGCCCAGCCCGCGGGTGGCCCCAGTGATCAGGGCCACCTTGCCTGTGACGTCGAACAGGTGCAGCGGACTGGTGTCATCCATGTCCGCCACCACAGTCCTCTCCGTTCTCTCCGTCCGGGTGTTACGCCGTCAGCTCGGACTCGATGGTGGTGCTGTGGTACCAGGGGTTTCCGGCGGATTCGGAGATGAGGTCGCGCGACCGCGTCTCGTGGTGCCGGCCGAGGCGGAGTGCCGCGTGCTGCACCACGTTGAGGGCGGTGAAGTACTTCCGGAGGAAGTCCCCCTCCGAAAGGTGCACCCGGGAGAACCGGATGTTCCGGTTCTCCGGTCGGTCGTCGGTCAGCAGACGCTGCAGGTTCTCACCCTTGGCGAGGGTGTACTCGTCGTCGTCCGCGTCGGAGAACCAGACCGTGCTGTGCTTCCGCACCGGGTCGGAAAGCGTGGCCACCTCGCTGTGGCAGAATTCGTGGAAGTAGTTCCGGGCGGTCGGAACCATGGCCATCTCGTTGAAGTGCATCTTGGCCAGCTTGAGCAGGCTCTCGTGCCATTTCGGGGACGCGATCATGATGATGTTCGCGTCCTCGCTCGCGTCGGCGATCCGACGGGCGGCCTCGCGGCCGTTCTCCTCGAAATCCGCCTCGAGCAGGCCCGCCAATTCGCCCAGCCGGGCGTGGTGGTCGTCGCTCAGCACCCCGAATTCGTGGAACATGTCCATCAGGATGGCGAAGTACTGCGAGACGTGGAAGAGCGGGTACTCGCGGTCCGGTTCGCGCAGCCGCCAGTAGGCGATGGAGGCGCCGTCCGCCCGCCCGAGCTCGGCCAGTTTGCCGCCGGAGGTGAGCAGGAGCACCTGGTCCCGGACGGCGCGAAGCCGCTGGTAGGCGAGGACCGGCTCCTGCGAGTGCCCGCTGTACGAGCTGATGATGTACAGGGTCGCCTCGTCCTCGAGGACCGAGGGAGCGGCCAGGAAGCGGAAGTCGTAGTCGTTCACGACGTGCACTTCGAGGGGCAGGCCGATCTCCGTGAAGTAGCCGCGGACGATATCCGAGACGATGGCCGAGCAGCCCATTCCGGTGAAGACGATGCGCTTGAACCTCCCTTCGGAGAGACGCTTTCGAAGGTCCGGGGTGACGTCGTCGAGCGAGTACTCGTCGGGCTTCGTCAGGCCGGCCCGGTACTCCTTCTCGATGAATTCCTCGTAGCGGTCGAGTCGGGACTTCATGCGATCTCACTCCATCACGGTCGCGTGCGGGTCGAAGAAGTCGTGCGACTCCGGATGCCGAACTCCGGAGACCCGGGTTGCTTCGGGTGATTCGACTCTAACAAGCGCGGAAGGCCTCGTGGCATTCACATCGGTAAGTCTGCGAATCGACCAGGGACCGCATGGTCCGATTTCGCCGGTCTCACATGCTGAGAGGGTTTCTGACGGAATATGAGAACGGCGGCGGCAGTCGAACGGACAAGTCCCCTGAATGCAGACGACCGCCACGCTTCGGGACACGGAGGAACCGGCCGTTCTCACCAACTTGCCCAAAACCCTTCTCAACCGCGCCATGATTGGTGTATGACTGCGCAGCTACTGACGTTCGTACTCGCTTCTCTTCTGATCATCGTTGTTCCGGGCCCCGACCTGGTGCTCCTGCTGCGGAACGCGGCACGGGGCGGCCGCCGGGGCGCGGCCGCGACCGCGATGGGCATCATGCTCGGCAACGCGGTCCTCGCCGGCGCGGCCGTCGCGGGCCTGACCGCGCTGCTCACGGGCTCCGAAGTGCTCTACACCGCCGTGCGGATCGCCGGCGCCCTGTACCTCGCCTACCTGGGCATCCGGTCCCTGATCGACTTCATCCGCCTCGGCCGACGCGAGGACGGAGCTGACGACGCGACGGCCGCGCAGCCCGCCGGCCACGGCCGTGGCGGCGGTGGCGGGGCGCCGGACAGCGGGGCGGACTTCCGCCAGGGCCTGCTGAGCAATCTGCTCAACCCGAAGGTCGCCGCCTTCTACCTCTCCCTCTTCCCGCAGTTCCAGCTGCCCGGCATGTCCGAGCTCTCCCAGCACGTGCTCCTGGCCGGGCTGTTCTGGCTGCTGGCCCTGGCCTGGTACGTCGTGGTGGTCGCGGTCCTGGGCGCGATCCAGCGCGTCCTGCTGCGGCGCAAGGTGCAACGGGGGCTGTCGGGGGTGGCCGGGGTGGCGCTGCTCGGGCTCGGGGCGGCGGTGGGGGCCCGTCAGTAGCGCGTTCCCGACTCCGGCGAGGCGACGGGGGCAGCCCCGGCGGGGGCCGCTCCGGTCGCCTCGGGGGTAGTGGTCACGCGGCGGCGCCCGGGGTGGCGGGCGGGAAGGAGTCGGTCCAGCGGGAGGCGATGCGCCAGGTGCCGCCGTCCGCGCTCGCGCCGCGTACGCCGTCCAGGACGCCGGGCCCGGCGAGCGCGGCGGCGACCGGCTCGGCGAGGGACGCGAAGCCGAAGGTGCGGTCCGGGCGCCAGGGGGTGCTGTGGCGCAGGCGTCGGGCGAGTTGGGCCCAGCCGAGCGGGGCGGCGGCGATGACGAGGGCGTCGGGTTCGGGGGCGGTGAGGCGGTGGGCGGGCCGCAGCCAGGAGGCGGCCTGTTCGGGCCAGTCGACGACGGCCAGGACGGCGTGGCCGGCGGCCTGCCAGGCGTCGGCGAAGGCGGCGGCGGCCGCGCGGGAGGCGTCGTCGCGGCTGTGGCCGATCGCGACGCCGTGCGGGGGTGGGCGGCGGTGGTCGGCGAGCAGGCGCAGCAGGGCCGCGAGTTCGGGGGCGGTGTGGGGGGCGGGTGCGGGGAGGTCGCCATAGGCGGTCGGCCCGGGTGCGGGGAGGAGCGGGGAGCGGTCGGGTGCGGGGCGGGGGTTCACGGGGTGCGGTCCTTCCGGCGGGTCTTCCACTGCCGGTACCTCTCGGGCAGGCACACCGAGCAGGGCCGATAGGCGGCGGCGATCGCGGTGGCCTCGTCGGCGAAGAAGACGCGGTGGCGCACGTAGCCGCCGGCGGCGATGGTGCGCAGGGCGGAGGGGCAGTCGAGGCGGCCGTAGAGGCGGCCCCGGCGGTGGCCGCCGAGGGTGCCGGGCGTGGTGCTGGAGTAGGGGCGGTTGTCGGGTCCGGTCAGGGTGTAGCGGCGGGACGGGACCGGGGCGGTGCCGACGGTGGGCGCAGCGGTGTCGGCGGCGGGCCCGGGTGTGCCGGTGGCGGCCATGGCGGCGGGGCCTCAGGCGTCGTGGAAGACGAGGCCGAGGGTGTGGCGGCGGCCGCTGCGCACGGTGCTGACGCCGTGGCGGACGGGGCCGGCGCGGTGGCCGCGGGCCGAGGGGACGGGGCGGTCGCGGGTGGTGAAGATCAGGCCGTGCCCCTGGGGGACGACGGTCGCGGTGCCGCGGGACTGGGCGCGGGGGCGCTGTTCGACGAGGAGGAACTCGCCGCCGGTGTAGTCGGTGCCGTGGGCGTCGAGGCCGATGACCACCTGGAGGGGGAAGACGAGGTCGCCGAAGACGTCGCGGTGCAGGGCGTTCCAGTCGCCGGGGCCGTAGCGCAGCAGGATCTGGGAGCTCTTGTCCTGGCCGGCGGCGTGGCACATGGCGGTCCACTCGGCGAGGGTGTCGGGCCAGGGGGCGGGGCGGCGGAGCTTGTCGGCCCAGGTGCGGGCGACGGTGAGCAGGTGGGGGTAGAGGGCCTCGCGCAGGGCGGCGACGGCTTCGGGCAGGTCGTGGGTGAAGTAGCGGTACTGGCCGGAGCCGAAGCGGTGGCGGGCCATGTCGACGGTGGTGCGGAACAGTTCGGGCCGGTCGTAGAGCGCGGCGAGCTCCCGGCACTGGGCGGGGTCGAGCAGGCGGGGCGTCGGGGCGCAGCCGTGGGTGTCGAGTTCGGCGGTCAGGGCGGTCCAGTCGGCGGTGTCGAGGGCGCGGACGGCGGCCTGGACGGTGCCGGCGGCGGTGTCGGGGACGGTCTCGGGGGCGAGGGTGTTCACGGGGTGTCCTGGGGGTGAGCGGGCGGGCGCGCGGTCAGCGGGCGTTGTGGAAGATCACGCCGAGCGTGGTGCGGCGCCCGGACTCGACGGCGTTGGTGCCGTGGCGCATCGGGTGGCGCCGGTAGCCGCGGCTGCCCTGGACGGGGCGGTGCTGGACGGGGAAGACCAGGGCCTGGCCGAGCCGCGGCCGCACCACGATCGCGCGGGACTGCGAGCGGGGCCGCTGTTCGACGAAGACGTTCTCGCCGCCGGTGAAGTCCTCGCCGGGCCGTTCCAGCATGATCGTGGCCTGCAGCGGGAAGACGAGGTCGCCGTAGATGTCCTGGTGCAGGCAGGCGTGGTCGCCCGGACCGTAGCGCAGGACCAGCGGGGTGGGACGGTGCTGGCCCGCGGCGGCGCACTCGGCGTGCAGCTCGGCGAGGGTGAGGGGGAAGGTCCGCTCGCCCAGCCGCGCCGCCCACTGGTTGGCGATCCGCGCCAGCGGCGGGTACAGCCGCTCCCGCAGCGCGTCCAGGACCGGTACGGCGGCCGGGTCGGCGTAGTACCGGTAGGTGCCGCGGCCGAAGCCGTAGCGCTGCATCACCACGGTGGAGCGGAACAGGCCGTCGTCGTCGAAGGTGTCGGCGAGCTCCCGGCACTGGGCGGGCGACAGCAGGGGCCCGGTGAGCGCCACCCCGTCCCGGTCCAACTGCTCCCGCACGTCCTGCCAGTCGACCGGGGCGAGCGCGGGCAGGGCGGCCGGGCCCGGGGAGGCCGGGCCCGGCGCGGGTGCCGCGGTGGCCTGCGCGGCGGTGTCGGGTTCGGCGGCGGCAGCTTCGGCAACGGCGAAGAGGGCGTCGTTCACGGGGAGGTCCTTCGACGGGCGGGGACGAGCAGGCGTACGGGCCCGCGGAAAGGCGGGCCGTGGCCGGCGTACGGTCGGGCTGTCCCGATCGTCACCCGTGGAAGGGTCCGTGTGCTGGCGGCATTCGGACGTCGCGTCGGGCGCCGCGTCCGAGGTCGGACGGGTCCGCCGTCAGGACGTGCGGGAGCGGGTGGGCGCCAGGTCCGCGACCAGCAGCGCCAGCAGGTCCGCCGGCGCCTCGATGAAGCGGTAGTGGCCTCCTTCCAGGAGTTCGAAGGTGGTGTCGCCGCAGGCCGGCCAGCCGGTCATCAGGGACGGCTCGATGCCCGTGTCCTCGGTCCAGCCGATGGCGGTGACCGGGCACGGCAGCCGGACCGGCTCGGCCACGTGGTAGCGCTTGTTCATGTCGACGTCGTTGCGCAGCACGCCGAGGTAGAGCGCGAGCAGGCTCGGTTCCAGCGTGCCGCCCAACTCCGCGACGAGCCCGCGCAGTTCGTCGGCCAGCTCGTCGTCGTTCATGCCGAGGAAGCGGCCGTAGGGGCCGTCCTGCGGCGCGACCTCGGAGGAGACGAACAGCCGGGTCGGGGCGGGGCCGCCCCGCTGGACCACCCGTACGGCGGTCTCGTACGCCGCCAGCGCGGAGCCGCAGTGGCCGAACAGGGCGTAGGGCCGGTCCAGGTAGGGGCGCAGCGCCTCGCAGAGGTCGTCGGCCAGCGCCTGGTAGGTGGTGTGGGCGGGCTCGCGCATCCGGTTCTCCCGGCCGGGCAGCTGCACGGGACAGACCTCGACGCCGTCGACCGAGGACGGCCACTGGCGGTACATGCTGGCACCGCAGCCGGAGTAGGGCAGGCAGAACAGCCGCGCCGGCGCCACCGGCGACGGCTCGCGCAGGAACCACTTGTTGCGGGTACGGGCCGTCGGAGCGTCCACTGATGACCTTCCGTGTGGGGTTTCTTCTCTGGTTCGGCTGCGGTGAGAGTGCCGGGCCCTACCGGGTCCGCGCGCTGACCGGCAGGTGGGTGAAGCCCGCGATGACGTTCGAGCGCATCCGTCGCGGTGCCCCGGCGAGTTCGAAGTCGGTGAACCGGCCGAGCAGTTCGGCGAACAGGATCCGCAGGGCCACCCGTGCGACGGTGTGGCCGATGCAGTAGTGCGCGCCGACGCCGAAGGCGATGTGCTTGTTGGGCCGCCGTCGGATGTCGAAGGTGTACGGGTCGGCGAACACGGTCTCGTCGCGGTTGGCCGACGCCAGCCAGACGACGACCGCGTCCCCCGCGGGGATCGGCACGCCCCGGACCTCGACGTCGCGGGTGGTGTGGCGCATGAAGTGCTGGGTGGGCGAGGCCCAGCGCAGCGCCTCCTCCACGCCGCTGCCGAGCAGCTCCGGGTGGGCCGCCCAGTCGTCCAGGACCGGGGTTCCGGCCAGTTCGGCCATCGCCGCGATCGGCGGCTGGGCGGTGGTGACGGTCGCACCGAGCAGCAGGCTGTAGCAGTTGGACACGATCTCGCCCGGCGACAGCCGGCGTCCGTCCAGTTCCATCGTGAGCAGCACGCTGACCAGGTCGTCGCCCGGTGCGCGCCGGCGCTCGGTGACGAGGTCCTGGAAGTAGGCGAACAGTTCGCGGTGGGCGGTCACCAGGGTGGCCTGGGGCCCGTCGGCGAGCTGGAACTCGGGGTCGTCCGCGGCGATGCAGGCGTGGGCGAGCCGGACCAGCCGCGGCCAGTCCTGTTGCGGCAGCGTCATCATGGTGCCGATCACCGCCATCGGCAGGGTGGCCATGGCGGCGGCGAAGTCGTACGGGCCGCCGTCGGCCAGCGGCCGGAGCAGGTCGACGACGACCCGGCGGATGGCCTCCCGGTCGTTCTCCACCGTCTTGATCGACAGGGCCTGCTGGAGCGGGCCGCGCAGGTGGGCGTGCCGGGGCGGGTCGGTCGCGGCCATCTGGCGGCCGCCGGCGGGGTCGCCCTTGCCGAGGAGGTTGAGCAGGGTGCCCTGTTCGGAGGTGAACGTGGCGTGGTCGCGCAGGACCCGGTTGGCCTCGGCGTGGCCGACGATCGACCAGTAGCCGATGTCGCCGACCGGTTGCCAGCTCACCGGGGCTTCGCGGCGCAGCCGTCGCCAGGCCTCGTGCGCCCCGCCCGCGTGGTAGAGGTCGGGGTCGATCAGGTCGACCGGCTGCGGGGCGAGGACCGGGCAGCGCGCGGTCGGGGGGACCGTCGTCATCGGGGCCGCTCCTCCCCCGCCGCGTCGGCCGGGCCGCCTGGCGCATCGGCCCGGCCCTCCGGGCCCGCCGTCCCCAGCCGCTCGCTGAGGGCCGTCGCCAGCTCGGCGACGGTCGGCGACATGTAGAGGGTCTGCGCGGGGAGGTCCACGTCGAACTCGCGCTGGGTGGCGACCAGGAGGTCGGTGGCCAGCAGGGAGTGCCCGCCGAGGTCGAAGAAGTCGTCGTCGACGCCGACCGGTTCGATGCCGAGGACGTCGCCCCACAGGTCGGCCAGTCGGGTCTGCACCTCGGTGACGGGCGGGACGAACTCGTTGGGCACGTTGCGCGGGACCCGGGTGGCGGTGGGCAGGGCCCGGCGGTCGATCTTGCCGTTGCGGTTCACCGGCAGCTCGGGACGGACCAGGATCGCCCAGGGGATCAGGTAGTCCGGCAGGCTCTCCCGCAGGTCGTGGCGCAGCCGCCGCCCGAGGTCGGCGTTGCCCTCCGGGCCGGGTTCCGCGGGCACGACGTAGGCCAGCAGCCGGGTGCCACCCGCCGGGTCGGGCTGCGGCAGCACGACCGCGTGCCGCACCCCGGGGAGCCGTTCCAACTCGACCTCGACGGCGCGCGGTTCGGCGCGGTAGCCCTGGACCTTGACCTGGTCGTCCGCGCGTCCGACGAACTCCAGCGTGCCGTCCGGCAGCCAGCGCACGAGGTCGCCGGTCCGGTACATCCGGGCGCCGGGCTCGGTGCCGAACGGGTCGGGCAGGAACCGTTCGGCGGTCGCGGCCGGGCGGCCCAGGTAGCCGCGGGCCAGGCCCGCCCCGGCCACGTACAGCTCCCCGCACTCGCCGACGGGCACCGGCCTGAGCTCGTCGTCGAGCACGGCGACCCTGGTGCCGCTGATCGGGCGGCCGATCGGCACGCTCCGCAGCTCGGGGAGGGTGCTGCTGGTCCAGCAGGTCGTGTACGTGGTGTTCTCGGTCGGCCCGTAGCCGTTGGTGAAGAGCAGCTCCGGGTAGCGGGCCAGCAGGTGCTGGACGTGGCCCGGTGAGGCCACGTCGCCCCCGGTGAGGACGTGCCGGACGTCGGCGAACGCCTCCGGGTGGGAGCTCACCATCTGGTGGAGGAGCCCGGTGGTCAGCAGCAGGACCGTCACGCGCTCGGCGCGGACGATCCGCGCCACGTGCTCCAGGGTGATGGCGACCGGGGGGAAGAGGACCAGCCGGCAGCCGTTGACGAGCGGGGTCCAGATCTCGAAGGTGGAGGCGTCGAACGCGACCGGCGCGAGGTGGAAGAAGACGTCCTCGGCGCGGACGTCCACCCAGTCCGCACCCCGGACGAGCCGGTCGACCGCCCGGTGGGGCACGCCGACGCCCTTGGGCTCGCCGGTGGAGCCGGAGGTGTAGCTGACGTAGGCGAGCCGCTCCGGGTCGCCGGGGCGGGCCGGGGCCGCCGGCGCGGTGGCCGGCTCCTGCGCCGGGTCGCCCTCCGTCACCGTGACGACGGCGTGGGGCAGCCGCTCCCGCAGCTCGGGCCCCGCGGCCTCCTCGGTGATCACCATGGCCGCGCCGGCGTCTTCGAGCAGCAGCGCGTGGCGGGCGGCCGGGTCGTCCGGTTCGAGCCCGAGGTACGCCCCGCCCGCGATGAGGACGGCGAGCAGGGCCACGATCAGCTCCGGCGACCGCGGCACCAGCACGCCGACGACGCCCTCCGGCGCCAGTCCGGCCTCCCGCAGCCGCCCGGCGAGCCGGTTGGCGCGGTCGTCGAGCTGCCGGTAGGTCAGGGTCCGTCCGTCGCAGGTGACGGCGGGCGCGTGCGGGGCCCGCACGGCCTGTTCGGCGACCAGCTCGTGGATCGCCCGGGCGTCGAACGGTGGCCGTCCGCTGCCGACGAACGCCGGGATGTCGGAGGTGAGGACCGTCTGGGTCAACTGCTTCCCGCTTTCCTGTGCTGAAGTGTCCCCGTCGGGGGTGAACGCGCGACCGCGAGGGCGGTCGCCGCCGGTGCCGCTGTGGCTGTGGTTGTGGCTGTGCCTCAGACCGCCGGCACGTGGAAGAAGGTGTCGCGCGCGGCGATGCGGCCCTGCGGCGTCATCCGGAAGAAGTCCGCGAACCGCAGCTCGACCTCGCCGCCGTCGTGCAGCACGCCGCGGAACAGGCCGTGCACCGCCACCTCGTCGCCGGTGGTGACCACGGTGGCCAGGGTGTGGGTGCCGGAGCGGATCACCCGCTGGTCGCGGTAGAAGCGTTCCAGTTCGGCGTGCCCGACCATGGGCGGGTACCCGGGGCGGTGGTAGCGGGCGTCGGGGGTGAACAGGGCGACCAGCGCGGGAACGTCGCCGGCGTCGACCAGCCGGTAGTACCGGCGGACCTGGGACTCCGCCGGCGCTACGGCGGTCGGTGCTTCCGGTGTCGCGGGCGGTGCCGGGGTGTCGTCGGGCTGGGAGGGGGTGTGGACCATGCCGAAGTGCTTCCTGTGATCGCCCTCAGGGGCTCAGGGTCGGGTACGGGGTGAGAGGACCGGTACGGCCGCGGCGTCCGGGGCCTCCTCCAGGGCTTCGACCAGGCGCGCCGGGGTGGGCGCCTGGAACAGGGCGCCGAGTGTGAGGTCCCGGCCGAACCGCACCCGCACCCGGTTGACCAGCCGGGTCGCGAGCAGGGAGTTGCCGCCGAGCGCGAAGAAGCCGTCGTCGACGCCCACC
Organism: Kitasatospora sp. NPDC058184; assembly: GCF_042883725.1. Classification (NCBI taxonomy): domain Bacteria; kingdom Bacillati; phylum Actinomycetota; class Actinomycetes; order Kitasatosporales; family Streptomycetaceae; genus Kitasatospora; species Kitasatospora sp. NPDC058184. The sequence continues at coordinate 67,106 of NZ_JBHVVE010000032.1, forward strand.
TCGGGGCGGCCGAGCACCTCGGCGAACAGCGCGCACATCGTCCGCTCCGCCGGGGTGCGCGGCCCGGGCCCGGACGGTGCCGGCTCGGGGTCGGGGACGGGCAGCGCGGCCCGGTCGATCTTCCCCCTGGGCGTCAGGGGGAAGGCGTCGAGCACGACGATCGCCGAGGGCACCATGTAGTCCGGCAGGGCCGCGGCGGCGTGCTCCCGTACCGAGGCCGGCTCGAGCGCCGGGTCGGGCCCCGGGGCCCCGGCCGGGACGACGTAGCCGATCAGACGCCGGCCGGAGGAGGCACCCGGGCCGGCGACCACGGTCGCCTGGGCGACGGCGGGGTGCCCGGCCAGGACCGCCTCGATCTCGCCGAGTTCGATGCGGAAGCCGTGGAGCTTGACCTGTTCGTCCGCGCGGCCGAGGAACTCCAGCTCCCCCTCGGCGTTCCAGCGGACCACGTCGCCCGTGCGGTACATCCGCTCGCCCGGTTCGCCGAACGGGCACGGCACGAACTGGGCGGCCGTCCGGCGGGGGTCGTTCAGGTACCCGCGCGCCACGCCCGCGCCGGCGACGTACAGCACGCCGGCCACCCCCGGCGGCACCGGGGACAGCGCCTCGTCCAGGACGTACACCCGCCGGTTGTCCACCGGCCGGCCGAGGGGGACGACGTCGGGCACGGCGTGGCCGGGGCGGAGCACCCGGCGGGTGGTGAAGGTGGTGGCCTCGGTCGGGCCGTACCCGGCGACCACCACGGAGTCCGGGCAGCGGTCCAGGACGCGCCGCACCGCGTCGGCCGGCACGATGTCGCCGCCGGTCCACACCTGGCCGACCCCGGCCAGCGTGCCCGGGGACTCCTCGGCGAACACCCGGAACAGCCCGGCCGTCAGCCAGAGCGCGCCGACCCGGTGGTCGACGATCTGCCGGTGGAGGTCCGCGAGCGCCAGCTCCCCGGGCGGGGCCACGACCACCCGGCCGCCGTTGAGCAGCGGCACCCACCACTCGTAGGTCGAGGCGTCGAAGGCGTGCGGGGAGTGCGCGAGGACGCGCGGGCCGTCCCCGTCGCACCAACAGCCTTGCGCGGTCAGGCTGATGACGTTGCGGTGGCTCAGGGCCACGCCCTTCGGCGTGCCCGTGGAGCCCGAGGTGTACAGGACGCACGCCAGGTGGTCCGGGCGCAGCGGCACGACGGGGTCGGTGGCCGGCTGGTCGGCGAGGCCGGGGTCGGCGTCGACGACGACCCCGGGGGTGCCGAGGGACGGCGCATGCTCCCGGGTGGCCCCGTGGGTGAGCAGCACCGCCGCCCCGGTGTCGTCCAGGACGCGGCGCAGGCGGGCCGCCGGGGCCCGGGTGTCCAGCGGTACGTAGGCGCCGCCGGCCTTGCCGACCGCCAGGACCGCCACCACCACGTCGACGGAGCGTTCCATGAGCACGGCCACCGTGCTGTCGCAGCGGACGCCGAGGGCGATGAGCCGGTGGGCCAGCCGGTTGGCCCGGGCGTTCAACTCGGCGTAGGACAGGGTGGTTTCGCCGCACACCACGGCGGGTGCCTCGGGCCTGCGCGCGACCTCGGCCGCGAAGGCCGACGGCACCGTCGGGTGCGGCAGGGGCCGCGTGGTGCGGTTGACGGAGACGACGGTCCGGTGCCGTTCCTCGGGGGTGAGGAGGTCGGGCCGGCCGATCGGCCGGTCCGGGTCGGCGGCCACCACGTCCAGGAAGCGGCGGAACCGCTGCTGGTGGGCGGTGAGTTCGGCCTCGGTGTAGAGCGCGGGGTTGGCGTCGAGGTCGAGCCGGGGCTCGGTGCCGTCGGAGCGGTCGTAGACGGAGAAGGAGAGGTCCTCGACCGGCCCGTTGGACAGGTTGTGCACGGTGGCCCGGACGCCCGCGAAGTCCAGGTGGTAGTAGAAGGACATGATGTTGACGACGGGCCCGAACAGGACCCGCTCCGAGCGGGCCGGGTCCAGTTCCCTGCGCAGGTCCTCGCTGCGGTGGCGCTGGTGCCCGCGCTGGGCGGCGACCTCCTCGGCCACCTGTCGCGCGAGCGCGGACAGGCTCTGCTCGGGGTGGACGCGCAGCCGCAGCGGCACCACGTTCGCCACCATGCCGGGCACGGCCGGCGCGGCGGAGCCGGTGCGCCCGGTCACCGGCATGCTGAGCACGATGTCCCGTTCGCCGCTGAGGCGGTGGAGGTACGCGGCGACCGCGGCGGTGAAGGCGGTGGGCCAGCTCGCCCCGGCGGGTCGCGCGGCCCGCCGCAGCGCGGCCAGGGTGGGCGCGTCGAGACTGCCGGTACGGCGCAGGAAGCCGTCCGAGGCGGGCGCCGAGCGGCTGGCGAGGCTGACCGGGTCCGGTCGTCCGGCCAGCCGGGCCGCCCAGAACTCCCGGTCCCGCTCGGGCTGTTCGGAGGCGTGGTAGGCGGCGTCGTGCGCCAGCAGGGCGCTCAGCGGCCCGAAGGCCGGCCCTGCCCCGGCCCGGCCCCCGACCAGTCCGGTGTAGGTCTTGGCGACGCGGCGGGCGATGAGCGACATGCTGAAGCCGTCGACCACGATGTGGTGGACGCGCTGGTACCAGAGGAAGCGGTCCGGCGCGACGGCGAACAGGGCCTGGCGGAACAGCGGGTCCCGGGTGAGCCCGAGCGGGGTGGACAGGTCGGCGCGCATCCAGCGCTCGGCCTCCCCCAGCGGGTCCGGTGCCGAGGTGAGGTCGACGTGGTGAATCGTCCAGTCGGGCAATGGGGTGACGACCTGCCGGGGGCCGTCGGCGCCGTCGGTGAGGCGGACGCGCAGGGACTCGGTCTCGTCCACCACGCGCCGTACGGCCGTCTCGAACAGCTCCGGGTCGATCGGCCCGGGGATGTCCACGTACTCGCCGGTGTTGTAGGCGGGGCTGCCGGGGCGCAGGTGGTGGGCGAACCAGATGCCGGACTGCGCCGACGACAGCGGCAGCTCCTTCTCGTCGCTCATCCGAGCTCCTCCAGGACGGCCGACAGCGCGTCGGCGAAGGGGGCGACGTGCGGCGGCGACAGCATGTCGTGGTGGTTGCCGGGGACCTCGACGACGCTCAACGACCCCCGGGTACGGTCCCGCCACCGGGCGGGGACCACGACCGGGCCGCCGAGTTCGGGGTGGGTCTCGGCGCTGGTGAACAGGTGGATCGGTGTCCGCAGCCGTGCCGTCGACCGGTAGCGCCGGGCGGCGGCGCCGTTGGCGGTGAACACCCGTGCCATGCGCCGCAGTTGTTCGGTGCGCACCCCCTCGGGAAGGTGCTCGCGGCCGTCCGCGTCGTGGAGCAGCAGGGCGAGGGCGGCCTCCTCGTCGAGCTCGTGGAGATCCCCGTCCGCCCCGGTGGCGGTTCCACCGGTGGACGCGGGCGCTCCGACGTCGATGATCCCGAGGAACCCCGGGGGGTTCCCCTGCTCCTCCAGCAGGCGGGCCAGCTCGAAGGCGACCAGCCCGCCGAAGGACCAGCCGGCCAGCAGGTACGGGCCGTCGGGCAGGACGGACCGCAGCTCCCGCAGGTAGCGCCGCGCCTGCTCCTCGACGGTGGTCAGGGGCGGCTCGTCGGTGTTGTAGCCGACGGCCTCCAGGCCGTAGACGGGCCGGGCGGCGTCAACCGGGGATTCGGCGAGCTGTCCGGCCAGGTGGAGGAAGGAGCACACGTCGCCGCTCTGCGGGTGCACCAGGATCAGCGGCGGCCGGCGGCGGTCCCCCTCGGCCAGCGGAACGACCAGCCGGCGCAGGGCCCGCGCCGCGTTGGGCAGTTCCGCGCACAGCCCCTCGACGGTGGGGTGGCGGAACACCGTGTTCAGCGGCACGGTCACCCCCCACTCCCGCCGGACGGCCTCCACCAGCTCGACCGCCCTCAGGGAGTGCCCGCCCAGCGCGAAGAAGTCGTCCCGGACGCCTACCCGCGGGGTGCCCAGCACGCGCTCCCAGATCCTGGTCATCAGGAGTTCCGGCAGGTCCCGTGGCGGGAGCGCACCGGCCCCGTGGTCGTGGCGGGCGGGCTCGGGCAGGGCCGCGCGGTCCACCTTGCCGTTGGTGGTCAGGGGGATCCGGTCGAGCGCGGTCAGCGTCGTGGGCACCATGAACTCGGGCAGGGTCTCGCGCAGGGCGCGCCGCAGGGCCGCCAGGTCACCCGGTCGGTCCTGCCACACCAGGTAGCCGGCCAGTTCGGCGTCCGTCCCGCCGCCGCGCACCGTCACCGCGGCCCTGGCGACACCGGGCTGCGCGCACAGCGCGGCCTCGATCTCGCCCAGCTCGATGCGGTACCCGCGGATCTTCACCTGCTCGTCGGTGCGGCCGAGGAAGACCAGGCTGCCGTCCGGCAGGTACCGCGCCAGGTCGCCGGTCCGGTACAGCCGACCGCCGGCCGCGCCGAACGGGTCGGGCACGAAGCGCTCGGCGGTCAGCCCCGGCCGGTTGGCGTACCCGCGGGTGACGCCGACCCCGCCGATGTGGATCTCCCCCGGGACGCCGACGGGCACCGGGGCGCCGGCCGGGTCCAGCAGGTAGATCCGGAGGTTGCCGAGCGGCCGGCCGATCGGCACGGACCCGCCCGGCCGGGCCAGGTCCCGGTCGGCGTCCACCCGCCGGGTGACGCAGCCGACGGACGCCTCGGTGGGACCGTAGCCGTTCCAGAGCGTGGAGACCCGGTCGAGGAGCCGCCGGGCCAGGGCGGGCTGGAGCGGTTCACCCACGCAGATCGCCTGGAACCGGCCGCCCGGCCAGCCGCCGTCCAGCAGCAGGAGCCAGGTGGCCGGGGTGGCCATGAGCGTGGTCACGCCGAACTCGCGCATCATCTCCGTCAGGCGCGGGCCGTCGACCGCGACCTCCGACGGGGCGATCACCACGCTCGCGCCCCAGGCCAGCGGCATGAGCACCTGGGGGACGATGACGTCGAAGGAGATCGAGGCCACCGAGGCGACGACGTCGGACCCGTCGAGGTCCAGCTGGCGGCCGCGGACCACCAGGTAGTTGACCACGCCCTCGTGCGGGACCAGCACGGCCTTGGGGCGGCCGGTCGAACCGGAGGTGTAGATCGAGTACGCCAGGTCGGCGGGCGTCGCGAGCGGCGGCAGCCGGTCCTCGGACAGGGCCGCGACGAGCGGGGCCTCGGCGTCCAGCCACACCGTCTCGGCGCCGTGTTCCGGCAGCCGGTCGGCCAGGGAGCGCCGGGTGAGCAGCAGCGGCACGTCGGCGTCGGCGAGCATGAACGACATCCGCTGGGCCGGGAGGTCCGGGTCCAGCGGCAGGTAGGCGGCGCCCGACTTGAGGACGGCCAGCAGGGCCACGACCAGCTCCGCCGAGCGCGGCAGGCAGACGCCGACCAGGCGTTCCGGCCGGGCTCCCCGGGCTCGCAGGTGCCGGGCCAACTGATTGGCCCGGCCGTCGAGTTCCCGGTAGGTCAGTCGCTCGCTTCCGCAGCGGACCGCCACCGCGTCGGGGGTCAGCCGGGCCCGCTCCTCCACCAGCTCGTGCACGCAGCGGTCGGCGGGGAAGGGTTCGTCGGTGGCGTTGGCGGCCACCAGCAGCGCCTCGCGCTCGGCCTCGGTGAGCAGGTCCAGGCGGGAGACGGGACGGTCGGGGTCGTCGGCCGCGGCGTCCAGCAGCCGGAGGTAGTGGCCGACCAGGCGCTCCACGCTCGCGCGGTCGAACAGCGCGGTGTCGAAGGCCACGGTGCCGGTCGTGCCGGTCGTCCCGCTCGTGCCGGCCGTACCGTCCGGGCCGCCCGGCCGGTCGGCGATCACCAGGCTGAGGTCGACCTTGGCCGTGCCGTTGTCGACCTCCAGCTGTTCGACCTCCGCCCCGGCCAGCCGGAGCGAGGCGGTCGGGTCGGACAGGCCGGCGACCATCACCTGGAACAGCGGGTTGCGGTCGAGGCCGCGGGCCGGCCGCAGTTCCTGCACCAGCCGCTCGAACGGCACGTCCTGGTGCGCGTAGGCGTCCAGGGCGGTCCGGCGGACCCGGTCGAGCAGCTCGGCGAAGCCCGGGTCGTCCGCGAGGTCGGTGCGCAGGACCACGGTGTTGATGAACGAGCCCACCAGCGGGTCGAGTTCCGGCCGGGTGCGGCCCGCGACCGGCGTGCCGACCGCCACGTCGGACTGCCCGCTGTAGCGGGCGAGCAGGGCCTGGAACCCGGCCAGCAGGGTCATGAACATCGTCGCGCCGTGCCGCCGGCCCAGCAGCCGCAGCCGCTCGGCCAGTTCCTCGGGCACCGTGAAGGTGATCCGCTCGCCCCGGCCCGCGCGGACCGGTCCGCGCGGACGGTCGGTGGGCAGGTCCAGCGGCGACAGCCCGGACAACTGTGCGCTCCAGTAGTCCAGTTGGCTCTGCAGGCGGTCGCCGGAGAGCCGGGCCCGCTGCCAGTGGGCGAAGTCCGCGTACTGGATCCGCAAGGGCGGCAGCTCGTGCTCGCGGCCTTCCAGCCGACTCCGGTACATCGCCGACAGGTCGTCCCACAGCAGCGGCATCGACCAGCCGTCGACCGCGATGTGGTGGACGACCACCACCAGGAGGTGCTCGTCCTCGTCGACCCGCAGCAGCGACGCGCGCAGCAGCGGGGCGGCGGCCAGGTCGAAGGGGCGCAGGATCTCGGAGTGGACGAGGGCGAGGGCGAGTTCCGTCCGGCGTTCCGCGGGCTCGGTCCGCAGGTCCGTGACGGGCAGGTCGACCGGCCGGGCCGGCTCCACCGAGGGGACGGGGCGGCCGTCCTCCTCGGGGAAGGCGGTGCGCAGGACTTCGTGGCGCCGCACCAGCTCGGTGAGGCCGTGGCCGAGGGCGGCCAGGTCCAGCGGGCCGCGCAGCCGGAAGACCTCGTGGACGTTGTACAGCGCGGGGCCGTCGGACAGCCGCTCGATCAGCCACATGCGTTCCTGGGTGAACGACGGCACCCGCGCACCCTCCGGGCGGGGCGGGACCGCGGCCTCCGGCTCGCCCTCGGCGGCCCTGGCCCGGGCCGCGCGGACGCGTTGGTCGAGCAGGGCGCGTAGGCCGGCCCGCGTGGAAGCGGTCGGCTGGCCGGACTCGGGGCGACTATGCTGTGCCTTCACGGGTGACGGGCCTTTCCGGCGGGGAGCGGTTCCGCCTCGGCTTCGCCGAGGTCCGCCAGCAGCGCCGCGTCGATGCCGTCGGCGAGTTCGGCGACGGTCGGGTGGTAGAAGAGCAGGACGACCGGCAGTTCGAGGTCGAGCGCCCGGCCGAGTCGGGACATGACCTTCGAGGCGAGCAGCGAATGGCCGCCCAGTTCGAAGAAGTCGCTGTGCACGCCGTCCGGGGTGACTCCGAGCACCTCGGCCCAGGTCTCCAGCACCAGGAGCTCGGTCTCGGTCTCGGCGGCGCCGGCCTGGGAGGCGTCGGGCCGCATGGCCGCGGGGTGCACGGTGGGAGCAGAGGCGCCCACGTGGAGGCCGGGCGGGGTCTGCCAGGCCGAGATCGGCCGTTCGGGAGCGCCGACGAGATGGTCGAGCAGCGCTGTGAAGCCCTCGGCGAGCCGGCGCACCGTGTCGCGCTCGAAGAGGTCGGCGGCGTAGCGGATGACGCCGGTGAGGCGGTCGCCGAGGTCCGTCAGGGAGACCTCGATGTCGAACTTGGCGACGTCATTGGGTATCTGATGGCTGCTCACTTTCAGCCCAGGGAGGCCGGACGGGAGCGCGGGCGGATCCTCCAGCTGGAACATGACGGTGACCAGCGGGTGCTGGCCGAGGTCGCGCTCGGGCCGCAGCTCCTGCACCAGCCGCTCGAACGGCACGTCCTGGTGGGCGTAGGCCTCCACCGCGCACCGCCGCACCCGGGCGAGCACGTCGGTGAAGCCGGGGTCGCCGGACAGATCGGTGCGCAGGACGAGGGTGTTGACGAAGAAGCCGACCAGCGGCTCCACCTCGATCCGGGTCCGCCCGGAGATCGGGGTGCCCACCGTCACATCGGCCTGTCCCGTGCAGCGCGCGAGCAGGACCTGGAAGGCGGCCAGCAGCGTCATGAACGGCGTCACCTCGTGGGTGCGCCCCAGTGCGCGGATCCGGTCGGCGAGTTCCGCCGGGATCTCGATCTCGACCTGGTCGCCCCGGCCGGACCACGCCGCGGGGCGCTCCCGGTCCGTCGGGAGCACCGACGGGACAAGATCGGCCAAGTGCTCTCGCCAGTAGTCGAGTTGTCCTTGCAGCGCGGTTCCGGCCAGGTGGTTCCGCTGCCAGTGCGCGAAGTCGGCGTACTGGACGGGCAGGTCCGGCAGGGCGATCGGCCGGCCGTCGACGGCGGCGCCGTACCCGGCGGAGAACTCCTGCCACAGCACCGGCAGCGACCAGCCGTCGCAGGCGATGTGATGGATCACCAGGACCAGCAGGTGGTCGTCGGGGGCGACGCGGATCAGTCGGGCCCGCAGCATCGGGGCGGCGCCGAGGTCGAAGGGGGCCGCCAGGTCGGCGGCCACCAGCTCCCGGGCCCGCTGCCAGGCCTGTTCCGCCGGGGTGTGCGCCAGGTCGGTGATCGTCGGCACGAAGGTCCCGACCGGCTCCGTGACGTGGCACGGGCCGTCCTCGGAGTCGACGATCCTGCCGCGCAACACCTCGTGGCGCCGCACGACGTCGGTCAGCGCCCGGACGAGCGCCTCCTGGTCCAGCCGGCCACGCAGGCGGACCGCGGTCGGGACGTTGTGGTCCGGCAGGCCCGGCCGCAACCGGTCGAGGAACCACAGCCGTTGCTGGGCGAAGGACAACTGGGTCGGAGCGTGCGCGCTCCGATCGGAGCCAGGCATGACGGATCCACCTTTCACGGCGATCGGGAGCGCTAAAGCACCCCGGAAATCCCCTCGCCGATTCGCTTCTTCGCGAACAGTACGGCGGATACTAGGCAGCTCCCGTCTCACTCCGCAAGACAGAGAAGGGGGTCGAAGGCATCAGGACAATCTTTACGCCAGACCCCGCTAATCCTTATGTAGATTGAACACGCTCGACGGCTAGCATCCGCGCGCCCGACCGCTACACCCTCCCTGACGTGCCGTCATGGTGCAGATCGAGCACACCACTTCCGTGGACGAGCGCCACGTGATAATTCTTCTTTCGCCGGGAAGGCGGCCGGACGGGCCCCTTTCGTGTCGGCCCTTCATTGTTCCGAAAAAGATCGGTGAACCCGTTGCATGAACTCATCCGTTGTCCATAGAGCCCACCCCGTTGCATGAACTCGGAGAAGTCATGATGCAGCAGCCAAGCCTGGTGGGTTCATTCGTCTCGCACGCCACCGACCACCCCGGTGATCCGGCCCTGGTGTGGCACGGGGAGGAGACGACCTACCGCGAACTCCACCGGGCGGCGGAGCGGGAGCGCCTGCGGATCGCCCGGCTCGCCCCGGACGGCGACGAGCCGATCGGCATCCCGGCCGCCAAGTCGCCCTCGACGATCGCCCTGGTGCTCGCCTGCCTGCTGGAAGGGCGGCGCTTCCTGCTGCTGCCGGCGCCCGTACCGGAGGGCGGGACCGCCCCCGCGCCGGCCGAGCGGGCCGGCATCCGGCACGTCCTCTCGCCGGAGGACCCCGGTCCGGACGCCGGGGAGCGGTCGGCCGAACCGAAGCCGCCGCGCGCCACGGAACCCGCCGACGTCTCCTTCATGTTCACCACCTCCGGTTCCACCGGGCGGCCGAAGATCGTGCCGCTGAGCACGGGCGCGGTGGACCGCTTCACCACCTGGGCCGGCGAGCGGTTCGGCATCCGTCGGGGAACGACGGTCCTCAACTACGCGCCGCTCACCTTCGACCTGTGCCTGCTGGACATCTGGGCCACGCTCAAGCACGGCGGCCGCGTCGTCCTGGTCGATCCGGCCCGGGCCACCCAGCCGGGCCACCTGCTGGACCTGCTCTCCCGCCACGAGGTCCAACTCGTGCAGGCGGTACCGATGTTCTACCAACTGCTGGTGGACGCGACCGCGCAGAGCGGCCGCCGGCTCGACACCGTCGAGCACGTCGTCTTCACCGGCGACAGCCTGCCCGCCCGCTGTCTGGCCGAACTTCCGCGCCTGTTCCCCGGCGCGCGGCTCCACAACGTCTACGGCTGCACCGAGACCAACGACAGCTTCCTGCACGAGGTCGACGGCACCGAGCCGCCGGACGGCCCGGTGCCGATCGGGCGCCCGCTGCCCGGAGTCCACGCGGTGATTGTCGGCGCCGACGGCGCGATCGTCACCGGGCCGGGCACCGGCGAACTCCACGTCGCGACGCCCTTCCAGACCGACGGCTACCTGGACCGGGCCCAGGACGCCGACAGGTTCGCGACCCACCACCACGACGGGGAGACCCGGCGCTACTTCCGCAGCGGCGACCTCGTCCGGCGCGACGAGGACGGCCGCGTCACCCTGGAAGGCCGCAACGACCACCAGGTCAAGGTCCGCGGCACCCGGGTCAACACCCACGAGGTCGAACAGGTGCTGCTCGACCACCACGAGGTCGTCGAGGCGGCCGTGGTGGCCGTACCCGACCCGGTGGCCGGCCGCCTGCTGCGCGCCGTGGTCCGCCGCGCCCCGGACAGCCGGCTGAACTCGCTGGCGCTGCGCCGGCACTGCGCGCAGCGCCTCCCGCTCACCGCCGTCCCCTCGACCCTGCGGATCGTGGACGACCCGCTGCCCAGGACGTCCACCGGAAAGATCGACCGCGCGCCCGTCGAGCGCGCCTGCTCCCCCTCCCAGCCCACCGAAGGAACGGCCACGTGAACCACGCCGCGGTAGTCACCCAGTTCATCATCGAGGAGTTCCTGCCCGACGTCGGCCCGAACGAGCTGGACGCCGACTACGACCTCGTGGACGGCGGGGTCATCGACAGCCTCGGCCTGCTCAAGACGATCGCCTGGCTGGAGGACCGCTTCGACGTGCGCGTCGAGGAGTTCGACCTCGACCCGGACAGCTTCCGCTCCGTCGGCTCGATCAGCAGGTTCATCGACCAGGCCCAGCCGCAGCGGACGGACGCCCTCTAGTCATGCACGAGGTGCTGCGAGCGCTGATCCGCCGGGACCGCGCCGTCGACCAGGAGCTGTGGGGGTCCTTCTGGGACCAGCTGCGGGACGGCGCCCTGCGGCCCGGCGAGACGGTGGCGCTGCTGTCCTCGCTGTCCACCCGGATGCCCGACCGGGACACGCTGGTCGCCATGCTCCGCTCGCTGGACGAGCGACGGCCGGCCGTCACCGCGCGGCTGGACGGCACGGCCAACATCGTCGGCACCGGAGGCGGGCCGGCCACGTTCAACATCTCCACCGCGGCGGCCTTCCTCGCCGCGGCCCTGGGCGTCCACGTCGTCAAGACGGGCTCCCGCGCCTACACGGGCACCTGCGGCTCCCACGACCTGCTCGACCGCCTCGGCATCGGACGGACCACCTCGTACGAGCGGACCGAGGAGCGGCTGGAACGCTTCGGCATCGCCTTCCCGGGGAACTTCGTCTACCCGCGGGAGGTGGCGCTGCTGGCCCGGAGCATCGTGCCGATGGACCTGCGGATGATCGGCGGGTTCATCAACTCCGTCGGGCCCTTCCTGGCCGCGGTGCCGGTCTCCGCCCAGCTCGTCGGCGTCTCGGACCGTTCACTGCTGCCGGCGCTGGGCCGGGTCGCCGCCACCGTCACCGACCGGAGGATCTGGCTCTGCTCCAACGAGCTGGGCATCGACGAGCTCGTCGGCTCCGTCGACAACCTCCTCCTCCCCAATGACGGCACCGACCCGATCCACCTGCCGGCCGAGGCTCCCACGAGCGCGACCGACACGATCGCCGAACTGCGGCCCGCCACAGGAGGCGAGGACGTGGTCGAGCACTTCCTCGGCGTGCTCTCCGGAACGGGGACGGCGCTCGCCACCCGGACGGTCTGCCTGAACGCCGCCGCACTGGCCGTCGCGAGCGGGCTGATCGACGGGTGGCCGGAGGCGGTCCGGGCGGCCGAGGACGCCCTGCACGGCGGCGCCGCCCGCGACCTCGTCGACCGCCTCCGCACCCGACCGGCGCGTGCGCGGTGAGCGGGTTCTTCGCCCGCCGGCCACCGGACCGGCCCGGCCTCGCCGTGTTCCTCAACGCCGGGGACCCCCCGCTGCCCGTCCTGGCCGACGTGATGCGGATGCTCGACGACTGCCGGGTGGACTGCCTGGAGCTGGCGGTGCCCTTTCCGAACTCGGTCACCGACGGGCCCGTCATCCGCCGCTCGGCGCAGCGGGCCCTGGCCGACGGCGTCGGACTCGACGAGGTGCTCGACTTCCTCGCCGGGGTCCTGCCCGGGCTGCGCCACCTGCGGGTGGCCCTGCTGGCCGACTGGAGCCACACGGTCAGGGCCCCGACCGTACCCGGCTTCGTCCGGCGGGTCGCCGACGCGGGCGTCCACGGGCTGCTGGTCCACGGCCTGCCGCCGCGGCTGCGGGCCGGGTGCCTCGACGCGGTGCGGGCGGCCGGGCTGCCCCTGGTCGCCACCTGCTACGCCGCGTCGTCGCCCGAGGTGCGGGCCGCGGCCGCCGAGTGCGCCACCGCGTACCTGTACCTGGTGGCCCACTACGGCCGCAGCGGCGGCGGGCTCACCGCCGACCACCGGGAGCTGGCCGCCGCGCTGGCCGCGCTGCGGCCGAGGACCGCCGCACCGATCGCCGTCGGGTTCGGCGTCCGCTCCCGGGCGGACATCGACCTGCTGCACGGCCTCGGCGCCGACGCCGCGGTCGTGGGCAGCGCCGGGGTCGCCCGGATCGAGCACGCCCTCGCCGAAGGGGCCGACGTGGTCGAGGAGTTCCACACCTTCATCCAGACCGTTTCGCCGTACTCACCAAGCCGCCAGGAGGCACACCGATGATCGTCCGACACCTTGCCGACGTGAAGACCGTGGACTGGGGCAACGGGCTCAGCCGCAGGTTCCTGCTCGAGTCCGACGGCCTCGGCTACACGATGACGGACACCACCGTCCGGGCCGGCACCAAGTCGCGGCTGGAGTACCGCCGCCACCTGGAGGCCTGCTACTGCATCGAGGGGAAGGGCGAGGTCGTGGACACCGACGGCACCTCCCACCCGCTGGAGCCGGGCACGCTGTACGCGCTCGACCGCAACGACGCCCACTTCCTGATCGCGAGCCCGGAGGAGGACCTCCGCCTGGTGTGCGTGTTCTCGCCCGCGTTGCGCGGCGACGAGCGCCACAACCTGGACTCGGCCGACTTCTCCGAGTACTGACAGGGACGGACAGATGATCAGGTGGAACGCCGACCAGCTCGCCCTGGGCGAGGGGATCGCCCAGTGGTGCGAGGAGCTCAGCTCCGGCCATCTCGAAGGGGACGCCGAAGGCGCCTTCCCGTGGGACAAGTGGAAGCTGATCCAGAGGTCCGGGATCCTCGGCCTGCCGTTCGACGAGCAGTGGGGCGGGCTGGGCCAGGACCTGCTCACCACCATGCACGTGCTCGAACGGCTCGGCACCGGGTGCCGTGACGGCGGACTGAACTTCTCGGTCGCCACCCACCTGGTCGGCGTCGGGGTCCCGCTGCAACGGTTCGGCTCGCCGGAGCTCAAGGCGCGCCACCTGCCGGGGATCTGCTCGGGAGAGACGATCGGCGCGCACGCGATCAGCGAGACCGAGAGCGGCTCCGACGCGCTGGCGATGAGGACCACGGCCACCCGCGAGGGCGACGACTTCGTCCTGCGGGGCGGCAAGTCCTTCATCACCAACGGCCCGGTGGCCGACGTGTTCGTGGTGTACGCGCGCACCCACCCGAGCAGCGGCCCGCTCAGCATCACCGCCTTCGTCGTGGAGCGGGACACCCCGGGGCTCGTCATCGGGCCGCCCGTCGCCACCATGGGGCTGCGGACCGCGCCGCTGAGCGAACTGCACTTCGACGACTGCCGGATCCCCGCGTCCGCCGTGATCGGCCGGGTCGGCTCCGGGTTCCTGGTCCTGGACCACGTGATGAAGTGGGAGATCCTCTGCTCCTTCGTCATCAGCACCGGGCAGATGCGCCACCGGCTCGACCGCTGCGTCGAGTACGCCAAGGAACGCGTCCAGTTCGGCAGTCCGATCGGCTCGTACCAGTCGATCTCCCACAAGCTCGTGGAGATGAGCATCGGCCTGGACACCGCGCGGAAGTGGCTCTACGACACGGCCGTCCGGCTGACGCAGGGCGAGAACGTCACGCGGGACATCGCCGTCAGCAAGCTCCTCGCCAGCGAGAGCAACCTCTCCTCCGCCCTGGCCGCCGTGCAGATCTTCGGCGGCAGCGGCTACCTGGCCGAGTACGGGCTGGAGAAGGACCTGCGCGACGCGGTCGCCGGCCCGATCTACTCGGGCACGTCGGAGATCCAGCGCAACCGCGTCGCCGCCATGTTGGGGCTGTGACGCCCGATGCTGCTCAAGATCTGCGGAGCCGCCTCGGCCGAGGACGTGGCCTCGCTCGACCGGGCCGGAGCCGACCTCGTCGGCCTGTGGCACGGCGTCCCGCGAGGTCATGCGAACCTGACGCTCAGTCAACTGACCGCGCTCGCCGACGCCGTACGCCTGACGGCACGACTGCGCCCGGTCCTCGTGACCTTCCTCAACGACGCCGAGGCGCTGCGCGCGGCGACGGCCGCGGCCCGGGTGCCGTGGGTCCAACTCCACGGCTACCAGCCGCCGGGACTGGTCCGCGCCCTGAAGGGCAGCACGGACCTCATCGTGGTCAAGGTGCTGCACCTCGGTGCGGACACCCGCGCGGAGCGGTCCCTGATCCCGGCGTACGAGCGGGCGGGAACGGACCTCTTCCTGCTGGACGCGGTGGCCGGGGACGGCCGGATCGGCAGCACCGGGCAACCGGCCGACTGCGCGGCCGTCCTCGGGATCGCGGACCGCCTCTCGCGCCCCTTCCTGCTGGCCGGCGGCCTCTCGGCCGACAACCGGGAGGCCTACCGGGCGGTGCTGGACCACCCCCTCTTCCTGGGCATCGACGTGGACACCGCGGCCAGGGACCCCGACGGACGGCTGAGCACCGAGCGGGTCACGGCCGTACGGCGCGGCTGGCGGGTGCCGGACGGCGCCGGGGCGGCCGGGAGGCCCGGATGACGGCCGCGTTCATCGAGGCGCTGCTGGACGCCCGCCGACCGGTGATCATGGAGCTCAAGCGCCAGGACGCCACCGGAACCGACCTGTTCGGCGACAGGTCGGCCGCCCGGCTGGTCGCCGACTACCAGGAGGTCGGCGCCCCCTGCCTGTCCGTGGTGACCGGGCGATGGTTCGGCGGCACCCCGGAACTGCTGCGCGAGGTCGTGGCGGCGACGGACCTGCCCGTACTGCAGAAGGACTTCATCACCCGCCGGAGCCAACTGCACCAGGCCCGCGAGAGCGGCGCGGCCGCGGTCCTGCTCACCGCCGCGCTGCTGCCGCGCGCCACCCTGGGCCACCTGGTCGAACTCGGCCTGAGCCTGGGCCTGACGCCGTTCGTCGAGGTCGTCACCGAGGAGGAGATCAGCCGTGTGCCACGCGCCGAGGAGTGCGTGATCGCGGTGAACAACAAGGACATCGGCGACCGCGAACGCGGCGCCGGCGACCTCGGGCGGAGCTCGGCGCTCCTGCCCGCGGTGCTGGGCAGCGGCACCCGGTGCCCGGTGAGCGCCGGGGCCGTCCGCTCCCCCGAGGACGCGGCCCGCCTGCTCCAGGAGGGCTTCGCCGGTGTGCTCATCGGGACGGGCCTCCTGCGCGCCCCCAGCCTGCCGGCCTGGCTGGACGGCCTCGACGCCCGCCGTGGCACCCGCGCCGACCCTCGCCACGAACCGGCTCCACCCCCAACCATCGACATCCGGAGGTAACGGCATGACCAGCGAAGCACCCGAGCAGTGGAAGGTCGTCGTCAACGACGAGGAGCAGTACTCGATCTGGTCCGCCGACCGCGAGACCCCGGCGGGCTGGCACGAGGACGGCGTACGGGGCGCGAAGGACGACTGCCTCGCGCACATCGAACGCGTCTGGACCGACATGCGCCCCCGCAGCCTGCGCCTGCGGTCCGTCCCGGAGGAGGGTGGTGCGCAGTGAGCCGGACGCTCGCGCCGCACGGTGCGCGCCCCGCGACCGGGCCCGTGCTCTCCACCACCCTGAACCTCCCGGAGTGCCGGGCCCGGGGCTGGGTCGTCGTCGACTCCATGGTCGACGGCCTGGCCATGGGCGGCACCAGGATGACTCCGACGGTGACCGAGCGGGAGCTGGCCGGGCTCGCCCGGGCGATGACCCACAAGCTGGCGCTGGTCGGCCTGCCCATCGGCGGCGCCAAGGCCGGCATCGCCCCCGATCCCGGCGCCGCTGTCGAACGGCGGGCGGTGATGCGGGAGTTCGGCCGCGCCGCGGCCCCGCTGCTGCACGGCGGGGTGTACCTGGGCTGCGACCAGGGCACCACCTACGCCGACCGGCGGCAGGCCTTCGAGGCCGCCGGGTACGACGTCACCCGCCGCCCCGGCACCACCCGCCTCACCGTCGGCTGGGCCGAACTGTGGGACCACATGGCCGACATCACCGGGTTCGGCGTGGCCGTCGCGGTGCTCGGCGCCCTGCGCGCCTCCGGTGCGCGGACCCCGCAGCGCGTCGCGATCCAGGGCTTCGGCACCGTCGGGCGCGCGGTGGCCGACCACCTGGCCGCCCACGGCCACCTGGTGGTGGCGGTGGCCGACGTCCTGGGCACCGTCGAGGACCAGCGCGGACTGCCCGTCGCCGAACTCACCGCGCTCACCAGCAGCGACGGCACGATCGACCGGAGCCGGCTGCCCGCCCGGGTCACGGTCCACGGGCCTGGGCAGGCCTGGCTGCACGTCGACGCCGACGTGCTGGTGCTGGCGGCCTCCCCCGCCGCGGTCGACGAGGAGGCGGTGCCGGCGGTCCGGGCCCGCCTGGTGGTCGAGGGCGGAAACCTGAGCTGCACCGAACCGGCCCGCCGGCTGCTGCGCGAGGCCGGCCACACCGTCCTGCCGGACGTGGTGGTCAACGTCGGCGGGGCGGCGGCGACCGGGTGCGTGCTCACCGGGCTGGCCCCGTCCGACCTGCCGCTCCCCAAGCTGTCCGGGTGGCTGCGCGACTGGGTCGCCGGCCGGGTCGCCAGGAACTGCGAGCTGGTGCAGGAGCTGAGCGCCTCGGGCAGCGCCGACCCGGTCGCCCAGCTCCTCGGCTCGCGCGCGACCCCGCCCGGCGCCACCGGATCGGAGGTCCCGGCCGACCGGTGACCGGGCCGGCGGACGCGCCGCCCCGCGGAACGCGGCCTCGCGGCGGGGCGGCGCGGCGCGCCGGCTACTTGACCGAGCCTGCGGTGAGCCCGGAGACGACGTGGCGCTCGATCACCGCGAACAGCACGACGACCGGCACGATGGCCACCAGCGAGGCGGCGAACACGTAGTTCCACTGCACGCTGTAGGCGCCGATCATGTTGTTGATGCCGACCGTGAGCGGCTGCCGGTCGGGCGAGTTGGTGAGGGTCAGGCCCATGATGAACTCGTTCCAGGCCGAGATGAACGTGAAGATCACGGCGGTGACCACGCCGGGCAGCGCCAGCGGCAGGGTGACACGGAACAGCGCGCCCATGCGCCCATTGCCGTCGATCATCGCGGCCTCCTCCAGCTCCCTGGGGATGGAGCCGATGTAGGCGCTCAGGATCCAGATCGCGAAGGCCAGGTTGAAGGCGGCGTTGGCGAGCACCAGGACGATCGGGGTGTCCAGCAGGTCCAGTGCGAAGAACTCCCGGTAGAGGCCGACCTGAAGGGCGGTGGGCTGGAACATCTGGGTGACCAGCACCAGCAGCAGGAAGGCCCTGCGGCCGCGGAAGCGCACCCGGGCGGTGTAGTACGCGGCGGGCAGGGCGACCAGCAGCACCAGCAGCGTCGAGCCTCCGGCCACCAGCAGGGTGGTCCGCAGGTTCTGGCCGAGCGTGGTGTCCGTCCAGACCCTGGTGAAGGCGGAGAAGTCGAAGTGCGTCGGCAGGTAGGAGTTGTCCCGCAGCTGGCCGGCCGGGCGTCCGCCGGTGATCAGCATCTCGACGTACGGGAGCACGAAGAGCGCGGCGAGCGCCCAGGCCAGCGCGGTGAGCAGGACGGTCCGTGCGCGCGGGCGGTGCTTCGCCGGCGGCGACTGCGGGGTGGTCATCGGCCCTCCTCCCCGTTCCAGCGGCTGACCTTGAGGAAGACGGCCACCATGAGGACCACGACGACGAAGTTGACCACGGACATCGCGGCGGACTCGGCGACGTCGTAGCCGCGCAGCATGTACATGAACACGGTGGTGGTGGCGGTGTCGGCGTTCGGGCCGCCCTGGGTCATGCCCCAGATGACCGGGAAGGAGTTGAAGACGTTGATCAGGTTGATCACCAGGCCGACCAGGAAGGCCGGGCGCAGCAGCGGCAGGGTGACCTTGCGGTAGGTCTGCCAGGGCGTGGCGCCGTCGACCCTGGCGGCCTCGTGGACCTCCTCGGGGATGGTCTGCAGGCCGGCCAGCAGGGTGTAGGTGGTGAACGGCAGTGAGACGAAGACGGCGACGAGCACCAGCCAGGGCTTCGCGTGGGCGGCGTCGCCGAGCCAGGCCTGGGAGCGGTCGATCAGGCCGAGGTCGAGCAGCAGCCGGTTGAACACGCCGGCGACCTGGTCGAGCATCCAGCGGAAGCCGATCGCGGTCATCAGTACGGAGGCGGCCCAGGGCGCGACGAGCGCCCAGCGGGTGACGCGACGGCCGGGGAAGTTCCGGTTGAACAACTGCGCCAGCGCGAGCGAGATCAGCATGGTCAGGCCGACGACGACGACCGTCCAGACGACGGTCCAGGTCAGCACTCCGGCCAGGCGGGGGTCTCCGAAGAGCTTGCGGTACTTGACCAGGCCGGCCGGGCCGTGGTCGGTGCCGGTGGTGTCGATCTTCCGCAGTGAGGTGGCGACCATCTCGACGACCGGCCACACGACCACGCCGAGGATGAGCACGATGGCCGGGGCCAGCCACGGCAGTGGCCCGAGCCGTTCGAACAGGGCACGGCGCCCGGGTGCGGGGCCCGGGCCCGGGGCCGACGGACGCTTCGGCGGCGCGGCCGGCCGGGCGGGTTCGCCGGGCCGGGCGTCTGTGCTGCTGGGGGATGACACGGTGTCGGGATTCCTTGTTCGCTCGTCCGGGTCACTCACCGGCCTGCTGCGCGGCCTTCTGGAGCGCGTCGAGGGTCTTCTTCGGGTCGCTGACCGCGCTGCCGATCTGCGTCTTGATCTGCGCGGAGACCGCCGGCCAGGTCGGGTCGCTGAGGGGGTAGAACGTGGCGGTGGGCAGGATCTGCAGGAACGGTGCCAGGGCCTGCTCGTCCGGGTCGGCCTGGAGCGCGGTGAGCGCGGACCGGGTGACCGGCAGCAGGCTGTACTCCTTGTCGAACCTCACCGCGTTGTCCCGGCCGTAGGCGAAGTCGAGGAAGGCCTTGATCTGTTCCTTGTGGCCGCCCTTCCTGAAGGCCATCATCCAGTCGGCGACGCCGAGGGTGGCCTTTCCGGTGCCGTCCTTGCTGGGCATCGCGGTCCAGGTGACGTCCATGCCCTTGAGGTCGTTCAGCTGGGTGGGGATGCCGTTGAGCATGCCGACCTTGCCGGAGGCGAAGTCCTTGGCCAGGTCGGTGCGGTTGACGGAGGCCGGGCTCTGCTCGGTCAGGCCGGCGTCCACCCAGCTCTTGAGCTGCCCGAAGGTGTCGACGTTGGCCTGCGAGTTGATGCTGTACCGGCCCTTGGCGTCCTGGTAGCCGCCGTGGTTCTCCAGCATCCAGATGAACGACTCGCCCTGCGCCTCCTCCTTGCCCAGCGGCACGCCGAGCGGGATCTCCACGCCGGCGTTCTTCAGCGCGGTGGCGGCGGTGGTGAGGTCGGCCCAGGTCCTGGGCGGGGCGGCCGGGTCGAGGCCGGCCTTCCTGAAGAGCTCGTTGTTGAACAGGAACATCCGGGCGCTGGAGATGAACGGGATGCCGTACCGGGTGCCGTCCTGCTCGCCGGCCTGCGCCATCGCGGGGAGTAGGTCCGCCGCGGTGCTGCCGGAGAGGACCTCCTGAGCCGGGTAGAGCTGGCCGTTCTTGGCGAAGTCCGCGTAGCCGCCGGTCTGCAGGACGTCCGGCTGGTTGCCGTTCTGCACCATCGTCTTGACCTGGGTGTCGATGTCGTTCCAGTTGATGACCTGGAGGTCGACCTTGATCTCGGGGTTCTGCTGCTCGAAGGCCGAGATCACGCCCTGCCAGTACGCCTGACTCGGGTTCTGGCCGTTGGAACCGTAGTCGGCGGCGACGAACCTGATCGTCGTCACCCCGTCGGCGGAGGTCGAACCGGAGGCCGAGCCCTTGCCGCATCCGGACAGTGCGAGCGTTCCGGCCAGGGTGGCCGCGGACAGGGCGAAAAGGCGCCGCTTCATCTCTGGTACCGCCTTTGCGAGTGGGGGCCGACCCCGCGGTGGCCCGGGTGGGGGATGGTGCGACCTGCACGAAGCTGCGCTGCATGACCACTGTTTGCTCAACATCGAGCAGATACGCCGAACTGAGTTTGCCTCGCCGGGCGGGTGCCGCAAGGCACTCGGTGGATCAGTATTGCTCACAGATGACGCGTTGGGCTATGAATAGAGCAGTTTCAAGCAGATGCTTGCAGCAGAAAGCGGCGCTCGGTGCGGACCTGTCCCCGAGCGCGCCGCCCGTGCCCCCAGCGAGGAGAGCCAGATGAGTCACGTCGAACGGGAGATCGCCAGCCAACCGGAGTGCTGGCGCAGGGCACTGGAACTGGAGCCCGCAGGACTGCCCGAGCACGGCGAACGGGTGGCCGTGATCGGCTGCGGCACCTCGCTCTACATCGCGCAGGCGTACGCGGGCCTCCGCGAGGGTGCCGGCCTCGGTGAGACCGACGCCTTCGCGGCCTCCGAGTTCCCGGCGGCCCGGGCCTACGACCGCGTCGTCGCCATCACCCGCTCGGGAACCACGACCGAGGTGCTCGCCGCGCTGCAGCGCTGCGGCGGGACGCCGACCGTCGCGCTCACCGGCGACCTCGCCACCCCGATCGGCACGGCCGCCGGCACCGTGGTCGACCTGGAGTTCGCCGACGAGAAGTCGGTGGTGCAGACCCGCTTCGCCACCACCGCGCTGGCGCTGCTGCGCGGCCGCCTCGGGCTCGCCCCCGCCGACCTGGCCGCCCACGCCGAGCGGGCGCTGGCCGCCCCGCTGCCCGAACGGTCCACCGAGGCGGGCCAGTTCACCTTCCTCGGGACCGGCTGGACGGTCGGCTTGGCCCACGAGGCGGCCCTCAAGCTGCGCGAGGCCTCCGGGTCGTGGACCGAGTCCTACCCGGCCATGGAGTACCGGCACGGCCCGATCAGCGTCACCGGCCGCGGCAGCGTGGTGTGGTTCTTCGGCGAGCCGCCGACCGGGCTGGTCGACCAGGTCGAGCCGACCGGCGCCGTGCTGTCGGTGAGCGCGCTGGACCCGATGGCCGACCTGATCCGCGCCCAGCGGCTCGCCGTCGAACTGGCCAAGGGCCGCGGCCTGGACCCCGACCAGCCGCGCAACCTCACCCGCTCCATCGTGCTCACCCGGCCGTGACCGCGACGGCGATCGCCCTCGACGTCGGCGGAACCCACATCAAGGGCGCGGCGGTGGCCGCGGACGGCCGCCTCCGCCACACCGAGCGCTGGTTCACCCGCGCCGAACGCGGGCCGGAGGCCGTCCTCCAGACCGTCCTCGACCGCGCCGCCGAACTCGCCGGGCGCTTCCGCCCGGCCGCCGCGGGGATCGCCGTGCCCGGCATCGTCGACGAGGCGGCCGGCACCGCGGTGCTGGCCGCCAACCTCGGCTGGCGGGACCTGCCCGTCCGGCAGCTGCTGTCCGAACACCTGGGCATCCCGGTCGCGTTCGGGCACGACGTGCGGGCCGGGGGCATCGCCGAGGCCAGGGCCGGCGCCGGCCGCGGCAGCCGCGACTTCCTCTTCGTACCCGTCGGCACCGGGATCGCCGCCGCGCTGATGGTCGACGGGCGGCCGCTCACCGGCAGCCACACCCGGGCCGGCGAGCTGGGCCACCTGGTGGTGCGTCCCGGCGGCGAGCCGTGCGCCTGCGGCCGTCGCGGTTGCGTGGAGACCCTCGCCTCGGCGGCCGCCGTCGCCCGCCGCTACACCGCCGCCACCGGGGAGGCGGGCGTCACCGCCGAGCAGGTCGGCAGGCGCGCCGCGACCGGGGACCGCACGGCCGCCACCGTCTGGCGGGAGGCCGTCGACGCGCTCGCCGACGGCCTGGCGAGCGCGATCACACTGCTCGACCCCGAGCGGATCGTGATCGGCGGCGGCCTCGCCCGGGCGGGCGAGCCGTACTTCGCGCCACTGCGGACGGCACTGACGGCGCGGCTCTCCTTCCAGACGATGCCGGAGCTCCTGCCCGCCGAACTCGGCCACGAGGCGGGCTGTTTCGGTGCCGGACTGCTCGCGCGGGACCTTCTGGGCGAGGGGGCGGCGGCGTGATCCTCACCGTCACCCTGAACGCCGCCCTGGACATCACCCACCACCTGGACCGGATGCGCCCGCACGGCAGCAACCGGGTCCGGGCGGTGGCCCAGCGCGCGGGCGGCAAGGGCGTCAACGTCGCCCGGATCCTGCACGCCCTCGGCCACCCGACCGTGGTCACCGGCCTGACCGGCGGCCTCACCGGCCGGGCGATCCGCGCCGAACTGGCGTCCGCCGGCCTGGCCGACCGCATGCTGGCGATCGCGGGCGAGTCGCGGCGGACGGTGGCCGTGGTCGAGGAGGACGCCGGGGACACCACGATCCTGCTCGAACCCGGCCCGGTGGTGGGCGTCGGGGAATGGGCGCGGTTCCTCGACCACCTCGACACCCTGCTGCCGCACGCCGCGGCGGCGGTCCTCTCCGGCAGCCTGCCGCGCGGCGTGCCCGAGGACGCCTACGCCCACCTGCTCCGGCTCGCGCACGCGCACGGCGTCCCGGCGGTGCTCGACGCCGACGGGACGGCGCTGAGCACGGCGTTGGCGGCCGGACCGGCCCTGGTCAAGCCGAACGCGGAGGAACTCGCCGCCGCCACCGGCCTGGCCGATCCGGTGGCCGCCGCCCGCAGGCTGCGGGCCGCGGGCGCCGGTGCGGTGGTCGCCTCGCTCGGCGCCGACGGCCTCGTCGCCGTCACCCCGCACGGCGGTTGGCGCGCCCGCTCGCCCGAGCGCCTGGCCGGCAACCCCACCGGCGCGGGCGACGCCGCGGTCGCCGCGCTCACCCTCGGCCTGGTCGGCGGTGAGCCCTGGCCCGACCGGCTGGCCGAGGCCGTGGCACTGTCCGCGGCCGCCGTCGCCGCACCGCTGGCCGGCGACTTCGACCCCGCCCTCCACCACGCCCTGCGGTCCCGCGTGGACGTCCACCCCTTCGCCACCGAGGAGTCCGACCCATGCCCCTGAGCGGAACCGGCCCGATCGCCGCCGCCGCGGCCGAAGCCGCGTGCGGTGTCGGCGCCTTCAACGTCATCCAGCTGGAGCACGCCCAGGCGATCGTCGCCGGGGCCGAGGCCGCCGGTGCGCCGGTGATCCTGCAGATCAGCGAGAACGCCGTGCGCTACCACGGCGCCCTCGGGCCGATCGGCGCCGCCACGCTGGCCGTCGCCCGGGCCGCGCGGGTGCCGGTCGCGGTCCACCTGGACCACGCCACCTCCGTGGAACTCGTCGGCCAAGCCGTTGAGTTGGGCTTCACCTCGGTGATGTTCGACGCTTCGGCGCTGTCGTACGGGGAGAACGTGCGGGCCACCGCCGAGGTGGTGCGGCGGTGCCACGCCGCGGGCGTCTGGGTGGAGGCCGAACTGGGCGAGGTCGGCGGCAAGGACGGCGTCCACGCCCCGGGGGTGCGCACCGATCCGGCCGAGGCCGCGGCGTTCGTCGCCGCCGCCGGCGTGGACGCGCTCGCGGTGGCCGTCGGCACCTCGCACGCGATGCCCACCCGCGACGCGGCGCTGGACTTCGAGCTCATCGGACGGTTGCGCCGGGCGGTGCCGGTCCCGCTCGTCCTGCACGGCTCCTCGGGTGTGGCGGACGGGGACCTCACCGCGGCCGTGGAAGCCGGCATGACGAAGGTCAACATCGCCACCCACCTCAACCGGGTGTTCAGCACCGCCGTCCGCCGGGCCCTGGCCGACGACGCGCGGCTGGTCGACACCCGCCGCTACCTCGGGCCGGCCCGCGCGGCCGTCGCCGCCGAGGTCACCCGGCTGCTCGGCGTCCTCAAGGCGACGGCACCGGCGGCCTGAGCCACCACCACCGCCCGCGGCCCGACCGGGACCACCACGACACACCACGGCCGCCCGTCCCCGCGTGGGGGAGGGCGGCCGTCGGCGTCGCTCAGGCGGGCTCGACGGTGGAGAACCTCTCACCGCCGACGATCCACCGGCCGCGGCGCATCACCGCGACCAGGTCGTAGCCCTCCGAGTCGACCACGACCAGGTCGGCGAGCTTGCCGGTCTCCAG
>NZ_JBHVVE010000033.1:0-90485 GCF_042883725.1 Kitasatospora sp. NPDC058184
GAGTTCTCAAGGAACGGACGCTTCCTTCGGACCGCCTTCCAGCGGACCCTCCGGGCTTCGTTCTTTCGTGTTTCCAGCTTACCAGATGCTTTCCGTTCCGTTTACCGGGGGTTTTTGCATCTGAAATCTGGCGTTAACCGCCGAGTTGCGGCGACTCGCCCAACCATAGCGGGTCGGCAGCCGGAGCGCGAACCGGGGCGCACCCGGGGTCGCTCGGACGGCGGCATGATTTGTTGCTCTCGCGAGCATATACAGCAATGGTCTCGATTCGCCAAGATGCCTGTAGAGTGCGGCGCATCGGCCAGAGGACTAGACCACTAGCGGGCCGGTGAGTCGCCGGCCGGCTAGGTAGGCAAGGGCGGGGTCTTCGCCCGGGAATGTCAGCAGTTGTCCGAAGTTGACATGAATTAGGCTTCAGTTGATCGTCGCGCCGCTCCTCGCGGCCGCTCGCTGTACTGCACTTGGGAGGCACAACCATGACCACTGTGACGTCGCCGCTGACCGGCAAGATCGTGGGGCTCGCGGGCGTGCCCGACCCGGTGTTCTCGGGTGCGATGGTCGGCCCGGGCACCGCGGTCGACCCCGTTCGCGAGCAGACCACGGCGGTCGCTCCGGTGGACGGTGTCGTCGTCTCCATGCACCCGCACGCGTTCGTCGTCGTGGACGCCGAGGGCCACGGTGTGCTGACCCACCTCGGGATCGACACCGTTCAGCTCAACGGCGAGGGCTTCGAACTGCTCGTCAACAAGGGCGACACGGTGACCCGTGGTCAGGCCGTCATCAAGTGGGACCCGGCCGCCGTCGAGGCCGCCGGCAAGTCGCCGATCTCGCCGATCGTGGCGCTGGAGGCCACCGCCGACTCGCTCGGCGACCTGCGGGAGGACGGCGAGGCCAAGGCCGGCGAGCAGCTGTTCAACTGGAGCTGACCCCTTCCTTCCGACACCCGCCCCGGACGAGATGACGGGGCGGCCCCCACACACAGCGGTTCCCGGCGGGGCCGCTCATCTCAGCGGAGACAGTGACATGGAGAAGACGCTGCGCGGCGTGGGCGTGAGCCACGGGGTCGCGATCGGCCAGGTGCGGCACATGGGGACGGCGGTGCTGGAGCCCCCGGCCACCCAGATCCCGACCGAGGACGCCCCGCGCGAGCAGGCCCGCGCCCAGGCCGCCGTCGAGGCGGTCGCCGCCGACCTCGTCGCGCGCGGCAACCTCGCGGGCGGCGAGGCCCAGGCCGTACTGGAGGCCCAGGCGCTGATGGCGCAGGACCCCGAGCTGATGGCCGACGTGTCCCGCCGGATCGCCGTCGGCAGCAGCGCCGAGCGCGGCGTCTACGACGCGTTCGCGGCCTACCGGGCGCTGCTCGCCTCCGCCGGGGAGTACCTGGCCGGGCGGGTCGCCGACCTGGACGACGTGCGCAACCGGATCGTGGCCCGGCTGCTCGGCGTGCCGATGCCGGGCGTGCCGGACAGCGACGAGCCGTACGTGCTGTTCGCGCGGGACCTGGCGCCGGCCGACACCGCGCTGCTCGACCCGACGCTGGTGCTCGGCTTCGTGACCGAGGAGGGCGGGCCGACCAGCCACAGCGCCATCCTGGCCCGGGCGATGGGCGTGCCCGCCGTCGTGGCACTGCCCGGCGCGATCGAGGTCGCCGAGGGCACCGTCGTCGCGGTGGACGGCAGCTCCGGCGATGTCCTGCTGGAGCCGTCCCAGGAGAAGCAGGACGAGCTGCGGGCGGCCGCCGCCGCGCGCAAGGCCGCGCTGGCCGCCTCCTCCGGCCCGGGGCAGACCTCGGACGGTCACCGGGTGCCGCTGCTCGCCAACGTGGGCGGCCCGGCCGACGTGCCGGCCGCGCTGGAGAACGGCGCCGAGGGCGTCGGCCTGTTCCGCACCGAGTTCCTGTTCCTGGACGACTCGGCGAAGGCGCCCAGCGCCGAGAAGCAGGTCGAGGCGTACCGCAAGGTGCTGGAGGCCTTCCCCGAGGGCCGGGTCGTGGTCCGGGTGCTGGACGCCGGCGCGGACAAGCCGCTGGACTTCCTGACCCCGGCCGACGAGCCGAACCCGGCGCTGGGCGTGCGCGGTCTGCGCACCCTGCTCGAGCACCCCGAGGTGCTGCGGACCCAGCTCCGGTCGCTGGCCAAGGCGGCCGAGGGCCTGCCGGTGCACCTCGAGGTGATGGCCCCGATGGTGGCCGACCGCAAGGACGCCAAGGACTTCGCGGCCGCGTGCCGGGAGGCCGGGCTGGACGCCAAGTTCGGCGCGATGGTGGAGATCCCGTCGGCCGCGCTGCGCGCCAGGTCGATCCTCCAGGAGGTCGAGTTCCTGTCGCTGGGGACCAACGACCTCGCGCAGTACACCTTCGCGGCCGACCGTCAGGTCGGTGCGCTGGCCCGGCTCCAGGACCCGTGGCAGCCGGCCCTGCTGGACCTGGTCGCCGCGGCGGCCGACGCCGCGCGGGTGAGCGGCAAGAGCTGCGGGGTCTGCGGCGAGGCGGCCGCCGACCCGCTGCTGGCCGTGGTGCTGACCGGTCTGGGCGTCACCAGCCTCTCGATGGGCGCGGCCTCGATCCCCTACGTGCGGACCACGCTCGCCAAGTACACGCTGGCGCAGTGCCGCCGGGCGGCCGAGGCGGCCCGGGCCGCGGACAGCGCCGAGGAGGCGCGGGCCGCCGCGCAGCAGGTGCTCTCCGGCGAGTAGGACGGGCGGCCGACGTAGCGACATGAGAAGGGGCGCTCCCACCAGGACTTGGGTTCTAGGAGTCGTTGCAACACCCCAGCTCAGGGGATGCAATGGACTTCGAGATCCGTAAGGACCGGACGAAGCCTCAAGGGCGGAAGAAGCTCACCAGGGAGCGGGAGGCATACTCCCGGCTCGTGCAGCAGGGCGTGAGCAATCGGGAAGCGTGCCGGATCGTCGGGATCGACGAGCGGACCGGCCAGAAGTGGCGCAACGGGCGTCACGCATACGGAAACCGGAAGGCGTTGCCACCGATCAACGCGGTGGCAACGCCTTCCGGGCCCTCCCGGTACCTGCGCGAGGACGAGCGGATCCACATCGCCGACCGGTTGCGGGAGAAGGCCACTGTGCGGGCGATCGCCGCGGAGCTGGGCCGTAGCCCGTCCACGGTCAGCCGGGAGATCCGCCGCAACGGCCACCCCGGCAGCGGGGCCTACCGCCCACACGCCGCCCAGGCCCGGGCCGATGCCCGCCGGCCCCGCCCCAAGCCCCGCAAGATCACCTCGAACCCGGAACTGCGCGAAGCCGTGCAGGCGATGCTGGACGAAAAGTGGAGCCCGGAGCAGATCTGCCACGCTCTACGGGCACGGTTTCCCGACCGGCCGGAGATGCACGTGGTCCACGAGACCGTCTACCAGGCGCTCTACGTCCAGGGCAGAGGCGAGCCGCGACGCGAACTCGCCTCCGCCCTGCGCGGTGGCCGGGCCCGCCGCAGGCCCCAGCGGCAGGCCAACTGCCGCCAGCCACGCTTCACCACGCCGATGGTGATGATCAGCGAACGTCCCGCCGAGGCCGAGGACCGGGCCGTCCCCGGCCACTGGGAGGGCGATCTGATCATCGGCAAGGACGGCAAGTCGGCGATCGGAACCCTGGTCGAGCGTGCGCCCCGCTATGTGATGCTCCTGCACCTACCGGGCGACCACGGAGCCGAAGCCGTCCTCGACGCCCTGACGACCACCGCCCAGACCCTGCCCGGACACCTCAAACGGTCCCTGACCTGGGACCAGGGCAGCGAGATGGCCCGCCACGGCGAGTTCACCCTCGCCACCGACATCCCGGTCTACTTCTGCGACCCCGCCAGCCCCTGGCAGCGCGGCTCCAACGAGAACACCAACGGCCTGCTGCGGCAGTACTTCCCCAAAGGCACCGACCTGTCGGTCCACACCCCCGAGCACCTGGCCGCCGTCGCCGACCAGCTCAACCGCCGCCCACGCAAAACGCTCGGCTGGGAAACCCCAGCCGAGCGCCTGTCTAAACTGCTCGTGGCCTAACCAACCGACCACGTGTTGCACCGACCGCTAGAAACCGCCGGACGGTGGGGGCGCCCCTTTCGTGTGCCCTGGGGCCGGCCAGGGCCGGTCAGGCCTGGCGGTCGAGGCGGAGCCGCTCGAAGAAGCGCAGGTGCTCGATGCGGTCGACGGAGCCGGGGTTGACGGCCTGCTCCAGCGGGGTGCCGGAGAGGATGCGCTTGACCGGGACCTCGATCCGCTTGCCGGTGAGGGTGTGCGGGAGGCCGTCGACGGCGATGACCTCGTCGGGCACGTGGCGCGGGGAGAGCTCGGTGCGCAGCGAGGTGCGGATGCGGCCGATCAGGTCGTCGTTCAGCTCCGCACCGGGGGCGAGGACGACGAACAGCGGCATCCAGTAGCCGCCGTCGGGCTCCTCCAGGCCGATGACCAGGGACTCGGCGATCTCGGGGAGGCGCTCGACGACCTCGTAGATGTCCGAGGAGCCCATCCGGACGCCCTGGCGGTTGAGGGTGGAGTCGGAGCGGCCGTGGATCACGACGGTGCCCCGGGAGGTGACGGTGATCCAGTCGCCGTGGCGCCAGACGCCGGGGTACATGTCGAAGTAGCTGTCGTGGTACCGGGTGCCCTCGGGGTCGTTCCAGAAGCCGGTGGGCATCGAGGGGATGGGCTTGGTGACGACGAGTTCGCCGACGGTGTCGGTGTGCGGGCGGCCCTGGACGTCCCAGGACTCGACGGCCGCGCCGAGGCAGGGGGCCTGGATCTCGCCGAGGTGCACCGGGAGGGTGGGGACGCCGCCGACGAAGCAGGAGCAGACGTCGGTGCCGCCGCTGACGGAGGCGAGCCAGACGTCCTCCTTGACCTCCTGGTAGATCCAGCGGAAGCCGTCCGGCGGGAGCGGGGAGCCGGTGGTGCCGATGCAGCGCACGGCGGAGAGGTCGAGGTCGCGGCCGGGGTGGAGTTCGGCCTTGCGGCTGGCGATCACGTAGGCGGCGGAGGTGCCGAGGACGGTGGCGCCGGTGCGGGCGGCCACGGACCAGAGGGCGCCGGTGTCGGGGTGGCCCGGGCTGCCGTCGTAGGTGACGATCGTGGACCCGACGAGGAGGCCGGCCAGCAGGAAGTTCCACATCATCCAGCCGGTGGAGGTGTACCAGAGGAAGCGGTCCCGGGGGCCGAGGTCGAGGTGGAGGCCGGCCTGCTTGAGGTGTTCGAGCAGGATGCCGCCCTGGCTCTGGACGATGGCCTTGGGCAGGCCGGTGGTGCCGGAGGAGTAGAGGACCCAGAGCGGGTGGTCGAAGGGGACGGGCTCGAAGACCGGCTCCACGTCGTCGGCGACCAGGTCGTCCCAGTGCAGGGCGCCCTCGGGGGCGGGCGCGCCGAGCAGCGGGACGTGCACGACGGTGTGCAGGCTGGGGAGTTCGCGGCGCAGCTCGGCGACGACCTCGGTGCGGTCGTGGTCCTTGCCGCCGTAGTGGTAGCCGTCGATGGCGAAGAGGACGGCGGGCTCGATCTGCTGGAGGCGGTCGAGGACGCTGCGGGCGCCGAAGTCGGGGGCGCAGCTGGTCCAGACCGCGCCGACGGCGGCGGTGGCGAGCAGGGCGACGGCGGCCTGCGGGACGTTGGGCAGGTAGGCGCTGACCCGGTCGCCGGGGCCGATGCCGCGGGCGCGCAGGGCGGCGGCGAGCGAGCCGACCTGGCGGCGGAGCTCGGACCAGGTGAGGACGGCCGGCTGCTCGGTGGTCTCGTCGAGGTGGAGGATCGCGGGGCGGTCGGCGTTGGCCGGGTCGTCGGCGGCGCGCAGGGCGTGCTCGGCGTAGTTGAGGCGGGCGCCGGGGAACCAGCGGGCGCCGGGCATGGCGGCGTCGGCGAGGACGGCTTCGGGGGCCCGGGTGAAGCGGACGTCGAACCACTGGGTGATCGCGGTCCAGAACCGGTCGAGGTCCTCGGTGGACCAGGCGTGCAGGTCCGCGTAGCGCTCGGCGGCCTGCTGGTCGTCGGCGGCCGGGGCGAGCGGGGCGGCCGGGGCGCCGTGGTGTTCGGCGGCCCAGGCCTGGAAGGCCACCAGGGTGGTGGCGGCGGCGCGAGCGGGGTTGGGGCGCCAGAGCGGCTGGTCCTGCGGTGGGGTGCTCACGGTGGTGGTCTCCCGGCCGGTGGTGGGGACGGGAGCGCTCGTGGCAGACCCGTCCGGTTGGGCTGTCGGTGCAGACCATGCCATGTGATCGCCCGCCGCGCCAGGGTCGGCCGGTGGGTCAGCGGGGGGTGAACTCGCCGCTGAACCAGCGGCGCAGGACGCCGTTGTGGAAGTCCCAGACGAGCGGGGTTTCGGCGGTGGCGAGCAGCCAGCCGTCGGTCTCGTCGGTGGGGCGCGAGGGCGGGAGGTCGGCGAGCGGGCGGGCCGGGAGCAGTCCGCAGAGCATCACGAAGCGGCCGTCGGGGTCGGAGGCGGTGTGGATCAGGGTGACCTCCGCCGGGTCGGCGGTGATGCCGGTCTCCTCGTGCAGCTCGCGCACGCAGGCCTGCTGCCAGCTCTCGCCGTAGTCCATGTAGCCGCCGGGGAAGGCGAGTTCGCCGTAGCCGGGCTCGATGGTACGGCGGATGACGACCAGGGCCGGGTCGGCGTCGGGGCGGGTGACGGGGAGGACGGTGATCGCGACGGGCAGCGGGTTGCGGTAGCTGATCTCGGCGCAGCCGGGGCAGGTGCGCGGCCAGGCGCGGGTGTCGGCCGGGTAGGGCGTACCGCAGAAGTGGCAGTGCGAGAAGGGCCGGTGGGCGGTCTGCTGGGCCTCGTCGGCGGTCGTCGCCTCGTCAGTGGTCATGGCCGGATGGTAGCCCGGTCGGCCGAGGGTGCCGCCGGGGGCCGCGGACCCTCAGCGGGAGCCCGCGTCGTCGGCCGTACTGTCGGCCGCGTCGTCGTCGGCCGTGCCTTCGCGGGCGGGGCGGAGCAGCGCGGGGTGCAGCAGGCGGGCGTCGCCGGCGTGGTAGGTGCGGGCGCGGGGGCCGCCGCGGGCTCCGCCGCGCTCGGTCGTGGTGCCGGTGCTCTCGACGAAGCCGGGCACGGACAGCACCTTGCGGTGGAAGTTGCCGGGGTGGAGCTTCTCGTCCCAGACCGCCTCGTAGACGGCGCGGAGGTCGGGGATGGTGAAGTCGTACGGCAGGAAGGCGGTGGCCAGCGGGCTGTACTCGAGTTTGGCGCGCACCCGGTCGAGGCCGTCGGCGAGGATGCGGGCGTGGTCGAAGGCCAGCGTGAGCGGGCCGGGGCCGGTGCGCCCGTCGACGCCACCCCCGTGGGTGTCGGCGGGCACACCGGCGGTTCGGGACCGGCCGCAGGGCCGGAGGTCCAGGTCGGAGACGGGGTGCCAGGCGGCGGCCGCGGCGTCCGTTCCGGCCTGGGGGTCGGGCAGGTCTGGGGCGAAGGCGAGGTAGGCGACCGAGACGACGTGCATCCGCGGATCCCGCTCGGGGGTGCCGTAGGTGCCGAGCTGCTCCAGGTGGAGGCGGCAGAGCCTGGTCTCGGCCTCGGAGGCGCTCTGCAGGCCCGTCTCCTCGGCGAGCTCGCGGGCGGCTGCCTCGTCCAGGCCCTCCTCGCCAGCGCGCAGGAAGCCGCCGGGCAGCGCCCAGCAGCCCTGGTAGGGCGGGGCGCCGCGTTCGACGAGCAGGACGTGCAGGCCGCCGTGGCGCAAGGTCAGGGCGACCACGTCCACGGTGACGGCGACCGGGGTGTAGGCGCGCGGGTCGTACGCGGCGAGCCACTCCTCCTCCGCCCCGGGCCCGGTGGGGGGCGGCTGGTCGTCCGCTGCCATCGCCGGGCTCCTTTCCGTCGTCGCCGGTGCCACCGGGCCTGCCGTGCCGGTGCTGGATCGTCGTCCGAGGCCTGTTCCGGCCGTTGTGATCAGGCCGTTCTTCTCGGGCTGAGCACAACGTAGCGAGTGCGTTCCCCGGCGGCAAATGGTTTTCCTGCCCGGCGGGGGTCTCCGCCTCTAGGCTGTGACCAGGAACTCTGCCCGAGGAGGACGCCATGCCCACTGCTCCCCCGCCGGACTTCGCCGCCGCGCTGGCCGCCGGTCCGCTGGTGCTCGACGGAGGGATGTCGAACCAGTTGGCGGCGGCCGGGCACGACCTCTCGGACGGGCTCTGGTCGGCGCGGCTGCTGGCGGACGACCCGCAGGCGGTGGTGGCGGCGCACCGGGCGTACTTCGCGGCGGGCGCCGACGTCGCGATAACCGCGAGCTACCAGGCGAGTTTCGAGGGCTTCGCGCGCCGCGGGGTCGGCCGGGCGCAGGCCGCCCGGCTGCTGGCGAGCAGCGTGGAGCTGGCCCGGGAGGCGGCGCGCCCGGAGCCGGGCGGGCGGCGGCGCTGGGTGGCGGCCTCGGTGGGCCCGTACGGGGCGGTGCTGGCGGACGGCTCGGAGTACCGGGGCCGGTACGGGCTGGGCGTCGCGGAGCTGGCGGACTTCCACCGGCCGCGGCTGGAGGTGCTGGCGGCGGCCCGGCCGGACGTGCTGGCGCTGGAGACGGTGCCGGACGTGGACGAGGCGCGGGCGCTGCTGGGGCTGGTGCACGGGCTGGGAGTGCCGGCCTGGCTCTCGTACAGCATCGAGGGCGACCGGACCAGGGCCGGACAGCCGCTGGCGGAGGCGTTCGCGCTGGCCGCCGACGTGGACGAGGTGGTCGCGGTGGGCGTCAACTGCTGCACGCCGCAGGACGCGGACCGGGCGGTGGCGGTGGCCGCCGAGGTGACCGGGAAGCCGGTGGTGGTCTACCCGAACAGCGGGGAGAGCTGGGACGCTGGCCGCCGGGGCTGGCGCGGCGAGCCGACCTTCCGCTCGGCCCGGGTGGGCGGCTGGCTCGCGGACGGCGCGCGGCTGGTGGGCGGCTGCTGCCGGGTCGGGACGGACGGGATCGCGGCGCTGGCGGCGGAGGTGACGGTGCTGCGGGCGCAGTGCGCGGAGGCGGTGGGCTGACCTCGCGGGCGGGGTGAGGCCCGGCGCGGGGCGGTGAGGACCGGCGCGGGGGCGCGTGTGCACGCCCCGGCCCGGACCTGGGCGCACGGCAGGTGAACACGGGGTCGAGGGCGGGTTACCCGGGGGGAAGGTGCACGGAGTCGGGGCGGCCTGGCAGACTCGTCCCGTCACCACTGTGGTCGACAATGTCGACCGCCTGTCAGCGCGGAGGTTCCCATGCCCGGCCCGATCCAGTCGCTTTCCCGGGCCGCCGCGATCATGCGCCTGCTGGCCGGCGGCGAGCGCCGGCTCGGCCTGTCCGAGGTCTCGACGGCACTGGACCTGGCCAAGGGCACGGCGCACGGCATCCTGCGCACGCTGCAGCAGGAGGGGTTCGTCGAGCAGGACCCGGAGACCGGCAAGTACCAGCTGGGCGCCGAGCTGCTGCGGCTGGGCCAGAGCTACCTGGACGTGCACGAGCTGCGGGCGCGGGCGCTGGTGTGGGCGGACGACCTGGCCCGGGCGGCCGGGGAGACGGTCTACCTGGGCGTGCTGCACCAGCAGGGCGTGCTGATCGTGCACCACGTGTTCCGGCCGGACGACACCCGGCAAGTGCTGGAGGTGGGCTCCATGCAGCCGCTGCACAGCACCGCCCTGGGCAAGGTGCTGGTGTCCTACGACCCGGTCGCGCGCGGCGAGTTGGGCGACGGCCCGTACGAGTCGTACACCGTGCGCACGCTGACCGAGGCGGCCGACGTGGACGCCGAGTGCGCGCTGGTCCGGGAGCGCGGCTGGGCGGACTCGATCGAGGAGACCTGGGAGGGCGTGGCCTCGATCGGCGCGCTGATCCAGGACCGGCGGCGCAACCCGGTGGGCGCGGTCTGCATCAGCGGGGCGGTCGAGCGGGTCTGCGAGGACGGCTTCGTGAAGCCCTCGCTGGTGGCCTCGGTGCGCAGCGCGGCGCGGGCGATCTCCCGCGACCTGGGCGCCGGGCGGTTCTGAGCACATCCACGGGCGGCTCGCGGAGGGCCGTCGATTCGTCACGCTGAGGCGCGGACGGGCGTAGGCCTGTCCGCGCCTCTGGCGTTTTGTCCTGTTTCGGGGCGCTCCGCTCGGTAACGTCGACGGACCTGTCGGGGTCAGGGTCACAGCTCCGTAACCCTGCCTTGACGTGGGGGCGACCTGGGGAGGAAGCTTCCGCATGACGGTCGACATTGTCGAACGATGGCCGGAGAGATCACTCCCACAGTGCGCTCACCCGCACAACGATCGACCGGCCGCCTGCCCCCACCCACCCTCCGGGCCATATGGACAAGGGAGTCTTTGTGTCCGCGTTCTCCAACGGCGACGTCTTCGTCGGCGAAACCCTCGGCACCGCCGCCCTGATACTTCTCGGCGGTGGCGTCTGCGCCGCCGTGACCCTCAAGAAGTCGAAGGCCGTCAACGCCGGCTGGCTGGCGATCACCTTCGGCTGGGGATTCGCGGTCCTCATCGCCGCCTACATGTCGGCCCCGAAGTCCGGTGCCCACCTCAACCCGGCCGTCACCATCGCCCTCGCGGTCAAGAGCGGCGAGTGGAGCCAGGTGCCGCTCTACCTTGGCTCCCAGCTGCTCGGCGCGATCATCGGCGCCGTCCTGGTCTGGGCCACCTACCTGGGCCAGTTCAACGCGAACAAGGAGCCCACCCTCGGCATCTTCTCGACCGGCCCCGAGATCCGGAACCCGGTCCAGAACGTGATCACCGAGGTCATCGGCACCTTCGTGCTCTGCTTCGCGATCCTCACCATCGGCACCAACAGCGGCCTCTCCCAGTCCGGCACCGGCACCCTGATGGTCGCCTTCACCGTCGTCGGCATCGGCCTCTCGCTGGGCGGCCCGACCGGCTACGCGATCAACCCGGCCCGTGACCTCGGCCCGCGCATCGCGCACGCCCTGCTGCCGATCCCGAACAAGGGCGGCTCCGACTGGTCGTACGCCTGGATCCCGGTCGTCGGCCCGATCCTGGGCGGACTCGCGGCCGGCGGCCTCTACAACGCCATCTTCTAAAGGACGGGTTCGACCCCGCCGCACACGGGGACTGACCGACCGACGCGTCAGGCCCACCCACCCCGTAACCCCCGAACCCGAGCCGAGGACCCTCCCCATGACCTCCACCGGTAACTACATCGCCGCGATCGACCAGGGCACCACCTCCAGCCGCTGCATCATCTTCGGCGCCGACGGCCGGATCGTCGCCGTCGACCAGCAGGAGCACCGGCAGATCTTCCCCCAGCCCGGCTACGTCGAGCACGACGCCGCCGAGATCTGGACCCGGGTGCAGTCGGTCGTCCGCGGCGCGCTGGAGAAGGCCGGCCTGACCAAGGACGACATCCGCGCGATCGGCATCACCAACCAGCGCGAGACCACCGTCCTGTGGGACAAGAACACCGGCGAGCCCGTGCACAACGCGCTGGTGTGGCAGGACACCCGCACCGAGGGCCTCTGCCGCGAGCTGGGCCGCAACGTCGGCCAGGACCGCTTCCGCCGCGAGACCGGCCTCCCGCTGGCCAGCTACTTCGCCGGCCCGAAGATCCGCTGGCTGCTGGACAACGTCGAGGGCCTGCGCGAGCGCGCCGAGGCCGGCGACATCCTGTTCGGCACCATGGACACCTGGGTGATCTGGAACCTCACCGGCGGTGTCGACGGCGGCAAGCACGTCACGGACGTCACCAACGCCAGCCGCACCATGCTGATGAACCTGCACACCCTGCAGTGGGACGACAAGATCGCCGAGTCGATGGGCGTCCCGATGTCCGTCCTGCCGGAGATCCGCTCCTCCGCCGAGGTGTACGGCGAGGCCGTCGGCGACCTGGCCGGCGTCCCGGTCGCCTCCGCGCTCGGCGACCAGCAGGCCGCGCTGTTCGGCCAGACCTGCTTCGACGAGGGCGAGGCCAAGTCCACCTACGGCACTGGCACCTTCCTCCTGCTGAACACCGGCGAGAAGATCGTCAACTCGTACCACGGCCTGCTGACCACCGTCGGCTACCGGATCGGCGACCAGGCCCCGGTGTACGCCCTGGAAGGCTCGATCGCCGTCACCGGCTCGCTCGTCCAGTGGCTGCGCGACCAGCTCGGCATCATCTCGACCGCCGCCGAGATCGAGACCCTCGCCAACACCGTCGAGGACAACGGCGGCGCCTACTTCGTCCCGGCCTTCTCCGGCCTGTTCGCCCCGTACTGGCGCTCCGACGCCCGCGGTGTGATCGCCGGTCTGACCCGGTACGTCACCAAGGGCCACCTGGCCCGGGCCGTCCTGGAGGCCACCGCCTGGCAGACCCGCGAGGTCGTCGACGCCATGCAGAAGGACTCCGGGGTCGAGCTCACCGCCCTCAAGGTCGACGGCGGCATGACCAGCAACAACCTGCTCATGCAGAACATCGCCGACGTCCTGGACGCCCCGGTCGAGCGGCCCTACGTGGCCGAGACCACCGCCCTCGGCGCCGCCTACGCGGCCGGACTCGCCGTCGGCTTCTGGAACGACCTCGACACCCTGCGGGCCAACTGGCACCGCGCCGCCGAGTGGACCCCGCGCATGGACGAGGCCACCCGGGAGCGTGAGTACAAGAAGTGGCTCAAGGCCGTGGAGCGCACCATGGGCTGGGTGGAGGAAGAAGAGAACAACTGACCGACAGCCGGTCGGGGCCCCGTGCCCCGACCGGCCGCCCGCCGTTCCGGCAGCGGGTGTCACCGCGTTTCACCGGCCCGCCGCACCGGGCCGACCGGCCTCTCCCGCAGAGGCCGCACCGCACACGAGAGGAGTAACGGCGCCGCCCGACCCGCGCGCCGTACACAACCACCATGGCAACCATCCCGACCCTGGGCGCCGAGCGCACCGCCGGCCACACCGCCTCCCGCGCCGAGACCCGCGAACTGCTCGGCAAGGCCACCTACGACCTGCTGGTGATCGGGGGCGGCATCCTCGGCACGGCCGTCGCCTGGACCGCGTCCCAGGCCGGCCTGAAGGTCGCCATGGTCGACGCCGGCGACTTCGCCGGTGCCACCTCCAGCGCCTCCTCCAAGCTCGTCCACGGCGGTCTGCGCTACCTGCAGACCGGCGCGGTCAAGCTGGTCGCGGAGAACCACAAGGAGCGCCGCGCGCTCTCCACCGACGTGGCCCCGCACCTGGTCAACCCGCTGACCTTCTTCGTGCCGGTCTACAAGGGCGGCCCGCACGGCGCCGCCAAGCTCGGCGCCGGCGTCTTCCTGTACTCGGCGCTGTCCGCCTTCCGCGACGGCATGGGCCGGGTCTCCACCGCCGCGCACGCCGCCCAGCAGGTGCCCGCGCTGCGCACCGAGGGCCTGCGCTCGGTGGCCGTCTACGGCGACCACCAGATGAACGACTCGCGCGTCGCCGTGATGACCGTGCGCGCCGCCGTCGACGCCGGCGCCGTGGTGCTCAACCACGCCGAGGTCACCGGCCTGCGCTTCACCGGCGGCCGGGTCACCGGCGCCGAGCTGCGCGACCGCCTGGACGGCAGCGAGTTCGGCATCGACGCCCGCCTGGTGCTGAACGCCACCGGCCCGTGGGTGGACCACCTGCGCAAGATGGAGGACGCGGGCGCCGCGCCGTCGATCCGCCTCTCCAAGGGCGCCCACGTGGTCGTCAAGCGCCGGGCGCCGTGGCGCGCCGCGCTGACCATCCCGATCGACAAGTACCGCGTCTCCTTCGCCATCCCGTGGGAGGACCACGTCCTGCTCGGCACCACCGACGAGGAGTACACCGGAGACCCGAAGGACGTCCGGGCCACCGAGGCGGACATCGACCAGATCATGGGCGAGGCCGCGCACGCGATCCGCGACGAGCACCTCGACCGCGACCTGGTCACCTACTCCTTCGCCGGCCTGCGGGTGCTCCCGGGCGGCCCGGGCGACACCGCCGCCGCCAAGCGCGAGACGGTCGTCACCGAGGGCCGCGGCGGCATGCTGTCGGTCTCCGGCGGCAAGTGGACCACCTACCGGCACATCGGCCGCACCGTGCTGGAGAAGCTGGCCCACGTGCCCGGCACCAGCCTCGGCGAGGACATGTCCCCGATCGCCCCGACCGTCCCGCTGCCGGGCGTCGGCGCGCCGAACGCGGTGGCGCACCGCCTGCTGATCGACCGCGACCCGGGCTCGCGGATGGAGCCGCTGGTGGCCAAGCACCTGGCCAGCCACTACGGCACCCTGTCCTTCGACATCGCCCGCATGATCGACGAGAACCCGGAGCTCGGCCGGCCGATCCACGAGGACGGTCCGGACGTCTGGGCGCAGGTCGCGTACGCGGCGGACAACGAGTGGGCGTACACCACGGACGACGTGCTGCGCCGCCGCACCACCATGACGGTGCGCGGTCTGGACACGCCGGAGATCCGGGCCGAGGTCGAGGCCTTCCTCGCGAAGCGCGGCACCAAGTAGGCACGGCCGGGCGAAGCGCGGTAGCGCGCGGGTCCTCCGCGGCGGGCGGGCGTTCGGGGTCTTCCCCGGGCGCCCGCCCGCCGTTTCGCCGTACGGCCGTTTGGCTGTACGGCCGTACAGCCGTTCGGCCGGGCCGTCAGACCGGGACGCCGGCCTTGACCACCCGCTTCGGGTGGAGGTCGGACCGGGTGAGGACGGTGAGGTCGGCGAGCGGGTCGCCGTCGAGCACCAGCAGGTCCGCGTGGGCGCCCGGGGCGAGGGTGCCGATCTCCCCCGCCATGCCGAGCAGCCGGGCCGCCGTGGTGGTCGCCGAGCGCAGCACGTCCGCGACCGGCTGGACCCGGGCGCGCAGGGTGAACTCCTCCAGCTGGGCCGGGTGCAGTGGGCCGAGCAGGTCACTGCCGTAGACGAGGTCGACGCCCGCGCGGTGGGCGCGTTCCAAGGCCTCCAGGCCCCGGTCTCGGACCTCGGCGAGCTTGCCCAGCGAGGCGGCCGGCAGGCCGGAGGCGGCACCGAGCCTGGCGGTCTCCTCGTAGGCGACCAGGGTGGGCACCAGGAAGGCGTCCTTCTCCAGCAGCAGGGCGATCGTGCCGTCGTCCAGCAGGTTGCCGTGCTCGACGCAGCGCACGCCGGCCCGCAGGGCGCGGTCGATCGCGCGCGGGTGGTAGGCGTGCACGGTGACGTAGCGGTTGTGGTTCTCGGCCTCCTCGACGACCGCGCGGATCTCCTCCTCGCTGTACTGGACGGCACCGATCTCGTCGTGCGGGGAGGCGACGCCGCCGGAGAGCAGCACCTTGAGGTGGTGGGCGCCCTTGCGGAACTCGTCCCGGGCGGCGGTGCGCACCGCGTCCACGCCGTCGGCGATCCGGGCGAAGTTCGGGCGGGACTCGCAGCAGGGCAGCACGTCCTCGCCGAGCGGGCGCAGGTCGCCGTGGCCGCCGGTCTGGGACAGCGCCTTGCCGCCGTGCAGCAGCCGCGGGCCGGGTACCAGGCCCTCGTCCAGGGCCCGGGCCATCCCGTGGTCGGCGCCCCCGACGTCGCGGACGGTGGTGAAGCCGCGGCGCAGCATCCGCTCGGCCTCGGCGAGGGCGCGCACGGTGGCGTAGCCGGCAGTCCAGTTCGCGAAGTCGGGCAGGTCGAGCGAGGTGATCAGCAGGTGGACGTGGGCGTCGATCAGGCCCGGCAGCACGGTGCCGCCGGCCGCGTCGAGGACCCGGACGTCCTCGCCGGCGGCGGGCGGGCGGCCGGTGCCGGTGGCGGCGATCCGGCCGTCGGCGGCCTCCAGCCAGCCGAGGTCGGTGCGGGTGCCGTCCTCGGGGTGGAGCAGGTGGGCGTTGGTGATCAGCAGTCGACTCACGGAGCGGCTCCTCGTTCAGTACG
Source organism: Kitasatospora sp. NPDC058184 (assembly GCF_042883725.1). Lineage (NCBI taxonomy): Bacteria > Bacillati > Actinomycetota > Actinomycetes > Kitasatosporales > Streptomycetaceae > Kitasatospora > Kitasatospora sp. NPDC058184. The sequence continues at coordinate 15,732 of NZ_JBHVVE010000033.1, forward strand.
GCTCGTATTGAATACGACTCGTACTGAATACACCATGTATCGTTCTCCCGTGAACCCGCCCCCCGCCGACACCGCCCCCCGACCACCCAGACGCCGCATCCACACCCGGGCCCGGCTGCTGGCCGCGGCGAGCGAGCTGTTCCTCTCCGTCGGCTTCGCCCGGACGAGCATCGAGGACGTCTGCGCCGCCGCCGGCTACACCCGCGGCGCCTTCTACTCGAACTTCGGCAGCAAGGAGGACCTGCTGCTGGCCCTCTTCGACGACCAGGCGGGGCAGCGGCTGGCCGAGCTCGCGGAGCTGGCCGCCGCCTGCGAGTCGCTGGCGCCGCGGGAGCGGGCCCGGCGGTTGGTGGAGGCGCTGCTGCGGGTCGAGCCGGCGGAGACCGGGTGGATCCTGCTGTTCCTGGAGTTCCGGCTGGTCGCGGCCCGGAGCCCGGCGCTGGCCGAGCAGGTCGCCGCGCACGACCGGGCGGTCGCGGCCGCGCTGGCCGGGGTCCTGGAGCGGAACCTGCCGGAGCTGGTGCCCCCGGGCGCGAGCGCCGGGCAGGCCGCGGCGGTGGTCCTGGCGGCGCGCGAGGGGGTGCTGGCCCGGACGGCGGCGGGCGGCGCGGCCGCGGAGGAGCTGCTGACGGCGACGGCGGCGGTGCTGTCGGGGCTGCCGGGGCGCTGACCCGACTCCTGGCACGGCCGGGAGGCCGGAAACGCCGAGGGGCGGCACCCGTACGGTCACGGGTGCCGCCCCTCGGCGGTGCTGCTTCGCGCGCTAGATGATCAGGCTGAGCGGCATGATCAGGGCGATGGCGACCACCGAGATCACCGTCTCCATCACCGACCAGGACTTCAGCGTCTGCCCGACGCTCATCCCGAAGTACTCCTTCACCAGCCAGAAGCCGGCGTCGTTGACGTGCGAGAGGAACAGCGAACCGGCGCCGATCGCGAGCACCAGCAGGGCCGCGTGGGTCGAGGACATGTTCGCGGCGAGCGGGGAGACGATGCCGGCCGCGGTGATCGTGGCGACCGTCGCCGAGCCGGTGGCCAGGCGGATCAGCACGGCGATCAGCCAGCCGAGCAGCAGCGCGGAGATGTGCCACTTGCCGGACCACTCGCTGACCGCGTTGCCGACGCCCACGTCGATCAGGGTCTGCTTGAAGCCGCCGCCCGCGCCGACGATGAACACGATGCCGGCGATCGGGCCGAGCGACTTGCCGACGGTGTCGGAGATCCGGGCCTTGTCGAAGCCGGCCGCCTTGCCGAGCGTCACCATGCCGAGCAGGGTCGCGGCGAGCAGCGCGATCAGCGGGGAGCCGATGAAGTCGAACACCCGCTGGCCCAGCGCCTTCGGGTTGTCGATCACCACGTCGGCCAGCGCCTTGCCGAGCATCAGCACGACCGGCAGCAGGATGGTGGCCAGCACCGCGGCGAAGGAGGGGGTGCGGTCGTGCTTGGCCGTCTCCTCGGGGGCGGTGGCCGCCGGGATCTCCAGCGGGCCGACCCAGCGCTCGGCCACCCGGGCGAACAGCGGACCGGCGATGATCAGGGTCGGGACGGCGATCAGCAGGCCGAGCGCCAGGGTGATGCCGAGGTCGGCCTTCAGCGCGTCGACGGCGACCAGCGGGCCCGGGTGCGGGGGCACCAGGCCGTGCAGCACCGACAGGCCGGCCAGGGCCGGGATGCCGACCCGCATCAGCGGCACGTTGCCGCGGCGGGCGACCAGCAGCACGATCGGGATCAGCAGGACGACGCCGACCTCGAAGAACAGCGGCAGGCCGAGCACGGCCGCGATCAGCGCCATCGCCCAGGGCAGCGCCTTGTTGCCGGTACGGGAGAGCACGGTGTCGGCGATGATGTTGGCGCCGCCGGAGTCGGCGAGCAGCTTGCCGAGCATCGCGCCGAGGCCGATCAGCAGGCCGACGCTGGCGACGGTGGAGCCGAAGCCCGTCGAGAAGCTGCTGAGCAGCTTGTCGAAGGGGGCGCCCGCGACGGCGGCCAGCAGACCGGAGCCGAGCGTGAGGGCGAGGAACGGGTGCAGCTTCAGCTTGGTGATCAGTACGACGATCGCACCGATGCTGAGCAGCACCGCGATCAGCAGCTGGGGGTCGCTGCTGGTGTGCGGCAGGGCCGGTGGGGCGGCCGCCAGCAGAGTGGGGGCAATGCTCACGCGAGGTCTCCATTGACGGGCCGCAGCAGCGCCACGGCCATCTCGACGAGTTCTTCGGGGGACGGGCCCACGTCCAGGGCGGCGCCGCGCTCGTCCGCACCCAGGGGCTCCAAGGTGGCGTACTGGGAGTCGAGCAGCGACGTCGGCATGAAGTGGCCGGTGCGGTGGGAGAGCCGGTCCTCGACCAGCTCGTGACCACCGCTGAGGTGCAGGAAGAAGGCTCCCGGGGCGTCCGCGCGCAGGATGTCGCGGTAGCGGTGCTTCAGCGCCGAGCAGGTCACCACGCCGCCGGTACCGGCCTCGGCCCGCTCCTTGAGCCAGGCGCCGATGGCGCGCAGCCAGGGCGCGCGGTCCTCGTCGTCCAGCGGGATGCCGGCCGACATCTTGGCGATGTTGGCCGGCGGGTGGAAGTCGTCCGCCTCGGCGAAGGGGAGGGCGAGGCGGTCTGCCAGCAGGCGGGCCAGGGTGGTCTTGCCGACGCCCGAGACGCCCATCACCACGATGGTGAGGGGGGACTGCGGGAAGTCGTGGTTCTCGACGCTGAGAGCCATGGGGTGGTGCTCCTTCGTTGCCTGGCCGCCACTATCGCCTCAAAGATATGACGTATTCAAGTGGCGGAAACCAAATCGTCATACTTTTGCGGTGTGGTCTGGGTCGCAGGACGCCACGACCCGGACCGCGGGGCGGCACGACCCGGACCGCGGGGCGGCACGACCCGGACCGCGGGGCGGCACGACCACCGCCACAGGGCGACGTGAACGCGCGCGGGGCGGGCGTCTACCCTGGGCGGATGGAGATCCAGGGGCTGCCCGGGCGGCTGCTTGACGAGCTCGGACCGGCGATCGCGTCGGGGGAGGTCCCCGAGGGGGCCGTGCTGCGCGGCGAGGAGCTGGAGCACCGGTTCGGGGTCTCCCGGACGGTGGTCCGGGAGGCGGTGCGGATCCTGGAGGGGATGCGCATGGTGGCGTCCCGGCGACGGGTCGGGATCACCGTGCAGCCGAAGTCGGTCTGGGACGTCTTCGACCCGATGGTGATCCGCTGGCGCCTGGCCGGCTCGGACCGGCCCGCCCAGCTGCGCTCGCTCGGCTCCCTGCGGGTGGCCGTCGAACCGGCCGCGGCCGCGCTCGCCGCCACCCACGCGAGCGACGACGACCGGCGCGAACTCAGTTCACTGGCCGTGGATCTGACGGTCACCGCACGGGCCGCCGACCTGGCCACCTTCCTCGAACACGACATCGCCTTCCACTCCCTGGTGCTGCGCGCCTCCGGCAACGAGATGTTCGCCCACCTCGGGGACACCGTCGCGGCGGTGCTCACCGGCCGGACCGAGTACCATCTGATGCCCGATCAGCCGGAGTCGTACGCGATCCGGCTGCACCGCGAGGTCGCGGAGGCGATCTGCGCCAAGGACGCCGGCCACGCCGAGCGGGCGATGCGGACGATCGTGAGCGGCGCGCTGGAGGAGCTCAACGCCCAGCTGGACTGAACCGGGGCGCCGGGGGCGCCTGCCAGGCCTGCCGGGACGGCAATGACGGCCCGGATGGCACGGTTTGGCGGCAGTTCGGCGGTTATGGAGGCATAGTCCTGGTTCGGCGGGGCAGAGTGAGCCGAGGGGGCGCGTTTCGTGTGCGCCCGTTCCGTATGCTTCACCGAACACGCGCCATGCGCCTGGGGGTCGCTCGATGTCCGTGCCACGCCGCCGCCGTCGCCGCCTACCCGACGAGGTACGCGCCGCCGCAGTCCGGGCGGTGCTCTGCCTGTCCTTCACCCTGGTCGGCGTCGTGGTGGCGACGCTGGCCTCGTACGCGGACAGTTGGCTGCTGACGCCCGCGCTGCTGGCGATGGGGCTGGGGGTGTTCGGCACCATGTGGTGCCTGGTGGAGATCCTGATCTCCCGCCAGGTCGCGGCCCAGCGGATGCAGTCGCCGGGCTCCGCGCACCCGATGGCGGGCAGCCGGGCGCCCTCCGAACCGCTGGCCGCGCGGCCGTTCCCCCGGCCCGGCTCGTCCTCGGTGTACCGGCAGCCGTACGAGTCGCCGCAACCGCAACCGCAGCCGTACGGGCCGGGGCGGCAGCAGCCGCAGCCGTACGGGCCGGGGCAGCCGCCGTACGGGAACCAGCAGCCGCCCCGACCGCCGTACCAGCAGCCCTACCAACCGCCGCGGCAGCCACCGCAGCAGCCGCCGCGCCAGGCCCGGGTGCAGCCCAACCACCCGTAGCACCAGGCGGATCGGTCAGTCCCGGAGCGGCAGCGCCCGGTAGTGGGTGGTGAGCCGGCGGTCCTCGTCCAGGACGTGGAAGGCCAGCATCGGCGGGTGGTCGAAGGAGATGCCGGGCCCGCCCTCGAAGGGCAGCGTGACGGTGGAGACCACGCCGGGCGCGATCAGCAGCGGCAGGCCGGCGAAGGTGGTGGCCGCGGAGGTGTGCGCGTGGCCGCAGAACAGGGCGGCCACCCGGGGGTGGCGGCGCAGCACCCGCTCCAGCCGCTCCTCGCCGAACTGGCGGATCGGGTCGACGTACGGCAGGTGCAGTTCCACGGGCGGGTGGTGGAAGGCCACCAGGGCGGGCAACTCGGTGCGGCCGGAGGCGAGTTCGGCGTCCAGCCAGTCCAGCGTCGGCTCGTCCAGCAGGCCGTCGTGCTGCCCGGGTATCGAGGAGTCGAGCATCAGCACGTCGGCGCCCGGCAGTCGGTGCAGCCGGTTGACCGGCCCCTCCCCCGGCGCCTCGCCGAGCAGCACCTCCCGGTACGGCGACCTGGAGTCGTGGTTGCCCGGACAGGTGAACACCGGGTGCCGGGAGACCAGGACCTCGGCGACCTGCCGGTACTCCTCCGGCAGGCCCTGGTCGGCGAGGTCGCCGGTGACCAGCACCGCGTCCAGCGGGCCGGGCAGGGCGTCGAGGTACGCCATCACCTGCTCGGCCCGCCGGCGGGCACGCTTGCCGTCGTCCCGGCCGTGGTCCTGGCCGAGGTGGATGTCACTGAGGTGCGCGATCGTCAGCATGGCGATCACGCTAGCCAGTTCACGGCTGGGCGGGAACCTCCGCGGGGCGCTTGAACATCCGGGTGGCGGTGATCTCGCCGTGGATGGTCGGGCCGTCCGGGTCCGGCGCGGCGGGCAGGCCCGGGCGCAGGTGCTCCTCGACCGAGATGTACTTGAGGCCGGCCCGCAGGTCGGCGTCGTTGCGCAGGCGGATCACCAGCGGGAACTCGGCGAGCGCGGTGGTGTCGAACAGGCCGGTGGTGTAGATCAGCTGGACGCCGAGCGCGTCGGCCACGGCCCGCTGGAGCTCCAGCAGGTAGGTGGCGTTGGCGCGGCCGATCGGGTTGTCCAGGAACAGCGTGCCGGCGTGCCGCAGTTGGGACTGGCCGCGGTCGTTGGCGCGCAGCGCGGCCATCGTGCAGTACAGCGCGATGGCGGCGGTGAGCAGCTGGCCGCCGGAGAAGACGTCGGACATCTGGCCGACGCTGACCCGCTCGGCGCGCAGCACCGCGTCGGGCTTGAGGATCTCGACGCTGACGCCCTTGGGGCCGATCGCGGCGGCGACCCCGCGCAGCAGCAGGGACATGCCGTCGCGGCGCAGGTCGCTGTTCTTCCTGACGGCGGCGCGGGTGGCCTCGTCGATGACCTCGCCCAGGCGCTCGACCAGGGTGGCGTGGTCCGGGTCCTCGAAGCGGATCCGGAGGAACTCCTGGCCGGACCACTCCCCCAGGCCCTCGGGCAGCCGGGAGAGCCGCTGGGCGGCGCGCAGGGTGGTGAGCGAGGACTCGACCAGGCCGCGCAGCCGGTCCACGATCGAGCCGCGGTTCTTCTCCAGCTGGGCGAGCTCGTCGGTGAGCACCCGCAGCCGGGGCGCGAAGGCGGTGGCCCAGGCGACGGCGTGCTCGGGCAGCGCGGAGGCGGGCAGTTCGCGGATCTGCTGGCGGGCGGGGGTGCGGACGGCCTCGTAGCGGGCCGCGTTGGCGTGCCGGACCAGGGCGTCGGCGGTGTCGCGGACGGCGAGTTCGGAGGACGACAGTTCGCCGGCGGCGGTGCGCAGGGCGCGGCGGGCCTCGGTGGCGCCGGTGCGGGCCTCGGCCAGCGAGCCCAGGTACGGCTCGACCGGGTCGTCCGGGTCCTCCTGGTGGTCGCGCAGGCCGTCGCGGAGCTGGCCGGCCAGCTCGTCGAAGTCGGCGGCGGACGCCTGGGCGGTGTCGAAGGTCCGCTGGAGGTCGGCGTGGGCGGTGCGGGCGGCGTCCAGGGCCTCGCGGCGCTCGGCCAGGCGGCTGGTGGCGGTGCGCAGCAGGGCCTGGGCGTGCTCCGGATCAGTGGGGACGAGGTCCTCGGGCAGCTCGGTGTGCGCCTCGCCGTCAGCGGGGGCGGAGCGCTCGGCCTCGCCGCGCAGCCGGCCAAGCTGCTCGCTGGCGGTGGCGGAGCGGGCCTCGATGGTGGCGACCAGTTCCTCGGCGCGGGCGGCGGCGGCCTGGCGGGCCGGGCCGTCGGCGCCGTCGGGGCTGCCGAGGAGTTCCTCGGCGCGGGTGCGCACCTTGTTGGTGAGGCGGTCGAGTTCGGTCGCGGCGGCGGCCTCGTCGCCCTCGGCGCGGGCCTGTTCGGCGCGCAGGTCGGCGCCGACGCCGACCTTCTCGTACAGCTGGGAGGCGGCGCGGTAGGCCTCGCGCAGGGCGGGCAGCGCGGCGGGGGCGGTCTCGGCGGGTTCGTCGGCCTGCTCGGCGGCGGGGATCTCGGCGCGTTCGGCGCGCAGCGCGCGGGCCGTCCGGCGGGCGTCGTCGGCGGCGCGCTGGGCGGCGCGGCGGTCCTCGTCGCAGGTGCGGGCGCGTTCGGCGCACAGCGCCTGGCGGCGGTCGCACTCGGCGGCGTCCTCGGCGAGTTCGCGCTGGCGGCGGGCCCAGTTGGCGCGCTCGCGCAGCCGGAAGGCGAGGCCGGAGAGGGCGTCGGCGCGGCGGCGGGCGCGCTGGGCGGCCTCGCGGTGCTCCTCGTGGGCGGAGGCGGCCGCGGTGTGGTCGGTCTCGGCCTCGTCGTGGTCGGCGCGCAGGGTGGCCAGGGCGGCGGCGGCCTGCTCGGCGTGCTCGCGGGCGGCCTCGGCGGCGGCGGCGAGTTCGGCGAGGGTGCCGGGCGGGCAGCTGGCGTGCCAGGAGGCGAGGCGGGCGGCGAGGGCGCGGTCGGCGCCGAGGCGGCCGGCCAGTTCGCGGATGTGCTCCTCGCGGGCGCTCGCCCGGGCGCGCAGTTCGCGGCGCTCGCCGTCGGCGGCGGACTCGTCGTGCATGGCCGGGTTCGGCGGCACGAGGAAGAAGGCGGGCTCGTCGGTGATCGGGGCGATCAGCGAGGCGGCGGCGCCGACGGCGACGGTGGAGCGCGGCAGCAGGGCGGCGGCCTGCAGGGCCTCGCGGGCGCGCTCCAGCGAGGACGGGTCGGTGACGACGACGCCGTCGACCAGTTCGGGGCGGGCGGCGAGGATCGACTCGTGGTCGGCCGGGTCGACGGACTGGGCGAGGTAGCGCCAGCCGGGCAGGGCCGGGATGCCGTGCTCGGCGAGGTACTCGACGGTGGCGAGCACGTCCGGGCCGGGCGGCAGCAGGCCGCCGTCGCCGAGGGCGGCGAGGATGCGGGAGTCGTCGGCGGCGGCCGTGCGGAGGTCGAACAGGGTGCGTTCGGCGGTGGCGATGGACTCGTCGAGGAGTTCGCGCAGGTACTCGGCGTTGCGGTCGAGCAGAGCGGGGGTGAGGAAGCCTGCGTCCTCCTCGGCACCCTCCTGGTAGGGGGTCAGGGAGAGCAGGTCGGCGAGGCGCTGTTCGGTGGCGAGCAGGGCGGCGGTGCGCTGCTCGGCGGCGAGGGACCGGGCGGCGTCCTTGCGCGCGTCGCCGGCCCGCTCGGCGGCGAGTTCGGCGCGCGAGGTGGCGGCGGCGGCCTCGCGCAGCCGGGCGGCGGCGGACTCGGCGGCGGTACGGGCCTGGGCGAGCGCGGCGGAGGCGGCCTTCTCGACGTCGGCGGCGTACAGGGCGGCGCGGGCCGGGTCCACGTCGCCGTCGGCGTCGATGAAGCCGGCCGCGACGGCGGCCTCGGTCTCCTGCTCGACCTCGGCGAGGCGCTGGCGCAGGTGGTCGGCCTCGCTTCGGGCCTTCTGGGCGGCGGTGGCGGCCTCGGTGGCGTCGGTCTGGGCCTTGCCGCCGTCCTGCTGGAGTTCGCCCGCGCGCTCCTCCTCGGTGTCGGCGCGGGACTCGGCGGCCGCGGCGGCGGCCTCCAGGGCGCGGGCCAGGGCGGTCGCGGCGCGGGCGCGGGCGGCGAGCGCGGGGGCGGCGTCCAGCTCGGCCTCGCGGATGGCGGCGGCGACCCGGGCGACCCGGTCGGCGGCGGCGCGCTGGCGCAGCACCGCCTCGGCAGCCTGCCAGGCGGAGTGCAGGGTGCGGGCGTCGATGAGTTCGCGGCGCAGCGCGGCGGCCTCGGCGGTGGCCGCGGTGAGGCTCAGGGTGGCATGCCGGTGGGTGAGTTCGTCGGTGATCAGGCTGTGCCGGGTGCGGTCGGCCTCGGCGGCGGTGACGGCGCTCGCGGCGGCGGCGACCTCGATGGCGAGGTCCTGGGCGCGGTCGCGTTCGGCGGTGGCGCGGGAGGCGAGGGCGTGGGCGAGGCGGCGGGTGCGGCGCTCGGCGGTGCGGTGGGCCTCGCGGACGGTCTCGCGGGCGGTGGTGGCCTCGGCGATGCGCTCCAGGAGGTCCAGCGAGCCGGCGGTGAAGTCGCGTTCGGCGGTGAGTTCGGCGCGGCGGCCGAGCTTGGCGGCGAAGCCGTGCACGAGGTCGGCGAGGCCGTCGGTGTCCCGGGTGTCGGTGACGGCGCGCAGCAGGAGGTCGGTGAAGTCGCTGTCGTGCTTGACCGCGAAGAGGCCGGCCGCCTCGCCCTCGTCGGCGTTCATCTCGCGCTGGTAGCGGAAGAGTTCGGGGTCGAGGCCGAGCTCTCCGAGGTGCTCGGTCCAGCGGTCGTGGCCGTCCTCGAAGACCAGGTCGAGGTGCGGGTGGGCCTTGCCGGCCTCGGTGAGGGCGTCGCGGAAGCCCTTCATGGTGCGGCGGCGGCCGCGGGCCTTCTGGTCGCCGGCCAGGCTGACCCGTTCGGCGACCGGCAGCGAGTCGAGGGTCAGACCGGGGCCGGGGCGGAAGGAGTACCAGGTCTCGGCGAACTTGCGCGGGTCGGAGGAGACCTGGCGGCCGCGCCACTCGCTGACCTTGCCGACGACGATCGGCTCGCCGGTGACGGTGTGCTGCCACTCCAGGGCGACGTGGCCGCAGTCGTCGGCGAGCAGGAACTTGCGCAGCACGCCGGAGCTGGCGCCGCCGAGGGTGTTGCGGTGGCCGGGGAGCATGACCGAGAAGATCAGCTTGAGCAGGACGGACTTGCCGCCGCCGTTCTCCAGGAAGAGCACGCCGGCCGGGGCGGGGCGGCGGACCGGGCCGTCGGGTTCCTCGCCGAACAGGCCGATCTGCTGCGGGGCCGGGTCGGCGACCGGCTCGCCGACGCCGCGCAGGTCGAGCACCGTGTCGGCGTAGCGGGCGCCGGCCGGTCCGATCGAGTAGAGGCGGACCCGGTTGAGCTCGTACATGTGCGGCTGTTCTCCGTGGCTTGCGTGGCGTGAGGGATGGGCGGCGGGCCGGATCGGGGCGGGTGGGCCGGGGCCGGCGCGGTGGGCCCGGAGCGGGTGGGCTCCGGGCGCCGGGGCTCAGAGGGAGTGGAACGGCAGCCCCGCGTCGGCGACCAGTTCGTCGCCGGTGTCCGGCGGCAGCAGGCTGGCGGTGCCGTCGGAGACCGGGACGATGCCGAGGTCGAGCAGTTCGGCCATGGCCGCGCTGCCCGCCAGGTCGCGCACCTGGAGCTGGTAGCGGGCGGTGGTGCGGTAGGTGCCGCCGGAGTCGTCCGAGACCTTCTGGAGGAAGCCGGAGTCGACCAGGAACAGCACGGCCTTGGCGACGATGCCGATGGTGGAGCCGGAGAGCCGGCGGGCGTCCTTGGTGGCGCCGGTGGCGGTGCGCCGGGCCCAGACCCGCCAGGCGGCCTCCAGGCCGGGGGCGTCGGAGGCCGGGTCGGTGTTGGCGCCGTCCGCGTCGGCCTGCTCCTCCAGGCGGCGGCAGGCCTGGCGGACGAAGGAGTCGACGCCGTTGACGGTGATCCGGCCGAGGTAGCCGTCGTCGGCGAGGTCCTCGGGGCGCGGGAAGGCCATCGCGGCGACGGCCAGGTGGGCGAGGCCGTGCAGGAAGCGGTCGGTGGACTCGGAGGCGGCGCGGCGCGAGTAGTCGCCCATCCGGACGGCGAACAGCGAGTCCTCGGCGGCGGCCACGGCCATGCCGGCCCGCGGGGAGACCTCCAGGACGACCAGGCCCATGCCGGTCGCGATGGCGTCGGCGAGCCGGGCGAACGGCGGGTCCTCGCGGTGGCGGCGCACCAGGTCGGCGTACTCGGCGTCGCGGGCGGGCAGCAGCTTGGCCTGGAGGCCGAAGGAGACCAGTCGGGCGGCGTCCGCGACGTCGGCCGGCGTGATCGGCGCGGGGGCCGCGGGTTCGGTCTCGGCCGCCCAGGACGTGTCGTGGTGGGTCGTCACGGGCGGTGCTCCTCGGGGGTGGCGCGGTGGTTACGGTTCGTCATGGTTGGTCCCGGCGGGGTTGGTCCCGGCAACGTGTGCTCCCGGCCGGTCAGCCGGCGTCCTTGCGGTCGGCGGCCATGCCGACCGCGTCGAGCAGGGCGCTGCCGACGATCAGGTCGGCGCCGCCGAACTCCCGGTCGCGCAGCGGGGTGCCGTCGTCCACGGCGAACAGCAGCCGCTCCTCGCCCTGGCGGTAGGCGGTGCCGACCGGCGGGCTGGCCGCGTGCACGGCGAGCAGGGCGACCAGGTACGGCAGGTCCGGGTCCTGCTTGCGGGCGTCGGCGAGCAGGCCGGAGAGCCGGCGGGGGGCGTCCGGGGGCAGGTCGAGCAGGAGCATCGCGGACTCCAGCTGGGCCTCGGAGAACCGGCTGTCGTCCGGGGTGGCGACGAGGTCCGGGTCGGGCAGTTCGGCGCCGAGGTGCTCGCGCTCGACCGGCGGGGTGAGCAGCAGGTCGACCAGGTCGGCGACCCGCACCGAGACCGGGGTGCGCAGACCGGCGCCGCGGGCGAAGAACGCGCCGGTGGGGCGGACGGCCTGCTCTATCGGCAGCCGCAGCACGGGGGCGAGCAGCTGCCCGTAGAGGTCGATGCCGCTGCGGGCGCCGGGGGCGGCGAAGGCCTGGCGGTCCTGCTCGGCGCGGAACAGCGGGCCGGCCTCCAGCAGGCGGGTCTGGAGCTGGGTGTGGCGGCGGATGCAGTCCTTGACGATGTCGACCAGCTCGGCGGCGCGGCGCTTGTGCTCGGGGTCCTCGGCCTCGTCGCGGGCCTTGCGGATGTTGGTGAGAATCGCGTTCTCGTGCCGGTAGCGGTCCGCGATGTGGTCCAGCGCCTCCTCGATGAGATCGGGGATGGCGCGCATCCAGTCCACCGCCCGGACGTTGCGGCGGGTGGCGTCCAGGGCGCGGCGCAGCGTCTCGGCGTACTGGACGGTGCGGTAGCGGGCCTGCTCGGCGGCGAGCTGGGCGTCGGCCAGGCGGCCGCGGCGGATCAGCACCTCCAGCTTGACCTCGGCGGCGATCTGGGCCGAGGTGACGTCGGTGTCGAGCGCGCCGACCAGGACGTTGACCGCCTCGTCGGTGGTGCGCAGGTAGACGCCGCCGTCGGGGCCGGGGACCTCCTCGATCAGCTTGAAGTCGTAGTCGCGGCGGACGTACTCGCCGTCCGCGCCGAAGGTGCCGTAGACGGCGCGGAAGCCGCGGTCCACGCTGCCGACGTTGATCAGCGACTCCAGCACCCAGCGGGCGACCCGCTCGTGCTCGACGGCGGGACGGCCGACGGCCTGGGCGGCGACCCGGGGCAGCAGCCGGGCGAGCACTATCTCGCGGTCGGCCCCGGTGTCGAAGTCCATGTGCAGGGTGACCAGGTCGATCGCGGCGAGGCCGACCTCGGCCATCGCGTAGCCGCCGTACTCGCCGGCCAGGTTGACCTTGCGGTTGTCCAGGTCGTGCAGCGGGGCGGTGCAGGCCAGCGCCTTGAGCCGGCGGGCCAGGCCCTCGTCGGCGGCGGGGCCGGGCGCGGGGCGCGCGGCGGCCGGGCCGGCCGGGGGTCGGAGGCCGGGCTCGATGGGCGGGTCTGCGATGGCGGTCACGGTGGACAAGATTAGAGGTTCGCACCGAGTTCGACCGAAACGGACCTTGCGGGCGGGCGGAGCGGCAGGTGGGCGGCGGTTCGGGTGACGGATTCGGAACGTGGTTTCGACGGGATTCCGCCATTCCCGAACCGGTATTCGAGAAAACCGTGAGGGTCGCGCACCGGTTCGGTGATGATCGACCCATGATCACCCGACTGGCCAAAGCGGGCCTCGCCGCCGCGCTGTCCGTGACCACCCTCACCACCGGCGCCGTCCTCGCCACCGGCGCCACCGCCGAGGCCGCGACCCCGGCGGTCCCGACCTCCGCCCAGCACGTGACCGTCTCGCAGAACGGGAACTACCCCGGCGGGTTCTTCACCACCGGCAACATGTCGGTGTCCTGGACCGTCGCCGGCACCACGGACCTGACCGGGCCGACCCACATCACCCTCGACCTGCCGCCCGGCGTCACCACCGACGGTGCGATGTTCTTCCCCGCACCGGCGGACTACACCTTCACCACCGCCCTCTCCCCCGACCACCGCCACCTGGAGGCCGTGTTCACCGGCACCCGGCCGGTCGGGAACTACAACTTCATGAAGCTCAACCTGGCCACCACGCCCGGCGTGCCGATCGTCGGCGCGATCACCGCGACGGTCGCCAACCCGAACGACACCGACCCGACCGGGCACGTCTCCGGCTACGACCTCGGCAGCAAGAGCTCCCTGCCGGCGACCGCCCAGGCCGCCCCCGCCGTCACCGGCCTCGACACGGCCACCGGCCCGGGCACCGGCGGCACCGCGGTGACCGTCAGCGGCAGCAACCTGGCCAACGGCATGGTGCTGGTCGGCGGCGTCCCGGCCCCCGGCCGCTGCACCGACACCGCCTGCGCGGTGACCACCCCGGGCGGCACGGGCAGCGCCCCGGTCAGCGTGGTGACGCCCGGCGGCACGGCCGCGGCTCCGGTCACCTTCGACTACACCGGCGCCCCGCCGCCGGCCCCGGCCGCGCCGGTGCTCAGCAGCGTCTCTCCCACCTCCGGCCCGGCCGCCGGCGGTACCCGGGTGTACCTGTTCGGCAGCAACCTGACGTACGGGTCGGTGGCCTTCGGCGGGGTGCCGGCCACCCACGTCTCCTGCGGCCCGGCCGCCTGCACCGCCACGGCCCCGGCGGGCGCCCAGCCCGGGCCGGTGGACGTCACGGTCACCACGGCGGGCGGGACCAGCGCGCCGGTGACGTACACCTACACGGCGTAACGGCCGTACGCGGCGCGCTCGCCGCCGTCGGTGCCCGGGTTCCGCGGAGCCCGGGCACCGCTGCGTTCGGGGCGGGGCAGTGCCGCCGCGTCCCCTCCACGACTCCGGCCCGGCCCGATGCGGCCCCGGCCACCCTTCCCGCCGACTCCGCCGGTCCCCGCCTGGGCCCCCACCCACCCCGAAGGCCAGTTGAACACGTTCAAAAGATAGGTCTAGAGTCGGTTCCGCGCAGGCGGGACAAGGCTCCGCCTGCACTTCGGCATGCTCGGCATGGAGGTGTGCGAGATGGACGGCGACTCGGCGGTCATCCTTCGCAAGGTCCGACGGTGGCTCTGGTTCTTCCTGGTCTGCCTGGTGCTCAGCGGTCTCACCGCGTTCCCGCTGGAGACCGAGACCCGCTGGCTGGCGGACTTCGCCGCCGGCCCGGCCGCGCCGCTGAGCGATCACCTCCCCGGCGCGACGGCCTGGATCGACCGGGTCCACACGGGCGTCGCCGAGACCAACGCGCGGTACCCCTTCCTCGCCTACGGCACCGACTGGCTGGCCTTCGCCCACCTGGTGATCGCCGCCGCCTTCTGGGGGCCGCTCAAGGACCCGGTCCGCAACATCTGGGTGATCCGCTGGGCCGTGCTGGCCTGCGGGGCCGTCATCCCGCTGGCGCTGATCTGCGGGCCGCTGCGCGGGATCCCGCTGGCATGACGATTCATCGACATGTCGTTCGGCGCCTTCGGCGTCATCCCGCTCCTGCTCGTGCTGCGGGCGCTGCGCCCGCTGGAGCGCGCGTTCCGGGGGCCGGCGACCGCCGGTTGAGCCCGGGCGGCCCGCGCGCCCGGCTCGCACCCCGGCGCGACCCCGCGCGGCGCCGCCCCGGGGCGTGCGGCCCCGGGCACACGCCGCGGCGCCCGCGGGGCTCCGGGTCACGGGCAACGGCCTTCATCCGCAGGCCCTACCATCTGGCTCAACAGCTGCTGGGAGGCGGACGGGCGTGGCCGATGCGGTGATCGATCTCAATGCGGACCTCGGAGAGGGGTTCGGACGCTGGACCCTGACCGACGACGAGGCCCTGCTGTCGGTGGTGACCAGCGCCAACGTCGCCTGCGGGTTCCACGCCGGGGATCCGTCGACGATGCGCCGGGTCTGCGCGCTGGCGGCCGAGCGCGGCGTCCGGATCGGCGCCCAGGTCTCCTACCGCGACCTGGCCGGCTTCGGCCGCCGCGCGATGGACGTGCCCCCGGAGGAGCTCGCCGACGAGATCGCCTACCAGATCGGCGCCCTCCAGGTGTTCGCCCGCGCGGCCGGCTCCAAGGTCTCCTACGTCAAGCCGCACGGCGCCCTCTACAACCGGGTGGTCGGCGACTCCGAGCAGGCCGAGGCCGTGGTGGCCGGCGTGCTGCGGGCGGGCGCGGTCTGCGACGGGCCGCTGCCCGTGCTCGGCCTGCCGGGCTCGCTGCTGCTGGAGGTGGCCGAGGGCGTCGGGCTCCCGGTGGTCGCCGAGGCCTTCGCCGACCGCGCGTACACCCGTACCGGCACCCTCGTGCCGCGCCGCGAGCCGGACGCCGTGGTGCACGACCCCGAGTCGGTGATCACCCGCGCCGTCGCCATCGCCCGGGACGGCACGGTGGAGGCCGCCGGCGGCGAGCGGATCGCCGTCGAGGCCCGCTCGCTCTGCGTCCACGGCGACACCCCCGGCGCCGCCCAGCTCGCCTGGCGGATCCGCGGCGCCCTGGCCTCCGCCGGGGTCCGGGTGGAGGCCTTCACGTGACACCGGGGACGGTGCGCCGGGTCGGCGAGCGGGCGCTGCTGGTCGAGCTGCCCGGGACGGCCGAGGTGGCCGCGCTGTACGGCTGGCTGAGCGAGCGCCGGGAGTCGGGGGCGCTCGGTGCGGTGGAGGAGCTGGTCCCGGCCGCGCGCACCCTGCTGCTGGACGGCGTCGCGGACGTCGACGCGGTCGCGGCCCTGCTGCGCACTGCCCGTCCGACGGCGGCGGCGGCCGGGGTGGCGCGCGGACCGCTGCTGGAGGTCCCGACCGTGTACGACGGCGCCGACCTGGCCGAGGTCGCCGCGCTGTGGGGGGTCTCCGTCGAGGCCGCCGTCCGGATCCACACCGGGCCCGAGTACGTCGTCGCGTTCTGCGGCTTCGCCCCCGGCTTCGGCTACCTCACCGGCCTCCCGGCGCCGTACGAGGTGCCGCGCCGGGCCACCCCGCGCAGTTCCGTCCCGGCCGGCTCGGTCGCCCTGGCCGGCCCGTACACCGGCGTCTACCCGCACCCCTCCCCCGGCGGCTGGCAGCTGATCGGCCGGACGGCGCTCGCCCTCTGGGACGCCGACCGCGAGCCCCCGGCCCTGCTGGCCCCGGGCACCCGGGTCCGCTTCACCGCGGAACGGGCCTGAGGGGGAGACGAGTTGAACGAGCTGGTGGTGGAGCGGCCGGGACCGCTGACCACGGTCCAGGACCTCGGGCGGCGCGGGGTCGCCCACCTCGGGGTGCCGAGGGCCGGGGCGCTGGACGAGCCGGCCCTGCGGGCGGCCAACCGGCTGGTGGGCAACGAACCCGGGGCCGCCGGGCTGGAGACCACGCTCGGCGGGGTCGCGCTGCGGGCCGTCGCGGCGGCCCTGGTCGCCGTCACCGGTGCGCCCTCGCCCGTCCGGGTGGACGGCCGGCCGGCCGCCTGGGGCGCACCGGTCCTGGTGCCGGCCGGAGCGCTGCTGGAGGTGGGGGCGGCGACGGCCGGGGTGCGCGGCTACCTGGCGGTGGCGGGCGGGATCGACGTCCCGCCGGTGCTCGGCAGCCGCTCGACGGACCTGCTCGCCGGGCTCGGGCCGGCCCCGTTGGCCGCCGGGGACCGCCTGCCGGTCGGCACCCCGCCGCCGTACCGGGCCCGGCCCGAGCTGGTGCCGCTGCCCGCTCCCCCGGCCGAACTGGTGCTGCGGCTGCGGCTCGGACCGCGCGCGGACTGGTTCACCCCGGAGGCGGTGGCCCGCCTCGGCCGCGACCGGTACCTGGTCTCCCCGACCGGCAACCGGGTCGGGCTGCGCACCGAGGGCCCGCCGGTCGCGCGCGCCCGGGACGGCGAACTGCCCAGCGAGGGAATGGTGTTGGGCGCGGTGCAGATTCCGCCGGACGGCCGGCCAGTGGTGTTCCTGGCCGACCATCCGACCACCGGCGGCTACCCGGTGATCGGCGTCGTGCCGACCACCGACCTCGCGGCCGCCGCCCAGGCCCGGCCGGGGACGCCGGTGCGCTTCGTGCCCCTGCGGGAGCGCTGAGCGGGAGCACCGGGCGACCCACGAACCCGCTCACCCCTGTTCGAGCGCCTCCGCCGCCGCGGCCGCGAAGCCGTCCGGGTTGTCGACCATGATGTTGTGCCCGCAGTCCGGCACCGCGACCACCCGGACGCCGGCCGCGCGGAGGGTGTCAACGCCGGTGGGCTCGCCGTCCGCCGCCGGGTGGAGGAAGGTGCGCGGGAGGTCGAGGTCGAGCAGCAGCTCGCGCATGGTCGGTTCGGTCGCCCGGACGAGGTGGCGGGCGCTGCGGTGGAGCGCCTCCGGGCCGGCCAGCCGCATGGTGGACCACCAGAACGGGCCGACCCGCTCGGCGACTTCGCCCAGGCCGCCGGCCAGGAACTCCTCCTCGTCGTAGGCCGCGATGCCGCTGCTGCCGGGGCGGCGCCGGTCGGGGGCGATCCGGTCCAGGTTGGCGTCCACCAGGAGCAGCCGCTCGACCAGGTGCGGGTGCCGCCGGGCGAGGACGATCGCGACCGCCCCGCCCATGCTGTGGCCGACCACCTCGACCCGGTCCGGCCCGGCGGCCGCGACCGCCGCCGCGACCGCGTCCGCGTGCTCCTCCAGCGTGTAGCCGAAGTCCGTCGGCCGGTCGCTGAGGCCGAAGCCGAGCAGGTCCAGCAGCAGCGAGCGCCGCCCGGCCAGCAGCGGGTGGGCGGCGGCGGCCGCGAAGTAGGCCGGCGAGCTGGAGCCGAGCCCGTGCAGGTAGAGCCGGACCGGCTCGGCGCCGGGCAGCTCGACCCAGCGGATCCGGTCGCCGTTCGGGGTGACGGGGGCCTCGCGCATGCTCACTCGCTCCTCATTCCTGGGGGGCCGGCCCGGGGTGCCGGCCCGGGGGTTTCCGGCAGACGAGCAGGACCATACATCGAACACGAGGTATCACGATAGCGAGATACCCATGCCCCGAGGGACGGATCTGAGAGAGTGGCCCCATGCTGAAGCTCGCCATCCTCGGATTCCTGTACGACCACCCCCTGCACGGCTACGAGCTGCGCCGCCACCTCGCCGCGCTCACCGGGCACGTCCGACCGATCAGCGACGGCACGCTCTACCCCGCGATCAAGCGTCTGGAGGCCGACGGCCTGCTGGTCCGCGAGACCGAGCCGGGCAGCGCCGCCGCGCCCCGGCACACCCTGCACCTCACCGGGGCCGGCCGCGCCGCGCTGCTCGACCGGCTGCGCGAGCCCGAACCGCTCGACGTCAGCGACGAGAACCGCTGGTTCACCCTGCTCGCCTTCCTGCGGCACCTCGCCGACCCCGCCGCCCAGGCCGCCGTGCTCCGCCGCCGACTGGCCTTCCTCGCCGAGCCGGCCAGCTTCTTCTACGAGGGCGACCGCCCGATCGGCGCCGAGGAGTTCGACGACCCCTTCCGGCGCGGCCTGCTGCTCGTCGCCCGCGCCACCACCGAGGCCGAACTCGCCTGGCTGCACGCGACCCTGGCCGACCTGGAGGTCGGCCCCCGGTAGACCGACCCCGAACGCGCCGCGGCCCACGCGGACCTGCCGACGCCCTCTTTCCCCGCCCACCCGTCCGTGTTCCGATGAACGGCATGGCAGACGAACGACGCGATGGCTACGACGGGACGGGCGAGGGTGCGATCACCCCGGACGGCTGCGCCGTCGAAGTGTGGACCCGCCTCCCCGCGGGCGACGCCCCGGACGTGATCGAGGCGGCGGTGCCGCCCGGCGCGCACATCCTCGAACTCGGCTGCGGCGTGGGCCGGATGACGCACCCGCTGACCGACCGCGGCTTCACCGTGACGGCCGTGGACGAGTCCGCCGACATGCTGGCCCGGGTCCGTCCGGACGTCCGCACGGTGCGCAGCCCGATCGAGGGACTGGACCTCGGCGAGCGCTTCGACGTCGTCATGCTCGCCTCCTTCCTGGTGCACGCCGGTGACGTGACGGTCCGCCGGGGCCTGCTGGAGACCTGCCGCCGGCACGTCTCCGAGGACGGCTGCGTGCTGGTGCAGCGCGAGGGCGAGGACTGGCACCGGAACGTGCCGAGGGAGAGCTCGATCGGCCCGGACGGGCGGGCCCGGCTGGTCTCCGCCACGCCGGTCGGCGACGGCGTCAACTCCGTGCGGTTCGAGTACGTCTTCCCGGACGGCACCTGGACCCAGACCTTCCTGTCCCGACCGCTCAGCACCGAGGCGTTCGAGCGGGCGCTCGCGGAGGCCGG
The DNA here is from genome assembly GCF_042883725.1 of Kitasatospora sp. NPDC058184. Lineage (NCBI taxonomy): Bacteria > Bacillati > Actinomycetota > Actinomycetes > Kitasatosporales > Streptomycetaceae > Kitasatospora > Kitasatospora sp. NPDC058184. Next base: position 34,798 of record NZ_JBHVVE010000033.1, read on the forward strand.
TCTGGTGGTCGAGCGCTACCTGACGGCGGACCGCACCTGGGTCCGGGCGCGGCCGGTGCTGTAGCTCCCGGCTGTCGCCGGAGCGGCAAGGGCCCTGTGCGCAAAGCCGGAACAAAGGGTGAACAAAGAACTGTCACTTTCACCCCGTACCATCAGCCGCGCGCCGGGCTCGCGCGCGGCCCGCGGGCCGGGCGGGTCACGGTGGTCCCGCACGCCCATCCGACCCGCAAGGACCCGCCCATGCCGCCCCTGCCCCTCGCCCGACGGATACCCCCGGCGGGTGCCCGGTGATCGATTGGTTCCACGGGGCCGTCCTCGGCCTGATCCAGGGGCTCACCGAGTTCCTGCCGGTCTCCTCCAGCGCCCACCTGCGGGTCTTCTCGGCCCTGCTCGGCTGGGACGACCCGGGTGCGGCCTTCACGGCCGTCACCCAGCTCGGCACCGAGACGGCGGTGCTGATCTACTTCCGCCGGGACATCGCCTCGATCATCAAGACCTGGGCACTGTCCCTGTTCCGGCCGGCGCTGCGCTCGGACCCGGACGCGCGGATGGGCTGGTTCGTGATCATCGGCACCCTGCCGATCGGCATCCTGGGCAAGCTGTTCCAGGACACCATCGAGACCCACCTGCGCGACCTGCGGATCATCGGCACCACGCTGATCGTCTTCGGCCTGATCCTGGCCTTCGCCGACCGCACCCGGGCCGTCCGCCACGCCCGTCCGATCACCGACCTCACGCTGCCGCACGCGGGTGTCTACGGCTTCGCCCAGGCACTGGCGCTGATCCCGGGCGTCTCCCGTTCCGGCGGCACGATCAGCGCGGGTCTGCTGCTCGGCTACAGCCGGGAGGCGGCGGCCCGCTACTCGTTCCTGCTCGCCATCCCGGCGGTGCTCGCCTCCGGGGCGCTGGAGCTGTTCAAGATCGGCGAGGGACCGGCCCCGGCCTGGGGGCCGACCATCCTGGCCACCGCGATCGCCTTCCTGGTCGGCTACGCGGCGATCGCCTGGTTCCTGAAGTACATCTCGACGCACAGCTTCCTGCCGTTCGTCGTCTACCGGGTGCTGCTCGGCGTTCTGATCATCGGACTGGTTGTCGGCGGCGTCCTGACTCCGGACGCGGGCGCGGTGAAGTAGAACCGGGTTCCACAAAACCAGGACCCGCGGAAGCGAGTGGGCCGGGACACCGACACGGTGTCCCGGCCCACCGAACGTTGTGGACCCTAACGCCCGAACTCCCGGGCGGCGGTCAGCCGGCCGCGTACGGCGGCATGGACCTCGGCCTCCTCGGCCGGGTCGGCGGCGAGCCTGCGCAACCGCTCCAGCACACGCGCGTCGCCCGTGGTGGCGACATGGCGCGCGGCGAGCTCACGCGTGGACTCCTCGCAGTCCCAGAGGCACTCGACGGCGGGCCCCTCGGGAAAGTGCACGTCGGTCGCGGCCAGCGCCTGGGCGGCGCGTCCGCGCAGCTCGGAGGAGGCGGCCTCCCCGTAGACGTGGCGCAGGACCGGGACGGCGTCGGCGGCGGCCAGCCGCCCCGCACCGTCGACCAGCGACCCGAGCCCGGTACCGCTGACCCCGCGCACGGAGATCCAGCGGCGCAGCCCGGCCACCACCAGCGGCGCGTCGGCCGGCTCCCCGGCGTCGGCGAGCAGCTGGACGGCGGCCTCGCCGAGCGCGCTGTCGGCGCCGCCGCTGGCCGGGTCGGCCCAGCGGCGCGCCTGCGTCAGCACCTCGGGGCCGCGCATCCGGCCGAGCAGCTCCAGGGCGGCCCGGACGATCCGGTCGTCCACGTCCGCGGCGGCGGCCTCGATCAGTTCGACGGCGGCCGGGTCGCGCTGTTCGACCAGGTGCCGCAGGGCGGCCCGGCGGGCGCCGGGCAGGCCGTCGCGGGCCGCTTCCAGCAGCAGCGGGCGGTCCTCCGGCCGGACGACGGCCGTCAGGCAGCGTGCGGCCGCGGCGGCGCGGCGGTCCACCGCGTCGGGGCCGGACGGCGAGTCGGGGCCGCGCGCGGGCTCCGGGCGGGCGTCGGGCCGGCCGAGGAAGGCGCCGGCGCCGAGGCCGCCGAGCTCGCCCTGGTCGGCCCAGGCCAGCACGTCGGCGGTGGACCAGCCGGGGGTGACCCCGCTGCGGTTGATCTGGCGCTGCCACAGGTCGAAGGGTGACTGCTCGCTGGCCGCCGCCACTCTGGGGTGGTAGGCCGCCCAGAGCCGCCAGGGCCGGGGCTCGTACGCGTTGCGGATGAACTCGCGCAGCTCGGCGTCGCCCTCGGGGCCCGGCTCGAAGTGGTCCAGTACGGCGGTGCCGAGCAGCAGCAGGCCGCGGTCGTCGTCGCGCAGGGCCAGCTCGTCGAGGGCCCACGCCCAGTTGGCGCCGGTGGCGGCGTACTCGCGCAGCATCAGCAGCGCGTCGCGCCGGCCGTACGCGGCGAGGTGGCCCAGGACGGAAAGGGCGAGGCCGGTGCGGCTCTCGTCGTCGGTGACCAGGTCCTCGGCGGAGTGGAGGTGGTCCTCGATGCCCTCGAGGGGGGCTTCCAGGTCCATGTAGATGCGCGCGTAGTAGAGGGAGCGGCTCTCGACCTGCCAGTCGGCTCGCGGGTCCCTGGTGACGCACTCCTCCAGCGCGGCGATGGCCTCGGCACGGTCGGCGGCCAGCGCGTGGAGCTGCCCGTCACCACGGCCTCGCTGAAGGAGGCCTAGGAGGCTGGCACTGGGTGCTATCACTGGCTCGAACATGAGGTCAGCATCCGTTGCGGCGGTCGGAGTGGCAACGGGATTTCCGTCGCCGGGGTCTCTGGTCGGTACTGCGGTGGGCGCCCGGGCGCCGGAATCACCGAAGGTTACCGCCTCGGGCCCCCGTCCGCACACAGGGCGACGACGGCTCCGGTCACAGTGGCATATGCCAGCGGAAATTTTGCCCGCGTTCTGTCGAAATCACCCACAGGGGTGACAACGCTGTGCGACAGTCTTCTCACTGTCCGAACGGCCCGCACACCGCGGGCCGTGTACCGAGCGATAGGTCCGCCATGAACATGCCATTAGGCGCCACCCGCCCGCCGGGAGCCGCCCACGTGGACGGCGCCCCGGCGGGCGGGGGCGGCACGGCGAGCGCCGGGAGCGGCACGGCGAACGGCGTCACGGTCGGCGCCGGCGGCCCGGGCGGACACGGCACGGGCGACAGTGCGGGCGACGCCGACAGCGGAACGGACGGCAGAGTGGACGGCACGGCCCAGGAGCCGACCGGCCCGTACCTCGGCGCCGGCGGCGACCACGACGCGATCATCGACGACGGCCCGATCGGCTCCGCCGAGTGGGACCTGCTGACCGACGGGATCCAGTGGAGCCCGGAGGCCTATCTCCTCCTCGGCTGCGAGCCGGGCCACGGCCCGCTCAGCCTCGACCGGCTGCCCGACCGCCTCCCCGAGGCGGACCGGCCGCTGCTGCGGCGGATGATGACCGACGCCCTGGTGCACGGCCGCTGCGCCGCCGGCACCCTGCGGGTCCGCCGGTCCGACGGGCGCTACGACGGCGTCGAGTGCGCGGGCGAGCCCGTCCTCGGCACCGACGGCACGGTCGTCGCGCTGCGCATGCTGCTCCGCCCGGCCCCGCCGCACTGAGCGCACGGCCCCTCTCACCCCGAGCCCACAACCCCCGCCCCGCCGTACCGCGCCCGACGGCCCGGCCCGGGCCCGTACGTCCGCGGGCCCGTCAGGTCAGCCGGCGCCGGTTCTTGGCGTCCGCCGCCCGCAGCGCCCGGCCCAGCTCCTCCCGCAGCTCGTCCACCACCGGCAGCCCCCGGTACTGCGCGGTCAGCCGGTACATCTCGCGCAGCCGGTCCCAGGTCCGGTGCGAGGAGTTCTGGCCGATCAGGTTCATCACCATCTTGGCCTGGAACCGCGCCGCGTCCGGCTCGCCGGTGAGCAGGTGCACCGAGGCCAGGGTGATCCGGTCGAACAGCGCCGACCGCAGCTGCCCGGTCCCCTCCCGCAGGGTGATCACCCGCTCCGCGTGCCGGCGGGCCTCGGGGGCCGCCCCCGGGTCGTGCTCGGAGAGCGTGCGCAGCACCAGGGCCTGCATGCCGCGCAGTTCGGCCTCGTCGAACACCTGCATCCACGAGGGCGGTGGCTCCGGCGCCTCCTCGGTGAACAGGTCCTCGGCCTCCCCGAGCAGCCGGTAGGTGTCCTGGGAGTGCCCGATCGAGGCGTGCGCCCACGCCTCGACGGTGTTGAGCATGGCGCGCGTTCTGGGCAGCAGCCGTCCGCCGGCCGCCTTGGCCGCCGACATCAGGTCCAGCGCCTCGTCGGCCCGGCCCAGGTGCACCATCTGCCGCGCGGCCCGGGAGATCGCCTCGCCGGCCCGTGGCCGGTCGCCGGCCTCCTTGGCCGCGTCGGCCGCGATCATGAAGTACTTCTGGGCGGTGGGCTCCAGCCCCACGTCGTGCGACATCCAGCCCGCCAGCACCGCCAGGTTGGCCGCGACCAGCCACAGCCGCTGCTCCACCGCCGGTGCGTGCCGGTGCGTCAACAGGCCGCCGACCTCGTTCAGTTGACCGACCACCGCCTTGCGCTGCAACCCGCCGCCGCGGGCCGCGTCCCAGGCCCGGAACACCTGCACCGAGTGCTCCAGCGACTCCACCTCGTCGAGCCCGACCGGGCCCGCGTCGTACACGTCCGCCGCCGGGTGCGCTCCGCCCCCGGCGACCGCCTGTCGCGGCCCTGGGACGGAGGCCGCGTACGCGACCGCGTCCCCGCCCAGCCAGCCCTTCAGCGAGTCGGCGATGACCGCCCCGGCCGTGAGCGCGGCTCCGGCGCCCACCAATCCACGTCGGTTCAGCATGAGGTCCATTCCCGTGAACTCGGTGAGGACCGCGGCTGTTCGATCCGGCGACCATGGCACTGCTGCGGACGCGTCCGCTCCGGACCTGGTGGGCCGGTGTCGTTCCAGACCGAGGTCCTCAGTGGTGACGACACGGCCGAGCCGCTCCGTGAACACGGCCGCCAGCACCCTCGGCACCGGATCGCGCGGGATCTCCCCCTGCTCGATCCAACGCCGTACCCTCGACGTGTCGGTGGACAGCTGCAGCTGCCCCATCGCGGCACCCCGACGGTTGACCAGCCGCGCCAGCTCGCCCTTCGACCATCCGGTCAGGACGAACAGGTCGGCCAGTCGGGTGTTGGGTTCCCTGCTCAACGAAGCCCCCAGGTTCCTCGGCTGATCCGAGGCTAGAGGCTCGGGCAAGTGCCGGGCGAGCATTCGCCACCGTTCGCCAGGGCCCGCCAGACTACTAAGCCAGTGCCCGACGGGTGTGTTGTAGGGGTGCGCCACCTCGCCCCCCGGGTCGGGCGGTGTCCCACCAGCGTCGGGGCTGTCCCCCGACGGTGGCACGGGGCGCTCCCGGTCCTCACCCGAGGGGGTGGCGCGGCCGGGTGGCGCGGGAGCGCCGGGCACGGCCACGGCAGTCCGGCCGACCGCATTCCCCAGGGTGCGGACGGCCGGAGCACCGCCGACCAGGGGTTCCTGACCCCGCGTCCGTGCCCGGCGCCCGCGCACCACCGACCGCACCGCTACGGGGTACCGCGCGGAGCAGCGCACCGCACGACGTACCGCACCACCCGCAGGGCCGCCGTCACGCCAGGAAGCACACGGCACCGGCCCTCCCCCGCCCCCGCGGGGCAAGCACCCGCCGACGGACCGGAAGGGACCTCCCTCAGCCCATGTACTCCTCAGCGACGACCCCCACGCCCACCGCGACCCGCCCAGCGCTGCGCCCCCCCACCGCAGCCGCCGGCCGCACCGGCCCCAGGGCCGTGCCCCCGGCGAGCCGTCCCGCGGTCCCGCGCGGCGCCGAGGGCCGGGCCACGGACACCCGGGTCGTCCCGACCGGCCGTACGGCGCTGGGCCCCGCCGGCCGTACCGCGCTGGGCCTGCGGGCCCCCGAGACCGCCCTGCCGGGCGGCGGCCGGATGCCGCTGGCCCGGCAGGCCGACGGCCAGGTGCTGCGGGCCCGGCGGCCCGGCCTGCCCGTCGGCGGCGGCCCGGAGCGGATCGACCCGTCGGCGCTCCAGACCCCGGCGGTCCGGGCGGCGCTCGCGGGCGTCTCGCGGATATGTCCCGCGTTCACCCCGCGCCAGGTCCTGCGCGAGGGCAGCCGCCACATCCTGGTGGCGGGCACCATCGGGCGGGCCCCGGTGGTCGCCAAGTGCCTGGCGCCGCAGGCGGTGCGGAGTGAGTACTTCGAGCAGCTGGTGGCCGACTTCCACCACGAGGTGGCGGTCTACCGGGCGTTCGTCCGGCACCGTCCGCCGGTGCGGCTGCCCCGGCTGGTGGCGGCCGACCACGACCGGTGCGTGCTGGTCATGGAGCGCGTCCCGGGGCGCCCGGCGGCCCGCGAGCGCCACCCGGTCAACGCGCCGACCCCGGGCGAGGTGCGGGCGCTGCTCACCGCGGTCCGCACGCTGAACCTGTGGCGGCCGCCGACCGACGTCTTCCAGCCGCGCCTGGACTACCAGTTGGAGATCTCCCGCTACCACTCGGTGGGCCAGCTCACCGACCGGGACGCCGGCGACCTCCGCGGCCTGCTGCACGGCCTCGGCAGCACCCCGCTCCAGCTCTGCCACGGCGACGCCCTGCTCAGCAACATGCTGCTGGCGCCGTCCGGACCGGTGCTGGTCGACTGGGAGCAGGCCGGCTGGTACCTGCCCGGCTACGACCTGGCGGTGCTCTGGAGCGTCCTGTCCGGGGACACCGCGGCACGCCGCCAGATCAGCCAACTCGCCCAGAGCGGCGGCACGCTGGCCCGGGACGCGTTCCTGGTGAACCTGGTGCTGGTGCTGATGCGGGAGATCCGGCTGTACGACGTGCCGGGCGCCGGCGAGGAGCAGCGGATCATGATCCGCCGGCTCTACGACGACGCGGCGCTCGCCCGCCGGGCCGTCCGCGCCGCGGTCGGGACCCGCTGAGCCACCTCCGCGGCCCGTCGGACCACCGTCAGGACCCGCCGGGCCCGGGAGTTCGACCACGGGCCCTACGGCCGGGCGCCCCGCTCCAGGGCGGCCCGGCCGGCGGCCTCCAGGACGGTCTCGTCGGGGGCCAGGTGCACCCGGCTGCTGAGCACGTCCCGCAGGTAGCGCTCCAGCGGGTGACGTCGGCTCAGGCCGGGGTTGCCGGTGAGGGCGACGGCCTGCTGGACCACCGCCGTCGCGGCCCGGGTGGCCAGCAGGTGGGCCGGACCGGTCCGGGCGACGGCCTCCTGGTCGCCCCGGTCCACCCGGGAGGCCAGGCCCTCGACCAGTTCCTCGGCCCCGATCAGCTGGGCCTCGATCTCGCCGAGGGCGGTCCGGTAGCGGGGCAGGGTGCCGAGCGGCTCGGTCAGATTGGCCGGGGTGCGCTGGTTGAGGAAGCGGATCAGCCACGCCTCGGCGGCCCGGGCGACCCCGATCGCCACGGCGGAGAGGGCCAGGTCGTGCCAGGCCGACGAGAGCTCGGCGTCGGCGTCGGCACTCTGACGGGCCGTCCGGCGACCGTTCGTCAGGCCGAGCGCGAGGTCGCCCGGCACCCGGACCCCGTCCAGCACCACGTCGTGGCTGGCGCTGGCCCGCAGCCCGAGCTGGTCCCAGGTCGGGTCGATCTCCAGGCCCTCGCTCTCGCCGCGGACCAGGAAGGTGCCGATCCGCGGCTCCTCCTCGTCGGTCCGCGCGGTCACCGCCATCCAGGCGAGCGCCTCGGCTCCGGTGCAGTACGTCTTCCGGCCCGTCAGCAGCCAGCCGTCGCCGTCCCGTCGGGCGACCGTGCCGGGCAGCTCGCCCGCCCCGGCACCGGGCTCCGCCCGCAGCGTGTTGACCAGTGCCGGACCGCGCCGGGACTCGGTGAGCAGCCGCCGGTAGCCCGCCGTCGGCCAGTCGGCCCGGCGGGCCTGCTCGGCGTGCTGGAGCAGGGTGAAGGCGGTGACCACGGCCACCGAGGCGTCCCCGCGGCCGAGTCGGGACAGCACCCGGACGGTGTCGGCGAGCGTTCCGCCCGGACCGCCGTACCGCTCGGAGACGGTGAGGGTGAGCAGTCCGGCCTCGTGGACGGCCTCGATCCCCTGGTACGGGAAGGTCGCGTCGCGGTCGTGCTCCTCGGCGCGGGCGGCCAGCAGGTCGACCACCCGGGGCAGTCCGGCGAGGGCGGTCTCGACCGCGCTCCGGTCGGGTGCCGCGCCGCCGGGGGCGGAACTTGTGGGTGTGGAACCGGTGGATTCGAGATGGCCGGAACCCGTCGGTTCGGAACCCGCCGCCGGAGCGGCGGTCCGCGAACGGCGTCCGGCGGACGCGCTCCTGGGCGAACGGTTGTCGGCGGGGCGGTCGTCGGACGCGTGGTCCTCGGACGAACGCTCGGCGGTCGAACGGTTGGCGGCGCGAGTGGTCATGATGCTGTGCCTCCGGGCGGCAGCGTGGGCTCGGCAGGTGCGGGCGGCACGCCGTACGGGCGCGCGGTGGCGATCGGCGGCCCCGGAGGCCGGCTCACGGCCCGCCCCTGGTCCCGGCGCCGACCGGACACCCGGCCGATCGCCCGCCGCCGGGGGACGAATCCCCCCTCAGCGGCCCGGACACGCCGCGCTGGCGGTGCGCCGCAGGTCCAGATGCCTGCGACGGGTCAGCAGCGGAAGGCGGCACGGCATGTTCGCGACTGTACGAACCGTTGATCGATACCGTCAAGCAGCGTCCGACCCCCGGGCGGAGCCGGCCGGCCCCGGCGGGATCAGCCCTGCTGGAACATGTCCGCGGGGAGCGGCTTCAGCAGCTGATACAGGTCGTCCGAAATCGGTCGGTCCCAGGACGCGACGGTGACCAGGACGCCGTCGCTGCGGCCGAACTGGGCGCAGAACACGCGCTCCTCGCTGACCTTGACCTTCTTCACGATCAGCAGGTCGTCCCCGAGCATCACCGGGAAGTCCTCGGCCGAGACGAACTCGACCGGCTCGTCGTTCTCCAGCGCCGCGAGCAGCTGCCGCACCTCGAAGGGCACCTCGTCGCCGGTCTCCCGGGCGGGCGAACCCTCGGGGAGGTTGCCGATGAACATCGCCGGACCTCTGCCGCCGAACAGGTCGTAGCGCAGGAAAATCCCCTGGCAGGAGCCGTCCGGGCCGGTCATCATGGCCGCACCGAAGTCACCGGGCCAGTCGCCCGGGTCCATCGCGAGCACGTCGAAGTCCGGGCCGGCGGGCTGTCCGGAGCGACGGCGGAGAAAAGACATGGGAACATCGTACGTGTCCGGCACACCGCGTTCGCGAGGTGGGTGGGGCACCGCCGGGGGGTGGCCGGGAGATCGACGCTCAGAGACCAATGTTGACTCTGAGCAACCGTCCGGGCTACGTTCGGTTCAGCACGACAGCCGTTCTGGGTTTCACCCTCCGGGGGGACGGCATGTCGCAACGCGGCCCTACACGCGTTTCCCTCACTGTGCACTTGTCGTGCCGAACCGCCGAGCACCCAGCTTCGTCGTCGCACACAGCACGAACACACAAGCCAACAGTTCCAAGTTTCACAAGCCAGATCCGCGGGGCCCCGGCCCGTCGCTCCCGTGGATCTGCTCGGGACGCCGCCGCGTGGGGGCGTGCGGGTCCCGAGCACCGGTGCCGTCATCCGAGTCGCTCTCGGCTTCGGCGCCAACCTCCCGGCGACTGCCGGCCCCATCTCGGGGCCGGGACCGGCCGACGCACCCCGGTGCGCAGGGGATGACTGGGAGGATGGCCTGGCAGTACTGCCGGGCCGCACAGCAGGCGCCGTGTCTGGCCGCGTGGGGGCGGTGGGCACGGCGTCTGCCCGTGCTCTTACTCTGAGCTGCGTTTGTCTAACAGTCAACAGAAATTCTGACGGGGCACGCTCAATGGATCATCAGTTGTGATGTTTCGGACCCGAAAGATCGTCTACGGAGCGGACCCCCGTCGACCGGGGGTCCGCTCCCGTGGTGCCGGGCGCCGGCTCGGCGCCGACGGGCTCCGCGCGCCTCGGCTCAGGTGAGGTCGAACTCGCCGTCCCGGGCGCCGAGCACGAAGGCCCGCCACTCGCCCGGCGTGAAGACCAGGACCGGCCCGTCCTCCTGGCGGCCGTCCCGCATCCCGATGTAGCCGTCCACGAAGGCGATCTGCACGTCGCCGACGCCCTGGCTGCTGCACAGCCACTCCGCCCCGGTGAAGTCCACCCTGGGCTTCCCGTTCGGCGCCAGATCCGGCTGCACCACGCTGACCTCCGTGTCCGTCCCGCTGTTGGATCCCACTGACCGATCTCCTCCCGACGGCGTTCCTGGGCCAGCCTAGCCACACCGCCCGGCCCCGGTCAGCGGGTTGACGAGGACTCCTCCGGGCGGGGACGGGCGCGGCCGGAGGACCGGTCGAGGCGTGTCCCGACCGGCGGGGGCGGCGGGCAGCTGCCAGAGTGCTGCCAGGGCGCCGTACGACCGCCTCCCCGGCCCGGCCCGGGAGGTGCCGGGGCCCGGGCCGCTCCGCCCTGACCGACCGGGATGACCGGTTCGACCGAGCGTGCCTTGCCAGAACGATCCACCGACCGACCCGTTCGAGGGAGCAGCCGATGAGCCGCCGGGACGGCACCCGCGCCGACGTCATCCCCATCTCCGACGCCCCCTCGGCCCATCCCCCGGCACCCCGGACGCCTCCCTCACCCACCCAGTTGCCCCGGCCGACCCCCGCCCGGACCGCCACGCACGGGCGGGTCGGGATCGTCCTGGTCTCGCACAGCCAGGAACTGGCCACCGCCGTACGCTCCCTCGCGCTCGCGTTGACCGGATCCGACTCCCCCGCGCCGGTCGCGGCGACCGGCGGCGACCCGTCGGACGGACCGGGCATCAGCGCCGTCCTGGTGGCCGCCGCGACCCGGCGGGTGGACCAGGGCCACGGCGTGGTGGTGCTCGCCGACCTCGGCGGGGCGGTCACCACCGTCCGCGCGCTGCTGGCCGACGCGGACGAGCACGGGCTGCCCTTCCCGGTCCGGTTCGCCAACGCCCCGTTCGTCGAGGGCGCGGTGGCCGCGACCGCCACCGCCACGGCGGGCGGGGACCTGGCCGCGGTACTGGACGCGGCGGAGGAGGCCTACCGGCAGTACAAGGGCTGACCGGCGCGGGCGGGTGGTTGAGGACCTGCGGCGGGCCGTGATGGGCCCGCCCCCGGGCTCAGGGGCGCTCCTTACCCTCCCAGGTGAAGACCGCCGGGCCCTCGCACTCCAGCGCGTGGCGCAGCCGCTCGTGCTCGCTCTCGATCATCGGCGGCAGCTCGTCCAGCCCGAACCAGCCGACGTCCAGCGACTCGTCGTCGTTCACCCGCGCCTCGCCGCCGACCGCGCGGCAGCGGAAGGTCAGCACCAGGTACTGCGTCACATCGCCGTTCGGGTACGTGACCTGCGGCGAGACCGTGACGGAGGCGAGCAGCTCGGGCACGACCACCACCCCCGTCTCCTCCTCGCACTCGCGCACCACGCCGTCGGCGGGCTGCTCCCCGGGGTCGAGGATGCCGCCGACCGGCGCCCACCGGCCGTCGTCGGCCCGGCGGGCGAGCAGCACCCGGTCGCGGTCGTCCAGCACGACGGCGACGACGGCGCTCAGCCAGAGCGGGCGGGTTCCCACGATGGCGCGGAGCTCGGCGAGGAAGGGGGGAATGGCCATGGGCCGCAGCCTATCGGGGCGGCTCCGGGCCGACCCGGTGCGCCCGGCCGGTGTCGGGCCGCAGCAGGGCGAGCACGGTGAGGCCGAGGATGCGCAGGTCGAGCCCGAAGGAACGGTGCTCGACGTACCAGAGGTCGAGCTCCGCCCACTCGGGGCGGCTGAGCGGGCGGGGCGTCCGGCCGCGGCTCAGGGCCTGCAGCTGGGCCCAGCCGGTGAGGCCGGGCCGGACGGCGAGCCGGCCGCGCTCCCGGCGGGAGTAGTGCGCCGCCTGGTCCGGGCCGACCGGCAGGGGCCCGATCACCCCCATGTCGCCGCGCGCCACGTTCCACAGCCGCGGCAGCTCGTCCAGGCCGGATTGCCGCAGCAGGGCGGTGAGCCGGCCGTCCCCTCCGGTCCGGAAGCGCAGGAGCTGGAACTCGCGGCCGTGCCGGCCGGTCCGGATCTGCCGCTGGAGGACCGGGCCGCCGGTGCCGCAGCGGAGCAGGACGGCGATCAGCAGGGCCAGCGGCAGTGCGACGACCGCGGCCAGGGCGGCGACGGCGAGGTCGCCGGCGCGTCTCATGAGACGGCCGCGGCGCGATCCGGTCTACCGCTCATCGCTCCACCTCCACGGCGCTTCGAGCCGGAAGAACGCCTTCACAGTAGAGGCGGGATGAAGCTGTCGTCCGGGAATGGTGAAAGAAGAGGGCCTGAGATTGTCCGACTGGACGATATTCAGTCGGTCTGACCAATTTCGCTCGATCGGCCGTTTCGGAATTCCGAGAGCGATCGACGTTACGGGTGGGGGCAACGCCCGGACGGAACCCGCCGACCGTACGGCCGGTACGCCGGCCGGGGCTCCGTCAGAGCGCGGCGCGGCGCCGGTCGCGGAACACGCCGAAGGCGATCCGGCCGAGCAGCAGGACGCCCGCGGCCAGACAGCCGGCCACCGCCATCGCCCAGGCCGGCCCGTCACTGTCCGGCACGAACACGGCCACGACGATGCCGAGCGCCAGGCAGGCCAGGCCCACCACCGTCAGCGGGACCTGGTGGGTGACCAGGGCTCCGCCGCTGCACGCGCGAGCCATCCGGGAGGCCCCGTGGAGGTGGAAGGGGTCACGGTCCGCATCTGCCATGAGCCCAAGGTACCCCGGGGCGGCGCGGGTGGCAGCCCGCAGGGAGTGAAGGTCCGGACACGCTGCGCAACCGGTGGATCCGGGCTGGTCAGCGGCACGCCGGGCCCGCCCCGAAGTGTGTCCGAGGCGTCCGGGCGTGCATTCCGGCTCCACAATCAGTCCACGAAAAATCCTCGTCCCCCCGGTACAACCATCCGTCCGGTGCAGCGGTCTCAATGGCATTGAGTGATCCAGGAGCCGTTCGAGGGACGGGTGTGAACCCCCCACCGAGAACAGGAATATCCAGGAGCGGAGCCGCCGCCCCTGGAGTCGGAGGCCGGGCTCCGTCCTCCGGCGGTACCGCCACGCCGCTCGGCGAACGAGGGGGAACCGTGCCGCAGTCCCAGTCCAGTACATCGATCTCCATGGCCCGCGCCCGGCCGGCACCCCGCATGCGCGCGCTGCCCCTGACCGTCGGGTGGTCGGCGGACCGGCACGGCACCGGCCGGCCCACCGACCGTCCGCACGGCGATCACCTTCGCGGCGATCAGCTCGGCGGCGATCTCCTGCACGGCGACCGTCGGCACGAGGAGCACCGCCACGGCACGCACCTGGACGGCGGGGGCCGTCACCGGGCGGCCGTCGACACGGAACAGCAGGACGCTCGGGGCGAATGGCTGCGGTTCGCCCCCGTCCAGCCGCTGTTCCGGGCCCTGGCCGCCCAACGGCTCGCGGTGCTCGCGTACCACGGGGTGACCGACCACCGCTCGTTCGGCGCCCAGCTCGACCGGCTCCAGCGGCTCGCCACGCCGGTCTCGCTCGAAGCGGTCCTCCAGGCCGTGACCGAACGGCGGCCACTGCCGCCCCGGAGCGTCCTGGTCACCTTCGACGACGCCGACCGGAGCGTCCTCACCCACGCCCTACCGGCCCTCGACGCCCGGGGCATTCCGGCCACCGCGTTCGTCATCTCGGAGCTCATCGGCACCGAACGGCCGTTCTGGTGGCACGAGGCCGACTTCCTCGCCCGGCACGGGGGCCGGGCCCGCTCGCTCGACTGCGGCCACCCGTCCCAGCTGCTCCGGCGGCTCAAGGCCATGCCGGACCCGGACCGGCGGCGCAGTCTGCACGAACTGCGGGTCAGCGCCGATCGCCGACCGCCCCGCCAGGAGCAGCTGACCCCGGCCGACCTGCTCGCCCTGCGGGACGGCGGCGTCGCGATCGGCAACCACACCCAGGGGCACCCGTGCCTCGGGCGCTGCGACGACGACACCGTGCGCGCCGAGATCACCGGCGCCCACGAGGCCCTCACCCGCTGGCTGGGCGAACCGCCGATCGCCTTCGCCTACCCGGACGGCGGCCACGACGTCCGCGCCGAAACCGTCCTGCAGGAGCTCGGCTACCGACTCGGCTTCCTCTCCGACCACCGCCTGGGCCCCCGGCTCCCCTCCCATCCCCTCCAGATCAGCCGCCTCCAGGTCGACTCCACCACCAGCACCCGCCGCTTCGACACCATCCTCTCCGGCCTCGAACCCGCCTACCGCCGCTGGCGCCGCCAGGCCGTCGCCTAGCAACGGGCGCCATCACGCCGCACAGGAAGTCGGCCGGGTCGACTTCCTGTGCGGCGCGCACCCCGGCAGCCCATCCCCAAAGCAACCAATCACTCGAGCCAATCCCGCACCAAAAGTCGGCCCAGCCGACTTCTCGCGCGCCCAGCCAAGTCATTTCGGGCGCCCGGAATGCCACCCCCGCCCCCGCAAAAAGTCGACTCCACGCACTCGACTTCCGACACAAACCCACCCCAGAAGTCGGCCCGCCCGACTTCCGGCGTGCCCCAAGAGGCCACAGCAAGCGCACGCTCAACGGGCTTGGCGAGCGCGGCCGCCACACAGGAAGTCGGCCTGGCCGACTTCTCGCGCGCGCAGGCGGGACCTGGGCTCGCAATCAGCAGCCTCGGGGCCGCGAGCCGTCTAGCTGCAGCATCTCAGCGCGGCACCGACGCTCGACCGGACGAACCTCCCGTATGCCGCCGGGAAGCCCGGAACGCTCGCTGCACGAAAAGTCGGGCCGGCCGACTTTCTGCGCGATTCGAAGCGGCGACTCCGCGAAAAGTCGGCCGGGCCGACTTCCTGTGCACCAGCAAGCCCAGGGCTAGCGACCAACAGACTCCAGGAGCCGGGCTGCCCAGCCGTTGCATCCAGGCATGGCGCGGGAAGTCGACTGGGCCGACTTCCCATGCAAGCAAGCCCGGCACGAGCCCGCATCCGGGGACTCTATGCGCGTAGAGGTCAGGGCGATTGGCCGCTTGAGCCGAGGGTGGTGCCACTCGAAGCGGTCGTTGCGCGAGAAGTCGGCCAGATCGACTTCCCGTGCGCCGACTGTCGGCGGGCCGGATCCCATGCCCAGCGGCTCTATGCGCGTAGAGGCCATGGCGGCCGGACGCTCACCCTGGGGAGGCGGGGCGGTTCGGGGCAGTCGTTGCGCGAGAAGTCGGCCAGGTCGACTTCTCGTGCGACCGACCAGAAGGGCTTCAGGGAGCCGGCTGCGTGGGAAGTCGGCCGGGCCGACTTCTCGCGCGGTCAGCCGATGAGGGTGGCGAGGGCGTTGCCCTGGGGGTAGAGGGCGGCGGCCGGGGGGAGGTGGGCAGGGGTGCCGGCGTGGAGGACGGTGAGGGTGCCGGTGCCGGTGCGGGTGGGGTCGGCGACGCGGCGGATGGCCTGGGCGGCGACGGCGTCGGCCGACCCGTGCAGGGTGAGCCCCGGGGCGGCGGTCGGGGCGACGGCGGCGCGGATGCGGTCGTCGACGAGTTCGTAGTGGGTGCAGCCGAGCACGATGGCGTCGGTGCCGGCCGGCGTCCGGGCGGCGGCGTCGGCGATGGCGGCCGTGACGGCTTCGTCGTCGCCGTGCTCGACCGCGTCCGCGAGGCCCGGGCAGGCGACCTCGGTGATGTCCGCCGAACCGCCGAAGTCGCGGATCAGCCCGCGCTGGTACGCGCTGCCGGTGGTGGCCGGGGTGGCCCAGATGGCGACCCGGCCGCCCCGCACGGCGGCGGGCTTGATCGCCGGGACGGTGCCGACCACCGGCAGCCCGGGCTCCAGCTCGGCCCGCAGGGTGGCGAGCGCATGGACGGAGGCGGTGTTGCAGGCGATCACCAGCGCGTCGGGTTCGAGCGCGGCGGCGGCCCGGCAGCAGCCGAGGGCCAGCTCGGTGACCTCTTCCGGCGTACGGGGCCCCCACGGCATCGAGGCCGGGTTGGAAGAGAGCACCAGATCCACGTCCGGGCGCTGCTTCCGAAGGGCGGCGGCGGCGGCCAGCAGGCCGATTCCGGAGTCCATCAGTGCGATCTTCACGGCTCAAGACTTTAGTCGATCCGCCCGTCGGGCCCGGTTCTGCGGCAGACTGCCGGGGTGACCGTCCTGCTGTGGATCGCCGCGTTCTCCCTGCTGGTCTGGCTCTGGCTGGCGTGCTGCCACGGCTCGTTCTGGCGCACCGACGTTCGGTTGCCGCCGCGTCGCCCGCCGGTCCGCTGGCCGCAGGTGGCGGTCGTGGTGCCGGCCCGGGACGAGGCCTCGGTGGTCCCGGTGAGCCTGCCGACGCTGCTGGCGCAGAAGTACCCGGGGCGGGCCCGGGTGATCCTGGTGGACGACCACAGTTCGGACGACACCGGCGCGCTGGCGGCGGAGCTGCGGACGATCGACGGGCTGGAGCTCACCGTCACCACCCCTCCCCCGCTGCCGCCGGGCTGGACCGGCAAGCTGTGGGCGCTGCGGCACGGCGTGGAGCTGGCCGGTCCGGACGCCGAGTACCTGCTGCTGACGGACGCCGACATCGCGCACGGCCCGGATTCGCTGGCCGAGCTGGTGGCTGCCGCCGAGAGCAACGGCCTGGACCTGGTGTCCCAGATGGCCCGGCTGCGGGTGGAGACCGGCTGGGAGCGGCTGATCGTGCCGGCCTTCGTGTACTTCTTCGCCCAGCTGTACCCGTTCCGCCGGAGCAACCGTCCGGGTGCCCGGACCGCGGCCGCGGCCGGCGGCTGTTCGCTGGTGCGGCGGGAGGCGCTGGAGCGGGCGGGCGGGGTGGCGGCGATCCGCGGCGCGGTGATCGACGACGTGTCGCTGGCCCGGGCGGTGAAGTCGACCGGCGGCCGGACCTGGCTGGGTCTGGCCGACGACGTGGACAGCGTGCGTCCGTACCCGCGGCTGGAGCAGCTGTGGCGGATGGTGTCGCGCAGCGCGTACGCACAGCTCAGGCATTCGCCGGCGCTGCTGCTCGGGACGGTGCTGGGGCTGGCGCTGGTGTACCTGGTGCCGCCGGTGGCGACGGTGGCCGGGCTGGTGGCGGGCGCGCCGGCGGTGGCCGCGGCGGGTGGGGCGGCGTGGGCGCTGATGGCGGGCACGTACCTGCCGATGGTCCGGTACTACGGGCAGCCGGCCGCGGCCGTGCTGCTGCTGCCGTTCACCGCGGGGCTGTACCTGCTGATGACGGTGGACTCGGCCGTACAGCACTGGCGCGGCCGGGGCTCGGCGTGGAAGGGGCGGACGTACTCCCGGGCCTGAGAAACCCGCTGCGCGCCGCACCGCCCCGATCCATACTGCTCGGATGGACCGTCAGCAGATCTCCCGCCTCGCCCATGCCCACCACCCGATCGCGGCCCCGCTGGCGGACGGCTCGGTGGCCCGGTTGCTGGACCGTGCCATGGCCGGGACGGAGCAGGGCCGGGCCCTGGACCTGGGCTGCGGCGAGGGCGCCTGGCTGCTCCGGGCGCTGGGCGCCGGCCCGGGCTGGCGGGCAGTGGGCGTGGACCTGGACGCGGCGGCGCTGACCCGGGCCCGGGAGTCCGCGGCCGCGCTGGGCGTGGCCCGCCGGATCGGCCTGCACCACCTGGACGCACGGGAGTTCACCGCGGAGGAGCCCTTCGACCTGGTGCTGTGCGTCGGCGCCACCCACGCGTTCGGCGGCCTGCTGCCGACGCTCGCCGCGGCCCGCGAACTCCTGGCCCCGGGCGGCCGGTTGCTGGTCGGCGAGGGGTTCTGGCAGCGCGAGCCGTCCCGGGCGGCGCTGGACGGACTGGGCGCGGCACGGGAGGACTTCGCGGATCTCGCGACGACCACCGAGCGGGTCCTCGCGGAGGGCTGGACGCCGGTGTTCGGGCTTGTCAGCACCGAACAGGATTGGGACGAGTACGAGTTCGCCTGGACGGGCTCGCTGGCCGAGTGGGTGCTGGACCACCCGGAGCACCCGGACGCGGCGGCCGCCCGGGAGGCGGCGGACCGGCACCGCACCGGGTGGCTGCACGGCTACCGGGGGACGCTCGGCTTCGTCACCTACCTGCTGCGCCGCGACTGAAGCACGCCGAAGGGCTCTGAACACGCCCGAACCGCCTGAGCCTCCTGCCCCCGAACACCCCGCACCGGTCGGCTACTTCCCGATCCGCGCGAGGAAGTCGTCGATCAGCGGGGCGATTTCGGGCAGCTTATCCTCCAGCGCGAAGTGCCCGGTGTCGAACAGGTGCAGCTCGGCCCCGGGCAGGTCGCGCAGATAGGCGCGCGCACCGGCCTCGGTGAAGAACGGGTCGCCCACTCCCCAGAGCACCAGCGTGGGCGGCTGATCGGCGCGCAGCCAGGCCTGCCAGGCGGGGTAGAGCTCGACGTTGGAGAAGTAGTCGAGGGCGAGTTCGACCTGGATGTCCTTGCGGCCGGGCAGGTCGAGGAGGTGCTGGTCGAGCGTCCAGCCGTCGGGGGCGACCAGGCTCGGGTCGCCGGTGCCGCCCTCGTACTGGCCGCGGGTGACGTCCGGGGTGAGGATCGAGCGGGCGGCCCGCTCCGCGCCCGGCACGCCGCGCCTGTTCGCGATGAACTCCCTTGCCTGGTCGGAGAGTCCCTCCTCGTAGGCGTTGCCGTTCTGGACCACCAGGCCGGTGATCCACTCCGGGTGCCGGGTGGCCAGGCGCAGGCCGACGGGGGCGCCGAAGTCGAAGACGTACAGCGCGAAGCGGTCCAGGCCGAGGGCGAGGCAGAAGCCCTCGATCACGTCGGCGAGGGCGTCGAAGCGGTACGTGAAGGCGTCGGGCGCGGGGCTGTCGCTGTGGCCGAAGCCCGGGTAGTCGGGGGCTATCAGGCGGTAGCGGGTGCCGAGCGCGTCGAGCAGCCGGGCGTACTGGTGGGAGGAGGACGGGAAGCCGTGCAGCAGCAGGAGCACGGGGGCGTCGAGCGGGCCGGTTTCGCGGTAGAAGACGCGCAGGCCGTCGACGTCGACGTGGCGGTGGTGGACGTGAGGGATCATCAGCTCGCTCATGCTAACCATTAAACAGCATGTGAATGGTTAGGCAAGGTGCTGTTCGGACAAGACGCCTGCCGGGAAGGGCACATGAGCGAGCTGATCCGCTGTCACCGCGAGGGCCGGAGCACCGGCTCAGTGACCCCGCGCCTGCTCCTGCTGCACCAGGTGGTCGAGCACCTCGGGCATCGCCTCGACCCCGCCGGCCTGGGTCGGCGAGGTGCGGTACTCACCCTGGACGACGACCGTCGGCAGCTCGTTGACGCCGTAGCGGGTGAAGTCGGCGGCGGCCTCCTCGACCGACCGCGTCACCTCGGCGGAGCGGTACGTCTCACCGAACGCCTTGGCGTCGACGCCCTGCCGCGCGGCCCAGTCGGTGGCGGCGGCCTCGGTGGTGAGGTCGACCCGCTCGGTGTGCACGGCGCGGAAGACGCTGACCTGGAGGCGGTCGACCTGGCCGAGGCGCTCCAGCGTGTAGAAGATCCGGGCGTGGCTCCGTTGCGCGGCCTCGTCCGGACTGCCGGGCCAGACGGCCGGGATGCGGCGCAGCGCGACATCGGCGCGGTGCTTCTCCGCCCAGGCCCGCAGGGGCTGTTCGAGCGCCTGGGAGTGGCTGCAGTCGTACCAGAAGAACTCGACCGCCTCGGTCCGGACGCTCTCACGGACCGGCTGCGGATGGTCGAGCTTGACGAACTGGGTGCCCCCGAACGGGATTTGGTGGGTGATCGCGCCGGCCTGGACGGGGGACGCGGCAATCCCGACGGCGACGGCGAGCAGGACGGTGGACCGCAGCAGCGACTTCGATTTCACACCGGGCAGTGTGCTGGCGGCGGTTCGCTACCGGCCGGTTGCTGCGCACGGGCCGCGCCGGATTCGCCCGGACGGCGTAGCCGGGCCGGGCGCGCGGACGGGCCGGCCACCCGACGGGGTCGGCCCGGCCACCCCGGTCGGCATGGCACCCCTGGCCCACCTGGCCACCCCGGTCAGCGGGCGGCCTCCGGACCCGCCGTCCATACCTCGGCGACCAGTTGCTGCCAGGCGTCCACGACGGCGCCCAGCTCGAAGTGCTCCAGCGCGTGCGCCCGGGCCGCCGCGCCGAGGCCCGCCCGGTTGACCGCGAGCACCTTGCCCAGCGCCTCGGCGAGGGCGAGCGGGTCCCCGGGGGCGACCAGCGCGCCGGTGGCACCGTCCCGGACCACCTCGCGCACCCAGCCGACGTCGGTGGCCACGGCGGGCACCCCGGCCAGCGCCGCCTCGATCAGCGCGCCGGGCACGCCCTCGCTGTCGCTGGTCAGCAGCAGCGCGTCGGCGGCGCGGTAGAGCGGGGCCGGGTCGGGCAGCGGGCCGAGGAAGTGGGCGCGGGCGGCGGCCGGGTGGCGGGCCAGCGACTCGCGCAGCGGTCCGTCTCCGGCGACGGCGAGCCGGACGTCGGGCAGCCGGTCGAGCACGTCGAGGGCCAGGTCGAGCCGCTTCTCCGGGGCTATCGCCCCGATCCAGGCGACCAGCAGCACGTCGGCCGGAAGGCCCAGCGCGTGCCGCGCGGCACGCCGGTCGTCCCGGCCGTCGGCGGGCGGGTAGCTCTCGGCGGCACGGGAGTTGGGGATCACGTGCACCTTCCCGTCGGGCAGCCGGAACTGCTCCTCCAGGACGACGCGCGCCTCGTCGGTGAGCGTGGTGACGGCGGCCGCGCGGTGCATCAGCGCGCCGCCGCGCACCCGGCGCAACCGGTTGGCGGTCCAGTAGCGCGGGTGGCCGACCGAGACGTAGACGAAGGGCGTACGGGTCCCGGCCAGGGCGAGGGCGCAGGCGGCCAGGGTGTCCGAGCCGTGGGCGAGCACCACGTCGGCGGCGCGGGAGGCGGAGCGCAGCGCCCTCAGGGTGCTCGGGTGCAGCCGGCCGGGGCCCAGCACGGCGGCGGAGCGCAGCCCGGCGGCGGCGGAGCAGTCGACGGCGGCCCGGCCGGCGGCCTCGGGGTCCGGGCTCGCGGCCCCGGAGCCCGGACCTGCGGAATCGGGGCTCCGGCCCGCGGAACCGGGGCCGGTGGAGTCCCGGCCCGCCCCGGCGGGGCCGGAGGGGACGGCCGGGTGCGGGGCGAGGGCGCACAGCGCGGAGGACTGCCCCCGACGGCCCAGTTCCCGGTGGAGGTCACGGGCGAAGTTCTGCGCGCCGCCCCGGCGTGAGTCGCTGATCAGGTGCAGGACACGCGGACGGTTTCCGGCCGGATCGGCCGACAAATGGTCGGGCATGGACCGACCTTGGCACAGTGCTCCGCCCGGTACATCCCCTTCGCGCAACCTGATGGTGGCCCATCCGCCCGCGCTTGTACACCGGATGTGCGCCACGGGGCCGCCGTCGTGCGCCGTACGCGACCGCTGTGCGCCCCGTCTCGCCCCCTGCCGCGCTCCGGTCCACCCTGTCGCGCCGGGTCGGCGCCGCCCCGGACCGGCGCGTGCCGGTGTCACATGCGGCGCCACACGCGGTGCCACAGGGGCGAGTTGGAGCGGCCGACCAACCGGCTGGCTCGGCTGTTCGACCGGGGAAAGGCCGGTACGCGGAGCGTCCCCGCCCCGCAGGGCCCACGGACGCGGGGCGCCGCGGCGGTTACCCGATTCGGGTGAACGCGGTTGGACCTCGGCCCGGCCCGCTCGGCAGGATGTCCGGCCTGGGGCGGCACCCGCCGTGCCGCCCCATCTCCCCCTCCCCCGTACGGATTTGGAGTCACCCGGTGTTCAAGGGATTCCGCAGCTTCCTGCTGCGCGGAAACGTGGTGGACCTCGCGGTCGGCATCGTGATCGGCGCTGCCTTCACCGCCGTCGTCACCGGGTTCGTCAGCGCCTTCCTCACCCCGCTGGTCGGCGTCGCGTCCGGCGCCGTCGGCGACTTCACCCAGAAGACCTTCGACGTGGCCGGCACCCGGTTCCCGTACGGCCTCTTCGTCAACGCGGTCATCGGCTTCGTCCTGACCGCCGCCGTCATCTACTTCGCCGTGGTGCTGCCGGTCGGCAAGCTCCAGTCCCGCTTCGAATCGGCCAAGCCCGCGCCGGCCGCGAAGGTGGACTGCCCGGAGTGCCTGAGCAGCATCCCGGCCGCCGCGACCCGGTGCTCCTTCTGCACCTCCGAGATCGGCAAGCCGGCCCTGCCCGCACAGGCCCAGGCCCTGCAGTCGCACTGAGCGCCGACACCCGGACCAGCGACGGGCCGCCGCCTGATCAGCGGCCGGCCATCGGGCCGACGGCCCAGGTCGCGGGCCTGAATCGGGCCCCGGAGAGCTGACGGGAACTTTATTCCCGAAACATTCACGAGCCCCCGTCGCCTGCTCGGCGGGGGCTCGAATGCGCCCGCGCACGCCCTGTCCGGGAAAAGTTTCTCCGCAGGGCCCCCGACCGTCCACCGGCCGGTCACCACAAGGCCTTCCGGGGCCTCCGTCCGGCCGCCGTTCGACCACTGACGGGGTGCCAAGGTTGTCCGGAACCGGTCGCCGGAATGTCCGTCTTTCCTACTTTCGAAACCTTTGTGCGAGCGAAGACTGTGTAAACACTCGAACTGCTCCCCCTCCCGCTCTCCTCAGCAGGCGCGTTGTGGGCTTACCGTATGCCCCATGACCTCGCCCCGCTCCTACGACGGAGTCGGCTACCCCTCTCCGTCCTACTCCTCCGGCACGCCGATCTACGACAGCCTCGTGGCTGAGCGCGGCGTCCCCCAGATCGCGCCCATCAACGTGCCGGCCGCCCTGCCGCCGGCACTGTCGTCCGGTTACGGATCCGGCCTCGGCCCGTCCTACGAGAACCGGTACGCCAACGGGTACGAAAGCGCCGGCAGCAACCTCCCCGCGCTGCCGCCCGCCCGCCTCGCCCTGGGCCCCGGCCCGAGCAGCGGCCCCTCCGCCGGCCCCGCCACGGCGTACATCCCCGCGCAGCCCGCGCCGGCGTACGCCGCCCCCCAGCCTCCGGTCCCCGGCTACGGCGCCCCCCAGCCGTACCAGCGACCGCAGCCCGGCACCCCCGCCTTCAGCCAGACCGCCGGAGGCGGCTACCAGCCGACCGGCGGCCAGAGCTTCGGCGGCCAGAACACCTTCATCGGCGCCCAGGGCGGCCAGCAGACCTTCGGCGCGCAGCCGGCCGGCGGACCGGGCGGTTTCGGCCAGGGCCAGCCCGCCGCTCCGCAGGGCTTCGGCGGCCAGCAGTCGTTCGGCGGTCCGGCCGCCGGCGGCCCCGGCTTCCAGGGCCAGGGCGGCGACCAGTCCTTCGGCGGTGCCCAGCTGCGCCCGGCCATGGCGCCGGTCGCGCCGGTCCGCCCGACGCAGCCGCAGCGCCCGGGCCCGTACGGCGAGTCCGGCCAGTTCCAGGGCGGCTACCAGCAGCAGGGCCAGGGCTACTGAGCCGCTGACACCCCGAGGCCGTCCCCCCACGCGGCCCGCACCCGCACCACCTGAGCAGCACCCGGCGCCCCCCGTACGCCGGGCGAACGGAGAAACGGGTCATCCACGGACCGCCCGGAACGCCCCCCACGGCGTCCGGGCGGTCCGTGCGCATTAGGGGGCATTCCCGGCGAACCCCCGCAGGCTGGCAGGATGGAGGAATGCACCTCACCGGACTCCACGTCTACCCCGTCAAGTCGATGTACCGCCTGAGCCCGGACACCGCCGTGGTTCACCCCTGGGGTCTGGCCGGAGACCGTCGCTGGATGCTCGCCGACGCGAACGGACGCTTCGTCAGCCAGCGTGAGGACGCGGCCCTCGCACGGGTGCGGACCGGACTGCTGCCCGACGGCGTCCTCACCCTGACCACCCCCGACGGCTCCCGGATCGAGGTCCCCGCCCCCGCCGTCGCGGCCGGCGACCCGCTCGCCGACGTCGAGGTCTGGGGAACGCGCTTCCGTGCCGCGGAGGCCGACAAGGAGACGCACCGGTGGATCGCCGAACACCTCGGCGACTACCGCCTGGTGCACCTGGACGACCCGCGCGCCCGGCCGGTCGACCCCGAGTACAGCGCGCCCGGCGACAGCGTCTCGATGGCCGACGGCTATCCGCTGCTGCTCACCACCACCGCCTCGCTGGACCGCCTCAACGAGCTGATCGCCGCCGAGAATCCGGACGGCCACGAGACCCTGCCGATGGAGCGCTTCCGTCCGAGCGTGGTGATCGGCGGCACCGAGCCGTGGGCCGAGGACACCTGGCGCCGGATCCGGATCGGCTCGGTCACCTTCAAGGTGGTCAAGCCGTGCGGCCGCTGCATGATCACCACCACCGACCAGGAGACCGGCGAGCGGCGCGGCAAGGAGCCGCTGCGCACCCTGGCCCGGCACCACCGGCTGCTGCGCAAGGCCGCGTTCGGGCAGAACCTGATCCCCGAGCGGCCGGCCGGCGTCGAGGGGGACGAGCTCGGCACGCTGCGGCTGGGCGACGAGCTCGAGGTGCTCGAGGACGGGGCGCACTGGCCCGCCGACGGGCGCTGAGCGCTCGGGCCGGTTCTCCGGGAGAGTGGGCCGCTCCCGCCGACCCTCCGCGCCGGCTGCCGACGGTCGAGTACTGACCACCGACCGTCGGATGCCGACCGCCGACCGCCCGTGCCGGAGGGCGGGGCGCATCGGCCCGTGGACCGGCGCCGGGCACGCGCCGCACTCCGAAACCGGCGCGCCCGGACGGAACCACCGCTGTGCGCGCTCGTTGAAACAAGTGGTCGGAACCTGTGGCGGCGCTGAGCGCTACCGGTGTCCGCGCGACCGCGGGCGGCCGGACCACCCACGTGGGCGCGCTACGGTGGGCGGACGGCCCGCGCACCCCCGCGCGTTCGGCCCGTTGATCGCCGGCTCGACGAAGGTGGGGACGACAGACCGTCATGGCTGAGCACAGGGTCCGGGTCACCCAGGACAGCGCATCCCGCTGGCGTCGCCGCGCGGGCGAGTACGACACGCTCGCGGAGGCCCTGGCCGCCGCCGAACCGGGCGACACGGTGACCGTCCGCCCGGGCACCTTCCGGGAGAACGTGCTGCTGGACAAGCCGGTGACGATCGTCCCGGCCCAGGGCCCGGGGACGGTCCGGATCGACCCGCCCTCCGGGGTGGCGCTCACCGTGACCGCCGCCGCCACCGTGCGCGACCTGGTGGTCGAGGGCGGCGACAGCACCACCCCGGCCGTGCTGGTCACCGGGCCGGAGGCGACCCCCTCCTTCAGCGGCTGCCGGGTGGAGACCCGCTCGGCCACCGGCATCGAGGTCACCGGCGGTGCCCGGCCGACCCTGCGCGGCTGCGTGGTCACCAACCCGGGCGGGCTCGGGCTGCGGCTGCGCGGCCCGGACACCGCCGCCGCCTTCGAGGACTGCGAGGTCGCCGCCGCCGGCCAGGCCGGACTGGCCGTCCTCGGCGGCGCCACCGCGGCCCTGGACCGCTGCCGCGTCCACCACGCCTCCGGCGCCGGCGTCCTGCTCTCCGACCCCGGCAGCGCCGCCGAACTGACCGGCTGCGAGATCTACGAGATCCGCGGCAGCGGCGTGCAGGCCGAGGCGCAGGCGGGCGGGCGGCTGGTCGACTGCGAGATCCACCGGGTCACCGGCAACGGTCTCACCCTGGACGGCGAGGCCGAACTGGTGCTCACCGGCTGCCGGGTGCACGACCTGCCCGAGAACGGCGCCGACCTGCGCGGACGCGCCCGGCTGAGCCTCGCCAACAGCACCGTCCGGGACTTCGGGCGCGGGGCGCTGTCGGTCTGGGACCAGGGCACCGAGGCGGTCGCCGAGTCCTGCGAGATCCACGGCTCGACCGGCGAGTACCCGGCGCTCTGGGTCAGCGACGGCGCCCGGCTGACCCTCACCGACTGCTCGCTGCACGACCTGCCGGACGCCCTGTTCGTCCTCGACCGGGACTCCGCCGCCACCGCCGAGGGCTGCTCGTTCAGCCGGATCCGCAGCTCGGCGGTCTCGGTCAGCGGCGGGGCCACCGTCTCCCTGGCCTCCTGCCGGGTGCAGGAGGCGGGCACCGGGCTCTGGTTCCGCGACCACGGCAGCGGCGGACTGCTCACCGACTGCGAGATCTCCGACGTGGCCACCGGCGTGATCGTCACCAAGGGCGCCGACCCGGTGCTGCGCGCCTGCACCGTACGGGCCAGCACGGACGCCGGGGTGTACGTCTCGGCGCAGGGGCGTGGCACCTTCGAGGACTGCCGGGTCTCGCAGGGCAAGGGCTTCGGCTTCCACATCATCGACGGCTGCCGGACCCAGCTCACCCGCTGCCGGGCGGAGCACAACCAGCGGGCCGGGTTCGAGTTCTCCGAGCCGGGTCCGGTCACCGAGGGGTGCATCTCGGACGACGTCGGGGCGGCTCCGGTGCCGTCCGCTCCCGCCCCGCCCGGCGGCGGGGCGGGGCCGGGATCCGCAGGTGGGCGCGGTCCGGGGCTGGGGTCGTCGTACGGGTCCACCGACGTGCCCGCGCCGCGGACCGCCCAACTGACCACGGTGGCCCCGCTGTTGGCCTCGGCCGCGGCCGGTTCGGCGGCGATCTCGCCGATCCCGGACTGCCGGCCGGCCGAGGAGGCGCTCGCCGAACTGGACTCGCTGGTCGGGCTGGCCACGGTGAAGCAGGAGGTGCGCACGCTGATCGACCTGATCTCGGTCGGCCGGCGCCGCCGCCAGGCCGGGCTCAAGGCGCCCTCGCTGCGCCGCCACCTGGTCTTCACCGGCGCACCCGGCACCGGAAAGACCACCGTCGCCCGGCTGTACGGCGAGATCCTCGCCTCGCTCGGGGTGCTCCAGCGCGGACACCTGGTCGAGGTGGCACGGGTGGACCTGGTCGGCGAACACATCGGCTCCACCGCGATCCGCACCGCGGCCGCCTTCGACCGGGCGCGCGGCGGGGTGCTCTTCATCGACGAGGCGTACGCGCTCGCACCCGAGGACGGGGCGCGGGACTTCGGGCGCGAGGCGATCGACACCCTGGTCAAGCTGATGGAGGACCACCGGGACGAGGTGGTCGTCATCGTGGCCGGCTACACCGCCGAGATGGAGCGCTTCCTCTCCGCCAACCCCGGTGTCTCCTCCCGTTTCTCACGCACCATCGGCTTCCCCGACTACACGGCGGACGAGCTGCTGGAGATCGCCCGGTCGCAGTGCGCCGAGCACGAGTACGCGCTCTCCGAGGAGACGGAGGAGGCGCTGCTGGAACACTTCGGCGGGATGGAGCGCGGCCCCAACTTCGGCAACGGGCGCACCGCGCGACAGGTCTTCGAGACCATGGTCGAGCGGCACGCGGTACGGATCGCCCATCTCGCGGACCCGTCCACGGAGGAGCTCCAGCTGCTCGTCCCGGCCGACCTGCCCACGGCGCCGCTGCCGTAGGGCCCGCTGCGGTAGGGCCGGCGGCCGGGGAACTCGTCGCCGGGGAACTCGTCGGCCGCGCCGGGCCGTTGAGGCGGGCATGGGTGTGCTGTTGACGGGCGCGGCGGGCGGGTTGCTGCTGCCGGCCGGACTGGTCGTGGTGTTCTTCCTCGGTGCGGTGGTGCGGCGGCTGCGCGCCCGGCCGGCGGTGGGGCACGACGGCGGGCGCGGCGACGGGCGCGGCGCGGGTGCGACCGCGACGGAGGAGCTGCACGCGCTGCTCTACCCGAGCAAGCGGGTGCAGCTGGAGCAGCGACGGGTCGAGCTGGTGTTGCGGGACGACGAGCACGACGGCGCGCCGAAGCGGACGGGGATCGACCTTGCGGGCGGTCGGGCGGTGATCCGGCGGGTGGCGGGCACCGGCTGACGGCTGACGGCTGACGGCTGACGGCTGACGACGAACAGGCGACAGCGAACAGATAACAGACGACAGCTGACAGAGTTTGAAATCTGTCATCTGTCACCCGTCCGCCGCCCGGCGCGTCAGCCCGTCCAGGCGCCGCCGGCCAGGAAGGACTCCAGGGCCGCCCGGTAGGGCGCGATGTCGATCCGCTCGCCCGCCAGCCAGTCGTCCGAGTAGTACTTGTCCAGGTAGCGGTCCCCCGGGTCGCAGATCAGGCCGACCACGCTGCCCGTCCGCCCGGCCGCCCGCATCTCGGCGACGATCCGCAGCGCGCTCCACAGGCCCGTCCCGGTGGAGGCCCCCGCCTTCTTGCCGAGCACCTGCTCCAGCACCCGGACGGCGGCGATCGACGCGGCGTCCGGCACCTTCATCATCCGGTCGATCGCCCCGGGGACGAAGCTCGGCTCCATCCGCGGCCGTCCGATGCCCTCGATCCGCGAGCCGCTCTCGCAGACGGCCTCCGGATCGTGGCGCACCCAGCCGTCGAAGAAGCAGGAGTTCTCCGGGTCCGCGACGCAGATCCGGGTGTCGTACTGCATGTAGTGCACGAACCGGGCGATGGTCGCCGAGGTGCCGCCGGTCCCGGCGGTGGCCACGATCCAGGCCGGCTCGGGGTGCGGCTCCAGGCGCAGCTGGGCGAAGACCGACTCGGCGATGTTGTTGTTGCCGCGCCAGTCGGTGGCCCGCTCGGCGTAGGTGAACTGGTCCATGTAGTGCCCGCCGGTCTCCTCGGCGAGCCGGGCGGAGGCCTCGTACACCTCGTCCGAACGCTCGACCAGGTGACACTCGCCGCCGTGGAACTGAATCAGGTCGATCTTGGACTGGCTGGTGCTCTTGGCCATCACGGCGATGAACGGCACGCCGACGAGCTGCGCGAAGTACGCCTCGGAGACGGCGGTGGAGCCGCTGGAGGCCTCGATCACCGGCTTGCCGGGCCGGATCCAGCCGTTGCAGAGCCCGTAGAGGAAGAGCGAGCGGGCCAGGCGGTGCTTGAGCGAGCCGGTCGGGTGGGTGGACTCGTCCTTGAGGTAGAGGTCGATCCCCCACTCCGCGGGCAGCGGGAAGCGCAGCAGATGGGTGTCGGCGGAGCGGTTGGCGTCGGCCTGGACCTTGCGCACCGCCTCCTTGAGCCAGGCGCGGTACTCCGGGTCGGAGCGGTCGACGTCGGCGGTCGGCTCGATGCCGGACTGGGTGCTCATGGTCGCTGTCTCCCTCGTGATGGCCCCCCGATGCTCACTACGAGTGTATGAGAGTGACGATAAGTGACCGTTTTCGAAGAGCCAGCTTCCGCTTATCGCCGTCAGGACAGATCTGGTCACCGTCGGGGGCGGAACCCATCGACCAGGGCAGACCCGATCGCCGTCAGGGCAGCACCGGCACCGACTGCGGATCCGCCAGGTACGGCCCCCAGCCCAGCTCGGCCGCGCCCGCGAGCGCGCCGTGTGCCAGCTCCGCGCCGACGATCGGCACCCGGCCGCTGCGCCCCCACAGGCTGCGCTCGGCGACCACCGACCGCAGCCGGTCGGGCGCGGCCTCCAGCAGGTGGAGGTGCAGCCCGCTGAGGACCACCCGGTCGGGGTTGAGGATGTTGGCGACGCCCGCCAGGCCGAGTCCGAGCCGGTCGATGACGTGCTCCACCGCCGCCCGCGCCCGGTCGTCCGTCGCGGCGGCCCGGCACAGCTCGCGCGCCTGGTCGAGCAGCGGGCGTCCCGGTTCCGGGGTGAGCCCGGCGGCGGTGAACAGCGCGTCGGGGTCGGTCTCGGAGTTCAGGCAGCCCCGGTTGCCGCACATGCAGGGCCGACCCTGCGGGTCGACGGTGAGGTGGCCGACCTCCAGGGCGAGGCCGGCGCTGCCGGTGTGCAGGTGCCCGTCGATGACCAGCGCGCCACCGACGCCGCGGTGGCCGGAGGTGACGAAGAGCAGGTGGCGGGCGCCGCGGCCGGCGCCGTGCCGGTACTCGGCGAGCGCGGCCAGGTTGGCGTCGTTGGCGATCGCGGTGGGCAGCGGGCGCAGCGCCTTCGGGCCGTGGTCGGCGCGTCCGACCTCGACGTCGTACAGGTCGGCGACCGGGGTGCCGCTGGGCCAGGCGAAGTGCAGCGCGGCGAGGGCGGTGCCGTCCGGCTCGGTGACCGGGTTGGGCAGCGCGAGCGCGGCGCCCAGGCAGCGGCGGTCGGTCGCGCGGGCGAGTTCGGCACCGGCCACGGCGACGGCGCGCAGCATCCGGACCGGGTCGGTGGCGGCGGGCAGCGGCAGGTGGACGGGCGGGTCGAGCAGTCCGCCGAGGCCGGCCAGGGTGACGCTCAGTCCGTCGGCGTGGATCTGCCCGGCGACCACGACCGGGCCGTTCGGGTCGATCGCGAGCCGGTGCGACGGGCGGCCGCGACCGCCGCCGGCCGGGCGGGAGTCGACGGTGATCAGGCCGAGCGCCTCGAGTTCGGCGGTGACCGCGCCGGCGGTGGCCCGGGTGACGTCCAGTGCGCGGGTGAGCGCCGAGCGGGTCGGCGTCTGGCCGGTGTGGATCAGGGAGAGCGCTGGGCCGAGCAGCGTCCGGCCCCGGTCGGGAGCCGCGCGGCGGTGGTTGTCGCGCTGCGCGTCGGAGTCGTTCCCGGTACCGGGCCTCGGGCTTGATGGTGAGAGCTGCACGCCCCTATTGTGACTTTGTGTCGCTTCGAAACAAAATCGGTTCACACACCCGGCCCGATCGCCCCTCCTCCCAGTCTCGCAGCACACCCCCGGTGACGGACAGCCCCTGGGGTCCTGCACGCATCGCCCTCACCGCGTTCTTCGCCGTCGACGGCTTCCTTTTCGCCTCCTGGGTCGTCCGCATCCCGGACATCCGCAGTCAGGTCAGCGCCTCGCACAGCGCCCTCGGGCTCGCCCTGCTCTGCCTGTCCATCGGCGCCGTCCTCACCATGCCCGTGATCGGCCGGCTCTGCCTGCGGTACGGCTCCCGGCCGGTGACCGTCGGCTCGCTCGCCCTGCTCAGCCTCGCCGTGCTGCTGCCCGCGCACGCCCACTCGGTCACCGCGCTCGGCGGGGTGCTGCTGCTGTTCGGCGCGGGGTACGGCGGGGCCAACGTCGCGATGAACAGCGCCGCCGTCGACCTGGTCGCGCAGCTGCGGCGGCCCGTGATGCCCAGCTTCCACGCCGGGTACAGCTTCGGCGGACTGGTCGGCACCGGCGTCAGCGGACTGCTCGCCGGCCCGCTGAGCACCGCATGGGCGCTCGCGCTCAGCGCGGCGCTGGGCATGGCCGTCACCGTCGGCGCGGGCGTCGTCCTGCTGCGCAGCCCGGCGGCGACAGCGGTCGCACCGGGCCATACGGACCGTACGAGCCACACGGGCCGCACGGCGGAACCGTCCGGGACCGCGCGGCCGGACGCGGGCTCGACCCGCCCCCGTACCCGCCTGCTCGTCCTGCTGCTCGGCCTCACCGCGCTCTGCACCGCGTACGGCGAGGGCGCGATCGCCGACTGGGCCACGCTCCACCTCACCGACGACGTCCGGGCGAGTTCCGTGGTGGCCGCCACCGGCTACGGCGCGTACGCGTTCGCGATGGCCGGCGGGCGGGTCGGCGGCACCTGGCTGTCCATCAGGCTAGGCCAGGCCCGGCTGATGCTGTTCGGCGGGCTGACGGCGGCGGTCGGCATGCTGGTCGCCGCCCTGGCGCCGGTGGTGCCGGTGGCGATCTGCGGGTTCGTGCTGGTCGGCCTCGGCCTGGCCAACCTCTTCCCGCTCGCCATCGCCCGGGCCGGTGCGGCGGGCGGGCCGCAGGGCGTCGCGTTCGCCTCCTCGCTCGGCTACGGGGGGATGCTGATCGGCCCGGTGGTGATCGGCTTCCTCGCCGACGCGGCCGGACTGCCGCTGGCCCTCACCACGGTCACCCTCGCGGCCACGGTGGCGGCGCTCCTGCCGCTGTCGGTCGGACGGCGGGTGACGGACGACCGGTGACGGTCGACAGGCAACGGATGACAGGGAACAGCGAACAGATAACAGCCGACAGATAACAGCTGACAGACACTGAAATCTGTTATCTGTCACCTGTCATCCGTCATCCGCCGTGTGACAGGATGCGAGGCCATGACGACCAGCGAACGCTTCCAGGTACTGCGGGCGGGCGAGCGCCCGGCGACGGCGTGGCTCAACGGGGGCGGGGTGACCAGGGAGGTCGCCGGGTTCCCGGTCGGCGCCGGACTGGACGCCTTCGACTGGCGGGTCAGCCTCGCGGACGTCGCCTCGGCGGGGCCGTTCTCCCCGTTCCCCGGGATCGACCGGGTGATCACCCTGGTCGAGGGCGCCGGCATGGCGCTCACCGTCGACGGTACCGAGCAGCTGGTCGACGCGCCGTTCCGGCCGTTCGCCTTCTCCGGCGACGCCACCACCGACTGTCGGCTGCTGGCCGGCCCGGTGGTGGACTTCAACGTGATGACGCGCCGCGGGCGGGTCGAGGCCGCGGTCGACCTGGCCACCGCGGCCACCACGGTCGACGTCCCGGACGGGAGCACCGCCCTCCTGGTCTGCCTCGTCGGCACCGCCACCATCCACGACGCCACCATCCACGGCGCCTCCGTCGACGGCGGCACCATCGACGGCGTCGAACTCGCCCGCTACGACGCCGCGTTGTTCGACACCCCGGGCACGTACGAGCTGCACCCGGACGGCACCACCGCCGTCATCGCCTTCCGCACCGCGCCCTGAGAGCCGGTCAAGGGCCGCACCACCGAACAGCGGCGCTCCCACCTCCCGGGACCACCCCGGGGGCAGGAGCGCCGCCGCCGCTTCACCCGCAGAACACCGGCGTGGCGTGCCCCGGATCCAGCGCGTTGGTGACCAGGTGCAGCGCCGTCGGCGAGAACGCGATCCCGACGTGCTCCACCAGCGAGACCGGGCAGTGTTCCTGCACCACCTGGTTGTCGACGTCCGGGCCGCTCAGGAACTGGGTCCGCCACGGGGTGACGACTTCATCGAGGACCGTCGAGATCACCGTGTAGCGCACGCCCGGTACGGTGTCGGGCCGGGAGGCCATCACCGTGTTGAAGTCGGAGCCCACCGCCTGGTCCCGGCAGGCCTTGCAGACCGTGTAGATCAGGTCCGCGACGCCCGGGAAGTACGGCACCAGGTTGGTGATCCCGTCGAGCGTCGTGCCGTGGTTGGACGGCGCCAGCCCGACCAGCCTGCCGACCTTGGACCCGCCACCGAGGAACTTGAGGTAGTAGTTCGGCAGCATGCCGCCCTGCGAGTGCCCGACGATGTCGACCTTGGCCGCGCCGGTCGCGGTCCGCACCAGGTCCACGAACCGGCCGAGTTGGGCCGCCGACTCCGGCACCGGCCCGAGGCCGCCGATCGGCAGCAGCAGACCGCTGCCGCTGGAGGTGACGCCGGGGATCATCCCGTAGTCGAGGGCGAAGACGCAGTACCCGAGGCTCTTCAGCAGCGGGGAGAGCGCCAGCCAGTTCTCGTAGCGGTTGGCGAAGGTGCCGTGCACCAGGACGACCGGGTCGGGGTGCGCGGTGGTCGGCCGGCACGTCCAGTCGTTGGCGCCGGGCGGCGAGGCCACCGTGTCGCCGTCCGGCGGCAGTTCGGCGGACGAGGCGGACGAGGCGGACGAGCTGGACGAGGCGGACGCTGCGGCCGAGCCGGACGAGGTGGACGCTGCGGCCGCGACGGCCGAGGCGCTCGCGACGGGCACGGCGGCGCTCGCCGGCGACACCGTCGCACCGGCCAGCACCGCCCCCGCCAGCAGCAGCGCACCCAGCGCGCCTGCGCCCCTGCGGCGCACCGGAGTTGCGGAGAAGCGGAGAAGTGGGGTTCTCAACTGTTGCCTCCACAGCGGAAGTTTGTTACCAACAGGTAACCCGAGGGCACCATCATGCGGTCGCCCCTCCGGCCCGGCCCTTGGGCGTCCCCCAGACCTGGACGGTGTTCTCTGTGACCGGTCACAACGCACCCCACCCCGCACCCCCGAACACCTCCGACCGGACGCCGGACTGGCGCGTCCCGGTGATCGGCGGGCTCCCGGCCGACCAGCGACTGCTCGGCGGCGTACGGGAGCTGGCCGAGACCGTGGTCGCCGCCCTGCTGGAGCGGGTGCCGGTCTACCGCCGGCTGCCCCGCGAACAGCTCACCGGCGAGCTGACCCGGGACACCGAGCGCCGCATCCGCGCCCTCGCCCACACCGTACGGACCGGACTCCCCGCCCCCGCCGAGGAGTTCACCGCCGTCCGGGAGGCCGCCGCCCGGCGGGCCGAGGAGGGCCTGCCGCTGGACGCCGTCCTGCTCGCCCACCACCTCGGACTGGAGGTCTGCTGGGAGTTCGCCACCCGGCACGCCCGGGACGACGACGCCGCCGACCTGCTCGCCCTCAACCGGCTGCTGCTCGACCAGCTCCGCCAGGCCGTCACCGCCGCCGGGGCGGGCTACCTGGACGGCCGCCGCCCTGCCACCGACCGACGGGACTCGGCCCGGCACTCCCTGCTCGGCGCGCTGCTCGCGGGCACCCCCGCCGACGCGGCCGCCGAGCGCGCCGGGCTCCGCCTGTCCACCGGGTACGCCGTGCTCTGCCTGTCCCTCGCCGACCACCCCGACGAGCACTCCCCCGGTGTCGATCCGGGCATCGCCGCCCTCCGCAAGCTCCGCCGGTTCGAGGCCGAACTCGACCACCGCACCCGGCAGTCGGCGCTCACCGCGCTCACCCCCACGGGCGGCCTGGTACTCGTCCCGTTCGGACCGTCACCCGGTCCGGACGAGGACGGGGCCGGCGAGGCGCCGTGGCCGCTGCTCGCCGCCGCCCTCGCCGCGGCGGCCCGGGCGGCCGGCGTTCCCGTCCTGGCCGGGGCCGCGCCCGCCACCCCCGCCGAGGTGCCCGGCGCGGCCGCTCTCGCCTACGAAGTCCTCGACGTGGCAAGGGCGTTCGGCCGACCGCCGGGGCTGCACCGGCTGGACGACGTCCTGCTGGAGTACCAGCTCGCCCGCCCCAGCCAGGCCCGCTCCCGGCTCGCCGCCCTGCTCGAACCGCTCGCCGACGCCGGGGAGTTGCTCATCACCCTGCACACCCACCTGGCCGGCGGCCTGAACCGCCGCCACACCGCGAGCGCCCTGCACCTGCACCCGAACACCGTCGACTACCGGCTGCGCCGGATCGCCGCACTGACCGGACTGGATCCGGCCCGCCCCGCCGACCTCCCGCGGATCGCCGCCGCCATCGCCGCCCGTACCGCCGAACAGGCCTCCCTCGCCGGGTAGTTCGGGACGGCTTCCAGTGCCGGGCCGGTGCCCGGCGACCGACCTCAGCCCTGCTCCCCCGGCAGCCGCAGGTCCCAGCCGACCAGGGCGCGCAGCTGCTCCGCGGTCACGCCGTCCGGCACCGGCTGCGGAGCATCGTGGCGCAGCGGCGGCTGCCAGCCCTTCTCCTCCGTCCAGCGGCGCACCACCTTGGCCGGCGCCCCGGCGACCACGCTGTGGTCGGGAACGTCACCGCGCACCACGGCGCCCGCCGCGACCACCACGTTGCGGCCGATCCGCGCCCCCGGCAGGATCACCGCGCCGGTGCCGATCCAGCTGCCCGTGCCGATCTCCACCGGTTCGTTGCGCGGCCACTGCTTGCCGATCGGCAGCTCGGTGTCCCGGTACTCGTGCGACTGGTCGCTGATGTACACGCCGGGGCCGGTCCACACGTCGTCGCCGATGACGATCGACTGGTGGCCGACGATGTGGCTGTCCCGGCCGATCACGCAGCCGCCGCCGATCCGCACGATCGGCTCCGGCCCGAGGTCGAGCCCGGGCAGGAAGCCCGCGCTGATGGTGACCCGCTCGCCGATGATCGAGAACGGCCCGATGGTGATCCACTGCTCGTTGAACACCGCCCCGAGCGGGAAGCTGAGCGTCGTGCCGTCCCCCAGCTCGCCGAACCGGTACGGGCCGGGGTTGCGGCTGGTGACCGCTCCGGTCCGCTGCACCCAGCGCCAGCCCCGGTGGACGAGGCGTCCGGCGGCGCGGCGGCCACCGGTCCGGACGGCTGAGACGAGCGAACGGGTTATCGGCATGCGCTCACGTTACCGGCCCGTAGCATCCGCCCGTCCGCCGGGAGGCAACCGGAGGAATGTCCGAAATCCGCGACCGGCGGACCGGCCGCGATGGAAGACTCCGTCCCATGGAGATCACCGAGCACATCGACGCGCTGCGCCGCGAGGGCACCAGGCTCGCCGAGGCCGCGGCCCGTACCGAGCTGTCCGCCCCCGTACCGACCTGTCCGGACTGGCAGCTGACGAAGCTGCTGCAGCACATCGGTTCCGTCCACCGCTGGGCCGCCGCGATCGTGTCCGGAGGCGCGCCGACGCCGCCGGACGAGGCGGACGCGCAGGCCGCCGTCGGGCCGCTGCCCTCGGACGCCGAGCTGCTCGACTGGTACCGCGAGGGCCACGCCGCCCTGGTGGACACCCTCACCGCGGCGCCCGCCGACCTCGAGTGCTGGACCTTCCTGTCCTCGCCCAGCCCGCTGGCGTTCTGGGCCCGGCGCCAGGCGCACGAGACCGCCGTGCACCGCCGCGACGCCGACGCGGCCGCCGGGGTGCCCGGTCCGGTCGTGGACACCGCGCTCGCCCTCGACGGCATCGACGAACTGGTGAGCGGCTTCACGACCCTCGGCCGGTCCAAGCTGCGCAGCGACCGGCCGCGCACCCTCCTGGTCCGGGCCACCGACGGCCCCGGCTCCTGGCACCTGACGATCACCCGGGAAGCGCCGGTCGTCACCACCGGCGAGGGCCCCGAGCCGGCCGATCTGACCCTCGCCGGCCCGGCCCACGAGCTCTACCCGCTGCTGTGGAACCGGCTGTCCGCCCAGCAGGCCGGGGAGGTCAAGGCGATCGGCGACCAGAGCCTGCTCGCCCTCTGGAGCGAGACGGCGGCGGTCCTCTGACCGTGCCGGCCGCGACCCCTGCGCAGGGGTCGTCACGCCCGGGGGCGGCGACGCCCCCGGGCGAACGGGCACCCGGGAAACCCGGCCCTCAGCGCACCCAGCGCGCGGGCCGCTTCTCCAGGAACGAGCGCATCCCCTCCTGCGCCTCCGCCGAGCCGAAGAGCCGCGCCGACAGCTCCACCAGCTCCTCCGCGTCCCGCTCGAAGGAGCGCACCACCTCGGCGTTGGCCAGCCGCTTCGACTCCGCCAGGCCCTGCGGGGAGCCCAGGCGCAGCGCGTCCAGCAGGCCCTTGAGCGCCACGTCGGTGGCCTCGGCGGAGTCGGTGGCGCTGGTGATCAGCCCGATCCGGGCGGCCTCGGCGGCGTCGAAGACCTCGCCGGTGAGGTAGTAGCGGGAGGC
The DNA here is from genome assembly GCF_042883725.1 of Kitasatospora sp. NPDC058184. NCBI lineage: Bacteria > Bacillati > Actinomycetota > Actinomycetes > Kitasatosporales > Streptomycetaceae > Kitasatospora > Kitasatospora sp. NPDC058184. The sequence continues at coordinate 71,897 of NZ_JBHVVE010000033.1, forward strand.
AGCGCGCGGGTCCAGCTTCGGGCGCAGCGGCAGCGAGATGACGGCGGGCGCGAGGCCGAGCCGCACCTCGGTGAAGGCGAAGGTCGAGGCCGGTCCGGCGACGGCGAGGTCCGCCGCGCCGACCAGGCCGAGGCCGCCGGCCCGGACGTGGCCGTGGATGACGGCGATCACCGGCTTGGCGCAGTCCACGATCGCCCGCTGGAGCTCGACCAGGCCGCGCGGGCCGACCGTCGGGTCCGCGCCGGTCGCCTCGGAGAGGTCCGCGCCCGCGCAGAACACCTTGCCGGTGTGCCCGAGCACCACCGCGCGGACCTCCGGGTCGGCCGCGGCGGAGGCCAGTCCGGCGTGCAGCTCGGCCATCAGCCGGGTGGAGAGCGCGTTGCGGTTGTGCGGCGAGTCGAGGGTGAGCGTGGTGACGGCGTCGGCGGTGCTGACGTGGACGAGGGGCGCTGCGCTGGTCATCGGCGGGGCCTGCCTTCCGGCTGAGGGTGGGTCGGACTGCGGGCGCGGTCCGGGAGGTGCCCGGACCGCGCCCGGACGACTCTGGCATGCCCACCCGCCCCTCGGCCAGAGCGAGCCGGAGCCCCCGGGCCGTCGGGCTTGCCTGCCCGAGGGGGCATGGATCAGGATCCGTCCCATGACCACCTCTCACCTCACCCGCATCACGGAGCCGCCCGGAGTCGCGCCCGGCACCGGCTACACCCAGGTCGTCGCCGGAAGCGGCCGACTGGTCCAGGTGTCCGGGCAGGTCCCGTTCGACGAGAACCGGGACCTGGTCGGCCCGGGGGATCCGAAGGCGCAGGCGCGGCAGGTCTTCGAGAACCTCCGCCGCTGCCTGGCCGCCGCCGGGGCCGGGTTCGAGGACGTCGTGAAGTTCACCTACTTCATGACCGACATCGCCCACCTCGCCGTGGTCCGCGAGATCCGCGACGAGTACCTGGGCTCCGTTCCGCCGCCCGCCTCCTCCGCCGTGCAGGTCTCGGCGCTGTTCCGGCCCGACGTGCTGATGGAGATCGAGGCGATGGCGATCGTCCGCGAGTAGCGGGAGCGGCGGGAGCACCAGGGAATAGCGGAGCGACGGGGGCGGCGAGACGGCGGGAGCATCGGGGACAACTCCCAAGTGGTACAGACCTGTTGACGCATTGGTCCAGTCCTCCTACAGTTCCCATGCCTTGCCTCCCCACGGCACAGGCATCGATCGCACACGGATCAACCGCACGGATCAACCAAGGTTCTACGTCACCCTGTTCAACCCCCACAGTCACAGGGAGAACCATGTCCGCTCGATCCCGGGCCGGGCGCCCGCGCGTGCGCAGCAGACTGCTGGCACTGCTCTCCGTCCTGCTCCTGCCCCTCGCCGCGCTCACCACGCTGGCCGCCCCGGCGAACGCCGCCGGAAAGCTCACCGCCACCTTCACCACGGCCGACAACGGCTCCTGGTGGCAGGGCACCTACATCGTCCACAACGACAACGCGACCGCGGTGAGCGGCTGGACCCTGGAGTTCGACCTCCCGGCCGGCGTCACCATCGGCAACAGCTACAACGGCACCGCCACCGTGAGCGGCCGGCACGTCACCGCCACCGCGGCGTTCTACAACTCCACCGTCAACGCCCACGGCACCACCGAGCCGTACAGCTTCTGGTTCGTCGGCAACGGCCCGGTCACCGCCCCGCTCAACTGCCGTGTCAACGGCGACAAGTGCGACGGCAGCGCGGACGTCCCGCCATCCGCGCCGGGCACCCCGACGGTCACCGAGTCCACCGCGCACACGCTCGCCCTGAGCTGGCCGGCCGCCACCGGCGGGGACTTCCCGGTCGCCTCCTACGACGTGCTGAGCGGTAGCACGGTGCTCGCCTCCAGCCCGTCCACCGGCGTGCTGGTCACCGGCCTCACCCCGGCCACCTCGTACACCCTGACCGTCCGCGCCAAGGACAGCCGCGGCAACACCGGCCCGCTCAGCGCGGGTGTCACCGCGTCCACCTTCGACCCGTCCACCGACACCTCGCCGCCCACCGCACCGGCCAACCTCCGGGCCACCACGGTCGGTTCGACGGACGTGACGCTCGCCTGGAACGCCTCCACCGACAACGTCCGGGTCGCCGCGTACGACGTCTACCAGGGCGGCACCCTGGTGGCCACGGTCACCGGCAGCACGCTCGGCGCGACCGTCGGCAGCCTCTCCCCGTCCACCGCCTACACGTTCACCGTGAAGGCCCGGGACGCCGCCGACAACGCCTCGCCCGCCTCCGCCCCGCTCACCGTGACCACCTCGGACCTGGTCGGCGCCGGGAAGTACGCCCGGGTCGGCTACTTCGTCCAGTGGGGCATCTACGGCCGCCAGTACTTCGTCAAGAACCTGGACACCTCGGGCGCCGCCGCCAAGCTCGACGTCGTCAACTACGCCTTCGAGAACATCGATCCGGTCAACCTGACCTGCCAGGCCGGCGTCACCAAGGGCACCACCGCCAACCCGGAGGACCCGGACCAGGGCACCGGCGCCGGTGACGCCGACGCGGACTACGGCCGGGCGATGAGCGCCGACCAGTCGGTGGACGGCGTGGCCGACGACGGCTGGGGCAAACTCCGCGGCAACCTCAACCAGTTGAAGAAGCTGAAGGCCAAGTACCCCAACCTGAAGGTGGTCGTCTCGCTCGGCGGCTGGACCTACTCCAAGTACTTCTCCGACGCCGCCGCCACCGACGCGTCCCGCCAGAAGTTCGTCAAGTCCTGCGTCGACACCTGGATCAAGGGCAACCTGCCGGCCTACAACGGCGCCGGCGGCGACGGCGTGGCAGCGGGCATCTTCGACGGCATCGACCTCGACTGGGAGTGGCCCGGCTCCGCCGACGGCCACCCGGGCAACCACTGGAGCGCCAACGACAAGGGCAACCTGACCCTGCTGCTGGCCGAATTCCGCAAGCAGCTGGACGCGTTGGGCGGCTCGCACAAGCTGCTCACCGCCTTCACCCCGGCCGACCCGGCGAAGGTCGCGGCCGGCTGGGACCTCTCGAAGATCTTCGGCTCGCTGGACATCGCCAACGTCCAGGGCTACGACTTCCACGGCTCGGGCAGCGACAACTCCTGGGAGCCGAACCGCACCGGCCACGCCTCCAACCTCTACCAGGACCCGAACGACCCCTACGCCACCCACTTCAGCGTGGACACGGCCGTCCAGACGTACCTGAACGCCGGGGTCAACCCGCGCAAGCTGACCATCGGCTTCCCGTTCTACGGGCGCGGCTGGCAGAGCGTCGCGGACGGCGGCGCGAACGGCGCCTGGCAGTCCGCGAACGGCGCCGCACCCGGCCAGTTCAGCGACGAGGCCGGCACCCGCGGGTACAACAACCTGATCACCAGCCTCTCCGGCCTCAAGGTCTACCACGACCCCAAGTCCGTTGCGACGTACGGCTACACGGGAGCCGGCGGGCAGTGGTGGACCTTCGACGACGCCTGGTCGATCTCGCAGAAGACCGCCTACCTCAAGTCGAAGAACCTGCTCGGCGGCATGATCTGGGAGATGTCCGGCGACACCCCGTCCGGCACCCTGATGTCCGCACTGGACACCGGGCTCAAGTAGCGCTCCCCGCAAGGGAAGCGGGGCCGGTGCCCCTCCCGCGCACGGAGGGACACCGGCCCCGCTCCACAGCGTCACGAGCTCACGACGCCACGACGGCCGCCCTACCGCGAGGCCATCGACGCCAGCCGCCGCGCGGCCCGGTACTGCCGCAGCACCTGGGCGAAGGAGGTGTGCCCCTGGGTGGTCCGGGCGAAGGCCCGCCAGGCCGGCGGCACCAGGCAGACCGCCGCGTGGAACAGGTACGGCCGCCGCTCGAAGGCGCCCAGCAGCTGCTTGCCCGCGCGCATCTCCACGCCCAGCCCGGCCTTGACCGCGAACGCGTAGTTCAGCGCCTCGCGCCGCACCGCCGCCGCGTTGCCCGCCTCGGCGACCTGCACCGCCCACTCGCCGGCCAGCCGGCCCGAGCGCAGCGCGTACGAGATGCCCTCGCGGGTCCACGGCTCCAGCAGTCCGGCCGCGTCCCCGGCGACCAGCACCCGGCCGCGGGAGAGCGGCGAGTCCTCGGTCCGGCAGCGGGTCAGGTGCCCGGACTCGACCTGCGGGGTGAACCCGGACAGGCCCAGCCGGCGGATGTAGTCGGCGAGGTACTGCTTGGTCCGCTCGCCGTCACCGCGCGCCGAGATGACGCCGACCGTCAGGCTGCTGGTCTCGGTCTTCGGGAACACCCAGCCGTAACTGCCGGGCAGCGGGCCCCAGTCGAGGTGGATCCGGCCCGCCCAGTCGGCCGCGACCTGGGCCGGCACCGGGATCTCGGCCTCCAGGCCGAGGTCGATCTGGTCGAAGGTGACGCCGACGTGCCGGCCGATCCGGCTCGCGCTGCCGTCCGCGCCGACCACCGCGCGGGCCTCGAAGGTGCGCCCGTCGGCGGCCGTCACCAGGGCCGTCCGGTGCTCCCCGCCGCGCTGCTCGACGCCGGTGACGGTCACTCCGGTGACCAGCACCGCCCCGGCCTGCTTGGCCGCCTGCACCAGGCGCAGGTCGAACTCGTCCCGGTTGACCAGGCCGAACAGCATCCGCTTGGACCGCCGCGTACGGGTGTACCTCCCGTTGTAGGCGAAGGTGACGGCGTGCACCCGGTCCTGCAGCGGCAGCCGGAAGTCCGGCGGCAGGCTGTCCCGGGAGGGGCCGATGATGCCGCCGCCGCAGGTCTTGTACCGGGGGTGTTCGGCCTTGTCGAGCAGCAGCACCCGGCGGCCCTGGGCCGCGGCGGCGTGCGCGGCCGAGGAGCCCGCCGGTCCGGCGCCGACCACCACGACGTCCCAGACGCCGTCCAGCGGCGCGGCCGCGTCGTCGGTCGGACCGCCCTCGGCCGGGCTGTCGAGCGGGCTACGGGAATCGGAGCTTCCGGAGTCAGTCACGTCGAGCAATCCTATGCGTCCGGCCGCGCCGGTCGAGCGCGCCGCCCCCGCACCGGCGCCACCCGGCCGTACGGCCCGCCCGACGGCGGCCCCTCCCCCTGAGGCCCGGTCCGCGGCCCACCCTCGGAACTCCCTGTTCCGCTCCACCTATGATCGGCACTACCGCAAACCGCCTCCTCCGCCCGCACCACCCCAAGGGCGGACCGTCCCCCCGGAGCCCCGATGTCACAGCCCCTGGCCGACGCCGTCCGATCCCTGATGGACCGTGCCCGCACCGACCTCGCCGAGCTGGTCGCCTTCCCGTCGGTCGCCGACCCGCGCCAGTTCCCGGTCGAGGAGTGCGAGAAGGCCGCGCGCTGGGTCGCCGACGCCTTCGCCGCCGAGGGCCTGACCGGCATCCGGCTGCTGGACACCCCGGACGGCACCCAGTCCGTCTACGGCGAGCTGCCCGGCCCCGAGGGCGCGCCGACCGTCCTGCTCTACTCCCACTACGACGTCCAGCCCCCGCTGGACGAGAACGCCTGGCACAGCCCCGCCTTCGAGCTGACCGAGCGCGACGGCCGCTGGTACGGGCGCGGCGCCGCCGACTGCAAGGGCAACATCCTGATGCACCTGACGGCGCTGCGGGCGCTGCGTCAGGTCCACGGCGACGCCTACCCGGTCGGTCTGAAGATCATCGTCGAGGGCTCCGAGGAGCAGGGCACCGGCGGTCTGGAGCGCTACGCCGAGGCCCACCCCGAGCTGCTCGCCGCCGACGCCATCATCATCGGCGACACCGGCAACTTCGCCCCCGGCCTGCCCACCGTGACCACCTCGCTGCGCGGCATGACGATCGTCGAGGCCACCGTCACCACGCTGGCCGGCAACCTGCACTCCGGGGCCTTCGGCGGCGCCGCCCCCGACGCGCTCCAGTCCCTGGTCCGGATGCTGGCCTCGCTGCACGACGAGAACGGCGACGTCGCGGTGGCCGGCCTGACCGCCGACCAGACCTGGACCGGCGTCCAGTACCCGGAGGAGCAGTTCCGCTCCGACGCCAAGGTGCTCGACGGCGTCGCCCTGACCGGCACCGGCACCCTCGCGGACCGCCTCTGGGCCCGCCCGGCCGTCACCGTCCTCGGCATCGACGCCCCGCCGGTGATCGGCGCCACCTCCTCCGTCCAGGCCACCGCCAAGGCCCTGATCAGCCTGCGCGTCGCCCCGGGCACGGACGCGGGCGCCGCCCAGGACGCCCTGGTCGCCCACCTGGAGGCGCGGGTCCCGCTCGGCGCCCGGCTCACCGTCGAGCGCCAGGGCAACGGCGCGCCGTTCCGCGCCGACACCAGCGGCCCGGCGTACGAGGCGATGGGCGAGGCGATGGCCGAGGCCTTCGGGACGGCCATGGTCGCCTCCGGCGAGGGCGGCTCGATCCCGCTCTGCAACACGCTGCGCTCGCTCTACCCGCAGGCCGAGATCGTGCTGATCGGCGTCGAGGAGCCGACCACCCAGATCCACGCGGTCAACGAGAGCGTCGACCCGCGGGAGCTGGAGCGGATGGCCCTCACCGAGGCGCTGTTCCTCCGCCGCTACGCCGAACTGCGCTCCGTCTGACGGACCTTCGCAGCGACGTCCCGAGGCTCTTCGCGGAGGACGTCCGGCCGCCCGCCGCGCAACCGGCGGGCGGCCGCCAGCACCGCCGCGTAACCGACCGCGCCCACCGCGAGCCCGGCCCCGGCGCCGAAGCAGACCTCCGGCACCAGGTTCCGCCGCAGCGGAGCGAGCCGGTGCAGCACCCCGGCGGCCGTCGCCGCGCCCAGCGTCGCGACGGCCGCCCGCCGGGCCCGGGGCGCCAGCCGCACGGCCGGCCGCACCGGCTCGACGGCCCGCACCGCCCGCGCCGCCCAACCGCCCAGCGCCGCCAGGGCGAGCGCCGAACTGCCGTACTGCAGCGCCTCGTACAGCGGGACCCCGGCCACCGGGCGGTCCAGGACGGGCAGCAGCCGCACCCCCAACCGGTCCCCGTGGGTGAACGCGTCCCAGCCGACGTGGGTGGCCGCCCCGATCGCCGCCGAGGCCGCGAACCACGCCGCGCCACCGACCGCACCGCCGACCGCACCGGCGTCCGTGGGGCCTGCGGCGTCCCCGGCCCGCCGGACGGTCAACGCCTCGGCGCCGCCCGCCCACCGCTCGGGCAGCAGCGCCACCAGCGGCCCGCGCAGCAGCCCGTGCCAGCCGGCCACCAGCGCGCCGGCGATCGCCACGTCCACCGTCGGCACCGCCCACCAGCGGTGCGTGAGCCCGCCCTGGCCGTACACCCCGGGCAGCAGGGACTCGGCGAAGAACGGCACGTCCGGCGCCATCGACCCGGCGACCAGCGCCGACGCCACCAAGGGCCCGCGCGCCCCGGCGGCGCGCAGCAGGGGCAGGACGGCGGCGGGGTGGCTCAACGTGAAGGGCATGCCCCCATCCTGCCGCCCGGGACCGCGGCGCGGCGCGCCGGGAGGCGCACCATGCTCCCCCCACTCGCCCCGCGGCCCCGCGCCGACCGGCCGCTACGCCGCGTCCGCCGTGCTCGCCAGCCCCACGGCCACCCGGCTCCCCGCCTCCAGGTACCGCAGCTCGCCGCTCCGCCGCGCGTCCAGCGCCGCCGCCAGCCGCCGGTAGCGTCCCGGGGGCAGCAGCTCCCCGGCCTCGTCCAGGGTGACGAAGCGACAACCGCGCAGCTCCTCCTGCTGGAGCAGCAGGTGCTGCCGGCCCTCCTCGTCCAGCAGCCCGCCGTCGTACATCAGCCGCAGGCCGCCGCGGCGCGGGCCGGTGCGCGGCTCCCAGTCGACGGCGAGCAGGCGCAGCGCGGACGGGTCCAGGCGCAGGCCCAGCTCCTCGGCGGTCTCGCGCAGGGCGGCGTCGGTGGGGGCCTCGCCGCGCTCGACCACGCCGCCGGGGAAGTCCCAGTCGGGCTTGTAGACCGGGTCCACCAGCAGCACGCGGTCCTGCTCGTCGAAGAACAGGACGGCGGAGGCGACGGTGTCGCCGGTCGGGTCCGGGGTCTGGACGATCGGGCAGCGGGCGGCGCCGACCCGGACCAGCTCGGCGATCCGGTGCGCGGTCTCCCGGGGGGAGATCCCGCTGGTGTCGATCATCCGGGCGTCCCCGACCAGCCAGCGGCGGGCGGCGCGGTAGCGGGGCAGGTGCTCGAGGCACCAGGCGCGGACCCGCTCGCTGCCCTCCGGGTCGCCCGGGCACTCGTCGCGATGGGCTATGCGATCGCGCAGGATCGTTTCTTCAGGGTCCAGCACGACGTGGTGCACCGTGATCCCGTGCGAGGCCAGGTCCCCGAAGATCTCGTCCCGGTAGTCCTCCCTGAGCAGGGTCATCGGGACCACCAGCGGGCCCCCGACCTCACCGAGCAGCGCCGCCGCCGTCTCGGGGACGAGCCGGCGCCAGGCCGCCAGGTCCTGGAAGTCGGACACCGTCGCCAGCCGGTCGGCCGGGAGCATCCGACGCAGGCCGAAGCCCACCAGCTCGGGATCGAAGAGCACGCTCCCGGGCAGCAGTTCCACCAGCTCGCGGCAGGCGCTCGTCTTGCCCGCCCCGAATGTGCCATTGACCCAGACGATCACAACGTCCCCTGCCCTCGACTTCCCCCGATGCCGTTCGCACCGGGCAGCGCCCCCGTTGGTCGAACCAGCGCCACCCGTGGTGGTACCCGCGCCACGCCGCTCCCCATGCCTCCCCGGCGCGCCCGCCCGCACGCCCCGATCTGCCCCGTGACAGCGGCATGTGCCCAGGTCAGACGCCCGTACGCGGAAATATGCAGACCGGTCTACATCAAAATTGCACCCCTTCGCCACTGCTAGGGCACAGGATGCCTGGTGGGTCGACCCGCCCCGCACGCCCCACGCACACGCTCCGCACGCCCCCCACTCGTACGCCCCCGTGCGCCGCGCGCGCCCCGGGCTCGGCCCGTACGCGCCCTGCGCTCGACCGCCACCGCCCGCCTCCTTGCGCCGCCCGCGCCCCACCGCGTACAGAGGAACGATGAAGCTGCTTCCCGCCGGTCGGGTCGTCGTCATCGGCTCGGTCAACACCGACCGCATCCTCCGCTGCCCCGTGCTGCCCTCCCCCGGCGAGACCGTCCTCGCCACCGCCGCCACCCGGGGCTTCGGCGGCAAGGGGGCCAACCAGGCGGTGGCGGCGGCCCGGATGGGGGCGGCGACGCACCTGGTCGCCAAGGTCGGACGGGACGCCGAGGGCGAGGCGGCGCGTGCCGACCTACGGGGCGCGCAGGTCGAGACGGGCGCCGTGCTCACCCACCCGGACGCGCCCACCGGTCAGGCGATCGTCATGGTCGACCCGGCCGGCGAGAACAGCATCGTCGTCCTCCCCGGCGCCAACGCCCACCTGACCCCGGAGGAGGTCACCGCCGCGCTCACCCGCCTCCGGCTGCTCCCCGTCGACGTGGTCCTGACCAGCAACGAGGTCCCCGCGGAGTGCATCCGCGCGACCGCCGCCGCACTGCCCGCCGCGGGCCCCTCGGGGGGCACCCGCTGGCTGCACAACACCGCCCCGGCCGGCACCCTGCCGGAGGCCGGCCCCACCGGACGCCGCCCGCTGGTCGTCGCGAACGCCGTCGAGGCCCGCCAGCTCACCGGCGCCGCCGACGTCACCGGGGCCGCCCGGGCGCTGGCCGAACACGCCGAGGGCGCCGTGGTCACCCTCGGCGGCGAGGGCGCGCTGGTCGTCGTGGACGGAACGCCGACCCGGCTGCCCGCCCCGACCGTCCGAGTGGTCGACACCACCGGCGCCGGCGACGCCTTCTGCGGCGCCCTCGCCGCCGCACTCGCCCGCGGCGCCGCGCTGCCCGACGCGGCCGCCACCGCCGTCGCCGCCGGGGCCTTCGCCGTCACCGGCCTCGGCGCCCGCGGCGCGCTGCCCCGCCCGACGGACCTCTGACCGGGCGTCGGGCCGAGCGGGCGTCGCGCGCCCCGGGCTCGGCCCGGACCGACGAGGACACCCCCGTCGGGGGCACCGGGCGGACCCGGCACCCCCGACGGGCGGACGGCGACCCCGCTACGGGCGCCCCATGTACGACGGGTAGTAGCCGCTGCTGATCCCCGAGATCCGGATGTTGGTCCCGGGCCGCGCGGCCTCGACGTACCTGTTGTCGCCCAGGTAGATCGCCACGTGCTGGATGCCCCGGGCAGAACCGTCCGGCGACCAGAACAGCAGGTCGCCGCGGCGCAGCTGGCCGGCCCCGATCGGCGTGGTCGCCGCGTACTGGTCGTTGGCCACCCGCGGCAGGCTGATCCCGCCGCGCCGGAAGGACTGCTGCACCAGGCCCGAGCAGTCGTAGCCGTCCGGCCCGTTGCCGGCCCGGCGGAACGGCACGCCCAGCTGGGAGAGCGCGAACTGCACGGCGGTCTCGACGTCCCGGTCCTCGGCGACCGAGTCGTCGAAGTAGCCCGGGGAGTCCGAGGAGGAGCCGCCTCCGGTGCGCTCCAGGTAGATGTCGTAGTGCGAGGTCCAGCGCCACTCGCCCCTGCTGTTGCGGAACCAGTAGCGCGAGCCGTCCCAGCCCTGGGTGATCCCGCCGGAGGACGTGGTCGTGGTCCTGGCGGCGGACGAGGAGCCGCCTCCGGTGCGCTGCACGTAGACGTCGTAGTGCGAGGTCCAGCGCCACTGCCCCTGGCTGTTCTTGAACCAGTACCGGGAGCCGTCCCAGCCGGCGTGCGCCGGGGCGGGCTCGGCGGCCGCGGGGCTGACACCGGTGCCGAGGCCGATCAGGCCCGCACTGGTCGCGATCACGGCCACCATGCCTATCCCCCGACGGAGCCGCGCGCCGCGGGACGGACGGGAGGGACGGACGGTGGCAGCGTCCTGCTGCCCGGTCGGTTCGCCGGCGGCCTCCGGCGCGCCGGTGTTGACGGTGGTCATCGTGCTGACTTCCTTCACTGCTGCGGATCGCTGCGGATCGCTGCGGATTTGCAGCGGGTTGCTGTGACCGGCCAGGACTGGCCGTGCTTGTCGGCAGGGCCCCCGCCCGGCACACCGCGGCTTCCGGTCCTGCGACCGGAAGCCGTCGGCGTGCCGCCCGGGGGGTCGGCCCTGCCTGCGTGTCACGTTAGGCACGCGTCCGCTCACTGCGCGCAGTGGAGTGCGCCAATGGAAGGGTCACGGGTGGTGAGCACCGACGGCGCATCAGGGTGAACACCCGTCATCCGAGGGGGCGTCCGACCACCCTCTCCTCAGCGGCCGCCGGCCTCCGTCAACAGCTGCTTCTTCAGCACCTTTCCCAGGGCGTTCCTGGGCAGTTCGGGCACCAGGACGACCCGGCGCGGCCGCTTGTGCACCGAGAGCCGCTCCGCCACGAAGGCCGTCAGCTGCTCCCCCGTCACGGCGCCGTCCGGGATGACGTACGCGACGATCGCCTGTCCGAGGTCCTCGTCCGGCACGCCGACCACCGCCGCGTCGGCGACCGCCGGGTGGTCGCGCAGCGCGGCCTCCACCTCGCCCGCGCCGATCCGGTAGCCGCCGCTCTTGATCAGGTCGACCGAGGCGCGGCCGACGATCCGGTGGAAGCCGTCCGCCCCGATCACCGCGACGTCGCCGGTGCGGAACCAGCCGTCCGCCGTCCACGCCTCGGCGTCCGCGTCCGGCCGGTTGAGGTAACCGCTGAACAGCGTCGGCCCGGAGACCTGGAGTTCGCCGACGCTCTCCCCGTCACTGGGCACCGGCGCGCCGTCCTCGCCGACCAGCCGGGTGCGGACCCCCTCCACCGGCAGCCCGACGCTGCCGGGGCGCCGCTCGCCGTCCGCCCGGGTGCTGACGGTGATCAGCGACTCGGTCATCCCGTACCGCTCGATCGGGGCGTGCCCGGTGAGCGCCGCGAGCTTCTCGAACACCGGCACGGGCAGCGGCGCGCTGCCGGAGACCAGCAGCCGGGCCGGGGCGAGCCGGGCCGCGGCCTGCGGGTCCGCCGCCAGCCGGGACCACACGGTGGGCACCCCGAAGTACAGACTGCCGCCCGCCGCCGCGTACCCCTCCGGGGTGGGCCGTCCGGTGTGCACCAGTCCGCTGCCGGTGCGCAGGGCGCCGAGCACGCCGAGCAGCAGCCCGTGCACGTGGAAGAGCGGCAGGCCGTGGACGAGAGTGTCCTCGGCGGTCCACTGCCAGGCGGCGGCGAGGGCGTCCAGGTCGGCAGCGATCGCCTCGCGCCGGATCACCACGCCCTTGGGGGCGCCGGTGGTGCCCGAGGTGTAGAGCACGAAGCCGGTCGACCCGGCGGCCGGCTCGGCGTAGCTGGTGGTGGAGCGCCGCGCGGGGTCGACCGGCAGCCCGGCCACCGAGGTGTCCTGCGGCAGCACCTCCCCGACGGCGTGCGCGAGCAGCGCCGCGCCCGAGTCGCGCAGGATGTGCTCGCGCTCCTTGGGCCCCGAGTCGGGCGGCAGCGGCACCACCGGGACGCCCGCCAGCAGGCCGCCGACCACGGCGGTGACGGTCTCGACGGTGGGCCGGGCGAGCACCGCGAGCGCCGGGGCGCCGGCCACCCGGTCGGCGACGGCGGTCGCCGCGCCCAGCAGGTCCTCCCGGGAGAGCGTCCGACCGTCGATCCGCAGCGCGTCCGCCGCGTCGCCGAAACCGCCCTGAAGTGCCGTCAGCAGTGCCATGCCACCGTCCTCGCCTCGTCCATCACCACCGCGCCGCGCCCGTGCGCCACGCGCCGGCGCCGACTCTACGGGCCGCCGCCCGGCCCGCCGCGTGCCGGGGACGGCGAGCGGGGCCGGCGACGGCGGAGAACAACCGGGAAGGCCGGGGAAGGACCGGGGACGGCCGGGTACGACGGAGGGCGCGGCACCGGGCACCCGGCACCACGCCCTCCGAACCTTCCGCGCGGATCAGGCCTTGCGGGCCTTCACCTCGGCGGTGAGCTGCGGCAGCACCTGGAAGAGGTCGCCGACCACGCCGTAGTCGACCAGCTCGAAGATCGGGGCCTCGGGGTCCTTGTTGACGGCCACGATGGTCTTCGAGGTCTGCATGCCGGCCCGGTGCTGGATCGCGCCGGAGATGCCCGCCGCGATGTAGAGCTGCGGGGAGACCTGCTTGCCGGTCTGGCCGACCTGGCTGCTGTGCGGGTACCAGCCGGCGTCCACCGCGGCGCGCGAGGCGCCGACGGCCGCGCCCAGCGCGTCCGCGAGCTCCTCGACCACGCCGAAGCCCTCGGCGGCACCGACACCACGGCCACCGGAGACCACGATCGCGGCCTCGGTCAGCTCGGGACGGCCGGAGGACACCCGCGGGGTGCGCGAGACGACCTTGGCGGCGTTGCCGGTGAACGCCACGGCGACGTCCTCCACCGCGCCGGCCGCCGGGGCGGCCTCCGGGGCGACGGCGTTCGGCTTGACGGTGATGACCGGCGCACCCTTGGTGACCTTGGACTTCACCTGGAAGGACGCGGCGAACACCGACTGGGTGGCGACCGGACCGCCGTCGCCGGCCTCCAGGTCGATGGCGTCGGTGATGATGCCGGAGCCGATCCGCAGCGCGACGCGCGCGGCCACCTCCTTGCCCTCACCGGAGGACGTCACCAGCACCGCGGCCACGTCGTTCGCCTTCGCGATCTGCGCCAGCGCGTCCACCTTCGGGACGACCAGCTGGTCGGCGAACTCCGCGCCGTCGGCGACGTACACCTTCGCCGCACCGTACTCGCCGGCCTTCGCCGCGATGCCGGCCGCGGCCGCACCGGCGCCCAGGACGACGGCGGACGGCTCACCGATACGGCGGGCCAGGGTCAGCAGCTCCAGGGCCGGCTTGCGCACCGCGCCGTCGGCGTGGTCCACCAGAACCAGGATCTCAGCCATGATTCGTTGCTCCTGATCGATCGTTGGGTTCGCGAACGGGTGGGACTAGATGAACTTCTGGTCGGCGAGGAAGGTCGCGAGCGACTTGCCGCCCTCGCCCTCGTCCTTGACGACCGTGCCCGCGGTCCGCGCCGGACGCGCCGCCACCGACTCCACCGCCGTCCACGAACCCGCCAGACCGACCTCGTCCGCCTCGATGCCCAGGTCGTCCAGATCCCACGACTGCACCGGCTTCTTCTTCGCCGCCATGATCCCCTTGAACGACGGGTACCGGGCCTCACCCGACTGGTCCGTCACCGACACCACCGCCGGCAGCGCCGCCTCCACCAGCTCCGTCGCCGCGTCACCGTCCCGACGACCCTTCACCACGCCGCCCTCGACCGACACCTCCGACAGCAGCGTCACCTGCGGCACACCCAACCGCTCCGCCAGCAGCGCCGGCAGCACACCCATCGAACCGTCCGTCGACGCCATGCCACCGATCACCAGGTCGAACCCGGCCTTCTCCAGCGCCTTCGCCAGCACCGCCGACGTCCCGACCACATCCGAACCGTGGATGTCCTCGTCGTTCACGTGCACGGCCTTGTCCGCACCCATCGACAGCGCCTTGCGCAACGCGTCCTTCGCGTCGTCCGGCCCCACCGTCAGCACCGTCACCTCGGCGCCCTCGTTCGCCTCCGCGATCCGCAGCGCCTGCTCCACGCCGTACTCGTCCAGCTCCGACAGGAGGCCGTCCACACCCTCCCGGTCGGTGGTGTGGTCGTCCGCGAAACGACGGTCACCCGTCGCGTCCGGCACGTGCTTCACACAGACAACGATCCTCAAGCTCACGGCCTGTCTCCTGTACTGGTCTCGTCCGGCGGCTGCGGCGGTGCAAGCGGGCGCGAACACGGCACGCACCCGCTCCGGGCAGCGAATTCCCGTGCCGGTCCGGAACTTCCTGGCAGCATACTCGCCGGTAGTGCAGTGGTCACTACTGGCCAGTAGCTTATGCCGTGCGGCTGCTCCCGCCGCCTGTGCCCATCCTGCCCCAGCGCGGGGCCGACTCCACCCGCCGGGGCGGAACACCTGCGGCCGGATTGCTCACACCACGCGACCGAGCGCCGCGATCACGTCCACCCGGCGCGGCTGGCCCGCCGCCCGACGCACCACCCGGCCCTCCCCGTCCAGCACCAGGACGGTCGGCGTCCGCCGGACCTCCAGCCGGCGGACCAGCTCCAACCGCTCCTCGGCGTCCACCTCTATGTGCTCCACCCCGTCGACCATCCCGGCCACCTCCGAGAGCACCCGCCGGGTGGCCCGGCAGGGCTGGCAGAAGGCCGTCGAGAACTGCACCAGCGTCGCCCGCGCACCGAGCGGCCCGCCCAGCTCCGCCCCCGACAGCCGTACGGCCTCCGACAGCGGTACCTCGTCCGCCCCGTCCTCGGTGCTCACCCTCGTCCTCCCGTCACTCCCGGCCCGTCACCCCCGGCCACGGCGGGCCGGGACCGGCCCCGTCGAGGCACGACAACGCACGCCGTCGGCCCGGTCATCCCCCCAGTCTGCGGCAGCGCCCGCGGCGCCCGAAACACGGTCGACCGCCAGGGCCGGGACACGTACGATCGGCCGATGGACTCCGACCGCCACCCGATGCCGCCGCCGGTCCGCCGCCGCGTCATCGCCCCGGCCAGGACCACCGTCCACCGACGGCGCTGACGCCCCGCCGCTGCCGCCGCCCGTCGCGACCACCCGGAGCCCCGTTGCAGACCGATCCCCGCGGTCCCCGCTTAGCCGCAGCGCTCACCGCGATCGTCCTGGCCCTCGTCCTGGCCACCGGCAGCTGCCCGCTCCTGGGAGCCCAGACGCTCGTCTTCGCCCTCGGCTCGTTCGGCGGCCTGCGCCTGGCCCCGTACGTCCGGCTGTTCCAGGCGCTCGTGCTGCCCCGGCTCGCACCGCCCTCCGCCACCGAGGACGAACGGCCGCTCCGCCTCGACCAGGGCGTCCTCATGGTCTTCGCCGCGGTCGGCACCCTCGGCTACTGCACCGAGGTGACGTGGCTCGGCGTGATGGGCGCCTCGACCGCCCTCACCGCCGCCTTCGCCAACGCCGTGTTCGGCTACTCCGTGGGCTGCGAGCTCTACCCCCTGGTCCGGCACGCCCAGGGCCGCCTCACCTCCCGCGCCTGATGCGAGCGGCCGAAAAGTTCCCGTTCGAATTCATCACGGAGATCACATCGGCAATACCCACTTGACCGCACGCCTCAGGTGACAGCAGGCACTCGTTCGGGGGATCATCTCCGTGAATCACCCGTGACCGCCGCGGAGTGCCGTACTCCGGTCGGCACCGCCCGCGCAACGGAGCGGGTACCCGCCGAACCGGGCTCCGGCCCGTGGAAGTCAGGACTGACCGTGGCAGAGTTCGTGTACCCGCCGGTGATCGGCGCCGCACTCACCGCCTTCCGCGCGCTCGACGCGCGGATCAAGATCGTGGGCGCCGAACACATCCCCGCCAGGGGGGGAGCGGTACTGGTCAGCAACCACATCAGCTACCTGGACTTCCTCTTCGCGGGCCTCGGCGCGTACCGCGGCGGCAAGCGCAAGACCCGCTTCATGGCCAAGGACGACGTCTTCAAGCACCGGATCTCCGGCCCGCTGATGCGCGGCATGAAGCACATCCCGGTCGACCGCACCGACGGCCAGCCCGCCTACGAGGCCGCCGTGCGCGCCCTCAAGGCCGGCGAGGTGGTCGGGGTCTTCCCCGAGGCGACCATCAGCCGCTCCTTCATGCTCAAGAAGTTCAAGACCGGCGCCGCCCGGATGGCCGCCGACTCCGGCACCCCGCTGCTGCCCGTCGTGCTCTGGGGCACCCAGCAGCTCTGGACCAAGGGCCGCCCGAAGACCCTCACCAAGCGGCACGTCCCGGTCACCATCATGATCGGCGAGCCGATCCACCTCGGGCCGGACGACAAGCCCGTGATGGTCACCCGGCGGCTGCGCGCCGCCATGAGCGAGATGCTCGACCAGGCCCAGCGCGAGTACCCCGGCAAGCCCTCCGGCCCGGACGACACCTGGTGGCTGCCCGCCCAGCTCGGCGGCACCGCACCCACCCTGGAGGTCGCCGAGGCCGAGGACGAGGCAGAAGCCCTCGCCAAGGCCGAGCGCCGCGCCGCCCGGGGCTGAGGCCCACTCCACTCCCCTCTGTTCCTCTCCCCTCCACTCCCCCCCTACTCCGTGCGATCGAGCGAGCGCGGTCCGTCGCGTGTCGCCGGACCGCCGACGTCCCCCGTCTGACACAGTGACAGCTCCTTTCAGGGGCCTTCGTCCTGAATCCTCGGCGGGGGCACACGTCGGAGCGGTCGAGAGTCTCGGAGGCGGAGATGGCACGGATCACCACCGGCACACGGCAGTCACCCACGGGCAGGGCCCGCACCCGCGCGAGCGCCGGTGCGGGCCTTCTGCTTCTGGGCGCCCTGCTCACCGGCTGCGGGGCCGAACCCGGGGAGATCCCGCTCTCGGAGATCCGGCCGGAGACCCCCACCGCCACCCCCGAGGCGACACCCGCCGCGACCCCCGGCGTGGTCGGCGCGGCCGTCGGAGCCCCCGCGGCCGCCGCGCACAACGGGCTGATCGTCAGCCGCGCCTACACCGACGCCGCCCGCACCAGCACCGCGATCGTCACCCTCTCCCCCGACGGCACCGGCCAGCACCAGGTCACCCAGCCGCCGGCCCGCGCGCTCGACGACCGCCCGGACTGGTCCCCCGACGGCGCCACCATCGCCTTCGACCGCACCGACCCGCAGACCGGCACCGCCCGGCTCTGGACCGTCCTCACCGCCGGCGGCCCCGAGCACCAGGTCAACCAGCTCTGCGACAGCGGCACCGCCGACTGCGCCAACGAGGACGAACGCGCCCCCGCCTTCTCCCCCGACGGCAAACAGGTCGCCTTCAGCCGCTCCTGGGGCGCCCTGGACCCGTCCGGCAGCCACCAGATCCAGTACTCCGACCTCTACCTGATGACCCCCGAGGGCACCGACGTCCAGCGGCTCACCTTCCTCACCAACGACAAGCCCTACTCCGGCGCGGTCAGCAACCCCAGCTGGTCCCCCGACGGCAAGCAGCTCACCTTCGAGTACCGCACCAGCGCCACGGGGCAGCCCGCCAACAGCCGCGCCATCTACGTGGTCAGCGCGGACGGCACCGGGCTGCGCCAGCTCACCCCCTGGGAACTGCGCGCCGGCGACCGCGCGGACTGGTCCCCCGACGGCACCCAGATCCTCTTCACCACCTACCCGGCCGGCCCCGACAACGCCCCCGGCGGCGGCATCTACACCGTCCACCCCGACGGCAGCGCCGTCGGCGCCCTCACCCCCGCGCCCTCGGACGCCTTCTACGGCGCGGCCGCCTACGCTCCCGACGGCAGGTCCATCGTCTTCGCCCAGGCGCCCGCCGGCACCGGCGCCGACCTCTACAGCATGCGGCCGGACGGTACGGGCGTCGCCCGTCTCACCAACAGCGCGGACAAGTGGCTCAGCCGACCGGCCTGGGGGACGGCGGAGGCCCCGGCGGCTCCCGCCGACCAGGTCCAGGCGACGGCCCAACCGTCGGATCAGGCCTCGGGTCAGGCGTCATCGGCACCTCAGGCACCGCGGCCCGACGCCCAGCAGCCGGCCCAGGCCCAGGGGCAGGCGCCCACGGAGAAGCCGCAGGCCGAATCCGAATCCGACGAATAGATTCGCCCCGGCCCGGAAAACGCGAAGAACCCCCATCCGGGACCCGGATGGGGGTTCTTCTGAAGAATTGTTCGGCGGCGTCCTACTCTCCCACAGGGTCCCCCCTGCAG
>NZ_JBHVVE010000034.1:0-86478 GCF_042883725.1 Kitasatospora sp. NPDC058184
GACGCTCGGCTGGGAAACCCCAGCCGAGCGTCTGCATAAACTCATCGCGGCCTAGACAACCGACCACGTGTTGCGACGACCACCAGAAACCGCCCGCGGTCCCGACGCCCCTTCGGCGTCTGCGGTCCGGGCTACTCGTCCTCGGCGCCGTCCTGGCTCTCCCGGGCGCCGCCCGGCGCCTCCGGATCGGCCGGCCGCTCCGCCGTGGCGTGCCCGGCCACCGGCTTCTCGCCGGTCGGCCCGACGTTCTCCCGGCGGCGCAGGTAGCGCTCGAACTCGCGGGCGATGGCGTCGCCGGAGGCCTCCGGCAGCTCCGCGGTGTCCTGCGCCTCCTCCAGCTGCTGGACGTACTCGGCCACCTCGCTGTCCTCGGCGGCCAGCTGGTCCACGCCGAGCTGCCAGGCCCGGGCGTCCTCGGCGAGCTCGCCCGGCGGGATGCGCAGGTCCAGCAGGTCCTCGAGCTTGTTGACCAGGGCCAGGGTGGCCTTCGGGTTCGGCGGCTGCGAGACGTAGTGCGGCACCGCGGCCCACAGCGTCACGGCCGGCACCCCGGCGTGGGTGCAGGCCTCCTGGAGCACCCCGACGATGCCGGTGGGGCCCTCGTAGCGGCTCTCCTCCAGGTCCAGCCGGCGGGCCAGGTCCGGGTCGGAGGTGACCCCGCTGACGGGCACCGGGCGGCTGTGCGGGGTGTCCCCGAGCAGGGCGCCCAGGATCACCACCAGCTCGACGCCCAGCTCGTGGGCGAAGCCCAGCAGCTCGTTGCAGAACGAGCGCCAGCGCATGCTCGGCTCGATGCCGCGGACCAGCACGACGTCCCTGGTCGTCGGCTCCGTCACCCGGATCACCGAGAGCCGGGTGGTCGGCCAGGTGATCCGGCGGATGCCGCCGTCCAGCCAGACCGTGGGCCGGTTGACCTGGAAGTCGTAGTAGTCCTCCGCGTCCAGCGCGGCGAACACCTTGCCGTTCCAGGTCTCGTCGAGGTGTGCCAGAGCCGCGGAGGCGGCGTCGCCCGCGTCGTTCCAGCCCTCGAAGGCGCAGACCATCACCGGGTCGATCAACTCGGGAACATCTTCCAGCTCGATCACCCAGCGTCTCCCTCCGGTCGGCGGTCGGACCTGCGCCGCCCCGGCTGGCCTGCCGGGGCGCCGACGGGCCGGCTGCCGACTGTCGAACCTCTCGTCTCCCATGGAACGCCTCGCTCCATGGTCCCTACCTGCCCAGCCTACGGGCTTTGATGCGCACCGCGGCCGGGCACCGGGACAGTCTGGGGGAGCGGACCGCCGGGATCCACCGGATATCGGCGGCGCCGGAGCTGACGGTCCGTCAGGCGTTCACCAGGGGCGGAGCGTGTTCGACCGGCGACGCGCTGTGCCCGCCGCCGCCCGGCGCACGGGCCCGCCGGGCGCGCTACTCCGGGTCCACCCAGCCGTCGCGGTACGCCGTCCAGTGCTCGGGCAGCGCGGCGAAGTCCACGTACAGCGCGACGCCGAAGCCGGCCCGCCGCCGGTCCTCCCGGCCCAGGCCCAGCCGGACGCCCCGGACGGCGGCCCGGACGGTCTCGGCGTCGCCCCAGTGCCCCCACTTGTCGTCCCAGAAGAACGGCAGGCCCATCAGCAGGTCCACGTCGGCCGGGGTGGCCCGCAGGGCGAGTTCGGTCTGCCGGGCGACGTAGCCGCCGTACAGCGGCTCGGTGGGCATCGAGGTGTCATAGCTCATCACCGCGATCTGGTCGACCCGGCGGGCGGTCTCGGTGAAGTACGCCTGGTCCCACCACTTGCCGTGGTCGGTGAGCAGGATGCCGGCCGTGTGCAGGCCGGGGACCGGGTCGATCTGCGGGGCCGCCACCGACAGTTTGGCGCCGCGCCCCGCGGTGACCGGGCGGACCTGGTCGAGCAGGGCCAGCCAGCCCGCCGAACCGGGGCGGATCGGCTCCATGTCGAAGTGCACCCCGTCGAAGCCGAGGTCCAGCACCTGGCGGGCGGAGGCGGTGACCCGGTCCCGGGTCGGGCCGTCCTCCAGGTCCAGGGCGTCCTTCTCCGGCTTGACCTCGTCGCCCAGCCAGCCCTGCAGCCGTACGCCGGGCAGCTCCCGGTGCACGGTGTCGGTGAACCAGCGGCCCCGGGGGTGGACGGCGGGCGGCAGCGAGCCGTCGTGCTCCAGCGGGCCGGTGTGCACGTAGAGGTCCCGGATGCCGGTGCCGGCCAGTAGCCGGCCGAGCGCGGCCACGTCGGCCTCGGTCCTGCGGCCGTCCACCCAGGCGTGGCCGAGCCAGAGCGCGTCCCGGCCCCGGGTGCGGGCGTCGGCGGCGGGCTCGCCGGTGTAGTGCAGCCGGAACAGTACGAACACCGAGCCCAGCGCGGTGGCCGGCACGGCCGCCGCCAGCACCAGGGCCAGCAGTGACCGGCGCCACCACGACCACGCCCGCCAGCGGTCGCGCAGCACGCGGAACGGGGCCGTCAGGGCCCGACCGGCTCGCTGCGCGGAGGTCCCGAATCGGGCCACGCGCTTGCTCCCCCCTTGCGGTCGAACGCTCAGGATACGGAATGGAACGGCGGGCCGACCCGTGGGCCGGATACCCTGGCCACGTGCGGGCCCGAGCAAGCGGGTCCGCAAAGCCGACAGCCGTCGCACCAGGGAGAAGCCCATGGCCACAGCAGCCACCCCGTCCATCACTCAGCAGAACCGTGCGAACGCGCTGCGTGAAGCGCTCGCCACCCGGGTGGTGGTCGCCGACGGTGCCATGGGCACCATGCTCCAGGCGCAGGACCCGACGCTGGAGGACTTCCAGAACCTCGAAGGCTGCAACGAGGTCCTCAACATCACCCGCCCGGACATCGTCCGGTCCGTCCACGAGGCCTACTTCGGGGTCGGCGTGGACTGCGTGGAGACCAACACCTTCGGCGCCAACTTCAGCGCCCTCGGCGAGTACGAGATCGCCGAGCGGATCTTCGAGCTGTCCGAGTCCGGCGCCCGGATCGCCCGCGAGGCGGCCGACGCCCACGCCGCCGCCGACGGCCGCACCCGCTGGGTGCTCGGCTCGATCGGCCCCGGCACCAAGCTGCCGACGCTCGGCCACGCCCCGTACGAGACGCTGCGCGACGGGTTCCAGCAGAACGCGGCCGGCCTGATCGCCGGCGGCGCCGACGCGCTGCTGGTCGAGACCAGCCAGGACCTGCTGCAGACCAAGGCAGCCATCCTGGGCTCCAAGCGGGCCCTGGCCGAGGCCGGCCTGGACCTGCCGGTGCTGGTGCAGGTGACGGTGGAGACCACCGGCACCATGCTGCTCGGCTCGGAGATCGGCGCCGCGCTCACCGCGCTGGAGCCGCTGGGCGTCGACTACATCGGCCTCAACTGCGCCACCGGCCCGGCCGAGATGAGCGAGCACCTGCGCTACCTGGCCAAGAACGCCCGGATCGGCCTGTCCTGCATGCCGAACGCGGGCCTGCCGGTGCTCGGCAAGGACGGCGCCCACTACCCGCTCTCCCCGGCCGAACTGGCCGACGCCCACGACGTGTTCACCCGCGAGTACGGCCTCTCGCTGGTCGGCGGCTGCTGCGGCACCACCCCCGAGCACCTGCGCCAGGTGGTCGAGCGGGTCCAGGGCCGCCCGATCGCCCCGCGCGACCCCCGCCCCGAGCCCTCGGCGGCCTCGCTGTACCAGGCCGTGCCGTTCCGCCAGGACACCTCGTACCTGGCGATCGGCGAGCGCACCAACGCCAACGGCTCGAAGAAGTTCCGCGAGTCGATGCTGGCCGGCGACTGGCAGGCCTGCGTGGAGATCGCCCGCGACCAGATCCGGGACGGCTCCCACCTGCTGGACCTCTGCGTGGACTACGTCGGCCGCGACGGCGTCGCCGACATGAAGGAGATCGCCGGCCGGCTGGCCACCGCCTCCACCCTGCCGATCGTGCTGGACTCCACCGAGCCGCAGGTGCTGCGGGCCGGCCTGGAGGCGCTCGGCGGCCGCGCGGTGCTCAACTCGGTCAACTACGAGGACGGCAACGCCCCGGACTCGCGCTTCGGCCGGATCGCCTCGCTGGCCCGCGAGCACGGCGCCGGCCTGATCGCGCTGACCATCGACGAGGAGGGCCAGGCCCGCACCGCCGACAAGAAGGTCGAGATCGCCGAGCGGCTGATCGCCGAGCTCACCGCCGACTACGGCGTCGACGAGGGCTCCATCCTGGTCGACTGCCTCACCTTCACCCTGGCCACCGGCCAGGAGGAGTCCCGCCGGGACGGCATCGAGACCATCGAGGCGATCCGCGAGCTCAAGCGCCGCCGCCCGGCCGTGCAGACCACGCTGGGCCTGTCCAACATCTCCTTCGGCCTCAACCCGGCCGCCCGGGTGGTGCTGAACTCGGTCTTCCTGCACGAGTGCGTGGAGGCCGGCCTGGACTCGGCGATCGTGCACGCCTCCAAGATCCTGCCGATCTCCCGGATCCCCGAGGACCAGCGCGAGGCCGCCCTCGACCTGGTCTACGACCGCCGCCGGGACGGCTACGACCCGCTGCAGCACCTGCTGGAGCTGTTCGACGGCGTCTCCTCGGCCTCGGTCAAGGCGTCCAAGGCGGAGGAGCTGGCCGCGCTGCCGCTGGACGAGCGCCTCCAGCGCCGGATCATCGACGGCGAGCGCAAGGGCCTGGAGGCCGACCTGGACGAGGCGCTGGCCGGTCGGCCCGCGCTGGAGATCATCAACGACACCCTGCTGTCCGGCATGAAGGTGGTCGGCGAGCTCTTCGGCTCCGGCCAGATGCAGCTGCCGTTCGTGCTCCAGTCCGCCGAGGTGATGAAGACCGCGGTGGCCCACCTGGAGCCGCACATGGAGAAGTCCGACAGCGAGGGCAAGGGCACCATCGTGCTGGCCACCGTCAAGGGCGACGTCCACGACATCGGCAAGAACCTGGTCGACATCATCCTGTCCAACAACGGCTACAACGTGGTCAACCTGGGCATCAAGCAGCCGGTCTCGGCGATCCTGGACGCCGCGCAGGAGCACAACGCGGACGTCATCGGGATGTCCGGCCTGCTGGTGAAGTCCACCGTGATCATGAAGGAGAACCTGGAGGAGCTGAACCAGCGCAAGCTGGCCGCGAGCTTCCCGGTGATCCTCGGGGGCGCCGCGCTCACCCGGGCCTACGTCGAGCAGGACCTGCACGAGATCTACGAGGGCGAGGTCCGCTACGCCCGGGACGCCTTCGAGGGCCTGCGGCTGATGGACGCGCTGATCGCGGTCAAGCGCGGCGTGCCCGGCGCGGCCCTGCCGGAGCTCAAGCAGCGCCGGCACGCCCGGGTCGAGGTGGAGGAGCCGGAGCCCGAGGTCAACCTCGGCCAGATCCGCTCCGACGTCGCCGTCGACAACGCCGTGCCCGTCCCGCCGTTCTGGGGCGACCGGATCGTCAAGGGCATCCCGTTCGCGGACTACGCCTCCTGGCTGGACGAGGACGCGCTGTTCAAGGGCCAGTGGGGCCTGAAGGCCTCCCGGGCCGGCGACGGGCCGTCCTACGAGGAGCTGGTGGAGACCGAGGGCCGGCCGCGGCTGCGGGCCTGGCTGGACCGCCTGCAGACCGAGGGCTGGCTGGAGGCCGCCGTGGTCTACGGCTACTACCCGGCCAATTCCAAGGGCGACGACCTGATCGTCTTCCACGAGGACGGCACCGAGCGCACCCGCTTCACCTTCCCGCGCCAGCGGCGCGGGCGCCGGCTCTGCCTGGCCGACTTCTTCCGCCCGGAGGAGTCCGGGGTGCGGGACGTGGTGGGCCTCCAGGTGGTCACCATGGGCAACCGGATCTCCGAGGCGGCCAACGAGCTGTTCGCCGAGAACTCCTACCGGGACTACCTGGAGCTGCACGGCCTCTCGGTGCAGCTGGCCGAGGCGCTGGCCGAGTTCTGGCACGCGCGGGTCCGCTACGAGCTGGGCTTCTCCGGCGAGGACCCGCAGGACGTCAAGGACATGTTCGCGCTCAAGTACCGCGGCGCCCGCTTCTCGCTCGGCTACGGGGCCTGCCCCGAGCTGGAGGACCGGGCCAAGATCGCCGAGCTGCTGAAGCCGGAGCGGATCGGCGTGGTGCTCTCCGAGGAGTTCCAGCTCCACCCGGAGCAGTCCACCGACGCGATCGTGATCCACCACCCGGAGGCGAAGTACTTCAACGCCCGGTAACCCCCGGTTCCCGCCGCATTCGCTCTTTCCGGACGAAGCGGGCGTATCCTTGATGATCCTGAACGGGCCGGTCCGCTCACCTGCGGGCCGGCCCGTGCCTTCCCCGGGGCCGCCCGGGCCTGCCGGAAGGACCCCCGCCATGACCACCAGCCCCACTGCCACGCGCATCCTCGACCACGGGGACGACCGCGGGCTCCAGGCGGTGCTGCTGGACATGGACGGGACGCTGGTGGACACCGAGGACTTCTGGTGGCAGGCCGAGGCCTCGCTCTTCGCCGAGCTGGGCCACGAGCTGGACGAGGCGGACCGCGCCCACGTGGTCGGCGGTCCGATGGCCAGGGTGATGGAGTACCTGGTCGCCCGGACCGGGGCGGACATCGCGCCGGCGGACCTCGGCGTGCTGGTCAACCAGCGCTTCGTCGACCTGCTGGCGGGCGGCGTGCCGCTCATGCCGGGCGCCGAGCGGCTGCTCAACACCCTTGCCGCGCACGGCATCCCGGCCGCCCTGGTGTCCGCCTCGCACCGGCACGTGATCGACATCGTGCTGCGCTCGCTGGGCGCCCACCACTTCGCCTTCAGCATCGGCGGGGACGAGGTGCCGCGCACCAAGCCGTTCCCGGACCCGTACCTGGA
This sequence comes from Kitasatospora sp. NPDC058184, assembly GCF_042883725.1. Taxonomy (NCBI): domain Bacteria; kingdom Bacillati; phylum Actinomycetota; class Actinomycetes; order Kitasatosporales; family Streptomycetaceae; genus Kitasatospora; species Kitasatospora sp. NPDC058184. Next base: position 6,791 of record NZ_JBHVVE010000034.1, read on the forward strand.
GGCGGCCCGGCGGCTGGGCGCGGAGCCGGCCCGCTGCGTGGTCGTCGAGGACACCCCGACCGGGGTGCGGGCGGGCGAGGCGGCCGGCTGCCCGGTGATCGCGGTGCCCTCGGTGGCGCCGGTCGAGCCGGCTCCGGGGCGGCTGGTGGTGTCCTCGCTGGAGCAGGTCGACCTCGACCTGCTGCGCTCCCTGGTCGCCTCGCGGGTGTGATTGTCGTCTCATTGCGAGACGGCTCTACTCGCCGGTACGAGGCCCGGCGAGCCCCCGGACCGGCGCTGCCGGGGGAGAAAACGGTCATTGGCTGACAACTCGTCGGGCGCGCGGTGATGCCCTCAACGACCGTGTCCCAAACGTCATCTGCACGGGTACCGGTCGTGCGTGTTCGATATGGCACGCTACTCCAGTTCGTGCCACCCAGAAGGACGCGCCTCGTGAAGACTTCAGCTGAACGCCTGGCAGTACTCGGTTGCGCCGGCCTGGTCGCCGTGTCGGTGGCGGGCTGCGGATCGGTGACCGACGTGGTCAAGGGGGACAGCGGCAAGTCCATCACCATGGGCACCAGCCAGCTGACCGGTGTCCTGGACCCGGCCGCCGCCTACGACTCCGGCTCCTGGCTGCTGCTGCGCAACACCTTCCAGTCGCTGCTCACCTTCCAGGCCGCCGCCAGCGCGCCCTCCCCGGACGCCGCGCAGTCCTGCGAGTTCACCAGCGCCGAGGCCACCGAGTACCACTGCACCCTGAAGCCCGGTCTGAAGTTCTCCAACGGGCACCCGATGACGGCCCAGGACGTGGTCTTCTCGATCGAGCGCACCAAGAAGATCAACGACCAGAACGGCCCGGTCGAACTGCTGGACTCGATCAAGTCCGTCGAGGCCAAGGGCGACAACGAGGTGCTCTTCCACCTCTCCGCGCCCGACGCCACCCTGCCGGCCAAGCTGGCGAGCCCGGCCGGCGCCATCGTGGACCACCAGGTCTACCCCGCCGACAAGGTCGTCCCCAACGACAAGCTGATCGGCTCCGGCCCGTACCGCATCGACTCGGTCGAGAACCTGAACGGCGGCAAGCAGCTGGGCAAGGTCGTGCTGTCGGCCAACGACAAGTACGGCGGCGAGGCCAAGCTCCGGAACGGCAAGTTCACCGTGCGGTACTTCGACAAGGCCGAGGACCTGAAGACCGCGCTGGACAAGAGCGAGATCGACCTCACCGACAACAGCCTGGAGCCGAACACCGCCGCCCAGGTCCGCTCCGACCAGCAGGGCGGCAAGGCCGACCTCCAGGTGACCGAGGGCGACAGCAACGACACCCGTTCGCTGGTCCTCAACACCAAGGACCCGCTGATGAGCAACGTCGCGGTCCGCCAGGCCGTCGCCCAGATGATGGACCGCAAGGCGCTGGCCCGCGACGTCTTCGCCCGCACCGTCCAGGCGCTCTACTCCATGGTCCCGGCCGGCCTGCCCGGCCACACCACGGCCTTCTTCGACCGCTACGGCGACCAGGACGTGAACAAGGCCAAGAAGATCCTGGCCGACGCCAAGGTCCAGACCCCGGTCAAGTTCACGCTGACCTGGTCCCGTTCGCGGGCCGGCAGCAACGAGGCCGAGACGCTGAAGAAGCAGCTGGAGACCGGCGGCCTGTTCCAGGTGACGCTCGCCCAGGAGCCGGACTGGGACTCGTACCGCAAGGGCTGGGCCGAGAGCAAGTACCAGGCGTACATCATCGGTTGGTTCGCCGACTACCCGGACCCGGACAACTACCTCGCCCCGCTGCTGATCAACGGCGGTGCGTACCACCACGGTTGGGACGACCCGCGGATCAGCGGCCGGCTGGTGCCGGAGGGCCTCAAGCAGACCGACCGCAGCGCCGCGGCCGGCACCTACGCGCAGATACAGCAGATCGAGGCCGAGAACGTGCCGCTGATCCCGCTGTACCAGAACAAGTCCTTCTTCGCGGCCCGCTCGTACGTCACCGGCGTCGAGTCCACCGTCGACACCACCGGCTACTTCCGCTTCTGGGAGATCAGCCGGACCAACAAGTAGCGCCCGCAGGACGGCGGCCCGCCCGCTTCCCCGTCGGTACGGGGGAGCGGACGGGCCGCCGTGACGTTTCTGCCGCCCTGGGGCCGCTACCGGCCCGCTACAGGGCGCCCGGGCGCACCAGCCCGCTCTCGTAGGCGTACACCGCCGCCTGCACCCGGTCGCGCAGCTGGAGCTTGGTCAGCACATGGCCCACGTGGGTCTTCACGGTGGTCTCGCTGACGAACAGCTCGGCCGCGATCTCCGCGTTCGACAGCCCGCGCGCCACCAGCTTCAGCACCTCCAGCTCACGCTCGGTCAGCGCGCCCAGCGCCTGCGGCGGCGCCTCGTCGCCCGAGGGCAGCTTGGTGGCGTACATGTCCAGCAGCCGGCGGGTGATGCTCGGCGCCAGCATCGCCGCGCCGTCCGCGACCACCCGGATCGCCTGCACCAGCTCCTCGGCCGGGACGTCCTTCAGCAGGAAGCCGCTGGCGCCCGCGCGCAGCGCCTCCACCACGTACTCGTCCAGGTCGAAGGTGGTCAGCACCAGCACCTTGGCCGGGCCGTCGCGCCCCGGGCCGGCGATCCGGCGGGTCGCCTCGACGCCGTCCATCCTGGGCATCCGGATGTCCATCAGCACCACGTCGGGCTGCAGCGCCCGCACCTGGTCCAGCGCCTGCTGGCCGTCGCCGGCCTCGCCGACCACCACCAGGTCGGACTCGGCCTCCAGAATCATCCGGAAACCGGTGCGCAGCAGCGGCTGGTCGTCGACCAGCAGCACTCGGATCGTCACCTAGGACTCCTTGCTCATCGGATCCCCCGTGGGATCGCTTTCATCCGACGTACGGGCCAGCGGCAGCGGGTACGGCGGCGGGGTGCCGCCGAACTCCGGGCAGCTGGCCTGGTGGTCGCACCAGTCGCAGAGGCGGTTGCGGGTCGCCGGGAAGTCCCCGGTGGCCACCGCGTGGCCGATCCGCTCCCACAGCGCCCGGAGCTTGCGCTCCACCGCGAGCAGGTCCGCCTCGTCCGGGTCGTAGCTGACCACGTCCCCGCCCCCGCCGAGGTAGACCAGCTGGAGGCGCTTGGGGAGCACGCCCTTCCAGCGCCACACCACCAGGGCGTAGAACTTCATCTGGAACATCGCCTTGCCCTCGAAGTCCCGCGAGGGCGCCCGGCCGGTCTTGTAGTCCACCAGCCGGACCTCGCCGGTCGGGGCGACGTCCACCCGGTCGATGTAGCCGCGCAGCAGCAGCCCCGAGTCCAGGGCCGTCTCCACGTAGAGCTCCCGCTCCACCGGGTGCAGCCGGGTCGGGTCCTCCAGCCGGAACCACTGGCCGACCAGCTTCTCGGCGTCCGCCAGCCAGCGGGTGAGCGCCGCACCGTCCGGGTCGTCCGGGAACAGCGAGCCCAGCTCCGGGCGCTCGCCCAGCAGCCGCTCCCACTGCGGGCGCAGCAGGCCCAGCGCCCGGTCCGGGGTCCGCTCGGCCGCCGGGCTGTCGAACAGCCGCTCCAGCACCGCGTGCACCAGCGTGCCCCGGGTCGCCGCCGAGCTCGGCGGCTCGGGCAGCCGGTCGATCACCCGCAGCCGGTACAGCAGGGGACAGGTGAGGAAGTCCCCCGCTCGGGACGGGGAGAGCCCGGTCGGGGGTGCCGCCGGGCGCCCGGCGGCACTGCTGGTCTGGGTGTGCTGCATGGCTACGACCCTATTGCCCTTTGCTGTCATCCCGCTGCCACGGTGCTGCCACAGCCGCCGGTGAGTGGGTATGAAGGCAGAAGGAGGGCCGCGCAGCGCCGGGGGGCCGCGATCACGTAGCGTGGGCGCACCGGGCACGACGGGGGAGACGACCGAAGGGATCACGGTGAGCGACAGCAGGGGGCAGCAGCCCTCCGAACGGCCACCGCAGGCGGGCGACGGGCGCCCGGCCGCGCCGCCGCCCGAGCGCCGCGGCGGAATCCTGATGGGCCGGCCCTTCGGCGTGCCCATCTACGTCACCCCCTCCTGGTTCGTCATCGCCGCGCTGATCACCTGGGTGTTCGGCGGGCAGCTGGGCGACGTGCTGCCCGACCTCGGCGGCGCCCGCTACCTGGTTGCGTTCTTCTTCGCGGTCGCCTTCTACGCCTCCGTCCTGGTGCACGAGCTCGCCCACACGCTGGTGGCACTGCGGTACAAGCTCGGGGTGCGGCGGATCCAGCTCCAGTTCTTCGGCGGGGTCTCCGAGATCGAGAACGAGGCGGAGAGCCCCTGGCGGGAGTTCTGGCTGGCCTTCGTCGGCCCGCTGCTCTCGCTGCTGCTCGGCGGCGTGTTCTACCTCGGGGTGCGGGCGGTGGAGCTGTCCACCGTGCCCGGGGTGCTGCTCACCGGCCTGATGGTCTCCAACCTGGTGGTCGCCGCCTTCAACCTGCTGCCCGGCCTGCCGCTGGACGGCGGCCGGATGCTGCGCGCGGTCGTCTGGGCGATCACCGGCCGGCCGATGACCGGCACGGTGGCCGCCGCCTGGGTCGGCCGCGGGCTGGCCGTCGCCGTGCTGATCGGCCTGCCGCTGCTGAGCGCCGCCCGCGGGGTCGAGCGCACCACCACCGACACCCTGGTGGACGCGGTGCTGGCCGCGGTGCTCGCCGCGATCATCTGGAACGGCGCCACCGGCAGCCTGCGCAACGCCCGGCTCAAGGAGGTGCTGCCCTCCCTGCGGCTGCGCGAGCTGGCCCGGCGGGCCGTCGAGGTCACCGCCGACACCCCGCTCGGCGAGGCGCTGCGCCGCGCCCGCGAGGCCGGGGCTGGCGCGGTGATCGTGGTGGACGGCCGGGGCGAGCCGATCGCCCTCGTCCGGGAGTCCGCCGTCCGCTCGGTGCCCGAGCACCGCCGCCCCTGGGTGGCCGTCGGCCCGCTCGCCCGCGACCTCGAACCCGGGCTGCGGCTGGACGCCGACCTCGGCGGCGAGGACCTGCTGCGGGCCGTCCAGGCCACCCCGGCGGGGGAGTACCTGGTGGTCGAGCCGGACGGCCGGGTGTACGGCGTGGCCGCGCTCAGCGACATCGAGCAGCGGCTGACCGCCGCCGTCTCCGGCCGCTGATCATGGTGGTAAGGCGGAAGGCTCCGCTTCCCTTAGGATTGTCCGCATGTCCGAACCGACCGGTGCCGCCCGCCGACGCGGGCCCTTCCAGGTCGGGGACCAGGTCCAGCTGACCGACCCCAAGGGTCGCCACTACACGTTCACGCTCCAGGCCGGGAACCAGTTCCACACCCACAAGGGTGCGTTCCCGCACGACGAGCTGATCGGCGCCCCCGAAGGCACGGTCGTGCGCACCACGGGGAACGTCCCGTACCTCGCGCTGCGCCCCCTGCTCCCCGACTACGTCCTGTCCATGCCGCGCGGCGCCGCCGTGATCTACCCCAAGGACGCGGGGCAGATCCTGGCGATGGCCGACATCTTCGCCGGCGCCCGCGTCGTCGAGGCCGGCGTCGGCTCCGGCGCGCTCTCCACCTACCTGCTGCGCGCCGTCGGCGACACCGGCATGCTGGCCTCCTACGAGCGCCGGCAGGACTTCGCCGACATCGCCCAGGGCAACGTCGAGCGCTACTTCGGCGGCCCGCACCCGGCGTGGAAGCTCACCGTCGGCGACCTCCAGGACAACCTGGTCGAGACCGACGTCGACCGCGTCATCCTCGACATGCTGGCGCCCTGGGAGTGCCTGGACGTCGCCTCCAAGGCGCTCGTCCCCGGCGGCCTCATCTGCTGCTACGTGGCCACCACCACGCAGATGTCGAAGACCGTCGAGGCGCTGCGCGACCACGGCACCTTCACCGAGCCGCAGGCCTGGGAGACCATGGTCCGCACCTGGCACCTGGAGGGCCTGGCGGTCCGCCCGGACCACCGGATGATCGGCCACACCGGCTTCCTGCTCACCGCCCGCCGCCTGGCGGACGGCGTCGAGCCGCCGCTGCGCCGCCGCCGTCCGGCCAAGGGCGCGTACGGCGAGGACTACGACAACGGGACGCCCGAGCCCACCCTCCAGGAGCGCGCCGCCGCCCGCAAGGCCGCCCAGGCCACGGAGGCGGACCAGCCCGACCTGGGCTGAGCCCCGAACCCACCGACAAGGGGTGGTACGAGCACACCGCTCGTACCACCCCTTTCGCATTCCGCCGATCACGGTGTGGGACGATGCTGGCTCACGCCTTGGCTCTTGGAGCGCTGGAGGGGACGCCTGGTGGAGACCGCGGTCGGGACGACGGCGACGGTTGGACAGCAGACACCGCGGGGCCGTTCCGGGCCCGGGCACGCGCGCACCGTCCCCTGGCACTGGGCCGTCGCCCTGGCCGGCTGCGGCGCGGTGGTGGCGGCCGCGCTCGCGGCCTCCCCGGCGACCGGCACCCCGGTGCCCGCGCACGGCACCCCCCAGGCCCTCGTCGCGAGCGCCGCCCCCGACCCGGCCCGGGCCCAACTCCCGCTGGACTGCGGCCCGTTCCCGGTCAAGACGGCGCTCAGCGTGCCGGCCCGGCTCGGCGACGGGCGCCCCGGCACGGTGGTCGCCGCGCACTGCGCCGCCGAGACCGGCACCCCGCCGGACGCCGTCTACCTGCTCGGCTTCGGCCCGGGCGGGCGCCCCGAGGTGGTGGCCACCCTGCTCCCCGAGCGCGAGAACCTCACCGTGAGCCGGATCGCGGTGCGTTCGGACGGCGCCATCACCGGCCACGCGCAGGGGTATTCGAGCGAGGACGTGCCGCGGTTCCGGCCCGACATCTCGCTCGACCTCACCTGGACGCAGCGGAGCGGCGGCTGGGAACGCTCCCAGACCGCCGCCCCGCTCCACCAGGCCTGAGCCCGGCCCGTTCTACTCCGCGTCCGGCCCGTACACCTCGACCCGGTCGGCGACCCGGCGCACGTGGATGCAGTCGCCGGGGCACTCCTTCGCCGAGTCCACCACGTCCTGAAGGATCGTCAGCGGCACCGGGGCACTCTCCCCGGGCTGCTGGCGCAGCTCGTCGTCCGGCCCCTTCACGTAGGCCAGCCCGTCGATGTCGAGCTCGAAGACCTCGGGCGCGTACTGCACGCAGATGCCGTCACCGGTGCACAGATCCTGGTCGATCCACACCTCCAGCGCCTCGGCCGCCGCCGTCTGCTCGGTCACCGACATGGTCCCCTGCCGTTTCTGTCCCGGGTCGCCCCTATTCCTGGAGCAATCCCGCCATTCGTACAACGATCGGACCTCGACTTGTGGTCGCGATCGGATATCACTTCGCTCGACGATACATCTGGCCCGCTTTGGGTGGTGCGCGGTGGGTATCCCCCTTAGCAGAGGGGAAGCACGCTGGGGCGAAGATCGGACACGCCCGTTCCATCTTTCTTGATCTAGGGGTTTACGGACCCCTGGTCCCAGGTAGGGTCTGGAAGCGTCCAGCTCCCCGGAGGAGGTGAGGACCGTGGCAGCCCACGATGACGACTACAACCGCAGCACCGGCAGGCCCGCTCGTGGTTCCGACGAGGCCGCTCAGGTCTCGTACCTTGAGCAGGAAATCGCCGTGCTGCGCCGCAAGCTCGCCGACTCGCCGCGCAATTCGAGGATCCTCGAAGAGCGGATCGTCGAGCTCCAGACCAACCTGGCGGGCGTGACCGCCCAGAACGAACGGCTCGCCTCCACCCTGCGAGAGGCCCGCGACCAGATCGTGGCCCTCAAGGAGGAAGTGGACCGGCTGGCACAGCCCCCGGCCGGCTTCGGCACCTTCCTCGACGCGAACGAGGACGGCACCGCGGACATCTTCACCGGCGGGCGCAAGCTCCGCGTGAACGTCAGCCCGAGCGTCGCCCTCGACGAGGTGCGGCGCGGCCAGGAAGTGATGCTCAACGAGGCCCTCAACATCGTGGACGCGATGGCCTTCGAGAACATCGGCGAGATCGTCACCCTCAAGGAGCTCCTGGAGGACGGCGAGCGCGCCCTGGTGCTGGGGCACACCGACGAGGAGCGGGTGGTGCGCCTCGCCGAACCGCTGCGCGGGCTGACCATCCGGTCCGGGGACGCCCTGCTGCTGGAGCCCCGCTCCGGCTACGTCTTCGAGGTCGTCCCGAAGTCCGAGGTCGAGGAGTTGGTCCTCGAGGAGGTCCCGGACATCGACTACCGCCAGATCGGCGGCCTGAGCAACCAGATCGAGCTGATCCGCGACGCGGTCGAGCTGCCGTACCTGCACGCCGACCTCTTCAAGGAGTACGAGCTGCGCCCGCCCAAGGGCGTGCTGCTCTACGGCCCGCCCGGCTGCGGCAAGACGCTGATCGCCAAGGCGGTCGCCAACTCGCTGGCGAAGAAGGTGGCCGAGGTCACCGGACGCCCCCAGGGGAAGAGCTACTTCCTCAACATCAAGGGCCCCGAGCTGCTCAACAAGTACGTGGGCGAGACCGAGCGGCAGATCCGCCTGGTGTTCCAGCGGGCCCGGGAGAAGGCGGGCGAGGGCACGCCCGTCATCGTCTTCTTCGACGAGATGGAGTCGCTGTTCCGCACCCGCGGTTCCGGCGTCAGCTCGGACGTGGAGAACACCATCGTCCCGCAGCTGCTCGCCGAGATCGACGGCGTGGAGGGCCTGGAGAACGTCATCGTCATCGGCGCCTCGAACCGCGAGGACATGATCGACCCGGCGATCCTGCGGCCCGGCCGCCTGGACGTCAAGATCAAGATCGAGCGCCCGGACGCCGAGGCCGCGAAGGACATCTTCTCCAAGTACCTCAAGGACTCGCTGCCGTTCCACCCGGACGACCTCAAGGAGCACGAGGGCTCCGTCGAGGCCACGGTGGTCGCGATGATCCAGTCGGTGGTGGAGCGGATGTACTCCGAGACCGAGGAGAACCGCTTCCTGGAGGTCACCTACGCCAACGGTGACAAGGAGGTCCTGTACTTCAAGGACTTCAACTCCGGCGCGATGATCCAGAACATCGTCGACCGCGCGAAGAAGATGGCCATCAAGGACTTCCTCGACCACGGTCAGCGGGGCCTGCGCGTCTCCCACCTGCTCGCCGCCTGCGTCGACGAGTTCAAGGAGAACGAGGACCTTCCGAACACCACCAACCCGGACGACTGGGCCCGCATCTCCGGCAAGAAGGGCGAGCGGATCGTCTTCATCCGCACGCTGGTCACCGGCAAGCAGGGCGCCGAGTCCGGCCGCTCGATCGACACTGTCGCCAACACGGGGCAGTACCTGTAAGCACGCGGTTGTCCGGGCCGGCAGCGGTCCCCGGAGCTGTACGCACACCGTCCGGCTGTGGCGCCTCGCGGCCCCGCAGCCGGACGGCGCGTCTCCGGGCCCGCCGTTCGGCGCCGGGTTCTAGGCTCGACCCACCGTGCGCGGGCAGAGGCCCGGCACCGGTGTTGTTCGGCGGTACGTCAGAGTGCTCCGCCCGTCGGGGGCGGTGCACCGGGCAAGGAGGGCCGCATGACCGTACGGCGCGTGATGGGCATCGAGACGGAGTACGGGATCTCCGTGCCCGGGCACCCCAACGCCAACGCCATGCTCACCTCGTCCCAGATCGTCAACGCGTACGCGGCGGCGATGCACCGGGCACGGCGGGCCCGCTGGGACTTCGAGGAGGAGAATCCGCTGCGCGACGCACGGGGGTTCGACCTGGCCCGCGAGGTCGCGGACGCCAGCCAGCTGACCGACGAGGACATCGGCCTCGCCAACGTCATCCTCACCAACGGGGCCCGGTTCTACGTGGACCACGCGCACCCCGAGTACAGCTCGCCCGAGGTGACCAACCCGCGCGACGCCGTGCTCTGGGACAAGGCCGGCGAGCGGATCATGGCCGCCGCCGCGCAGCGCGCGCTGGAACTGCCCAACGGGCAGACCATCCACCTGTACAAGAACAACACCGACAACAAGGGCGCCTCCTACGGCACCCACGAGAACTACCTGATGAAGCGGGCGACACCGTTCGCCGACATCGTCCGCCACCTCACCCCGTTCTTCGTCTCCCGCCAGGTGGTCGCCGGCGCCGGCCGGGTCGGCATCGGCCAGGACGGCTCGGCGCACGGCTTCCAGCTCAGCCAGCGGGCGGACTACTTCGAGGTCGAGGTGGGCCTGGAGACGACGCTCAAGCGCCCGATCATCAACACCCGGGACGAACCCCACGCCGACGCCGAGAAGTACCGCCGGCTGCACGTGATCATCGGCGACGCCAACCTCTCCGAGATCTCCACCTACCTCAAGCTGGGCACCACCGCGCTGGTGCTGTCGATGATCGAGGACTCGTTCATCGCCGCCGACCTCGCCGTCGACCAGCCGGTGCGCACCCTGCACCGGGTCTCCCACGACCCGACGCTCAAGCACCTGATCACCCTGCGCAACGGGCGCAAGCTCACCGCCGTCCAGCTCCAGCTCGAGTACTTCGAGCTGGCCCGCAAGTACGTCGAGGACCGCTTCGGCACCGACGCGGACGAGCAGACGGTGGACGTGCTGACCCGCTGGGAGGACGTCCTCGGCCGGCTGGAGCGCGACCCGATGTCGCTGTCCCGGCAGCTGGACTGGGTCGCCAAGCGGGAGATCCTGGAGGGCTACCGCAGCCGGGACGCCCTGGAGTGGGAGAACCCGCGGCTGCACCTGGTCGACCTCCAGTACAGCGACGTACGGCCCGAGAAGGGCCTCTACAACCGCCTGGTGGCTCGCGGGCGGTTCGAGCGGCTGCTCACCGAGGGCGAGGTCGAGCGGGCCGTCTCCAAGCCGCCGGACGACACCCGGGCGTACTTCCGCGGGCGCTGCCTGGAGCAGTACGCGGAGCACGTCGCGGCGGCCTCCTGGGACTCGGTGATCTTCGACCTGCCCGGCCGGGACTCGCTGCAGCGCGTGCCCACCCTGGAACCGCTGCGCGGGACCCGCAACCACGTCAAGGAGCTGCTGGACCGCTGCCGCACGGCCGAGGACCTGCTCCGGGTGCTGTCCGGCGGGTAACTTTTCGATCACCATGGGTGAACGTCCGCCGAATGGGAATCATCCGGGGTGGCAGCGGGTGTTGGACAGGAAGCGCCACCGGCAAACCGGGAGCGGCAGTCGCACCTTGTGTATAGGGTCGGTGCAGCAAGCAACGACCCAACCGTGCCAGACGAATCGAGCGGGGTGAGGGAAATGGCGAGCAAGGACACCGGCGGCGGCCAGCAGCGGGCGAACCGCTCCTCCGAGGAGGTCGAGGAGCAGGCCGCGGAAAGCCAGAATTCCGAGGACCTCAAGGAGCGCCAGGAAAAGCTGAGCGACGACGTCGACGCGGTTCTGGACGAAATCGACGAGGTCCTCGAGTCGAATGCCGAGGATTTCGTTCGCGGATTCGTCCAGAAGGGCGGGCAATAGCCCGGTCCGGGCATTCCGAATTCACGGTCGCGACCGATCGGGGCGGCCGGGCGGCGAACACCGCCCGGCCGTCCGGCACCGGCCCCTCCACCCGTGGACAGTGATCGTCGGGCGGGTAGGGTGCGGGCAGCGCGCGCTTCAAGCTACCTGGAAGGAATCGTGTGGAAGCCAACACTCGTGGCACCGGGCGTCTACCGGCTGCCTTCCTGACCCCGGGGTCGTCCTCGTTCCTCGACTTCCTCGCCGAGCACAAGCCGGAGATGGTCCCCGGGCTCCGGGGGCTCCCCGAGGGCGTCGTGGTCGAGGCCCCGCACGGGACCACGCTCGTGGCCGCGATCTTCGACGGCGGCGTCGTGATCGCGGGTGACCGCCGGGCGACGATGGGCAACGTGATCGCCCAGCGGGACATGGAGAAGGTCTTCCCGGCCGACGAGTACAGCGCGGTCGGCATCGCCGGCACCGCCGGCCTCGCGGTCGAGATGGTCCGGCTGTTCCAGCTGGAGCTGGAGCACTACGAGAAGATCGAGGGCGCCACCCTCTCCCTGGAGGGCAAGGCCAACCGGCTCACCACCATGATCCGGGGCAACCTGGGCATGGCGATGCAGGGCCTCGCGGTGGTGCCGCTGTTCGCCGGCTACGACCTGGACCTCGGCCGCGGCCGGATCTTCAACTACGACGTCACCGGCGGGCGGTCCGAGGAGCGCGGCTTCGCCGCCACCGGCTCGGGCTCGGTCTTCGCCCGCGGCTCGCTGAAGAAGCTCTACCGCGACGGCCTGACGGCCGACCAGGCCGCCACCCTGGTCGTCCAGGCCCTGTACGACGCGGCGGACGACGACTCCGCCACCGGCGGCCCGGACCTCGCCCGGAAGATCTTCCCGATCGTCTCGCTGATCACCGAGGACGGCTTCCGCCGGCTCACCGACGCGGAGGTGACGGAGATCGTCGTCGCCATCACCGACGAGCGCCTGGACCGGCCCAACGGCCCGCAGGCCCCGCTGATCTAGCCATCACCTCACAGGAAAGGGGACGACCGCCGGTGTCGACACCGTTCTACGTCTCGCCCCAGCAGGCCATGGCGGACCGCGCGGAGTACGCCCGCAAGGGCATCGCGCGCGGCCGCAGCGTGGTCGTGCTCACCTACGCCGACGGCATCGTCTTCGTCGCGGAGAACACCTCCAGGGCGCTCCACAAGGTCTCCGAGATCTACGACAAGATCGCCTTCGCGGCGGTCGGCCGCTACAACGAGTTCGAGAACCTGCGCATCGGCGGCGTCCGCTACGCCGACCTGCGCGGCTACTCCTACGACCGGGCCGACGTCACGGCCCGCGGCCTGGCCAACGTGTACGCCCAGACCCTGGGCACCATCTTCTCCTCGGTCGGCGAGAAGCCGTACGAGGTCGAGCTGATCGTGGCCGAGGTCGGCCGCACCCCTGACAACGACCAGATCTACCGGCTCACGCCGGACGGTTCGGTCGTGGACGAGAAGAACTACGTGGTGGTCGGCGGCAACGCCGACTCGATCGGCAACTACCTGGGCCAGCGCCACCGCGCCGGCATCGGCCTCACCGAGGCGGTGAAGCTCGCCGTGGACTCGCTCGCCCGCGACCCCAACGGCGGCAGCCCGCGCGGCCTCACGCCGGAGCAGCTGGAGGTGGCGGTCCTCGACCGCCAGCGGTTCCAGCAGCGCAAGTTCAAGCGGATCCTGGGCAACCAGCTGGGCCGGCTGCTCGACGGGGACCAGTCCGCGGAAGCGGACGACGAGGACAACCCGGCGGACGGCACGCCGGTGTAGCAGTGCCTGTGGAGTCCCGGACGGCGGCCCCGCCGCCGTCGTCCGGGACTCCGGTGCCCCTGCGGCGGCCCAGTCGTCGTGGAGGCGGTTTCGGACAGCTCCGACAGAGAATGGAGTGCTCATGGACCGCCGGATTTTCGGGCTGGAGAACGAGTACGGCGTGACCTGCACGTTCCGCGGGCAGCGACGGCTGTCCCCGGACGAGGTGGCGCGGTACCTGTTCCGCCGGGTCGTCTCCTGGGGCCGCAGCAGCAACGTCTTCCTGCGCAACGGCGCCCGCCTCTACCTCGACGTCGGCTCCCACCCCGAGTACGCCACCCCCGAGTGCGACGACGTCGTCGAGCTGGTGACGCACGACAAGGCCGGTGAGCGCATCCTCGAGGGGCTCCTGGTGGACGCCGAGCGCCGGCTGCACGAGGAGGGCATTGCCGGGGACGTCTACCTCTTCAAGAACAACACCGACTCGGCCGGGAACTCCTACGGCTGCCACGAGAACTACTGCGTGGCCCGGCACGGGGAGTTCTCCCGGCTGGCCGACGTGCTGATCCCGTTCCTGGTCACCCGGCAGCTGATCTGCGGCGCGGGCAAGGTGCTCCAGACCCCGCGCGGCGCGGTGTTCTGCGTCAGCCAGCGGGCCGAGCACATCTGGGAGGGCGTCAGCTCCGCCACCACCCGCTCGCGCCCGATCATCAACACCCGGGACGAGCCGCACGCGGACGCCGAGCGCTACCGCCGGCTGCACGTGATCGTCGGCGACTCCAACATGTCGGAGACCACGACGCTGCTCAAGGTCGGCTCCACCGACCTGGTGCTGCGGATGATCGAGGCCGGCGTGGTGATGCGCGACCTCACCCTGGAGAACCCGATCCGGGCGATCCGCGAGGTCAGCCACGACCTCACCGGCACCCACCAGGTGCGGCTCGCCAACGGCCGGGAGGCCAGCGCGCTGGACATCCAGGAGGAGTACTACACCAAGGCCCTGGAGTTCGCGGACCGCAAGGGCATCAACACCGGCACCGTCGCCCGGGTCCTCGACCTGTGGGGCCGCACCCTGGAGGCCGTCCGCAGCGAGCGGCTGGACGGGGTCGCCCAGGAGATCGACTGGATCATGAAGTACAAGCTCATCGAGCGCTACCGCGAGAAGCACCAGATGAGCATGTCCAACCCGCGGGTGGCGCAGATCGACCTCGCGTACCACGACATCCACCGCCGCCGCGGCCTGTTCTACCTGCTCCAGGGCAAGGGCCAGGCGCAGCGGGTGACCACCGACCTCAAGACCTTCGAGGCCAAGTCGATCCCGCCGCAGACCACCCGGGCCCGGCTGCGCGGGGACTTCATCCGGCGGGCCCAGGAGCAGCGCCGGGACTTCACGGTCGACTGGGTGCACCTGAAGCTGAACGACCAGGCGCAGCGCACGGTGCTGTGCAAGGACCCGTTCCGTTCGGTGGACGAGCGGGTGGAGAAGCTGATCGCGGGGATGTAGCCCCCGGCTGTGTGATCAAGGCGGCGTCCGGCCCCGGTGGTGTCTACCGGGGCCGGACGCGTGCCGGGCATACGCTGTCCGTCGAGTCAGGAGAGCCGACTTCGACCGACAGTTAGGACCACCGTGCGCCGCACCGCCGGTTTGCTTCTCACCCTGCCGTTGCTGCTCGCGGTCGCCTGCAGCAGCTCGCCCAAGGCGGCGGGCCCGGTGACGCCGTCCGCGGCGAGCGCCGCCCCGACGGTGCCCGCGCCGGTCGGCGAGGCGTCACCGATGCCCACTCTTTCGGGTGGCGGGTTCGGCAGCAAGGCCACCATCACCATCCCCGAGGGCCAGCAGCCCGGCGGCCAGTTCGTGGTGAACACGGTCAGCGAGGGCGACCGGGCGACCGTCAACAAGGGCGACTGGGTGACGGTCAACTACACCGCCAGGGACTGGACCACCGCCAAGGACCTGCCCAGCTCGTACGACGCCAACGGCAAGCCGCAGCTCTACCAGGCCGGCAGCGGGCAGCTGGTGCCGGCGCTGGACCAGAGCGTGATCGGCAAGAAGGTGGGCAGCCGGCTGCTGGTGGTCGCCCCGCCGGCGGCGGCCTTCGGCGAGCAGGGCTCCACCCAGCTGGGCGTCAACAAGGGCGACACCGTGGTGTTCGTGCTGGACATCATGGAGAGCCTGCCGCCGGACTCCACGCTGACCGGGGCGATGGCCGAGCCGGCCGCGACGATGCCGCAGGTCAAGGACAACGGCAAGGCGCCGGCCACGATCACGATCCCGACCGGGCAGGCCGCGCCCACCGACCTCCAGCAGGCGGTGCTGATCAAGGGCGAGGGCAAGCAGGTCAAGAGTGGGCAGACCCTGGTGGTGCAGTACACCGGGGTGCTCTGGGCCAACGGCCAGCAGTTCGACGCCTCCTGGACGCACGGCGGCGCGCAGGCGGTGCAGATCGGCACCGGCAGCGTGATCGAGGGCTGGGACAAGGGCCTGGTCGGGCAGAACGTCGGCAGCCGGGTCCTGCTGGTGGTGCCGCCGGCGCTCGGCTACCAGGACAAGGCGCAGGGCTCGGTTCCGGCGAACTCGACCCTGGTCTTCGTGATCGACATTCTCGAAGCGGTCTAGGAAGTCACCGGGGGGATTCCGTACGCTTGGGCGGACGCTCGTACAACGAAGCGTCCGCCCTCATCCTGAGCTGTCATACTGCCCACGCACTGTGGCAGGCGCCGCCCGGCGCCGAGGTCCGGGGCGGGCGGTGCGACGGCAGGCCGGCGTGCCCACGCCGGGCGCAGACCTGGAAGACCTCGTGGCGAGATGGATGGGGAGTCATGACTGAGAAGACGCCGAGCCCGGGCGGGGCCGGCACCGCGGCGAACGACAGCTCCGCGGGTGACCCGGCCGCCTCTCGTCCCGGCGGTCCGGTTGGCGGGGACCGCGAGTCGATCGTCGTCCCCCCGGCGATCCTGGCGCAGCAGGCGGGCTGGGCGCAGCCCGGCGAGGCGCCGCGCGCCGCGGGCGGGACCAAGACGGACGACGCCCCGCAGATCTTCGCCTCCAACGTGCGCAAGTCCGACACGTCGGAGGCCGGGTACGACGAGAACCCGCCCGGCGTCGGCAAGCTGGGCGTGATCCTCGGCACGGTGATCGCCCTGCTGCTGGTCGGCAGCGGCGTCACGCTGTACATGGTGAACAAGGACGGCTCCAAGGACAGCGCCGCGGCCAAGCCGGACGCGGCCAAGAGCGCGCCGCCCACGCCGACCGCCGACCCGGTGCCGCCGATCAAGGACAGCGCCAAGGTGCTGCCGACGGTCGCCGGCGACTTCGGCAAGAAGGCCGACATCCAGATCCCGGGCGAGGCTTCCGACGGCTCCTTCGTGGTCAAGGTGCTCACCGAGGGCACCGGCGCCAAGGTGGAGAAGAACTCCTGGGCCTCGGTGGACTACACCGCCAAGGACTGGAACACCGGTAAGGACATCCCGAGCTCGTACGACGCCAACGGGAAGCCGCAGATCTTCCAGGCCGGGACCGACTCGCTGATCCCGGCGCTGGACCAGGCCGTGATCGGCAAGAAGGCCGGCAGCCGGCTGCTGGTGGTGGCCCCGCCGGCCGCCGCGTTCGGCGCCCAGGGCAAGGCCGACATGTCGATCGGGCCCAAGGACGACCTGGTCTTCGTGATCGACATCCGCAACGCCAACGCGCCCGACGCCGTGGTGAGCGGTACCGTCACCCCGCCGCCCGCGGACTTCCCGCAGGTCAAGGACAACGGCAAGAAGCCGGCCGAGATCACCCCGGTCGCCGGGGCGAAGGACCCGACCGAGCTGAAGTCGCACGTCCTGATCAAGGGCACCGGGCCGAAGGTGGAGAAGGGCGAGAAGGTCGTCGTCCAGTACACCGGCGCGCTGTTCTCCAGCGGCAAGGTGTTCGACTCCTCGCTCAGCAAGGGCCAGGCGTTCACCTTCCCGGTCGGCGGCGGCCAGGTCATCCAGGGCTGGGACCAGGGCCTGGAGGGCCAGACCGTCGGCAGCCGGGTCGAGCTGGTGATCCCCGCCTCGCTGGGCTACGGCGACAAGGGCCAGGGCGACATCCCGCCCGGCGCGACGCTGGTGTTCGTGGTGGACATCCTGGACGCCGGTCAGGGCTGATCCACTTTCGGGTGACAATGGTGCACGTGTGACCTTCGGGTCCGGCCGCGTGGCCGGTCCCCAACGGGCGGCGGGCGCCCGTACCGTGGTCCGGGACGAACGGACCGGGTGCGGGCGTCCGCCGCTTGGTCGTGACAGCAGAGCGAATGTGAGAAGAGGGACTGTGAGCGTCAACCTCAACGAGAAGCCCGAGATCGACTTCCCGATCGGCGACGCCCCGACGGAGCTGCAGATCCGCGACATCGTCGTGGGCGACGGCGCGGAGGCCAAGCCGGGCCAGAACGTCAGCGTCCGGTACGTCGGTGTGACCTTCGAGACCGGCGAGGAGTTCGACGCGAGCTGGAACCGGAGCCCCAACGAGTTCCGCTTCCCGCTGGGCGGCGGCCGGGTCATCAAGGGCTGGGACCAGGGCGTCGTCGGCATGAAGGTCGGCGGCCGCCGCGAGCTGACCATCCCGTCGCGTCTGGCGTACGGCGCCCAGTCGCCGACCTCGGCGATCCCGCCGCACTCGACCCTGATCTTCGTGGTCGACCTGCTGGCCGTCTGAGCCCGCTCGTGCCGTGGGCCGGACCCCTCCGGGGGCCCGGCCCACGGGCGTGTCCGGGGGCGTTCGGGGAGGCCGCTTTTGCCGTGCGTACCGCTACCGGTACGGTCGGTCCCGCCGGGTGGTGATCGCCCGGTTGGCGCACCCCGCGCGCGGCGCGGCACACCGGAAGGGTCAGCGATGGCGATCGCGAAGGCAGAGCGGCTGATGAATCTCGCCCTGTGCCTGATGAACACCAGACGTCCGCTCTCCAAGAAGGAGCTGCGGGAATCCATCGAGGCGTACCGCGAGGCCTGGCAGAACAGCAGCGAGGACGCCTTCAACCGGATGTTCGAGCGGGACAAGGACGACCTGCGCGAGCTCGGCCTGGTGATCGACGTGGACGAGAGCACCCTGGACGGCGAGCTCGGCTACCTGGCCCGCGCCGACCGCAACCGGCTGCCCGAGATCGCCCTGGACGCCGAGGAGGCGGCCGCGCTGACCCTGGCGGCCCGGGTCTGGCAGCAGGCCAAGATGTCCGGTGCGGCCAGCGGCGCCCTGCAGAAGCTGCGCGCGGCCGGGGTGCCGTTCGCCGAGGCCGAGGGCCGGACCGCCCTGGAGCCGCGCATCCCCGCCCGGGAGGCCGCGTTCGAGCCGCTGCTCACCGCCGCCCGGGACCGCCGTCCGGTCACCTTCGAGTACCGCAAGGCCGGTGCCACCGCCGTCGAGCAGCGCAGCGTCGAGCCGTGGGCGTTGGAGTGCTGGCGCGGGCACTGGTACCTGGCCGGGTACGACCGCGACCGGGGCGACGCCCGGGTGTTCCGGCTCAGCCGGATCACCGGCCGGGTGAAGGCGAAGTCCGGGGCCTTCCTCGGCGCCGTGCCCGAGCACGTGGACGTCCGGGCCACCGTGGCGAAGTTCGCGGGCGAGGGGGCGACCGCCACCGCGACCGTCCGGGTCCGCCGGGGCGCCGGCTTCCCGCTGCGGACCAAGGCGCTGGGCAGCACCCGGGTGGACGAGCTGTGGGACGAGCTGGAGATCCCGTACGGCAACGGGCTCGGCGCGGACCTGGCCGAGTTCGGGCCGGACGTGCTGGTGCTCGGGCCGGAGGAGCTGCGGGCGGATGTGGTCGACCGGCTGCGGGCGGTCTCGGGTTTCGAAGGAGTGGGCGCGTGAGCAACGCCATCGACCAGACGCGACGGATGCTGTCGCTGGTCACCTACCTGCGCGAGCGGCCCGGGGCCGAGGTCGCCGAGGTGGCCCGGGCGTTCGGGATCAGCGAGCGCGAGCTGATCGCGGACCTCAACGTGCTGCCGATGTGCGGCACCAGCTTCCGCGGCGGCGACCTGCTCGACATCGACACCGACGGCGAGCGGATCTGGTGGCACAACGTCGACGACGTCGCCCAGCCGCTGCGGCTGGCCGCCGACGAGGCGACCGCGCTGCTGGTGGCCGCCCGCGCGGTGGCCGGACTGCCGGGCCTGCGGGCCGGGGACCGGGAGGCGCTCACCCGGGCCGTCGCCAAGATCGAGAACGCGGCGGGGGAGAGCGCCGAGGGCAGCGCCCGGGTCGGCGTGACCTTCGAGGCGGAGAGCCACGTCTTCGCCGACATCGACCGCGCGCTCAGCGAGGGCCGCCGGCTCTGGCTGCGCTACTACTCGCACGGGCGCGGCGGGATGACCGAGCGCGAGGTCGACCCGATCCGGCTGCTCACCGAGGGCCACACCTACCTCGAGGCCTGGTGCCGCACCTCCGAGGACCACCGGATGTTCCGGCTCGACCGGGTCGCCGAGATCCGCGTCCTGGACGTCCCGGCCGACCCGCCCCGGCGCGAGCCGCGGGACCTGAGCGGCGGGCTGGTCAACCCGGCGGCGGACGACCCCGAGGTGGTCGTCGAGGTCTCCTCCGGCGGCCGCTGGGTGGCCGAGTACTACACCCACGACCGGGCCGAGGAACTGCCCGACGGCGGGCTGCGGATCACCCTGCGCAGCGCCGACCCCTCCCAGCTGCGCCCGCTGGCGCTGCGGCTGGGCCGGGACGGCCGGATCGTCTCGCCGCCCGAGCTCGCCGAGCAGGCGCGCTCGGCCGCGCGGGAGGCGCTGGCCGCCTACGGGGAGGGGCGGGTCTGAGCGGTGGAACCCGGGACCAGATTCAAGGTGTACTGCTCCGAGTGCCGGGAGAAGGTGGAGCTCCCGGCCGAGGACTTCCGCCTGACCCTCGGTCGCACCCCGGCCCAGGCGCACTACAGCTTCGGCTGCCCGCGGTGCGGGGCGGCGGTGCGCAAGCCGGCCGGGGAGAAGATCGTCGAGGCGCTCACCGGGGCCGGGGTGCGCACCATGCGGCTCGTCCCGGCCGAGGGGTAGTACGCGTATAGGCTGGGGCGCATGTCCTGGATGCTCGTCGCCGCCGTCCTGCTCGCCACCGCGGGCCTGCTGGTCCTCGGGGTCCTCGCGATCCGGCTCTGGCTGGACGTGCGGGCGCTGGCCAAGGGCGTGGACGCGGCCTCGCGGGCGCTGGCCGCGGCGGCCGGGGACCTGGCGGACGCGGTGCCCGCCCAGGGCGCCCCGGCGGGGGAGCGGAGCGTCCCCGCCGCATAGCACGGTCGGGACCGCGGTGGTACGGGGGCTGCTGCGCGCGGGCGGGGGCGGGTTACGCTCTCAGTTGGCTCCTGAACCGTGTACCGGGGGCCGCTGTCCTGTTCGGGCGGCCGTCGTCGTGGCGTCATCCGCAGCGGTTACCATCCGCAGCGGACGGCCCGTCGGGCCGCCATGACTGAAGGTGGTCGCGCATGCGCATCTCGATGACCGCGATCGTGGTGATCGTGATCCTCGCCATCGTGCTGTTCGGAGCCAAGCGGCTGCCGGACCTGGCGCGTTCGCTGGGCAAGTCGATGCGGATCCTGAAGAGCGAGGCGCAGGCGATGCGCTCGGACGGCGAGTCCGAGCAGCCGTCCCGGCCCGCCCCGGCTCCGGCCCCGGTCGACGGTGCCGCGGCCAGGACCGTCCAGGCCGCTCCGGGAGCGTCGGCCACGGCCCGTCCGGTGACCGAGCCCGCCGCCGGGGCCTCCGCGCCCGACGGCGACCGCCCGCACTGAGCGCGGCGCACGTGAGGCACCTGACGCCCGCCGCGCACACCGTGTGCGCGGCGTTCGCGACCACGGAGGCCCGCCGACCGGCGGGCCCCGACGCACGAGTTGAGGACCGGGGTTGAGCAAGCTCTCCAAGGCGCCGAAGGCGTCAAAGGATCCTGAGGGGCGGATGGCCCTCGCCGACCACCTGAGGGAACTGCGCAACCGCGTGGTCAAGTCGGTCCTGGCGATCGTGCTGATCACCATCGTGGCGGCGGTCTACCACAAGCAGATCGAGGACTTCCTGCTGCAGCCGCTGCCGCGGTGCGAAACCCTGGAGCTGGCCAAGCACTACCACGGCAAGTGCGCCCAGGTCTCCAACATCGGTCTGACCGCCGGTTTCACCTGGATGCTGAAGGTGGCCCTGACGGCGGGCGTGGTCGGGACCGTGCCGATCTGGCTCTACCAGGTCTGGGCCTTCGTGGCGCCGGGCCTGCACAGGCACGAGAAGAAGTACACGGTCGTCTTCCTGATCTGCGGGACGCCGCTGTTCCTGGCCGGCGTGGCCGTGGCCATCCTGGTGCTGCCGACCACGGTCGACGTGCTGCTCTCGTTCACCCCGAACGACACCACGCCGATCCTGCCGCCCGAGGACTACTTCGACATCGCCACCCGGATGGTGCTGGTCTTCGGCCTCGCCTTCGAGTTCCCGCTGCTGCTGGTGATGCTGAACATGGTCGGCGTGGTCGGCGGCAAGCGGCTGCTGGGCTGGTGGCGCGGCATGGTCATGGGCATCACGGTGTTCGCGGCCTTCGCCACGCCGAGCGCCGACCCGCTGAGCATGCTGGCGCTGGCCGCGCCGATCTGGGCGCTGTACTTCATCGCGGTGGCGATCGCGATCTTCAACGACAAGCGCAAGGCGCGCCGCAACCCGGACTCCGGGCTGGACGACGAGGAGGCCTCGCACCTGGACCTCTCGGTGCAGCCGGTGGCCGGTGCGGAGTCCGTCCAGGCCTCGGCGGCCCCGGCGGCCGGCGCCTCGGTGCCGGCGTCCCGCCGCGAGGAGATGGACGACATCACCTGAGTCGGTAGGGATCCACAGACACGCCCTGAGGCCTGAGGGAGCCCCGGTCCGCCGCTGCCGAGCGGTGGGCCGGGGCTTTCCGCTGGTCGGGGCGGTTCCGGGTTTCGGCGGGTGGTCTTGGCAGCTCGCATGGCATGTGACATATTACTGGCGTGCTGAAGACCGAGACACCTCCCCTGGACGTGGTCGTGGTCGGCGCCGGTGTGGTCGGCGCCGCCTGCGCCTACTACGCCGCCCGCGCCGGGCTCGCCGTCGCCGTCGTGGACCGCGGGCCCGTGGCCGGCGGCACCACCGGCGCGGGCGAGGGCAACCTGCTGGTCTCCGACAAGGAGCCCGGCCCCGAACTCGACCTCGCCCTGCTCAGCACCCGGCTCTGGCGCGACCTCGCCGAGCGGCTCGGCCCGGCGATCGAGTACGAGCCCAAGGGCGGCGTGGTGGTCGCCTCCACCGCCGCCGGGCAGGACGCGCTGCGGGCCTTCGCCGACGGGCAGCGGGCCGTCGGGGTCGAGGCCGAGGAGGTGCCCGGCGAGCGGCTGCGCGAACTGGAGCCGCACCTGGCCGAGGGCCTGGCCGGCGGCTTCCACTACCCGCAGGACGCCCAGGTCCAGCCCGCCCTCGCCGCCGCGCACCTGCTGCGCGAGGCCCGCCGGATGGGCGCCGAGCTGATCACCGGGGAGAGCGTCACCGCCGTCGACCGGGGCCCGGACGGCGCCGTGCGCGGCGTCCGGACCGACCGGCGGCACCTGGCCGCCCCCGCCGTGGTGAACGCGGCCGGCACCTGGGGCGGCGAGGTGGCCGCGCTGGCCGGGGTGCACCTGCCGGTGCTGCCCCGGCGCGGCTTCGTGCTGGTCACCGAGCCGCTGCCGCGGGTCGTGCGGCACAAGGTCTACGCCGCCGACTACGTGGCCAACGTGGCCAGCGGATCGGCCGGGCTGGAGACCTCCGCCGTGATCGAGGGCACCCCGGGCGGGCCGGTGCTGATCGGGGCCAGCCGGGAGCGGGTCGGCTTCGACCGCACGCTCTCCCAGGAGGTGCTGAGCCGGCTCGCCGCCCAGGCCGCCGCGCTCTTCCCGGTGCTCGCCGACGTCACCGTGCTGCGCGCCTACCGCGGCTTCCGCCCGTACCTGCCGGACCACCTGCCGGCCATCGGCGCGGACCCCCGGGTGCCCGGGCTGTACCACGCCTGCGGGCACGAGGGGGCCGGCATCGGGCTGGCCCCGGCGACCGGGCTGCTGATCAGCGAGCAGCTCACCGGCAAGCAGCCGGAGCTGGACCTCGCGCCGTTCCGGGCGGACCGCTTCCCGGCCGAGTGACGGCGTGACGGCCCGGACGCCTGCGACCGAGGCCTGTGTGAGATTCCTTCCTGGACCCGTGAGATTGGAGAGGCCGCCGATGCGCCGCCGCACCCCCGCCGGGCTGGTCGAGGCCGAGCCCGGGCCCGCCCACCACATCGAGTTCGACGGGCGGCCCGTCCCCGCGCTGCCCGGGCAGTCGATCGCCGCCGCGCTCTGGGCCGACGGCGTGCTCGCCTGGCGCACCACCCGGGTCGGCGGGAAGCCGCGCGGGGCGTTCTGCGGGATCGGCGCCTGCTTCGACTGCCTGGCCACCGTGGACGGCCGCCCCAACCAGCGCACCTGCCTGCTCCCCGCCGAGCCCGGCACCACCGTCACCACCCAGGAGGGCCACGGCCGTGCCGACCTCGCCGTCTGAACCCCTCGACGCCCTGTCGTACGACCTCGTGGTGGTCGGCGCCGGCCCGGCCGGGCTGGCCGCCGCCGTCACCGCCGCCGACCTCGGGCTGCGCTGCGCCCTGCTGGACGGCGGGCAGAGCACCGGCGGGCAGTACTACCGCCACCCGGCGCCCGGCCTCGGCGCGGCCCGGCCGGACCGGCTGCACCACCACTGGTCCGCCTACACCGGGCTGGCCGACCGGCTCGACGCGCACGGGCGCGCCGGGCGGGCCGACTTCCTGGCCGGGCACCAGGTCTGGGCGCTGGAGCGCACCGGGGACGGCTTCGCGGTGCACGTCACCCGCGGACCGGAGGGCACCGACCGGGCCACCGTCCTGACCCGGTCGGTGCTGCTCGCCACCGGCGCGTACGAGCGGCAGCTGCCGTTCCCCGGCTGGACCCTGCCCGGGGTGGTCACGGCGGGCGGCGCCCAGGCCATGCTCAAGGCCGGCCTGGTGCTGCCCGGGAAGCGGATCGTGGTGGCCGGCAGCGGCCCGCTGCTGCTCGCGGCGGCCTCCTCGCTGGTCACCGCCGGGGCCGAGGTGCCCGCCGTGGTCGAGGCCACCGCCTACCTCGGGTACGCGCGGCGCCCCGGCGTGCTGGCGGCCGTCCCCGGCAAGCTGGTCGAGGGCGCCGGGCACGGCGGTGCGCTGCTGCGGCACGGCGTACGGCTGCGCCCGCGCAGCGCGGTGGTCGAGGCGCACGGGACGGACCGGGTCACCGGCGTCACGGTGGCCCGGCTGGACGCCGACTGGCGGCCGGTGCCCGGCACCGGGCGGCGGATCGACTGCGACGCGCTCGCCGTCGGCCACGGCCTGCTGCCGCAGATCGACCTGGCCACCGAGCTCGGCGCGCGGACCGTGACCGGGCCGGACGGCGCGGTCGCGCTGGAGGTCGACGCCCGGCTGCGCACCAGCGTGCCCGGCCTCTGGTCGGCGGGGGAGACCAACGGCGTCGGCGGCGCGGACCTCGCGCTCGCCGAGGGCGAGCTGGCCGCGCACGCGGTGGCCGGGGAGCGGCCCGCGGCCGCGCTGCTGCGCCGCCGCTCCCGGCTGCGGGCCTTCGCCGACCTGATGGCCGCCGCGCACCGGCCGGGCCCCGGCTGGACCGGATGGCTGCGTCCGGACACCGACGTCTGCCGGTGCGAGGAGGTGCCGGTGGCGGCGATCCGGGAGGCCGTCGAGGACCTGGGCGCGGGCGATCCGCGCACCGTGAAGCTGCTCACCCGGGCCGGGATGGGCTGGTGCCAGGGCCGGATGTGCGGTCCGGCCGTGGCCTGCCTGGCCGGCCCGGGTGAGCCGGGGCCGGACCGGCGGCCGCTGGGCTGCCCGGTGCCGCTCTCCCAGCTGGCGGCGGGGCCGAACCCGGAGGCGTAGGGCGTGCCCGACCGCTCGCGTCGGGCGGGAACGGTCGGGCACGCCCCCGGGGTCCGTCGTCGAAGGACGGGCCGGGGACCTTGTCTCCGGCCCGTCCACTCTAGTAAAATGTCACACCTCATCAAGGAGCTCATGTGTCCATCACCCAGCACGACAGCACCCGTCCCTGGCGCGGCATCATGGTCGCCACCACGCTTCCGCTGCGCCCGGACCACTCCGTCGACTACGACGCCTACGCCGAGCACGTCCGCTGGCTGATCGACTCGGGCTGCGAGGGCGTCGTCCCCAACGGCTCGCTGGGCGAGTACCAGACGCTCACCGCCGAGGAGCGCGCCAAGGTCGTCGAGGTCGCCATCGAGGCGGCCGGCGACGGCTCCCGGGTGATGCCCGGCGTGGCCGCCTACGGCAGCGCCGAGTCCCGCCGCTGGGCCGAGCAGGCCGCCGAGGCCGGCGCCGGCTCCGTCCTGCTGCTGCCGCCGAACGCCTACCGGGCCGACCACGCCTCGGTGCGCGCCCACTACGCCGAGGTCGCCAAGGCCGGGCTGCCGATCGTGGCGTACAACAACCCGATCGACACCAAGGTCGACCTCGTCCCCGCGCTGCTCGCCCAGCTGCACGCCGAGGGCTCGATCGTCGCGGTCAAGGAGTTCAGCGGCGACGTCCGCCGGGCGTACGAGATCGCCGAGCTGGCCCCCGGGCTGGACCTGCTGATCGGCGCCGACGACGTGCTGCTGGAGCTGGCGCTCGCGGGCGCGGTCGGCTGGATCGCCGGCTACCCGAACGCCCTGCCGGCCGCCTCGGTCGCGCTCTACGACGCCGCCGTCTCCAAGGACCTGGAGAACGCGCTGCCGCTGTACAAGTCGCTGCACTCGCTGCTGCGCTGGGACTCCAAGACCGAGTTCGTCCAGGCCATCAAGCTCTCCATGGACATCGCCGGGCGCCCCGGCGGCCCGGTGCGCGCCCCGCGCCTGCCGCTCGTCCCGGAGATCGAGGAGGCCGTCCGCGCGGCCACCGAGAAGGCGCTGGCCGACGGCCTGGTCTGACACCGGCGCGATCCCGGGCCTCCGGGCCGGCTGCGGCGGCAGTCGGCCCGGCCAACCCACCAACCATCCGAACCTGTACGGGAGTTGTGACCCATGCGCAGCCGTCACGTGTTCCACGCCGTCGACTCGCACACCGAGGGCATGCCGACCCGGGTGATCACCGGCGGCTTCGGTGTCATCCCCGGCGCCACCATGGCCGAGCGCCGGGTGCACTTCCAGGAGCACCTGGACCACTTCCGCACCCTGCTGATGTACGAGCCCCGCGGCCACGCCGCGATGAGCGGCGCGATCCTCCAGCCGCCGACCCGGCCGGACGCCGACTTCGGCGTGCTCTACATCGAGGTCTCCGGACTGCTGCCGATGTGCGGGCACGGCACCATCGGGGTCGCCACCGTACTGGTCGAGACCGGGATGGTCCCGGTGGTCGAGCCGGTCACCACCGTACGGCTGGACACCCCGGCCGGACTCGTGGTCGCCGAGGTGAAGGTCGAGGACGGCGCCGCCAAGGCGGTGACCATCCGCAACGTGCCCTCCTACTCCGTCGCCCTGGACCGCAAGGTCGAGGTGCCCGGCTACGGCACGGTGACCTACGACCTCGCGTACGGCGGCAACTACTACGCCATCCTGCCGCTCGCCGAGTTCGGGCTGCCCTTCGAGCGCGAGCGCAAGCAGGAGATCCTGGACGCCGGCCTGGCCATGATGGACGCGATCAACGCGGGCCCGGACCGGCCGGTGCACCCGGAGAACCCGTCCATCCACAGCTGCCACCACGTCCAGCTGCTCGCCCCCGGCTCCACCGCCGAGCACTCCCGGCACGCGATGGCCATCCACCCCGGCTGGTTCGACCGCTCGCCCTGCGGCACCGGCACCTCGGCGCGGATGGCCCAGCTGCACGCTCGCGGCGAACTGCCGCTCGGGCGGGACTTCCGCAACGACTCCTTCATCGGGACCACCTTCACCGGGCGGCTGGTCGAGGAGACCGAGGTGGCCGGGCTGCCCGCGGTGGTGCCCACCGTCACCGGGCGGGCCTGGGTCACCGGCACCGCCCAGTACTTCCTCGACCCGAGCGACCCGTTCCCGGCGGGCTTCCTGCTCTGACCCCTCCTTCCTCCTTCGTCCCCGTACCTCCCCCCGAAGGGCTGCTGGCCGTGACCATCACCTCGTACAACCCCGCCGACCCCGACGACCTCGTGGTCGCCGTCGAGGAGCCCGGCGCCGAGGCCGTGCGGGCCGCCGTCGGGCGGGCCCGGGCGGCGCAGGGCGACTGGCTCGCCGCCGGGGCGGGCGCCCGGTCGGCGGCGCTCGGCCGGATCGCGGACGCCGTGGAGGCGCACGCCCACGAGCTGGCCGCGCTGATCGTGCGCGAGGTCGGCAAGCCGCTGGCCGAGGCGCTCGGCGAGGTCGCCCGCACGGCGGCGATCTGGCGCTACTACGCGCAGGCGCCGTACGCGCCCTCCGGGGCGGTGCACGAGACCGTCGCCGGCCCCGGGCTGCTGCTCACCCGGCGCCGCCCGTACGGGGTCGCCGGACTGATCGCGCCGTGGAACTTCCCGCTGGCGATCCCGACCTGGAAGGCCGCGCCGGCCCTCGCCGTCGGCAACGCGGTGGTGCTCAAGCCGGCCCCCGAGGCGACGGCCTGCGCGCTGCGGCTGGCGGAGCTGGCCGGGCTGCCCGAGGACGTGTTCACGGTGCTGCCCGGCGGGGCGGAGGAGGGCGCGGCGCTGGTCGACGCTGCGGACGTGGTCTCCTTCACCGGCTCGACCGGCGTCGGCCGGGCCGTGGTGCGGGCCGCGACCGACCGCGGGGTACCGGTGCAGGCCGAACTCGGCGGGCTGAACGCCGCGCTGGTGCTGCCGGACGCCGACATCGCGCAGGCCGCCGGGCACATCGCCGCGGCCATCGCCGGGTACGCCGGGCAGAAGTGCACCGCCACCAGCCGGGTGATCGCGGTCGGCGCCGCGTACGAGCCGCTGCGCGAGGCGCTGGTCAAGGCGCTGGCGGCGGTCGACGACGCGGTCTGCGGGCCGGTGATCAACGCCGGGGCGCGGGAGCGGCTGACCGGGGCCGTCTCCTCGGCCGTCGAGGCCGGGGCCAGCGTGCTCACCGGCGGCGGGGTGCCCGAGCGGACCGGCTGGTACGTCGAGCCGACCCTGCTCGCCGAGGTGCCGGCCGAACACCCGCTGGCCCGCGAGGAGTTCTTCGGCCCGATCGCGGTGCTGCACGCCGCGGCCGACCTGGACGAGGCCATCGCGCTCGCCAACGACACCCCGCACAGCCTCTCCACCTCGGTGCACACCCGCAGCCTGGACGTGGCGCTGGCCGCCGCCGACCGGCTGGACGCGGGCATGATCCGGGTCAACGCGCCGTCCAGCGGCGTCGACTTCCACCTGCCCTTCGGCGGGGCCAAGGGCGCGAGCCACGGCGACCGCGAACAGGGCCAGGCCGCCCTGGACTTCTACACCGTCAGCCGGACCGTCAGCGTGCTGCCGGGCGGAGGTGCGCTCTGATGTTCGTACGGACGGTCGACTACCACACGGCCGGCGAGCCGTTCCGGATCGTGCTGGACGGCGTGCCCCCGATCCCCGGCGACACCGTCGCCGAGCGCCGGGCCATCGCGCTCGGCGCGGGCGGCAGCGCGACCGCGCCCCGGCCCAGCGCGCTGGACGAGGTCCGGCAGCTGCTCAGCCGGGAACCGCGCGGCCACGCCGGGATGTACGGCGGCTTCCTGGTCCCGCCGGACGACGACGAGGCGCACCTGGGCGTGCTGTTCTGGCACAAGGACGGCTACTCCACCGCCTGCGGGCACGGCACCATCGCGCTCGGCGCCTGGGCGGTGGACTCCGGACTGGTGGCCGCCCCCGCGGACGGCGTGGCGCGGGTGCGGATCGACGTGCCGTCCGGCCGGGTCACCGCCCTGGTGCACCGCTCCGGCGGGCGGACCACCGGGGTGACCTTCCGCAACGTGCCCAGCCGGGTCACCGCGCTGAAGCTCCCGGTGGAGACCTCGCGCGGCACCGTGGAGGTCGCCGTGGCGCACTCCGGCGCCTGCTACGCCTCGGTGCCCGCGGCCGCCCTCGGGCTCGCCGTGGAGAAGCAGCAGCTGCCCGAACTCACCGCCGTGGGGCGGGAGATCAGGGCCGCGCTGGCCGGCTCGGAGGCGGTCGCCCACCCGACGGACGCCCGGCTGTCGGGCGTGTACGGGGTCATCCTCCACGACGAACTCCCCCCGGTGGACGGGGTGTTGAACCAGCGCAACGTCACCGTCTTCGCGGACGGCCAGATCGACCGCTCGCCCTGCGGCTCCGGCACCTCCGCCCGGCTCGCGGTGCTCGCCGCCGAGGGGCGGCTGGCCCCGGGCGAGCCGCTGCGGCACGAGTCGATCATCGGGACGGTCTTCAGCGGGCAGGTCCTCCCGGGCGGCGACCCGCAGGGCGAGGGCGTGGTCACCGAGGTCGGCGGGACGGCCTTCCGCACCGGCGAGCACGGCTTCGTGCTGGAGCCGGACGACGACCTGGGAGCGGGGTTCCTGCTGTGACCACCGTGCGTGCGACCGAAGCCGTGAAGCCAACCGAAGTGCCCGGCGCGGCGGTTGTGCCGCTCCAGTACGTCGTGCCGGGCACCGGCGGGGTCGGGCCCGCCGGGGCGGTGGGGGCGATCGAGCGGGTGCTGCTGGACGGGTTCGACCCGGAGGCGGCACCCGCCCGGTCGGCCGTACCGGTGCCCGCCGGCGAACTGCTGATGATGCCGGCCGCCGCCGGGCCGTACGCCGGCGTGAAGATCGCCGGGGTCGCGCCCGCCAACCCGTCGGCCGGACTGCCCCGGATCACCGGCAGCTACCTGCTGCTGGACGGGCCCACCCTCCAGCCGCTCGCCCTGCTGGACGGCGCCGCGCTCACCGCGCTGCGCACGCCCGCCGTCACCGCGGCCGCGCTGCGGCGGCTGGCCGTGCCGGAGGCCGAGCACCTGGTGCTGTTCGGCTCCGGGCCGCAGGCGTACGGGCACCTGGACGCCCTGCTCGCCGTCCGGCCGCTGCGCCGGCTCACCGTGGTGGCGCGCAACGCCGAACGGGCCGGGGCGCTGGCCGATTACGGGCGGAAGCTCGGGCTGGCGGCCGAGGTCGGCGACCCGCGCGCGGTCCGCGAGGCGGACCTGGTGGTCTGCTGCACCACCGCGCGCACCCCGCTGTTCGACGGCGCCCTGGTGCCCGCCCACGCGGCGGTGGCGGCGGTCGGCTCGCACGAGCCGGACGCCCGGGAGGTGGACGAACTGCTCGTCCAGCGCGCCGAGTTGTACGTCGAGGCGCGTACCGTCGCGGAGCGCGAGGCCGGGGACCTGCTGATGGCGGGCGTGGCCGGGCGGCAGCTGTGGAACCTCGCCGAACTGGTGCGCGGCGACGCGCTGGTGCCCGACGGGCGGCCGCGGTTCTTCAAGAGCGTCGGGATGGCCTGGCAGGACCTGGCCGTCGCGGCGGAGGTGTACCGGGCCGCGTCCTAGGGCGTGTCTTCAAACTCGCGTCTGCGGGGCGACGCCGGGGCACGCACCTCGCCGCGTTGTCGTCGGTCGCCAATGCTCCGCAGTGGCTCCCTCCTCCGCCTTGCGATGCACGCACCCCAACGCCGCCCCGCCCGCCCTCCGGGCGGACGACGGGAGTTTGAAGACACGCCCTAGCGGTTCAGTCGCCCAGGAAGACGAGCCAACTGCCCGGGGTGGCGGCGCAGTTGGCGAGCAGGTTGCGCAGTTCGCGGACGGCCGCCCGCTGCTCCCCGGTGGTGCAGCGGGCGAGCAGGGCGGTGGCCTCCTCGAAGGCGGCGCCGGCGTCCTGCTCGTTGAACGGGGTGTCCCCGTACGGGTCGATCCGGCCGAGCCGGTGGCGGGTCGGATCGGTGTGCCGGGCCAGGGCGGAGGTGAGGGCCTCGCCGGGGCTCGACAGGTGCAGCAACCTGGCGCTGGTGCGGCGGCCGCCGTTCGGGCGGCCGTCGTACAGCGCGATGTCGATCGACACGGCGTTACTCCTGGTGGTGGTCGGGAGTTGTGGAGCCGGAGCCGGTGCAGCGGGATGGGATCCCCCGCTGCACCGGCTCCTCACGTTTTCCGGACGTTTTCCGGCGGGCTCCCGGGCGGGCGGGCGGGCGGGCGGTCCGGTTCCGCGCGTCAGGTCGGGTTCCGCGCGTCAGGCCCGGTCGTCGGCGTAGGCGGTGAGCAGGCGGGCCAGGTGCTTGCCGGTGACCAGCAGCGGCTCCTCGCTGCGGGCGACCTGGGCGGCGAGCTCGGCGCCCTCCAGGGTGCTGATCACGGTGCCGGCCAGCTCGCGGGCGTCCTGCTCGCCGATGCCGGCGGCGAGCAGCCGTTCCGCCACGACGGCGCGCCAGTGGGCGAAGGCCTCGGCCACCGCCTCCTCGATCACCGGCACCCGGCCGATCGTCTCCAGGGCGGTGCTGGTGATCGGGCAGCCGTCCTGCCAGTCGGACGCGCGCAGTTCGGTGGCGAGCAGCCGGGTGCAGGCGGTCATCGCCTCGCCCAGGTCCGGTGAGGAGCCGAGCCCGGCGTGCAGCATGACGGCGAACTCCTCGTCCCCGTGCCGGATCGCCTCGGCGGCCAACTCCTGCTTGCCGCCCGGGAAGAAGTGGTAGACGGAGCCGAGAGTGGCCTCGGCCTCGCGGGAGATCTGCTTGATCCCGGTGCCCTCGTACCCCTGGCGCTGCAGCAGCCGGGAGGTGGCCCGGACGATCCGCTCCCGGGTGCCGGGCTTCGCTTCGGCCTGCGCGCCGTCCTTCGGTGCGGCCTTCGCCGGGGCCTTCGCAGCGACTCTCACGGCGGCCTTCGGGTCGGCCTGCGCGGGGGTCTTCTCGGGCGTCTTCACGGCGCGATCCTAGCCGAGATTCTGAGTAGAGCGTTCGTTCCACTCCTGTGCTAGCGTCGGCTCCGGCGCTCTGGATAGAGCGTTCGTTCTAGGCATTCGTCCAGTGGAGGGGAACACGCATGTCCGTGGAGCAGCAGGCGAAGCGATCCGTGACGGTGATCGGGCTCGGCCCGATGGGGCAGGCCATGGCCCGGGCGTTCCTGGACGCCGGGTACGCCGTCACGGTGTGGAACCGCACGGCCGCACGGGCCGACGAACTCGTCGCCCGGGGCGCGCAGGCGGCGCCCAGCGCGGAGGCGGCGGTGGCGGCGAACGAACTGGTGGTGCTCAGCCTCACCGACTACGACGCCGTGTTCACCGTCCTGGAGTCGGTCGAGCCGGCTCTGAAGGGGAAGGTGGTCGCGAACCTCAGCTCGGACACCCCCGGGCGGGCCCGCGAGGCCGCCCGCTGGCTGGCCGAGCGCGGCGCCGGACACCTGACCGGCGGGGTGCAGGTGCCGCCCTCGGGCATCGGCAGCCCCGAGTCGTCCACCTTCTACAGCGGCCCGGTCGAGCTGTTCCGGCGGCACCGGGCCGCCCTGGAGGTGCTCACCGGGGCCGACTACCGGGGCGACGACCCCGGGCTGGCCCAGCTGTACTACCAGATCCAGATGGACCTGTTCTGGTCCTCGATGGTCGGCTACCTGCACGCCACGGCGGTCGCCGAGGCCAACGGCATCACCGCCGAGGAGTTCCTGCCGTACGCCCTGCCCACCGCCTCGCTGCTGCCGCGGATGATCGAGTTCTACGCGCCGCGGATCACCGCCGGGGACCACCGCGGGGACGTCGACCGGCTGACGATGGCACTCGCGAGCATCGAGCACGTCCAGCACACCGCGGAGGACTCCGGGGTGGACGGCGCCCTGCCGGCCCTCCTCGCGGAGGCGGTCCGGCGGGTTGTGGCGGACGGGGACGGTGCGGCCAGCCTGAGCACCCTGGTGGGGCGGTTCCGCCGGGCGTAGCCCTCCGGGCGGACCTTCGGGTGGACCTCCGTGCGGATCTTCGTACGGACCTCCCGGGTGGACCGGAAGATCGTGTGCCGTCGGCCGTTGTCACGGCCGACGGCCGCTGTCACCATGGCGTTCGGCAGGAGGAGGGGCCGGTGCGGCGGGTCGGTGACGGGTGTTCGAATCACTGGCTGTTGCGCACGCAACGTAACGTGACATTGTACGCTGGTGTTCTGCACCCACCCGGAGGAACACCATGGCCGACCTCAAGTCCCGCACCCTGATCTCCGTACAGGAGCGGCTTCGCGACCAGGTCGCGCACGCACTCCGGGCAGCCCTGATCTCCGGCGAACTGCGCCCCGGCGTCGTCTACTCCGCCCCCGCGCTCGCCGCCGACTTCGGCGTCTCCGCGACCCCCGTCCGCGAGGCCATGCTCGACCTCGCCCGCGAGGGCCTGGTCGAAGCCGTCCGCAACAAGGGCTTCCGGGTCACCGAGCTGACCGACCGCGACCTCGACGACTTCACCGAGATCCGCGCCCTGATCGAGGTCCCGACCGTCGGCCGGGTGGCGCGCACCGCCACCAAGGAGCAGCTGGAGCGGCTGCGCCCGCAGGCCGAGGCGATCGTCGCGGCGGCCCGCAAGCACGACCTGATCGGCTACCTGGAGGCCGACCGCCAGTTCCACCTCGACCTGCTGGGACTGGCCGGCAACTCGCGACTGGTCGAGGTCGTCGGCGACCTGCGCAAGCGCTCGCGGCTCTACGGCCTCAACCGGCTCGACGAGCGCGGCGAGCTGGTCTCCTCGGCGGAGGAGCACCTGGAGCTGCTCGACCTGCTGCTCGCCGGCGACGCGGCCGGGGCCGAGGCCTGCATGACCCGCCACCTCAGCCACGTCCGCTCCCTCTGGGCCGGCGAGGAGAAGCCCGCCGAACCGGAGCCCTCGGCCCTGCGCCTGCGGTCCCGCTAGGGGACTCGGCAGGAGTCAAACCGCCCGTTCGGGTGAAGAGTCCGGGTATGGACGGCGGCTTGGGGCCGACGGGCGGAGGATTCGCCTGTGCGGAACAGGGTGCTCGACATGGCAGAGGTCCTCTTCGATCGGTTTCCCGGGCACCGGGTCGAGGTGCTCGGCGGTGAGGTGGCCGTCGAGCCGCTGCCCGACGGGCGCCACCGCGAGATCCTCTCCGACGTGATGAAGGCCTGCTTCGAGGCCGGGCTGGAAGGCGGGGACCCGGAAGTCCTCCAGCGGCTCGCGATCTGGCTGCCGACCGGGCCGGACGACTTCGCGATGCCGGATCTGTCGATCGTCGAGGCGGTGAGCGACGACCGGATGGTCACGTACAACTGCTACGACCCGAAGATCTTCCGCCTCGTCCTCGAAGTGACATCGGCGGCGTTGTGCAGTGACGTCACCAGGAAGCCCGCCGCCTACGCGCTGGCCGGGGTGCCGACCTACGTGGTCGTGGACCGGGTCGAGCAGCAGGTGCTGGTGCTGACCGATCCCGTGCGGGGCGAGTACCGGGAGCGGGTCGTACGCCGTCCTGGGCAGGTGGTCGGGTTGCCCGGGACGGCGGTGACGCTGCCGGTGTCGGAGCTGGTCGCCTAGACCGCCGCCGGGAGGGTCAGCCTCCCGTCGTGGACCTCGGCGATCTGGTCGACGGCCGTCAGGTGGGTGCGGTCGTGGGTGACCAGGACGGTGGCGGTGGCCCGGCGGTGGGTGAGGTCGGTGATCAGGTCGAGGACGGCGGCGCCGCGTTCGTGGTCGAGGGCGCTGGTGGGTTCGTCGACCAGCAGGACGGTGGGGTCGTTCATCAGCGCGCGGGCGATGTTGACCCGCTGGCGCTGCCCGCCGGAGAGCTGGTGCGGCCGGCGGGCGGCCTGGTCGCGCAGGCCGACGGCGTCGAGGAGTTTCAGGGCGCGGGGGAGCGCGCCGCGCGGGGGGCGGCCGTCGAGGTGGGCCATCACCTGCAACTGCTCCACCGCGGTGAGCGAGGGCAGCAGGTTGGCCTGCTGGAAGACGATGCCGATCCTGGTGCGGCGCAGCGCGGTGAGGTCGGCCCGGCTGAGGCCTGCGGTGTCGGTGCCGTCGACGACGACCTGCCCGGAGTCCGGGGTGATCAGGGTGGCGGCGACCGCGAGCAGGCTGGACTTGCCGGAGCCGGAGGGGCCGACGACGGCGGTGAGCGTGCCCTTGGGGACGGTCAGCGAGACCTCGTCGAGTGCCGTGAGCCGGCCGTCGCCGTCCGGGTAGGTGAGGGTGATGCGGTCGAGGACGAGACTCATCGGGCGCTCCCGAGGGCGGTCAGCGGGTCGACGGAGGTGATCCGGCGGATGGACAGGGCCGCGCCGATCGCGCCGAGGGCGATCATGACGGCGGCGGGCAGCAGGACGGTCGGGGCGTCCAGGACGAAGGGGACGGCGGAGCCGATCAGCGCGCCGAAGCCGGACGCGATCGCGGTGCCGACGACCGTGCCGAGCAGCAGCAGGAGGACGGCCTGGCCGAGGGCGTCGCGCAGCAGGTAGCGGGTGGAGGCGCCGAGGGCCTTGAGGACGGCGATGTCGCCGCTGCGCTGGATCGTCCAGACGGTGAAGAACGCGCCGATCACCAGGGCCGAGATGGCGAAGAGGAAGCCGCGCATCAGCTGGAGGGAGCCGTTCTCGGAGGTGTAGGAGCCGATCGCGGCGAGGGCGTCGTCGCGGGTGCGGGTCTCGGTGCCGTGGCGGGCGTCGGCGGCGGCCAGGTCGGCGCCCTTGGCGGTGTCGAGCGCGATGACGGTGGCGTGGCCGGCGCCGCCGGGGGCGGCCTGCTGCCAGTCGCCGAGGCTGGTCCAGATCACCGGGGTGTGGCTGTACGCGGCGTCGCCCTCGACGGCGGCGACCCGCAGCGGGTGGCCGGCCAGGGTGAAGTCGGCGCCGGGGGCGAGGCCGCCCAGGTTCTCGGCGGCGGTCTTGGACAGTACGGCCTGGCCGGGGGCGATCCGGCTGCCCTGCGGGGCGAGTGCGGAGCCGTCCGGGACGCCGAAGGCGGAGAGCGCGGCGGTGCGCTGTCCGGCGGCGGCCTTGGTGGTGGTGATGCCGATCGGCTGGGCGGAGGTGACGCCGGGCTCGCGGGCCCAGGCCTGCCACTGGTCGGGGGTGACCTGGGAGTCGGTGAAGGAGAGCTTCTGCCCGTCGGCCGGCTTGCCGAAGACCAGGTGGTCGGCGGGCAGGCCGGTGATCGCGGAGATGTTCTGCCGGCCGAGCCCGGCGGTCAGCCCGGACAGCAGGCCGACCAGCACGGTGATCAGCACGATGACGGTTCCCATCAGGGCGAACCGCCCCTTGGCGAACCTCAGGTCCCTCCAGGCGACGAACACGACGGGGCCTTCCTCTGGACAGGTGGTTTCGACACTTCCACCGTCCTGGACGGGAGGGGTCCGGGGCATCGCGCCGGGGATTGCATCCTGGGCATCAAAGGGGAGAGCCCGAGTTCAACCTTTTGATTGATGCCGGGTGCCGGGCTAGGAACTTAGGCTGGACGGATGGCGACCGAACGATCCAGAACCACCCCCGTCGCCCGCGTCCTCCAGGTCTGCCTGCACCTGCTCGTGGCGGGCCTGCTCGCGCTCGCCGTCGCCCGGGCCGTCCTCGTCGACCGGGGCGGCGATCCGGCCGCCGTCGCCGCCGCGGCCACCGCGATGGCCGCCGTCTACACCGTCGGGCCGCAACTGGCCGCCGTGCGCCGCTCCCGGCGGGCGGCCGCACTCTGGCTGGCGCTGCTCGGCGTCACCTGGGCGGGCGTGCTGATCACCACCCAGGACGGCGTCTGGCTGGCCTTCCCGCTGTACTTCCTGGAACTGCACCTGCTGGGGCGGCGCGGCGGGCTGGTCGCCGTCGGGCTGACCGCCGCCGCGTCGATCGCCGCGTGGTCCTGGCACCAGCACAGCTTCAGCTTCGCCGCCTCGATCGGGCCCGCGCTCGGCGCGGCCGTCGCCACCGCCACCGTGCTCGGCTACCAGGCGCTGTACCGGGAGAGCGAGGAGCGCCGCCGGCTGATCGACGAGCTGACCGCCGCCCGCGCCGACGCCGCCGCCGCCCACCACGCGGCCGGGGTGCTGGCCGAGCGGGAGCGGCTCGCCCGGGAGATCCACGACACCCTCGCACAGGGCCTCAGCTCCATCCAGCTGCTGCTGCGGGCCGCCCAGCGGGCCCTGCCGGAGCGCACCGAGACCGCCGCCGGGTACGTCGAGCAGGCGCGGCAGGCCGCCCAGGACAACCTGGACGAGGCCCGCCGGTTCGTCCGGGCGCTCACCCCGCCCGCGCTGGACGGCGACCCGCTGCCGGTCGCGCTGGAGCGGCTGTGCGCGACGACGACGGCGCAGAGCGGCCTGCCGGTGAAGCTGCACGTCTCCGGCGTCCCGGTCCGGCTGCCGGCCGCGGAGGAGGTCGCGCTGCTGCGGATCGCGCAGTCGGCGCTCGGCAACACCGTCCGGCACGCGGGGGCCGCGCGGGCCGAGGTGACACTCAGCTACATGGAGGGTGAGGTGGCACTGGACGTGTACGACGACGGGGCCGGGTTCGACCCGGCGGCGGTCGCCGGCCGCACCGGCGGGGACGGCGGCTTCGGGCTGCCGTCGATGCGGGCCAGGGCGCGGGCGCTCGGCGGCGGCTTCACGGTGGAGTCGGCGCCCGGGCAGGGCACGACGGTGGCGGTGCAGCTGCCGGTCACCCCGGAGGCCGGCCAGTGATCCGGCTGCTCATCGCCGACGACCACCCGGTGGTGCGGGCCGGGCTGCGGGCCGTGCTGGAGTGCGAACCGGACTTCGCCATCGTGGCGGAGGCGGCCACCGCCGAGCGGGCCGTCGAACTGGCGGCCGAGCCGGGCGTGGACGTGGTGCTGATGGACCTCCAGTTCGGGCCGGGATCGGCCATGAACGGGGCGCAGGCCACCGCGGCGATCACCGCCCGGGCGGGCGCGCCGCGGGTCCTGGTGGTCACCACGTACGACACCGACGCGGACACCCTGCCCGCCCTGGAGGCGGGCGCCACCGGCTACCTGCTGAAGGACGCGCCGCCGGAGGAGCTGGCCCAGGCCGTCCGGGCCGCCGCGGCGGGGCGCAGCGCGCTGGCGCCCAGCGTGGCGGACCGGCTGCTGGAGCGGATGCGGACGCCCGCGGCGGCGCTCAGCGCCCGGGAGACCGAGGTGCTGGGGCTGGTCGCGGACGGGCTGACCAACCAGCAGGTCAGCCAGCGGCTGCACCTGAGCCAGGCCACGGTGAAGTCCCATCTGGTGCACATCTACACCAAGTTGGGCGTGGACTCGCGCACGGCGGCGGTGCGCGAGGCACGGCGGCTGGGGCTGATCCGCTGAGCGTAGGGTGGGGGTGTTCCGTGCCCGTGGCAGCGTGAGGAGCGCCTGATGACCGTCCATCTCGACGAGCTCGCCGTACCGGTGATCGCCGCCCCGATGGCGGGCGGGCCCTCGACGCCCGAACTGGCGGCGGCGGTGAACCGGGCCGGCGGGCTCGGGTTCCTGGCCGGCGCCCTCAAGACCGCCCAGGCGATGGCCGAGCAGATCGCGGCGGTACGGAAGTCGACCGACCGGCCGTACGGGGTGAACCTCTTCGTGCCGGGCACGCCCGGGGACGCGGCGGCCGTCGCGGCGTACCGGGAGCGGCTGCGCCCCGAGGCCGAGCAGTGGGGCGTGACCCTGCCGGAGGAGATCGGGCCGGACCGCGACGACTGGGAGGCCAAGCTCGCCCTCCTGCTCGCCGACCCGGTGCCGGTGCTCTCGTACACCTTCGGGCTGCCCACGGCCGAGGAGGCGGCGGCGGTGCGGGCGGTCGGCACGACCCAGGTCGCCACCGTCACCACGCCCGAGGAGGCGCGGGCGGCGCAGGCCCTCGGGATGGACGCGCTGTGCGTGCAGGGCCCGGAGGCGGGCGGCCACCGGGGCACCCACCGGGTGACGGACCGGCCCGGGGAGCTGCCGCTGCTCGAACTGCTGCCCGCCGTACGGGAGGTGACGGCGCTGCCGCTGATCGCCGCGGGCGGGCTCGGCGACGGCGCGGCCGTCGCGGCCGCGCTGCGGGCGGGGGCGGTGGCGGTGCAGCTGGGCACGGCGCTGCTGCGCTCGGACGAGTCCGGCGCCTCGGCCGCCCACCGGGCGGCGCTCGTCGAACTCCCGGAGACGGCCGTCACCCGCGCCTTCACCGGCCGCCCGGCCCGCGGCCTGCGCAACGGCTTCATCGACCGCCACGGCCCGTACGCCCCGCCCGCCTACCCCGAGGTCCACCACCTCACCGCCTCCCTCCGCGCCGCCGCCGCCCGCCGCGGCGACACCGACGCCATGCACCTCTGGGCCGGCACCGCCCACCACCTGGCCCGCACCGGCCCGGCGGAGAGGATCGTCGCCGACCTGTGGCAGGCAGCGCGCGGGTAGTCGGTCGGGGGCGCGCAGGACTCGGAGTGTCGTCCCTCGCAGGGGTGGATTGAGCGGGAAAGCGCGCGGTAACGTATAAGGAACAACTTAATTTGGGTCCATGTGGGAGATCACACTCATCGGTCCGGTGAACGACTGGTTCCTGGACATCGCTGTCAAGGACCCGGATACGGCCGACCAGATCGCCGACGCGATCGAATTGCTCGCCAGAAGGGGGCCGCTGCTCGGGCGCCCGCTGGTGGATCGGATTCATGGCAGCACGTTGCACAACCTGAAGGAGCTCCGGCCCGGCTCGGCGGGGCGCTCCGAGGTTCGAATGCTCTTCGTCTTCGATGTCGAACGGGAGGCCGTCATCCTGGTCGCCGGCGACAAGAACGGGGAGTGGTCCCGGTGGTACGACATCAACATCCCGCTGGCGGAGGCTCGCTATGAGCAGTACGTCGAGGAGAAGGACAAGGGAGCGTGAGCATGAAGGGTCGTAGCTGGACCGAGGTGTGGGCCGAGGCGCAGCGGATCAACCCCTGGCTGGCCTCGCCGGAGGCGGAGGCCGACCGGGCTCGGATCCGAAAGGAGAACCTGGCCCGGATCCGCGGCTACGAGCTGGCCGAGATGCGGAAGTCGGCCAACCTCACCCAGAAGGAGGTGGCGGCGCTGATGGGAGTGAGTCAGGCGCGGGTGTCCCAGATCGAGCACGGGCAGGTGGACAGCCTGGACAACCTGCGGGCGTATTCGGCGGCGATCGGCGGCGAGGTCGAGGTGATGATCCGGCGGGGGGAGCGGACGATCAAGGTGGCTTGACCGTCCGCTCCTGGCGGCCTCCTCAGGACAGCAGGGTCGCCATCCAGGACTCGACGTCGGTGGCGGTGCGGGGGAGGGCGCCGGACATCAGGTGGGCGCCGTCGGGGGTGATGACGAGGTCGTCCTCGATGCGGATGCCGAGGCCGCGGAGTTCGGCGGGGAGGGTCTCGTCGTCGGGCTGGAGGTAGAGGCCGGGTTCGACGGTGAGGACCATGCCCTCCTCCAGGGTGGCGTCGAGGTAGCGGTCGGCGCGGGACTTGGCGCAGTCGTGGTAGTCGAGGCCGAGCATGTGGCCGCTGCCGCAGAGGGTGTAGCGGCGGTAGAGGCCGTTGTCCTCGGCGAGGGCCTCTTCGGCGGAGACGGGCAGGACGCCCCAGTCGGCGAGGCCTTCGGCGATGACCCGCATGGCGGCGCGGTGGAAGTCGCGGAACCGCGCGCCCGGGCGGAGGGTGGCGATGCCGGCGCTCTGGGCGGCGAGGACGAGGTCGTAGGCCTGGCGCTGGATCGGGGTGAAGGTGCCGCTGAGCGGCAGGGTGCGGGTGATGTCGGCGGCGTAGAGGGTGTCGGTCTCGACGCCGGCGTCCAGCAGGAGGAGGGAGTTCGGGTCGAGGGCGCCGTCGTTGCGGATCCAGTGCAGGACGCAGGCGTGGGCGCCGGAGGCGGCGATGGTGGTGTAGGAGGTGCCGTTGCCCTCGGCGCGGGCGCGCAGGTCGAAGACGCCCTCGATCCAGCGTTCGCCGCGGTGGTGGCGCAGTGCGGTGGGCAGGGCCCGGACGACGTCCTCGAAGCCGGTGGTGGTGTGGTCGACGGCCAGTTGCAGCTGTCCGACCTCCCATTCGTCCTTGACCAGGCGCAACTCGGAGAGGACGGCGGCGAGTTCGCCGTCCCGCCGGCCGTCGGCGGGCCGTCCGGTGGCCTCGTCGACGAGCGGGTCGGTGCCGGCCAGGACCCGGGTGGGGGGCTGGGGGCCGGTGAGCAGTTTGCCGAGGTCGTCGAGGTGTTCGGTGCGTACGCCGGTGAGTCGGGCGGCCTCGGCGAGGTCGGGCCTGGAGCCGACCCAGAACTCGCCGTAGCGGCGGTCGCGGTAGAACTCGCCGCCGTCGCGCGGTGAGCGCGGGCGCAGGTAGAGGACGGGCTCGTGGCCTTCGGGGCCGGCCGGTTCGAGGACGAGGACGTGGTCGGCCTGGTCCTCGCCGGTGAGGCCGGTGAGCCAGACGTACGCGCTGTGCGGGCGGAAGCGGTAGTCGAGGTCGTTGCAGCGGACCTTGAGCCGGCCGGCCGGGACGATCAGCCGTTCGCCGGGGAAGGCGGCGGAGAGCCGGGCGCGGCGGCCGGGGAAGCGGTCGTGGCCGGGGACCCGCCGGTCGGCGGGGAGCGGGGTGGCGGCCCAGCTGGTGGCCATGAAGGAGGCGAGGGCGGGGGAGACCGGGAGGTCGTGGCTCCCGGTGTTGAGGCCGGTCGGGGGAAGGGTCACCGGTGAACTCCTTGGCGGGGCGGGGGAGATGCTGGCACGGACACAGCTCGGTAACGGGAGCCGTCACCTCTTGTGAAGTGCAATTTCACATTACTATGTTACGGGTCACACAGCGCAGCGGCCAGATCCGGCGGATCGGGCCCCCCACAGCGGAGTTGCAACATGACCAGGCGCACCCACGCCGCCCTCGCGGCGGCCCTCGCGGCGACCCTCACCCTCGGCCTCGGGGCCTGCTCCAACGACAAGAGTGACGGCGGCAGCGACGCCGCCCCCTCCGACGGCAAGGGCCCGGGCGCCGCGTCCGGCTCGGTCATCGGCGGCACCCCTGCCAAGGGCGGCACCCTCACCGTCCTGACCAACCAGGACTTCGCCCACCTCGATCCGGCCCGCAGCTGGGTGGTGCCGCACATGGACTTCGGCACCCGGCTGATCTACCGCACCCTGACCACCTTCAAGGCCGAGCCGGGCGCGGCGGGCAGCGAGATCGTCCCGGACCTCGCCACCGACCTCGGCAAGTCCTCCGACGGTGGCAAGGTGTGGACCTTCACCCTCAAGGACGGCCTCAAGTACGAGGACGGCTCGCCGATCAAGGCCGCCGACATCAAGTACAACGTCGAGCGGTCCTTCTCCCCGGACCTCACCGGCGGCCCCGACTACGCGATCCAGTACCTGGCCGGCGGCGAGAACTACAAGGGCCCGCTGAACGGCGAGCACCTGGCGAGCATCGAGACCCCGGACGACAAGACGATCGTCTTCCACCTGAAGCGCCCGGTCGCCGAGTTCTCCTCCACCGTCTCGCTGCCGACCTTCTCCCCGGTGCCGCAGTCCCAGGAGAAGGGCACCCAGTACGACGCCCGGCCGTTCTCCTCCGGCCCGTACAAGATCGAGACCTACGACCGCGGCAAGCAGCTGGTGCTGGTCCGCAACACCAACTGGGACCCGGCCACCGACACCGTCCGCAAGGCCTACCCGGACAAGGTCGTGGTCACCGAGGGCATCAAGGGCGGCCAGGCCGACGACCGGATCATCGC
The DNA here is from genome assembly GCF_042883725.1 of Kitasatospora sp. NPDC058184. Lineage (NCBI taxonomy): Bacteria > Bacillati > Actinomycetota > Actinomycetes > Kitasatosporales > Streptomycetaceae > Kitasatospora > Kitasatospora sp. NPDC058184. The sequence goes on from NZ_JBHVVE010000034.1 coordinate 49,418, forward strand.
CAGCGACGGCGCCGACGCCAACGCGATCAACATGCCGTGGATGGCGCACGAGACCGTCGCCAAGGTGCTGCCCAAGCCGGACGTCAAGTCCCGCATGGCCGCCGAGGTCACCGGCTGTACCGACATGCTGTACATGAACACCTCCAAGGCCCCCTTCGACGACCCGAAGGTGCGCGAGGCGATGATGTGGGCGGTCGACCGCGAGGGGCAGGTGACGGCCTTCGGCGGCCCGGCGATGGCCGACGTGGCGACCTCCTACCTGCCGCCCTCGCTGACCGGCGGCGTCAAGTCCGACCCGCTGAAGGTCCCGGCGGCCGGTGACCCGGAGAAGGCCAAGAAGCTGCTCCAGGAGGCGGGCAAGAGCGACCTCAAGGTCTCGCTCACCGTCTCGCTCGGCGACAAGAGCCGCGCCGAGGCGATCCAGCAGTCGCTGTCCAAGGCCGGCGTCCAGGTCACCATCAACACCACCGACCCGTCCGCCTTCCAGGACACCGTCGGCGACATCAAGAACGCCCCCGACCTGACCATCAGCGGCTGGTGCCCCGACTACCCCTCCGGTGCGACCTTCCTGCCGTTCCAGTTCGACGGCCGCACCATCAAGGAGAAGGGAAACCAGGGCAACCTGAGCCAGTTCAAGGACCAGGCCACGATGGACCGGATGGACCAGATCGCGGCCATGACGGACGTCAACGAGGCCAACAAGGCCTGGCAGCAGCTGGACCAGGACCTGGCGAAGAAGGCCCCGGCCGTCCCGCTGATCTGGCAGCGCCGCCCCCTGCTGGTCGGCACCAACGTGGCCGGCGCCTTCGGCAACCAGGGCTACGCCGGGATGCTCGACCTGGGTGCCATCGGCCTCAAGGACCCCGCCAAGGGCAAGTGAGGGGCCGGCAGCGATGAGTACCACCACTGAGCCCGCCGCCGTGGCCGACGCCACGGCGGGGGGCGCCAAGAAGAGTGCCGGGCGCGGGCCCTGGCGGCTGGTCTGGGACCAGCTGTGGGCCAAGGGCTCGGCCCGGTTCGGGCTGATCACCGTCGGCGTGCTGATCCTGGTCACCGCGCTGGCCGGACCGCTCAGCGCCCTCGGCGGCTGGACCCCGGAGGAGTTCGACAAGCGCGCCGTCGACCCGTACCTGGGCGGCGTGCCCCGGGGCGACTTCGGCGGCATCAGCGCCCGGCACTGGCTGGGCGTCGAGCCGGGCAGCGGCCGCGACCTGTTCGCCCGGGTGCTGCACGGCGGTCAGGTGTCCCTGCTGATCGCGTTCACCGCGACCGCCGTGGTCGTGATCGCCGGCACCCTGGCCGGCATCGCGGCGGGCTACTTCGGCGGGCGCGTCGACACCCTGCTGTCCCGGCTGATGGACCTCACGATGTCCTTCCCCTCGCTGATCTTCATGATCGCGATGATGTCGGTGGCCAAGGACGTCAACCGGATCCTGCTGATCACCCTGGTGATCGGGCTGTTCACCTGGCCCGGCATCGCCCGGGTGGTGCGCGGCCAGACCCTCTCGCTCAAGCACCGCGAGTACGTCGAGGCCGCCAAGGTCGGCGGGGCGCGCTCCTGGCGCATCCTCACCCGCGAGATCCTGCCGAACGTCTCCGGCCCGATCATCGCCTACACCACCCTGCTCGTCCCCGGCATGATCGCCACCGAGGCCGCGCTCAGCTACCTCGGCGTGGGCGTCCGCCCGCCGACCGCGTCCTGGGGCCAGATGATCGCCGAGAGCATCGTGCACTACGAGACCGACCCGACCTACTTCCTGATCCCGACCGCCTTCCTGTTCGTCGCCGTGCTCGCCTTCACCCTGCTCGGCGACGCGCTGCGCGACATCCTCGACCCCCGGGGAGGCCGGTCGTGATCCTCTACCTCGGCCGCCGGCTGCTCGGCGTGGCGGGCATCCTGCTCGCCATCTGCGCCATCACCTTCACCATCTTCTACCTGCTGCCCAACGACCCGGCAGCGGCCGCCTGCGGCAAGACCTGCAGCCCCGAGCGGCTCGCCGACGTCAAGTCGGCGATGGGCCTGGACAAGCCGGTCTGGGACCAGTTCCTCGCCTACCTCGGCGGCATCTTCGCCGGCCGCGACTACGGCTCCGGCCCCAGCGCGGTGCACTGCGGCTTCCCCTGCCTCGGCTACTCCTACGAGTACGGGCTGCCGGTCTGGGACCTGCTCACCGACCGGCTGCCGGTCTCCATCTCGCTGGCCCTCGGCGCGGCCGTGCTCTGGCTGGTCCTCGGCCTCGGCGCGGGCGTCACCTCGGCGCTGCGCAAGGGCAGGCCGATCGACAAGACCCTGATGGTGCTGTCCGTCGGCACCGCCTCGCTGCCGGTCTACTTCACCTCGATCATGCTGATCTGGGGCCTGGTCAGGACGGCCGGCGTGCTGCCCTACCCCTCGTACCACAAGTTCACCGAGAACCCCTTCGAATGGGGCTCCAACCTGCTGCTGCCGTGGATCGCGTTGGCCCTGCTGTACGCGGCCATGTACGCCCGGCAGAGCCGCAACTCGATGATCGAGGCGATGGCCGAGCCGTACATCCGCACCGCCCGGGCCAAGGGTCTGCCGCCGCGGACGGTCACCGTCAAGCACGGGCTGCGCTCCGGGATGACGCCGATCCTGACCATCTTCGGCATGGACCTCGGCGGCCTGCTGGCCGGCGCGGTCATCACCGAGTCGATCTTCGGTCTGCCCGGCGTCGGCCGGCTGTTCTACGACGGGCTGGCCCGTTCCGACCAGCCCGTGATCCTCGGCGTCACCCTGCTCGCGGCCTTCTTCATCGTCGCGGCGAACCTGCTGGTCGACCTGCTCTACGCGTTCGTCGACCCGAGAGTGAGGTACTGATGACCAGGCTGTTGGAGGTCGAGGACCTCAAGGTCGCCTTCGACACCCCGCGCGGCACCGTCCGCGCGGTCGACGGGATCTCCTTCGCCGTCGAGGCCGGTCGCACCCTCGGGCTGGTCGGCGAGTCGGGCAGCGGGAAGTCCGTCACCTCGCTCGCCGTCATGGGCCTGCACCGCGGCGCCGCCGTCACCGGCTCGATCCGGCTGAACGGGCAGGAGCTGAACGGGCTCGGGGAGCGGGAGCTGGGCACCGTCCGGGGCCGCCGGATCGCGATGATCTTCCAGGACCCGCTGTCCAGCCTGCACCCCTTCTACACCGTCGGGGAGCAGATCGCCGAGCACTACCGGGTGCACTTCAAGGCCAACCGCAAGGCCGGGCGGGCCAAGGCGGTGGAGATGCTGGCCGAGGTCGGCATCCCGGAGCCGGCCCGCCGGGTCGACGAGTACCCGCACCAGTTCTCCGGCGGCATGCGCCAGCGCGTCATGATCGCCATGGCGCTCGCCTGCGAGCCCGAGCTGCTGATCGCCGACGAGCCCACCACGGCGCTCGACGTCACCGTCCAGGCGCAGATCCTCGACCTGATCGCCCGGATCCAGCAGGAGCGCGGCCTCGGCGTCGTGATGATCACCCACGACCTCGGCGTGGTTGCCCGGGTCGCCCACGAGGTGCTGGTCATGTACGGCGGCCGGGCCGCCGAACAGGCCCCGGTGGACCGGCTGTTCGCGCAGCCCGCGCACCCGTACACGCGCGGCCTGCTGGACTCGCTGCCGCGCCTGGACGACACCGACGACGCCCCGCTGCGGGCCATCCCCGGCAGCCCGCCGTCGCTGATCGCCCCCGCCCCCGGCTGCTCCTTCGCCCCGCGCTGCGCCCGCACCACCGCGGCGTCCGCCGAGGAGCACTCCCGCTGCCTGGCCGAGCGCCCCGTGCTCGACCGGCTCGCCCCCGGCCACCAGGCCGCCTGCCACCTGCCGCTGGTGCCGGAAGGGGTGCTGTGATGACCACACCGTCGACGAAGGACGCGGCCGGACCGCTGCTGTCCGTACGGGACCTGGTGAAGACCTTCCCCGGCCGGCGGAGCCGCACCGGGCGCCCCGGTGCGCCGGTCCGGGCCGTGGACGGGGTGAGCTTCGACGTCGGGGCGGGCGAGACGCTCGGCCTGGTCGGCGAGTCCGGCTGCGGCAAGTCCACCACCGGGCGGATGATCGTCCGGCTGCTCGACCCGACCTCGGGCACCGTCACCTTCGACGGCACCGAGATCGGCGGGCTCTCCCAGGCCCGGCTGCGGCCGCACCGGCGCGACCTCCAGATGGTCTTCCAGGACCCGTACTCCTCGCTCAATCCCCGGCAGACGGTGGCCCGGATCATCTCCGAGCCGCTGCTCGTCCAGGGCGAGAGCGCGGCGGCCGCGCGCAAGCGGGCCGCCGAGCTGATGGAGCTGGTCGGGCTGATCCCCGAGCACCTGGACCGCTACCCGCACGAGTTCTCCGGCGGCCAGGCCCAGCGCATCGGCATCGCCCGCTCGCTGGCCACCTCGCCGCGGCTGGTGATCGCCGACGAGCCGGTCTCCGCGCTGGACGTCTCCATTCAGGCCCAGGTGGTCAACCTGATGGAGCGGCTCCAGCAGGAGCTCGGGCTGGCGTACGTGTTCATCGCGCACGACCTCTCGGTGGTCAAGCGGGTCTGCGACCGGGTCGCGGTGATGTACCTGGGCCGGATCGTGGAGATCGGCGACAAGGCCGAGGTGTACGGCAGCCCCGCGCACCCGTACACCAGGGCGCTGCTGTCCGCCGTCCCGCTGCCCGACCCGGAGGCGGAGCGCACCCGGGAGCGGATCGTGCTGCTCGGCGACCCGCCGAGCCCGGCCGACCCGCCGCCCGGCTGCACCTTCCACCCGCGCTGCCCGAAGGCCCAGGACCTGTGCCGGACCGAGCGGCCGCTGCTGCGGATCGCCGGGCCCGGCGAGCGGCAGGCGGCCTGCCACTTCCCGGAGGTCTGAGCCGCACAAAGCCCCCGGTCGGACGCGGCGGGGAACCCTGCGAGGGCCGCGTCCGGCCGGGTTCCAACCCCTTCCCCGCCCACGCGTCGACGGCGTCCCACGCGTCGACGGCGCCTCACTCCTCGATGGCGTCCCACGCGTCGACGGCGTTTCACTCCTCGACGGGCAGCAGGCCCTCCTCCGGCAGCAGCCGGCGGGGGCCCGGCCCCTCGGCGGCCAGCTCGTCCCCCGGGTTGAGCACCCGGCAGCGGCGCAGCGACACGCAGCCGCAGCCGATGCAGCCGGTCAGCTCGTCCTCCAGCCGCTCCAGCTCGGCCCGGCGGGCGCGCAGCTGCTCGGCCCAGCGCCGGGAGATGCGCTCCCAGTCGTGCTTGCCGGGCATCCGGTCCTCGGGCAGGCCGGTGAAGACCTCGGCGACCTCGGAGAGCGGGATGCCGAGCCGCTTGGCGACCAGGATGAGCGAGATCCGGCGCAGCACGTGCCGCCGGTAGCGCCGCTGGTTGCCGGCCGTGCGCTCGGAGGAGATCAGCCCCTGGTCCTCGTAGAAGCGCACCGCCGAGGTGGCGATCCCGGCCCGCCGGGCCACCTCACCGACGCTCAGCAGGTCGACCGGCGCGGTGGTCATGGCGACTCCTCGGTTCCTTCGGCTTCCTTGACTTCAAGTTCTCTTGAAGTCCTAGCGTACCGGACGTGACCGAATTATCTGCCGTAGTGACCGACACCTCCCCTGCTGAGCAGGGCAGTTACGCACCGGAGTCGCAGTCCGTCGGGGCCGCCGCCGGGTGGCGCGAACTCTTCTCCCGCCGGTACGCCGCCCCCGCCTCGATCCTGGCCGGCGGCGTCGCGCTGTACGCGATGAACCTCTACTTCACCGCCGCGCTGATGCCCTCGATCGTCGCCGACATCGGCGGCGAGCGGTACTACGCGTGGGTGGCCACCGGCTTCCTGATGGCCGCCGTGATCGCCTCGATGCTGGTCAGCCGGCTGCTGGAGCGCCTCGGCGCCGCCCGGGCCTACGTCCTGGGCTTCCTGGTCTTCGGCGCCGGCGCCGTGGTCAACGCGCTCAGCCCGTCGATGGCGGCGCTGATCCTCGGCCGGGTGGTGCAGGGCCTCGGCGGCGGGCTGGTGGCCGGGCTCGGCTACGCGGTGATCCGCAGCGCCCTGCCCGAGCGGCTGTGGACCCGCGCGGCCGGACTGGTCTCCGCGATGTGGGGCGTCGGCACCCTGGTCGGGCCGTCGCTGGGCGGGCTCTTCGCCCAGCTCGGCGCCTGGCGCGGGGCGTACGTCCTGCTGCTGGCCGCCGCGCTGGTGCTGGCGGTGCTGGCCCGCCGGGTGCTGCCCGGGCGCTCCGGCACGGGTCGGGGCGGCGGCCCGGTGCCGCTGCCCTCGCTGCTGCTGCTCACCCTGGCGGCGGCCGTCTTCAGCGTCAGCTCGACCGTGCCGTCCGGCTGGCCGACGGCGCTCTGCCTGCTCGCCGGACTGGCGCTGCTGGTGGGCTTCGCGGCGGTCGAGCGGCGCTCGGCGGCGACGGTGCTGCCGCGGCAGACCTACCGGCCCGGCAACCCCCTGAAGTGGCTCTACCTGACCGTCGCGGTGCTCTGCGCGGGCGTGGTGACGGAGAACTTCATCCCGCTGTTCGGCCAGCAGCTGGGCGGCCTCGGCCCGCTGGTGGCCGGCTTCCTCGGCGCCGCCACCTCGGCCGGCTGGACCGCCGCCCAGCTGTTCAGCGTCGGCATCGAGTCGGCCCGCGGCCGGGCCCTGGCGATCCGGGTCGCCCCGCTGGTGCTGGTCGGCGGCCTGCTGGTGTACGGGCTGTCGCAGACCGGGCACGCCTCCGGGCTCCGGGTGCTGCTCTGGGCGGTGGCGCTGTTCGCCGCCGGCACCGGGATAGGCCTGGCCTTCCCGCACCTGAGCGTGGCCGCGATGCGCAGCAGCAGCGATCCGGCCGAGGGCGGCAAGGCGGCCGCGGCGATCAACACCACCCAGCTGATCGCCTTCTCGGTGACCTCGGCGCTGGCCGGCACCCTGGTCAACCTGGGCGGGGACAGCCCGGTCGACTCGGCCCGGTACATGACCTTCGGGATCGCCGCGATCACCGTCCTGGGGGTGGTCACCGCCGCGCGTACCGCGCGCAGCCTGGGGCGCTGACCCCGGGTACCCGGCCGGCCTCGGGCGCGTGAGCAGGCCCCGGGCGCACGAGCAGGCCCCGGGCGCACGAGCAGGCCCCGGGCGCACGAGCAGGCCCCGGATCCCTTTTCGTCGGGGGGATCCGGGGCCCTTCACGTACCGGTCAGGAGGCCGGGCCCACCCGGACGGTGGTGATCCTGCCGCCCTGGGGCTCCCGGACGACCTCGATCTTGGTGTTGGTGTCCGGGACCTTCACCGTCAGCTGCGGCGTGGCCGGGTCGCCGTACACCCCGGTGCGGTCGTTGAAGACCGGGACGGCCGGCTTCGACGGGATGCGCACCGCGACGCCGCCCTTGTGCAGGGTGAACGCCGTGGTCGGCTTGAGCGAGAAGGTCGCGTCGTAGGTCTGCGCCCGCCCGTTGACCAGTGTCCCGTCGCCGAAGCGGATCGGCGCCGGACGGGCGTCGATCGGCAGGATCAGCCCGCCGCCGGGGTGGTCCTTGGTGTTGTTGTCACCGTACGAGGTGTCCCACAGCCAGATCAGGACGCCCTCCTGGTAAGGGTAGTTGTCCACCACGTTGGCCTTGCCCGCGACGCCGCTGTAGCCGAAGTTGTACGGGCCGGTCTTCAGGAACTCGCCGTAGCCGGTGTAGCGGCGGTTCTCGGCGAGGTACGCGCGCGGGTGCTGCTTGACGGCGGTGCGGCCGTCGATGACCGTGAAGCCGCCGGCCGTCCAGCCGTTCGCGCCGTTCTCGGCGCCGTCGGCGAACAGCACGGCGGCGCCGGCGGTGGCCTTCACGGCGTCCACCAGCACGCCCCGGCCGTGGGTGTTGCCGTCCGAGGTGACGTGGATGCGCAGCCGGACCTGCTGTCCGAGGTAGCCGTCCAGCGGGATGTGCAGCTGCTTGTAGCTGCCGGAACTGCCGCTCAGCCCGGGGGTGTTGGCGCTGGTGTTGCCGATCGGGGCGCCGTCCACGGTGCCGCCGAGGGAGGTCCAGTGCTTGCCCTGGTCGGTGGAGGCCTCGACGGTCAGGAAGTCGTAGTCCTGCTCGGTGTCGTACCAGACCGCCGCGTCCAGGGCGGCCGGGCCGGCGGCGGTGCGCAGGTCGACGTCCCGGGCCAGGGAGTTGTCGAGGTTGTCGCCGGTGTCGCTCCACCACTGCCGGCCGCCCTCGTACGGGTCGGCGAGGTCGGTGCGGGTGGTGCCGTCCGGCAGGTGGACCAGGACGGCCTGGGCCTGGTCGGTGTTGTAGCTGCTCACCCCGAGCGCGTGGGTGGAGCGGGTGGCGGCCTGCGCCTCGTCGTAGTCGAGCCAGCCGAACTGCAGCTTGCTCCAGGCGTCGAGGTCGCCGGGGTAGCCGCCGGTGGTGTTCGGACCCTTGCCCAGGTAGGAGCCGGAGGACATCAGCGACCAGAAGTTGACGCTGTTGTCACCGCCGTTGGTGGGGTACAGGTCGGGCAGGCCGAGGTTGTGGCCGAACTCGTGGGCGAACAGGCCGACGCCGCTGTTCTCGCCCGCCTGGACGTAGTCGTAGACGTACAGGCCGGTGTCGCCGACGGGGGCGCCGCCGATCTTGTTGCCCTCCGGGCCGGTCTGCCCGGTCGCGTCCGGGAAGGTCCAACTGCGGTGCGCCCACAGCGCGTCGGCGCCCTGGGCGCCGCCGCCCCAGGTCTCGTCCACGCCCGCGTGCACCACGACGACGTTGTCCAGGTAGCCGTCCGGCTGGGCGAACTCGCCGTTCTTGTCGTGGTCGTAGCGGTCGTAGACGTCGTACTGGGCGAGCTGCGCCTTGATGTCGGCGGCGGAGCGGCCCTTGGCGACCTCGCCGTCGTACCAGGCCTTCACGGCGTCCCGGATGAACTCCTGGCCCTGGGTCCAGGCGCCGGAGCCCTGCGGGCCCTTGTTGCTGCCGTAGCGGGCCTCGTTGTACGGGACGGTGACCCAGTCGCTGACGGTGCCCTCGACGTCGTACCGGCCGGAGGACTGGGTGCGGTAGTAGTTGCGCATCGACACCGCGCCGGGCGTGTCGTCGAAGAACATCTTCTGGTAGTAGCCGCGGTCGAAGTCCTGTGACCACAGGGTGTGGTTGTCGTCCTTGCCCGGCTTGGGGATCTGGTTGTGGGCCGGGCCGGGGGTGCCGCCGTAGCGGGGCTGGCCGTTCCACTGGGTGGTGTTGTCGACCTGGTCGCCGAACTGGGCGAGGATCACGAAGACCTTGTCCGTGCGCTGGTGCGCGAGCTGGACGTAGTCGTTGCCGACCTTCACCTTCGCCGGGGCCCGCTTGCCGGCGGCCTTGGCGACGGTGCCCTTGTTGAGCTGCTCCAGGGCCTTGCCGCGCAGCGCCTGGCGCTCGCGCTCCTGGGGCGCGAGCGGGGCGGGCGGGGCCTCGGCGCCCTGTTGGGCGTCGGCGGACGCGGCGGCGAGGGCGATGGGGGTCGGGGGTGCGGCCTGGGCGGGGGTGCCCAGCAGGGTGGCCGCTATCGCACTCGTGGTGAGTGCGGCGGCGAGGGCCGCGGACAGTCTGCGCAACTGACCGGTCCTTTCCGGGGGATGGGGGTGCCTCGGTCATCGGTAGGTGAAGCGCAGGTAATATTTCACATGTCACGGGTTACATGAAAGAGGTGTGCGGCAAGCGGAAGGGCGCCGCACCCGGGGGTGCGGCGCCCTTCGGCTGCCGGACCGTCACCCGGCGGCCCGCCCGGACCGGGCGGAGGTCGCGCGGAGTGCCGCGACCCGGCCCGGGCGCTGCTGCGGATCAGCCCAAGGAGGCCCGCAGGAAGGCGAGTTCGGCCTGGGCCAGCTGCTCCAGCAGCCCGCCCGGGGTCATGTGGGTGGCGCCGGGCAGCGGCAGCACGTTGTGCGGGCGGCCGGCCCGGGTGAGCGCCTGGGAGAGCAGCAGGGTGTGCGAGGGGTGGACGTTGTCGTCGGCCAGCCCGTGGATCAGCAGCAGCGGCCTGCTCAGGCCGGGCGCGTCGGGGAGCAGGCAGTCGTCGGCGTAGCCCTCCGGGTTCTCCTGCGGCAGGCCGAGGTAGCGCTCGGTGTACGCGGTGTCGTAGAGCCGGAAGTCGGTGGGCGGGGCGCCCGCGCAGGCGGCGTGGAAGACGTCCGGGCGGCGCAGCACGGCGAGCGCCGCGAAGTAGCCGCCGTACGACCAGCCGCGCACGCCGACCCGGCCGAGGTCGAGGTCCGGGTGCCGCTCGGCGAGCGCGTGCAGCGCGTCGACCTGGTCGTCCAGCGCCACCTGGGACATCCGCCGGAAGATGGTGCGGGAGAAGTCCGGGGAGACGAACGGGGTGCCGCCGTTGTCGACGGTGACCACCGCGAAGCCCTGGTCGGCCCACCACTGCTTGAGCTGCCAGCGGCGCGGCTCGGCGGCCACCGCCTGGTAGCCGGGCCCGCCGTAGACGTCCAGCAGGACGGGCAGCCGGGTGCCGGGGACGTGGCCGCGCGGGTACACCACGGCGCTGGGCAGGGCGCGTTCGGTGACCCGGGCGAGCCGCGGCTCCACCCGGTGGGGCAGCGGCTCGCTGAGGTCGGTGAGCGCCAGCTCGTGGCCGTCGCGGCTGATGACGCGCCGGACGCCGTCGGCGGTGGCCGAGGTGAGCAGCAGGGTGTCGGCGGCGGCGAGCGCCGAGTGCAGGCCGGGCCCGGAGGCGAGCGGCTCGGGTGCGCCGCCGTCCGGGTCGACCAGGTGGACGTACTGGTCGAACGGGTCGCCCTCGCCGGTCTCGCAGAGCAGCCGGCCGTGCAGCCGGCCGACGACCCGGCGGATCTGCAGGCCGGTGGTGTCCAGCGGCTTGCCGTCGAGCGCGAGGCCGCGGGCCTGCGGGGTGTCGTGGACGGTGAGCAGTCGGCCGTCGGCCAGCCGGGCGGGGGTGCCGGGCAGGTCGTCCACCCAGAACTCGTCGGTGGTGCGGGAGAGTTCGGCGGTGTCACCGGTGGCCGGGTCGGCGCTCAGCAGCAGCACGTTCTGCTGCAGGCGGTCGGCGACGGTGAGCAGCACCTCCTCGGTGGAGGCCCAGGAGGCGGCGCAGAGGTACGGGAACTCCTCGGTGTCCCAGCGCAGTCGGACCCGGGTGCCGTCGAGGCCGAGCACCCAGAGCTGGACGTCCGCGTTGGGGCCGCCGGCCTGCGGGTAGGCGAAGTCCTCGGGGGCCTCGCCGGGGTGCGCCGGGTCGGCGAAGTACCGGCGGGGGACGGCGGATTCGTCGACCCGGGCGGCCAGCAGCGCGCCGCCGTCCGGGCGCCACCAGTGGCCCCGGTGGCGGCCGAGCTCCTCGGCGGCGGCGAACTCGGCGACGCCCCAGCGGGCGCCGTCGGCGGGGGAGAGCGGTTCGAGGCCGGGGGTGACGTACAGGGCGTCCTCGGCGACGTAGGCGACGCGCTGTCCGGTGGCGTCCGGCCGGGGGTCGAACGCGGGCCCGGCGACCGGGAGTTCGTCGCTGGTGCCGGCGGTGGTGTCGGTGCGGAACAGCCGGCCGTCCAGGGTGAAGACGGCGGTGGCGAGGTCGGCGGTGGCGGCGTACGTGCCGATCCCGGCGGCGACCAGCCGGCTGCGCTCGCGCAGGCGGCGCTCGACCACGGGCAGGTCGTCGCGCCGGCCGGTGCGGCCGGGCAGCAGCGCGGCCGGGTCGGCGACCAGCCGCTCCTCGCCGGTGGCGGTGTCGAGCAGGTGGAGGCGGTCGACCGGATCCTCCGGACCGCTGGAGCGGAGGAGCAGCAGCCGGGTACCGTCCTCGGCGAAGGTGTACGCACGCGGCGCGCCGAAGGTGAACCGACCGGTACGGGCGCTGAGGGCAAGGAAGGCGTCGGTGATGGTCACGGCCCGATGGTGGTCGCGCGGTGCGTGTCCCGACCAGTAGTCTGTCATGTGAAATGTCACACACCAGTGTGCGCCAGTGAGCGGAGGAAACCGTGATCGAGGACCTGCGGACCGTCGAACCCCCGGCGCCACTGCCCGCCGCCGACGGGCTGTTCAGCGTGTCGCCGCGGACCGCGCACCTGAACCACGGCTCCTTCGGCGCCGTGCCCGTCCCCGTCCAGCGGGCGCAGGACCGGCTGCGCACCGAGCACGAGCAGGACCCGGACGGCTTCTTCGCCGACCTCCCGGCCCGGATCGCCGCCGCCCGCGCCCTGATCGCCGCCGAACTGGACGCCGACCCGGACCGGCTCGCGCTCGTCTCCAACGTCACCGAGGCGGTCGCGATCGCCCTCGACAGCATCCCGTTCGCGCCCGGCGACCGGATCCTGGTCACCGACCACGGCTACGGCGCGGTGACCCAGGCCGCCGCCCGCAAGGCCGCCGAGACCGGCGCCGAACTCGTGGTGGCCCCCGTCCCGCTGGACGCCCCCGACGAGCAGGCCGTCCGGGAGGCGGTGCTCGCCGCCGTGGACGGCCGCACCACCGTCGCCGTCCTGGACCAGTTGACCTCGCCCACCGCCCGCCTGGTCGCCGGCCCGGCCCTGCTCGCCGACCTGCGCGCCCGCGGCGTGACCACCGTGGTGGACGGCGCCCACGCCCCCGGCATGCTGCCCGCCCCGATCGACCCGAACGCCGACTTCTGGTTCGGCAACCTGCACAAGTGGGCCTTCGCCCCGCGCGCCACCGGGGTGCTCGCCGTCCGCCCCGAGTGGACCGGCCGGGTGCGCCCGCTGGCACTGTCCTGGGAGCACGACAAGGGCTTCCCGGGCAACGTCGAGTGGCGCGGCACCTGCGACTACACGCCCTGGCTGGCCGCCCCGGCCGGCTTCGAGCTGCTGCGCGGCCTCGGCCACCCGGCGGTGGCCGCCCACAACACCGCCCTCGCGGCGTACGGCCGCCATGCGCTGACCGAGCGGGCCGGCCTGGCGCCGCTGCCCGCGACGCCCGGGGTGTGGATGCGCACCGTCCGGCTGCCGGCCGGGTACGGCGAGACCGAGCCGCAGGTGAAGGCGCTGATGGCCGAGGTGTGGCACCGGTTCGGCACCCGGATCGCCGTCCGCCCCTGGGCCGGCGGCGGGGTGCTGCGGGTCAGCGCGCAGCTGTACAACCGGCCGGAGGAGTACGAGCGGCTGGCGGACGGACTGGCGGAGCTGCTGAAGGGCTAGGCGCGGCGGGTCTCCCCGGGCCGGTCCGGTCTTTCCCGGGCTTCCCCGGGGCGGTCCGGGCTTCCCCGGATCGGCCGGGGTCAGACCTCCAGCGCGAGTGCGATCTGGGTGAGCCGGTGGCGGGCCATCGCCAGGTTGGAGCGGCTGCGGTGGAGCGCGAGGAAGAGGAAGAGCCCGCGTGCCCCGGGCGCCGTGAGCGGCCGGACCAGGTGGTACTGGTGGGTCAGCGTGGTCAGGATGTCCTCGATCTCGACGTCGTGCAGGTTGAGCATCTCCATCGTGCGCATCTTGGCGCGGACCACGTCGGTGTTGCCCGCCGCGGCGACGTTCAGGTCCAGCTCGGCGCCGTCCCCCAGGGTGCCGAGGGCCATGCCGCTGCCGCAGTCGACCAGGGCGACGCCGATCGCGCCCTCGATCGCCATGGACTCCTTGAGGGACGTCTCCAGGTTCGCCATCGTGGCGGTCCTCCCGTGTCGTGGTGGCTGGGACGACGACGGTAGGGAGCCGTCACCGGCCTCCACCAGGAATGACCGGAGACGATCGGGCCTGACTCCGTCCCGATCACTTGAAGACATTTGCAACTATGGATCTGAGAGGGAACTGATCCCAGGAGTGTGCCGAGGGAGTGAATCCGTCGCACGGAAAAACGGTGCTATCGATGTCAGTCCACCCGGGTAACCTCTCGCTGAGATGCGAGATCACACCAATCACACCCGGACGGCGATGAACACCCCCGATCCAGAGCCCCAGGACGACCAGGAGCTCAGCCCCGCCGAGGCGTACGCGGCCAGCCGTCGCCGGGCGCAGGAGCAGGCCACCGCCCTGTACGGCTTCCAGCAGCTGTACGACTTCCCGCTGGACGACTTCCAGCTGGAGGCCTGCGAGACGCTGGAGGCCGGCTCCGGCGTCCTCGTCGCCGCCCCCACCGGCTCCGGGAAGACGATCGTCGGCGAGTTCGCCGTGCACCTGGCCCTGGCCGCGGGCCGCAAGTGCTTCTACACCACGCCGATCAAGGCGCTCTCCAACCAGAAGTACGGCGACCTGGTCAAGCGCTACGGCGCCGCCAAGGTCGGCCTGCTCACCGGCGACAACACCGTCAACGGCGACGCACCCGTGGTGGTCATGACCACCGAGGTGCTGCGCAACATGCTCTACGCGGGCTCCAGCACCCTCGACGGCCTCGGCTACGTCGTGATGGACGAGGTGCACTACCTCGCCGACCGCTTCCGCGGCGCCGTCTGGGAGGAGGTCATCATCCACCTCCCCGAGTCGGTCACCCTCGTCTCGCTCTCCGCGACCGTCTCCAACGCCGAGGAGTTCGGCGACTGGCTGGACACCGTGCGCGGCGGCACCAAGGTGATCGTCTCCGAGACCCGCCCCGTGCCGCTGTGGCAGCACGTGATGGCCGGCAACCGGATGTACGACCTGTTCGCCGACCCGGACCGGGACGGCCGCCCCAAGCACAGCCTGAAGAACCCCGGCAAGGCCGTCAACCCCGAACTGGTCCGGCTCGCCCGCTCCGAACTCGACCGCAACCCGCGCGACCGCTTCGGCCGCGGCCGGGGCCGCTCGATGCCCAACGGCCGTCCCGGCCGGGTCTGGACGCCGGGCCGGGTGGACGTCATCGACCGGCTCGACGCCGAGGGCCTGCTGCCCGCGATCACCTTCATCTTCAGCCGGGCCGGCTGCGAGGCCGCCGTCCAGCAGTGCCTCAGCTCCGGCCTGCGGCTCAACAAGGACTCCGACCGCGCCCTCGTCCGGGCGTTCGTCGAGGAGCGCTGCGCCGACATCCCCGACGAGGACCTGCACGTCCTCGGCTACTTCGAGTGGCTGGACGGGCTGGAGCGCGGCATCGCCGCCCACCACGCCGGGATGCTGCCCCGGTTCAAGGAGGTGGTCGAGGAGCTCTTCGTGAAGGGCCTGGTCAAGGCCGTCTTCGCGACCGAGACCCTGGCGCTCGGCATCAACATGCCCGCCCGCTCGGTGGTCATGGAGAAGCTGGTCAAGTGGAACGGCGAGACCCACGCCGACATCACCCCCGGCGAGTACACCCAGCTCACCGGCCGGGCCGGGCGGCGCGGCATCGACGTCGAGGGCCACGCCGTGGTCCTCTGGCAGCGCGGCCTCGACCCGGAGGCGCTGGCCGGCCTGGCCGGCACCCGCACCTACCCGCTGAAGTCCTCGTTCCGGCCCTCGTACAACATGGCCGTCAACCTGGTCTCCCAGTTCGGCCGGCACCGCTCGCGCGAGCTGCTGGAGACGTCCTTCGCCCAGTTCCAGGCGGACCGCTCGGTGGTCGGCATCGCCCGCCAGGTGCAGCGCAACGAGGAGGGGCTGGAGGGCTACCGCGAGTCGATGACCTGCCACCTCGGCGACTTCGACGCGTACATGGAGCTGCGCCGCAAGCTCAAGGACCGCGAGAACGAGATGGCCCGCGAGGGCAGCAGCCAGCGCCGCGCGGCCGCCGTCGAGTCCATCGAGCAGCTCAAGCCGGGCGACGTCATCCACGTGCCCACCGGCAAGTTCGCCGGCCTCGCCCTGGTCCTCGACCCGGGCCTGCCGCCGGTCAACCGCTCCGGCCGGGGCGGCCCGCGCCACCCCGACTACCAGGACGGCCCGCGCCCGGTGGTGCTCACCGCCGAGCGGCAGGTCAAGCGGCTCGCCATGATCGACTTCCCGCACCCGGTCGTCGCCGTCGACCGGCTTCGCATCCCCAAGTCCTTCAACCCGCGCAGCCCGCAGTCCCGGCGCGACCTCGCCTCGGCGCTGCGCACCAAGGCCGGCCACCTGGAGCCCGAGCGGTTCCGGCGCGGCCGCGCGGCCGCCGCCGACGACCCGGAGATCACCCGGCTGCGCACCGAACTGCGCCAGCACCCCTGCCACGGCTGCTCCGACCGCGAGGACCACGCCCGCTGGGCCGAGCGCTACCACCGGCTGCACCGCGACACCGAACTGCTGGAACGCCGGATGCGCTCGCGCACCCACACCATCGCCCGCACCTTCGACCGGGTCTGCGGGCTGCTCACCGACCTCGGCTACCTCAGCGGGGACACCGTCACCGACGACGGCAAGCGGCTCGGCCGGCTCTACGGCGAACTCGACCTGCTCGCCTCCGAGTGCATCCGCGAAGGCGTCTGGAGCGGCCTGGCCGCCGCCGAACTCGCCGCCTGCGCCTCGGCGCTGGTGTACGAGGCCCGCCAGGCCGACGACGCCGGCGCCCCCCGGGTGCCGGAGGGCGCGGCCAAGGAGGCGCTCGGCAAGATGGTCCGGATCTGGGGCCACCTCGACGCCCTGGAGGAGCAGCACCGGATCAACACCGCCGAGGGCGTCGGCCAGCGCGAGCCCGACCTGGGCTTCGCCTGGGTCGCCTACCGCTGGGCGCTCGGCCACAACCTCGACCAGGTCCTGCGCGACGCCGACATGCCGGCCGGCGACTTCGTCCGCTGGACCAAGCAGCTGATCGACGTCCTGGGCCAGATCCAGGACGCCGCGGGCGAGGACGTCGAACTCCGCAAGACCGCCCGCAAGGCCGTCGACGGCCTCCGCCGCGGCATCATCGCCTACTCCTCCGTCGGCTGACCCCTCACCCCCGCAAGGGCCCGCCCGCTCCCCGAGCGCGCGGGCCCTCTGCTTTTCCCACCTCCCTGACGACGAAGGTGGGGAAGCGCCAGGCCGTCGGCCACGGTGCTTCCCCACCCTCACCCCACGCGGCTTCGGCTTCGCCTCGCCTCATGCCACTTCGAGGGCCGCTTTCACCGGGGGAGGAAGTTGGGTTGGTGGACAGCGCACACCAGCCCGGAGGGCGGCGCCGCGTCAGTTGAGGGTCTTGCTGTCGAATCCGTCGGCCAGAAGCCGCTGGTACGCATCATGAACCGTCTCCGGAACCTCCTGGGCAACGGCGAACCCGCGCCTCGGGTACTCGATCACCCGCTGGAGGTCGCCCACGAGGCTGTCGATCACGAGCTTGTCGTCGCCGATGCTCTTCACGTAGTCGTTCAGGCTCATCGGGGTCGAGGCGCACACCACCTCGACCTCCGGCCACACCTTGCGGCACGTCGCGAACGCCCGGCGCTCCATGTACGGCATGCTCACGAGCAGCACCGACCGTGCCTCGATGCCGGCGGCCTCCAGGACCTCACGGGAGAACTGGATGTTCTGCCCGGTGTTACGGGCGCGGGGCTCCTGGTGGATCGCATGCTCGGGGACCCCGAGGGCGATGGCGTGCTCGGTGAAGTGCGCGGCCTCACCTCGGGGGAAGAGCTCCGGCCGGGACGGATTCGGCCCGCCCGTGAACACGATCCTCCGTACCAGGCCGTCCAGGTACAGGGCTGCCGTCTCGGCCGCCACTCCGAGGTCGTGGCAGCCCAGACCGATCGCCACATCGCACGGCCGCCGCTCGTGCCCCATCTGGTGGTATTCCCAGATCAGCGTGGCGTCCGCCCACTGTCGGTCGGTGATCTCGCGCTGCTGTGTGTCCGCCACGTTCTTCTCCCGCTCGCTGGAGGCACCGTGCCCGCTGGAATCCAGACCGGATGCCTCGGATGCTCCTTCGCTGGTGGGTCGTACCGTACGTGTCCGCCATCACCTCGGCCCTGTCCAGCAGGGCGAGCCCCTCCCCGGCAGTCGCGTGGTCGGTCAGACAGTGAAGGTGGGTGAAGCGCCAGGCCTTCGGCCATGGCGCTTCACCCGTCACCTTCCACCTCCTGTGCGGCTTCGGCTTCGCCTCGCCGCTGGGCCTCAACAGCGTTGCGCAGGAAGTCGGCCCAGCCGACTTCTCGTGGAGAAGAGGCAGCCGAAACGAACGGGGCGCTGCCGACAGTCAGGCCGTGGGCGGCGCCGGGGCGAAGTAGTCGCGGAGCATCTCCGTCGGCCACGCGGGTTGGCGCACCTCTCCGCGTGGTCCGAACTCCTCGAACCACGGCTTCACTTCGAGGACCGGGGTGCCGTCGATGGCATCCAGGTCCTCGACGTGCAGGTCCAGGCCGTCGACCTTCACGAGCCGGCAGCGGGAAGACCCGAGCCAGTTGATGCGACGCATGTTCCGGTGGCCGAACACACCGACCTCGGGCCAGTCCGGGTTGTCCCGGGGGCGGCGCGCACCGAAGTTCAGGTCGGTCGGGTCGGTCCTGTGGAACCGGAAGATCACGTCGAGGTGGGAGAACTCCTCCAGCCCCTTCGTCGCGTCGAGCGGAAACCTGTCGCCGTCGAGCCGGATGATGGCGCGCGTCCCTCCCCAGTAGTCGTCGGTCGGTTCCGTTCGACCTCCTACAACGTGCCCGAGTGCTTCCACGCTGAAGACGTCACTCATGTGCTTCCCCTCCTTGGACTGGACCGCGCTTGGACGGCGGGTCAGATGGTGGCTTCCAAGTACTCGGCAGCGCGCCTGTCGACGGCGTCGATGGTCGCCACCTTCCGTCCGCGGTAGGGAGACAGCGCGCTGCGGATCCGCAGCGCGACATCGCGGGTGCGGGCAGATCGAACGGTCTGCATGGCGTCGAGTGACTCGGACCAGATCGTGCAGGCCTCGTCGATGGAGTGCTGCCGGGCCTTTACGAGGCCCAGATGGCCAAGCGTGACGGCGTGAGTCCTGGTGAAGGAGGAGGCCTTGCGAGTCGCGACGCTGCGGGCGAACTCTCTCGCCGCACCCTCCAGGTCGCCGATGTCTCGCAGTGTCGATGCCGTCTCGTGCGCCAAGGACGCTTCCCCGAAGAAGAACACCCGGGCCGGCTCATCGTCGCCGGGGGAGGCCGCGGACAGATCGCGTTCGGCCTGGAGCAGCGCGGCGTTCGCCTCAGTGGTACGTCCCGCAGAGGCCAGGGCGCGTGCGTGGACGACGCCGAGCAGGGAACGCTCGCGCGGGCCGGCGAGCCCGTACCTGTTGCCGGTCATGGATGCCTCGGCGACCCTGACAGCGTGGTGGGGCTTTTGGAGGTCGACCGCTTGATGGGCCATGGCACGCAGGACGTGGCCGGCCATCGCGGGGTCGTCGGCCTCGGCCGCCAGTTTCACGGCGACGGTGTAGTAGTGCTGGGCGGTGGGGTGCTCGCCGTTGTCGAACGCCGTCCACCCGGCCAGGTAAGCGAGTTCGGAAGCTGCCGAGAACATCTCCCGCCGCACCTGGTCGGAGGCGAAGGTGCCTTGGAGGAAGCCCCCGACGTCCGTAAGGAGGTACTGCGCGACCGCTGTTCGTCCGTGCCCGCCGCCACGGCGCTGGTCGAGTTGGGAGAAGAGTCCCGTCATCTCCCGGACGGCGTTGACGTCGGCCTGGCCGGCGCGGCGCTGTGTGATGCCGCGGTCGCCGGTGCGGGCCATGCTCTCCCACCAGCTGTCGGGGGGGATGTTCAGCGCTCCGAGCGAGTACGTGAGCGTGCGGAGGAGCTGTCTGCGTTCCACGTCAACGTCGATCCGTCCAAGAGCCGCCAGGGCCTTCAGCGTATCCAAGCCCCAGGCGCGCAGGTCCGGTTGATCGTCTCCGAGTCCCATTGCCGCCAGGGTGATGTCCCGGTTCAGCCAGTTGGTGAGCACCTCTGCGAGGTATTGCGGGATGTTCCCGGAGGGTTTCACACCCTGGCGGACCCACTGCGTGACGGACACCCGGCTCGGCCGTGCCGGGTCGTTGTGGCGGGCCGCGACCGCGCATAGAGCACGGGCGAGGGCTTCGTTCGGCCGACCGGTTTCCCGGATCAGGCAGCCCAACTGCTCATTGGGTTGGCGAGTGCGCCCCACGGGGGTCTCCTGGCGATGCCGTTTAACCGGTTTAACAACGGACAGTCGCCGAGAGCTTACTCCCAGCCATCTCTGGCTGTTTGCTGTTCGTGCAAGGCAGTTACAGGCCGCACTGCGAATGCTCCGTCACCCCCGGCCAGCAGTACGGCTTACCTTCCGGCAGCCCTGGCCCGAGCGAATGAGGCGCCTCCATGGAATCCGGATCACGCATCATCACGATGAAGTTCCCCGCCGAACGGGAGCAGATCGGCGAGCTCCGCCGCTGGGCCAAGGCGGCCATGCCGCTGTTCGGGTTCGGCCTGGGCGACCGGCAGTGCGGCGACATGCTGGACGACGTGGAGCTCGTCCTGTCCGAACTCGGCACCAATGCCGTTCTGCACGGCTGCGGCGGCGACAGGCCGGACGTGAAGCTGACGGCCTCTCTGGCGTACACCTCGGCTGTGCTGCGGGTGTCCGTGGCAGACCCGGGTGACGGACGGCCCGAATGCCGGCCGACGAGCGCCGACGCGACCTGTGGCCGCGGGCTGGGGCTGGTCATGGGGGTCGCGTCCCGGTTCGGCGTCGCGACTCATCCTGCGGGAGGCAAGGAGGTCTGGGCCGAGATCGAGCTGCCCGATCCGGTGCGTCCGGTGGCCGCTGTGATCGATCGGATCAGTCGGCAGGCGGGGGTACTGCACTCGGACGCCGCCGTGCGGGACTCCCCGCCTCGGCCGGCCGGTGGCCGTACGGGGCCGGGACACCGGCTCTCGATCGAACGCCGGCGTAAGCACCGTGCAGTCGGCCGGTGACGCCCGTTGCACGTGACACCCGGCAGGGCGAACGGGCCGGTCTCCCTTCCCTCCCATCCACCTCCACCCACTCTGTACCCGAGGACTGCTCCGTGAGCGTCGGAACGCGCACCAGAACGCTGCTCAAGACCATCAGCCCTGCTCGCAGGCTGGACATCGCGGCCTCCTACGAGGCCCTGACGCAGGCCTGCGTGGCCACCGGCGACGACCCCGCGAAAGCCGAGCTGCTCAGCGACGGCCCGAACCACCTGTGGTCGCTCGGCTCGCGCTCGCGCGCACTCGCCATCGTCCACCCGGACGTGGACGAGGCCTGGGCGCTTATCAAGGGCGCGCAGTTCCTCCGGGAGCACCGACTCCCCGTCACCTCCGCCCACTACACCGAGGTTCGCGCGGCTGCCGACGGCCAGGCCGTGACCTTCTGGCAGGACCCCGGGAAGCCGAGCACTGACACGTCCCTGTCCGCGTGGGTGACCGCCCTCGCCCACCGCATCGACCCCGGGGCGGCCCCGTGGCTGCGGGAGCACGACCCGTTCGCCGGCCTGCTGGACGGCCTGGACGACGCGCCGCTGGACGAGTCCGCCCGCCGGTTCCTGAGCGAACGCGCCGCCCAACTGCGCGAGGAATGGGACTACCTCGACTGGCCGACCCCGGACACCGTAGTCCTCGGCGCCCTCGGCATGGTCCCCGTCCACGACGACGGCACCCATGTTGGACTCCTCCTGCGCCGCCCGCTGACGCGCGGCCACCGCGAGTGGGACCTGGTCGCTGCCCGCTGGCGCTCCGAACTGCTCACCGGCCCGCGTCAGGACCACCGCACCTACGCCGACACCTACCTCTCCTACGAACGCGAAGACCACGCCGTGGCCCACCCCTACATCGGAGCCTGGTCCGGCTACCTTCTCTGCACCAACCCAGCTGCTGAGGGGCCACGATGAGTCAAAGCCCCTCGGCCATGCCGTCAGCTCTTCTTCGGGAAGTGGGACAGCAGGAACAGCGCGAGTCCTGTCACGAGCTGCATACGGATGCGCGCTTCCCGCGCGTCGGAGGATCCGGGGTGCGAGCCACGAGAGTGAAGGATGTTCCAGATACCGGCCACCATTCGACCGCCGTCGTTTTCCGGCAGGGGGGCGCCCGGAGTGGCAGGGGGTTGCCCCTTCTCGACGTAGAGCGTCTTTATCGCGTTTCCACCCTGGTTCGCTCGCCCGGTGTCCTGGTATCCGGTGTGATCGACTGCAAGACGGATGACGAGACTCTCCAGAGCGTTTCTCAGTTCCGCGTTTGCCGAGGTCGGAACCTGGTCGATGAGGTGACGCATGGCCTTGGCGTAGTGGCTTGCAGCCTCGACGTAGCCTCGTCGCTGGAGTTCCTCCTGGAGGGCTGTCAGCTCTCTGTGGAGCGGGGCCGCGTCGGAGTCGTAAGGCAGGATCTGCGCGGAGTAGTAGGGTCCGCCCGAGTCCCACCCTCGCCCCTTCTTTTCAGCGATCAACAGCTCGTAGCCGTCGCTGCGAAGACTCTCCTTCAGACGTCCCCAACGCTCGTCGTCTTCCTCGTCAAACTCCCACGGAGGCCGCTGGTCGTACCGCACCAGGTCCGTAGCGAAGGCAAGCAGCGCCTTATGGGCGCTTGTATCCCCGTCCTTTGCCCTTTTCCGCGCAGCAAACAGCGCGTCCGTCAGGACGACGTACGCGGACGGCCCCCAGAGATCACGGGGCGGCTCCTCACAGACCTCAGACTCCAGCAGCAAGTCCTGAATGCTTTCCCTGGGAAAGTAGCGTGCGATCTTGATCAGTCGGTTGAGGGTCTTCCCCGACAGCGTAGTCATGCGGCCCAGTCTCGGGCTTGCGTGAGCGAGCTGCACAGATTTTCAGGAAGTCCTGCGCGGAGCCGGCAGCCCGAGGGACACCGGGCCGGTGCGTTGGAATCGCCGAGCCTGTTCGCGCTTACTTCGCAGGAAGGTGAGGGTGAGGTCAAGGCCGTCGATCTCACCCCGCCAGTCCTCGGCGACGGCGCGTTCGCGGCGAGCAAGGAGATCTTCTTCCAGCTCGTCGAGCCGGGTCAGCATCTTCGGGTTGATGCTCAGCATCGGGCAGCGGATGCAGGCGTGTTCGTGCTGACAAGGAGTGCCGTACGGCCGACCGCAGGAGCCGAGTTCGACTCGGCGCTTGTCGAAGTGTTCGTTGAACTCGTTCCACTCCGTCTCGGTCGGCTTGCGGTACTCGCTCTCGGGGCGCTGGGCCCGACGCCGGGTGAGGAACTCCTGGTAGTGCCGGACGACGTCGTCGTCGAAGACCGCGACGTAACCACGGGTGGTCTGGATGTTCAGGTGGCCCAACAGAGCCGCGCCGATGTGGATTGGCAGCCCGTTGTTGACCAGCTCGGTGGCGAAGAGCCGACGGAAGTCGTGAGGGGCGAACTTCACGTCGGCGAACCGGCGGTCAATGCCCACCAGGCCCTCGGCGGCGTTGTGGATCAAGCGCCACATCGTGGTGGTGGAAAATGCCCGCAACGCTCCGCTGTGCCTGCTCTGGAACAGGTAGGGCATCGGCTCGCTCCAGACCTTTTCATGCAGGTCGTAGCGAGCACAGACCGGAACGGTGCCGTGCACGTTGATGTGGCGGCGGATGATCTGCGCGATGACGTGGAACAGCTCTGCGGACATCGGGATGACCCGCTCGCGGTCGCTCTTCGAGGGTGTGATCACCAGGAGGGCAACGACCTCGCCACTGAGTCGCTGGTAGTTGCGCACGCTCAAATGAGTCAACTCGGTCAACTCCTCCGCGCGCAGGCCGGCCAGCCGCAGCGTCTCCACGACCGCCCACTGCCAGAACGCCTGGTTCTCGGCGCGCGTGAGCTGTACCAGGTCGCCGGTCGTGCGGTTCACCACCCGGACGGCTGCCGTGGTCGGGTCCGGGCGTTGGGCGTCGAGCTTGGTGGACACGCGCTGCCACTCCGTGCCGTCGACGGTAAACCGCTCGCCCAGACCGACGCTTTGGGCGGCTTCCAGCAGCGTGCGGTGCCGCTGCCACTGGTCGGTGACGTGCTGGGAGAGCACCGGCAGCAGAGGCTGCCGCTCGCGCGTTCGGTTGGCCATCCGCTCCTGCACACGCCGACGGCGGACATGGAACCAGCGCAGGTCCTCGTCCCGGATGGGGCAGGGCGCCACCCAGTGTGCCCAGCGTTCCGGTTCGGCGACCGCCCACGTGTGCAGGTCCAGGTAGAACGATCGGACCGTCGTGAACGGGCCCTCGATGTGCAGTCGCGGCTTGCCGTCAGGACGGACGAGAAGGCTCTCCTTCCAGCGCGCCACGGTTTCCTCGCTCAGCCGCAGGTCGGCTTGGTCCGGGTTGAGCTCTTCAATCACCTTCCAGAACAGCCGCACCAGGTTGCCCACCAGGTGGATAAGGGTGGAGTAGTCGACCTCGACCGCGCGGCGGCTGAGGTAGTCCACGAGCAGGTCACGCACGCCCTGGTTGCGGATCTCGTGCTTGTCGACGAGTTCGGCGACGCTGCGCTGGCCCTTGACCACTGCGGCCCGCAAGGTCTGCGGTGCGGAGGCCGGGAAGTGGCCCATGTCGGCCAGCACGGACCACGCCTGAGTGGCGGCGAAGCATCCTTCCGAACCGCTCGCGCGCGGTGTGACGCCGTATTTCCTGGACTCCACCGAGTAGTGCAGCAGCGCCTCCGGGGTCAGGTCGGCGATGTCGATGCCGAAGACGGTCAGCGCGGTGCAGACGTCGAACTTGGCCTTCATGATCGTGGGCCGGGACATCGGCAGGGCCAGCGCGCGGGCGCAGAACTCTTCCAGCACCGGGTCTTTGGCCAGGGCACGGAACCAGCCGATGTAGTTGGAGAACCGGTAGGAGCGGAACGCCAGCAGCGACGGCTGGATCAGCCTCATCGCGAAGGCGTGCCCGGCGGCCGTGTTCATCGTGGTCTTCACGGCCCGGGCTCGGCCCTGGTAGAGGTCCTGCGCACGTCTCCCTCGCTCGTTCAGGCCGGCCAGCTCCCACCGCTCCTGCCAGGTGGCGCCGGGGAACTGTTCCAGGTGCGTCAGCAGTCGGCGCATCGAGCTGGTGAAGTTGGAGCTGGGCTTGGAATCGCCGGTGCCGAAAGCTGCACCGGCGAGGCTTGCGATCTCGTCGACCGAGGCGACCGACAGTTCTCCCAGTGGCCGGGGCGGGCGCAGCGGCGGAGGAGGCGGGGAGGGCTTTACGGCGGTTGGGGCGAAGCTGAAGTCGCGTTCGTAGAGCTCCACGGAGTGGCGACGGACCCGGCCGGTGCTCGGCCCCTTCACCCTCGCGCTGTTGCCGACCTTGCTACCGGTCACCGAACACCACCGCCACATCTTCCGGGTCGTACTGCTGGGACCATGCCGCCACCTGCGTCGGACGGCTGTAGTGCTCGGCGAGTTTGTCGACCAGGTCCTCCAGCCCGACGACGGTGTAGAGGGCGGTGGTGGTGACATGTGCGTGCCGCAGAATCGTCTGCACCTCCGCCAGCGTCATCGCCGGGTCCCGGGCCAGCCGGGTGGCCGCAGTGTGGCGCGCGTCGTGCAGCGTCCAGTTCATGCCCAACTGCTCCACCGCGCGCTGGATGATGCGGCGGGCCGCCCAGTAGGTCAGCGGACGGACCTCGCCCCGGCGAGTGCGCCAGACCGGTCCGCCATCCTCGGGGAGCCCGGCCTCGTCCAGGTAGGCCGCCAAATGGGCCAGGGCTTCCGGCGAGAGGGGCACTGGCTGACGTTCCCGGGTGCCTTTGGAGATCACCCACAATCGGCCCTTCTGCCAGTCGATATTGCCCAGCCCCGCCCCCAGCAGCTCGCACGCGCGGGCGCCCGACGAGACGTAGCAGGCCAGAAGGGCCCGATCCCTGGTGCACCGCATCGCGGCGAACAGCTCGTCCCACTGGACGTCTGGAATCGCCTGCGGCTGCCGGACGGGAACCTTAGGCCGCAGCCGACCGCGCCGGTGCCGAGCCGGAGCCTCGATCGGGGACCGATGCGCGAGGGCAGCTCGGCGGGCGCGGTTCTCCGGAACTGGGTTGAGCACCGGCCCGCGGCCGAAGTGCAGGTGGAAAGCGTAGAACCCGTGCACTACCGACAGGCTGTGCGCGATCGTGGCCGGCGCGTACCCGGCCGCCGGAACTCGCTTGCCCGTCCTCGGGTTCACCGAACCGGGTGGGTAGCCGTCCGTCCTTCTACGCTCACGCTGCGGATTCCTCGCCGATCGCAGCCAGCCGACCATCGCGGCAGCCTCCGCCTCGGTGGCCTGCTCCCACCCGACGTCCAGCGTCCACAGCACCCGGAACCAGCGCAGCAGATCGAACGCGTAGCTCCGGCACGTCAACGGACTCACGTCCCCCAGCAACCGATCCCGCAGATAGCTGCTGGCCGGCGCGACCTCTCGCTCCGCGGCATCCACCACGACCCACGGCAACGATGGCGACGCACCCGGCACCACCGCACCGACCCGGGACAGCCGTACCCGACCATCCATCAGATCGCGATGAACCCCAGAGACCTCATGCAACAACGACATGACCAAATGCTCGTGATCAGGCCCCGCCGAGTCGAGCTGGCCAACGAGTTAGTGCAGTCAACTGACCAGACCGTACGCGACACCGTCGTCCTCACCACGGTGATGAACACGGTCCGCCGCGCGCGCCTCGACGCCAACATCCGCCAGGAGGCCGCCCACCGCATCGCGTGCCTGCGCGGCGCCCACCCGGTTCCGTGGAACTGGGGGCCGCGATGAAAGTCCGGACCAGGAAACGGAGTTCACATGGACGTGACCCGAGGATTCTTCATCACCATCGACGGTCTCAGTGCGAGCGGGAAGACCACGGTCGCCCCGCTGGTCGCGGCCCTCGTTGACGGCGTCCACCTCACGGACGACACCTTGCCGACCTTCCCCCGCATGCGCGCGGAGGTGGACGCCGTCGGCATCCTGGCGGCGCGGTTCCACTGGTGGATGATGGCCAATCACGTCAAGTCCGAGACCGCTCGCGCGGTTGTCGGGGCGGGCCGGACCGTGGTGGTCGAGTCCTACTTCCCGCGCACCATCGCCACGCACAGGGCGATGGGTCACGACTGCGCGCCGGAGTATCCGGAGGGAGTCCTCGTCCCGCACGTGCCGATTCTGCTGGAGGTGGACGAACGCGTCCGCCAGGAGCGGCTTCGTCGGCGGGCCGAGCTGGGGACGCTGAGCTCCTGGCACCGGCGGGAGGAGCCGAACGTGGCCGAAAGCTCCCGTGTGTACCGGGCGTTCGGACTGCTGCGGGTCGACGGCACCGACCGCACGCCCGATGAGGTGGCTCGCAGCATCGCCGATACCGTGCGCCCGTATGCCCGCACCGCATCGAGGAAGGCGATTCCCCATGACCGCAACTGAGTTCGAAGCGAAGATCCTCGACGTCGATCCGGAGGAGATCCGCGTTCTCCTCGCCGAGGCCGGGGCCTCGCACGTGGTCGACCGCTTCCAGCGTCGCTACGTCTACGACATCCCCGGCCGGCCGGGAGCGTGGGTCCGGCTGCGTGACGCGGGCACCGACGTCACCCTGTGCGTCAAGGAGATCCACTCCGACGCGATCGACGGCGTGACCGAAACGGAGACGACCGTCGGTGACTTCGACGCCACGAACACGCTCCTCGGCAAGCTCGGCTACCAGCCGACGGCGTACCAGGAGAACCGTCGGTCCTCCTGGACGCTCGGTGGCGCGGCCATCGAGATCGACCACTGGCCGCTGATTCCCCCCTACCTGGAGATCGAGGGCGACAGCGCCGAACACGTCCACGCGACCGCCCTCGCGCTCAAGCTCCCCCAGGAGGAGCTGACGAGCGAGAACACCACCAAGGTCTACCGCCGGTACGGGATCGACATCGAAGCGATTCCCCGGCTCACGTTCGAGTGACAGGAGACGAGCGCTTCAGGACGCCGGGTCTGGCCGAGGCGAAGATCCGGGCGGCGGAGCAGACCATCCGTGCCGCCGTCTCCAACGGCGTGAAGGTCTCCGTGAACATCGTCGTCCCCGGAATGGCCCACGTCGGCCGGGTCGTCAACCTGGTCGAGTCGTACGGCCAGTTCGCGGACGTGCGGATGCTCACCAGCATCCAGGACGGGCCGGAGTCGGTCGCGGCGATCTCCGAAGTGCTGGCCCGGGTCGGCGCGGAACCGGTGCTCCGGACGTTCACCGCCGGGACCTCCGACGAGCGCACCCTCTACCGGGCGCTCGGCAGCCGAGCGGTGTACGTCAAGCGGCTGCTGCCCGTGCGGCTCCCCGACACCTGCGCGTCGTGCCGGTTCAACAACGACACGGACTGCGAGGAGGGCTACTACGGCATCCGCCTGTACCTCACCGATCAGGGGGAGTACATGGTGGGCGTCTGCATTCAGCGGATGGACCTCTGCGTGCCCGTGGCCGAGCTGCCGAAGAGCGGGATCGTGGAGGAGGTACTGGCCTTCAAGGACGCCGAAGTCCGGAGGCTGACGCGCGAGTACGGTGCCGCCGCCTGAGTGGTCGGCCCCGGCGACAGGGCTTTGCGGCCTCGCTCGGGTCGAGCGAGGCCGCTGGGCTCCGAAACTGTTGGGCTGATACCTGCCCTTCGGCCTCGTCCTCCAGAGTGCCAACGGTGTGGACTCCGACATCCTGCTCGCCGCCGACAAGGGCGCGGACGTCCCCGACTTCGCAGTCCTGCTGACCACGGAGCCCGACACCGCATAGGCCATCCTGGAAGCGGTATCGCACCGGACGGTCAACACCGAAATCCCGTACGGGAGTTAGAGAGAACATGAGCACAATCAGCGACATCGGCCCTGCCCCGCTCCCGATCGTGGACGTGCACGTCGTCCTGCGCACCCCGGGCGGCAAGATCCTGCTCTCCCAGCGCGGCGGCCCCTATGGCTACGGCCAGTGGCACGCCCCTAGTGGCAAACTCGACCCCGGCGAGAAACCCGCCCACGGCGCCGCCCGCGAGCTGGCGGAGGAGACCGGTATCACGACCGATCCGGCCCGCCTCCGCCTCGCCTACACCGTCCTGCACCACCAGGACTCCGCGCCCCTGCGCCTCGGCCTGTTCTACCTCGCCACCGCGTGGCAGGGGGAGCCCGTCAACCGCGAGCCCGAGAAGTGCCTGGACCTGCGCTGGTTCGCCGAGGACGACCTGCCCGACGACCTGATCCCGTACCCCGCCGCAGGCATCCGCGGCGCCCTCACCGACCCCGGCGGCCTGGCGCACCACGGCTGGCCGGCCGCGTAGCGGTCGGCCGGTAGGGCAGGGGCCCGCGCGTTCGAGGCGAACGTGCGGGCCCCGGAGTGGAATCGGGGTCAGCGGGTGGCGAGGGATTCCAGGAGGCGGTCGAGGGAGGTGCCGAGGCCCCAGCGGGTGGAGAGTTCCTCCAGGGTCATGGGGTAGAGGGGTTCGCGGGGGAGGGCCGGGTCGAAGTCCGGGAGGGGGGCGTCGGGGGCGACGCGGACGACGGTGGGGGCGACGTCGAGGTAGGCGGCGCCTTCGACGATGTTGCGGCGGCGGGCCGGGGTGAGCTTGGAGCCGAGGTCGAGGGCGGCGGCGCGGATGGCCGGGAGGTCGCCGTACTCGTTGATCAGTTGGGCGGCGGTCTTCTCGCCGATGCCCTTGACGCCGGGCAGGCCGTCGGACGGGTCTCCGCGCAGGGCGGCCATGTCGGCGTACTGGGCGCCGCGTACGCCGTACTTCTCCTGGAGCAGCGCGTCGTCGGTGACCTGGAGGTTGCCCATGCCCTTGACCGGGTAGAGCACGGTGATCCCGCGGGCGTCGTCGACCAGTTGGAAGAGGTCGCGGTCGCCGGTGACGATCTGCACCGGGCCGGTGGCGCGGGCGGTGAGGGTGCCGATCACGTCGTCCGCCTCGTAGCCGGGGGAGCCGACCCGGGCGATGCCGAGGGCGTCCAGCACCTGCTCGATCACCGGGACCTGCGGGGCCAGCGTGTCGGGCACCTCCTCCTCGCCGTCCTCGGCGGCCTCGGCGACCCGGTGGGTCTTGTAGGAGGGGACGAGGTCGACCCGCCACTGCGGGCGCCAGTCGGCGTCCATGCAGGCGACCAGCTGGTCGGGCCGGTGGTCGTGGACCAGCCGGGCGATGAAGTCCAGCAGGCCGCGGACGGCGTTGACCGGCTCACCCTGCGGCGAGCGCAGGGTGTCCGGTACGCCGTAGTAGGCCCGGAAGTACAGGCTGGCGGAGTCGAGCAGCATCAGTCGCGGTGCGGTCACGCCTCAGATCATGCCGTACGGCGGTGACGGACCGCCGGTTCTCAGTGCTCGTGCGGTCCGGCGCGGTGGACCGGGCCGTGGGAGTCGGCGCAGTGCTCGGCGGCGGAGGAGGCGGAGGAGGCGGCGGAGGCGCCGTTGGGGGCGGCGGTGGAGTCGGGCGGGGTGGCGATCTGCAGCAGCGCGCCGGCCTCGTCCTCGCCGACGTGGTCGACCTGGAGGGTGGAGTGGGTGATGCCGTACTCGTCCGAGAGCCGGCGCTGCAGGGAGCGCCGCACCGCGTGGCAGTCGCCGCCGGGGGTGACGAGGATGTGCGCGGACAGGGCGGGCTGGCCGGAGGTGATCTCCCAGATGTGCAGGTCGTGGATCTCCTCGACCAGCGGTTCGGTGACCATCCGGTCGGCGACCGCGTCCGGGTCGATCCCGGCCGGGGCGGCCTCCAGGAAGATGCGTCCGGAGTCCCGGACCAGCGCGATGCCGGCCTTGAGCATCAGTGCGACGACGATCAGCGAGGCGATGGCGTCGGCCCGGGCGAAGCCGGTGGTCAGCACGATCGCGCCGGCGACGGCGGTGGCGATGAAGGCGTACAGGTCGGTCAGGACGTGCTGGAAGGCGCCTTCGACGTTCAGCGAGCTGCGGTTGGCCTTTGACATGCACCAGGTGGCCGCGAGGTTGACGACGATCCCGATCAGCGCGGTGATCAGCACCAGCGAGCCGGTGACCTGTGGCGGCTCGAGCAGCCGGGTGACCGCCTCGTAGCCCAGCCAGGCCGACAGCACCAGCAGGGTGACCCCGTTGGCCTGCGCGGAGAGGATCTCGGCGCGCTTGAGGCCGTAGGTGTAGCCGCCCCGGGCCGGGCGGGCGGCGAGCCGCATGGCGATCAGCGCGAGCACGATCGAGGCGGCGTCGGTGAGCATGTGCGCCGCGTCCGAGATCAGGGCCAGGGACTGGGCGGCGAAGCCGACCACGACCTCGCCGGCCATGAAGACGACGATCAGGGCGAGGGCGCTGAGCAGCCAGCGGCGGTCCGCGTCGGCGGCGACGCCGTGCGAGTGGCCGCCGTGCCCTCCGGAGCCGTGGGAGTGCCCCCCGGGGCCGTGGGAGTGCCCGCCCGAACCATGCGCGTGCCCCCCGGAGCCGTGCGAGTGCGAGGGCGAGTGCCTCTGGTCATGCGCATGATCATCGTGCGAGTGCTCGTGCCCGGCCATGGAAGTCCTCTCTGGGCGCACGGGTGGGAAAGGGGGCGCGATACGACCGCCCCGCAACCGAAGTGAACCGCAGAATCGACAAAGATCCAAAGGTTGTACTGGTGACCGTTGTCGTTCCCGTCCGGGCGGCCGGATCCGGCTCACTCCGCACCCGGCCGGCCTCCCGAACTCCCGTTCCCCCGCGCCCAGTTGATCTACCCCAGCGCCATCGCGTCGAGGACCGCCGCGGTGGCCGCCCGGACCAGGGCCCGCATCAGCCGCAGGTCGTCCCCCTGCTCCGGGTGCCACTGCACCCCGAGCGCGAACCCCGGCCCCTCCACCGCCTCCACCGTCCCGTCCGGCGCGTGGGCGCTCACCCGCAGGCCCGCCCCCACCCGGTCGACGGCCTGGTGGTGGAAGGTCGGCACCTCCAGCTCGCTCTCCGGCAGCAGCCCGCCCAGCAGCGTCCCCGGCACCGGCCGCACCAGGTGCGAGCCGTAGCACCCGGGCGAGCCGCCGTGCACGTCCACCGGCACCACGTCCGGCAGGTGCTGCACCAGCGTCCCGCCGCACACCACGTTCAGGACCTGCATCCCCCGGCAGACCGCCAGCAGCGGCATCCCCGCCGCCAGCGCCGACCGCAGCAGCGCGACCTCCCAGGCGTCCCGCTCCGGCGAGTCCACCTCCGTCGCCGGGTGGGCCGGCTCCCCGTAGTACGCCGGGTCGATGTCCGGCCCGCCCGCGATCACCAGGCCATCCAGCCGGGCCAGCACCTCCGGGGCGCGCTCCGGGACGTCCGGCGGCAGCAGGACCGCGATCCCGCCGGAGTCCCGGACCTGTGCGGTGTACCGCTCGGGCAGCAGGGCCACCCGGCGGCCCCGCCAATCGCTCCAACTCGCGTCCACCAGGTAGGTGCTGACGCCGATCAAAGGCCTGCGATCCATGGCGCGCATTCTCCCCCCGGAGTACCTGATCCACCGTCAGCCACGCGCGTCGGCGCGCCACGGGCGCCCGACACCCACCCGCCCTCTTCCGCCCCGCGAGTCGCAGGCCGTACGGTTCGCTGTGACCGTTTGATCTCGAAGAGTGATCGAGGAGGAGGGTTCGGTATGTCCGAAACGCCCGAACGGGCCGCCGCGGGCTCGCCGCCCCGGCCGCCGCTGACCCTGGACCGGCTGCGCGCCCTGGTGGACACCGGTGAGGTGCACACCGTCGCGCTCGCCTTCACCGACATGCAGGGGCGCCTCCAGGGCAAGCGCTTCGCCGCCCGGTTCTTCCTCGACGAGGTGGCCGAGCACGGCGCCGAGGCCTGCGACTACCTGCTGGCCGTCGACGTCGACCTGAACACCGTGGACGGCTACGCCTTCTCCTCCTGGGCCACCGGCTACGGCGACTTCGCGATGCGCCCCGACCTCGGCACCCTGCGGCTGACCCCCTGGCAGCCCGGCACCGCCCAGGTCACCGCCGACCTCGCCCGGCACGGCGGCCACCCGGTGGACGCCGCCCCGCGCCAGCTGCTGCGCCGCCAGATCGCCCGGCTCGCCGAGTACGGACTGGCCGCCGACATCGGCACCGAGCTGGAGTTCCTGGTCTTCCGCGACACCTACGAGCAGGCCTGGCTGGGCGGGTACCGCGGCCTGACCCCGGCGAACCTCTACAACGTGGACTACTCGATGCTGGGCACCGCCCGGGTCGAGCCGCTGCTGTCCCGGATCCGTACCGAGATGGCCGGCGCCGGCCTGGTGGTGGAGTCCGCCAAGGGCGAGTGCAACCTCGGCCAGCACGAGATCGCCTTCCGCTACGCCGACGCCCTCACCACCTGCGACCAGCACAGCGTCTACAAGACCGGCGCGAAGGAGATCGCCGCCCAACTCGGCTGCGCGCTCACCTTCATGGCCAAGTACGACGAGCGCGAGGGCAACAGCTGCCACATCCACCTCTCGCTGCGCGACGCCGTCGGCGCCCCCGCCTTCGCCGACCGGGACGGCCGGATGACCGACACCATGCGGCACTTCCTGGCCGGCCAGCTGGTCGCGCTGCGCGAGTTCAGCCTGCTGTACGCGCCGAACATCAACTCCTACAAGCGCTACCGCCCGGGCTCCTTCGCCCCGACCGCCGTCGCCTGGGGCCGGGACAACCGCACCTGCGCCTACCGGGTGGTCGGCCACGGCCCCGGCCTGCGGATGGAGAACCGGGTGCCGGGCGGCGACGTCAACCCGTACCTCGCGGTGGCCGGGATGATCGCGGCCGGCCTGCACGGGCTGCAGCGCAAGCTGGACCTGCCCGCGCCCTGCCTCGGCAACGCCTACGCGGTGGAGGAGTACGCGCGGGTGCCCGGCTCGCTGCGCGAGGCCGCCGGGCTCTGGGCGGACAGCGCACTGGCCCGCGAGGCCTTCGGCGACGACGTGGTCGAGCACTACCTGAACATGGCCCGGGTCGAGCAGTCCGCCTACGACGGGGCGGTCACCGACTGGGAGCGCTACCGATCCTTCGAACGGATGTGAGCCGTGACCGAGCCGAACGCGACCGCCGGGAGCAGCACGGTCCGCAACCCCGCCACCGGCGAGGTGCTCGCCACCGTCCCCGACACCACCCCCGAGCAGCTGGACGCGGCCGTCCGGCGGGCGGTGAAGGCCCAGGCCGGCTGGGCGGCGCTGGCCCCCGGTGAACGCGCCCGGCTGCTGCGCCGGTTCGCCGACCAGGTCGAGGTGCACGTCCCGGAGCTGGCCGCCCTGGAGGTGGCGGAGGCCGGCCACCTCCAGGCCAACGCCCGCTGGGAGGCCGGCAACGTCCGGGACCTGCTGGAGTACGCCGCCGGGGGAGTGGAACGGCTGACCGGCCGGCAGATCCCGGTCCCCGGCGGCCTGGACGTGACCTTCCACGAGCCGGTCGGCCTGGTCGGGGTGATCGCGCCGTGGAACTTCCCGATGCCGATCGCCGCCTGGGGCTTCGCCCCCGCCCTGGCGGCCGGCAACGCCGTCCTGCTCAAGCCCGCCGAGGCCACCCCGTTGACCGCTCTGCGGCTGGCCGAACTCGCCCTCGCGGCGGGCCTGCCCGAGGGCCTGTTCCAGACCGTCCCCGGCGCGGGCGCCACCACCGGACGCGCCCTGGTGGACCACCCGGCCGTCCGCAAGATCGTCTTCACCGGCTCGACCCTCGTCGGCAAGGAGGTCGCCGCCCGCTGCGCCGCCCGCGCCAAGCGGGTCACCCTGGAGCTCGGCGGCAAGAGCCCCAACATCGTCTTCGCCGACGCCGACCTGGCCCGCGCCGCCGACCCGCTCTCCTTCGCCGACAACAGCGGCCAGGACTGCTGCGCCCGCAGCCGGATCCTGGTCCAGCGCGAGGTGTACGAGGACTTCCTCGCCCTGCTGCTGCCCGCCGTCGACACCCTGCGCACCGGCGACCCGACCGACCCGCAGACCCAGCTCGGCCCGCTGATCTCGGCCGCCCAGGTCCGCCGGGTGGCCTCCTACCTCACCCCCGACCTGCCGGTGCTGGCCCGCGGCAAGGTCCCGGACGGGCCCGGCTACTGGTACCCGCCGACGGTGGTCGCCCCCGAGGACCCGGAGGTCCCGGCCGTCACCGAGGAGATCTTCGGCCCGGTCGCCGCCGTCCTGCCGTTCACCGACGAGGCCGACGCGCTGCGGCTGGCCAACGCCACCCGCTACGGCCTGTCCGGCTCGATCTGGACCAGGGACGTCGGCCGCGCGCTGCGCCTGGCCCGGAGCGTACGGGCGGGCAACCTGTCGGTCAACTCGCACTCCTCGGTGCGCTACTGGACGCCCTTCGGCGGCTTCGGCGAGTCCGGGGTGGGCCGCGAGCTGGGGCCGGACGCGCTGCGCCACTTCACCGAGACCAAGAACGTCTTCATCCACAGCGAGGAGTGACAGCCCGATGAGCGAGAAGCACGCCGCGCCGGACGAGCCCGTCTGCCGACGGCTGGTCGGCCGCACCGCCGTGGTCACCGGCGCGGGCAGCGGGATCGGCCTGGCCGCCGCCCGCCGGCTCGCCTCGGAGGGCGCGAAGGTGGTCTGCGCCGACCTCGACGAGGAGACCGGGCGGGCCGCCGCCAAGGAGGTCGGCGGGCTGTTCGTGCACACCGACGTCACCGACCCGTACATGGTCGAGGCGCTGTTCGACGAGGCGTACGAGACCTGCGGCAGCGTGGACGTCGCGTTCAACAACGCGGGCATCTCGCCGCCCGAGGACGACTCGATCCTGACCACCGGGCTGGACGCCTGGCGCAGGGTCCAGGAGGTCAACCTGACCTCGGTCTACCTGTGCTGCAAGGCCGCGCTGCCGTACATGCGCCGGCACGGGCGGGGCTCGATCATCAACACCGCCAGCTTCGTGGCCCGGATGGGCGCGGCCACCTCGCAGATCTCCTACACCGCCTCCAAGGGCGGGGTGCTGGCGATGTCCCGCGAGCTGGGCGTGCAGTTCGCCCGGGAGGGCATCCGGGTCAACGCGCTCTCGCCGGGGCCGGTGGACACCCCGCTGCTGCGCGAGCTGTTCGCCAAGGACCCGGAGCGGGCCGCCCGCCGGCTGGTGCACATCCCGCTCGGCCGGTTCGCCCGGGCCGAGGAGATCGCCGCCGCGGTGGCCTTCCTGGCCAGCGACGACTCCTCGTTCATCACGGCGAGCGAGTTCCTGGTGGACGGCGGCATCTCCGGGGCGTACGTCACACCGCTGTAGCCGCCCGCGGGCTCGGCGGTCGGGCCGCGGAAGGGTCGCAGCCGGGGTTCTCACCGGAATCTCATCGAAAACGGCGGGAATTCCGGGCCGCGCTGATTTCGCGTTTATCCGGCTGCCTTTAGATTCTCTACCGTGAGCGAGCAGATTCCCGCCGGGTGGTACCCGGACCCCAAGAACACCACCGGCGACCCGAGGCCGCAGCGGTGGTGGGACGGCAAGGGCTGGACGGCCGACACCCGGCCCGCACCCTCGGACGCCCCGGCACCGCAGGCCCCGGAGGCGGAGCCGACGGCCGCCGCGGCCCCGGGGCCGGGAGCGGCCGGGCAGACCACGGTGCTGGAGGGCGAGGTGCTGGAGAGCGGCCCGACCGTCCGCTACCCGGAGCCGCCGCCCTTCGGCGCCGCCTACGGCTCGCCCGCCGGGCCGCCGCGCAAGGCCCGGCGCAAGCCCTCCAAGCTGGTGCTGGCGACCACCGTCGCCGCCCTGCTCGGCCTGGCCGTCGGTTCGGGGGTCACCTACCTCGCGGTGGACGGCCACAGCGACCGCGCCCCGCGCAGCGCCCGCCCGGCCCCGCAGGGCGGCGGCTACGGCCCGTGGGGCGGCCTCCCGGGCTTCGGCGACCCCGGCAACGGCGGGGGCGGGGACAGCAAGGGCGGCAACGGGGGCAACGGCGGGAAGGGCGGCGGCGGGAACGGCAACGGCGGCGGCAAGACCCGCCCGAGCACCGACCAGGCGATCGACGTGGTCAACAAGCTCACCCTGCCGGTCCCGGACGGCTGGGAGGCCGGCACCACCACCGACGGCTACGCCATGCTCAGCGTCGGCTCGTACACCTGTGTGGACGGCAAGAACACCTGTTCCCTCGGCGGGGCCAACACCGGCCGGATCGACGGCGGCGGCACCGACGCCCAGGCGGCGGCCAAGGCCGACATCGCGGCGGCCGCCAAGGCCGCGTACGGCGACGTCACCGGGCACCAGGAGCTCAAGTCCGAGGCCGTGAAGGTCAACGGCCAGGACGGCTACCTGGTCCGCTGGAAGGTGGACGCGCCCAAGGGCAACAACGGCTACGTGCAGACCGTGGTCTTCCCGTCCGCCGACGGGAAGTCGCTGGTCTCGGTGCACTTCGGCTTCGACATCGCCGACAAGTCGCCGGACGTCGCGGTGATGGACACCATCGTCAAGGGCATCACCGACTACAAGGGCAAGCTGCCGACCATCCCGGGGCTGCCCGGGTCCGGCGGGTCCGGCGGGTCCGGTGCGGGCGCCGGCGGCGCCGGGGGCACCACCACCTGAGCACCGCGCTCCTCACACGGCGGCGGGGGGCCCCCCCCGGGGCCCCCCCCCCCGGGGGGCCCCGCCCGCCCCGGAACAC